>JBFIEE010000001.1:0-112882 GCA_041603535.1 Porticoccaceae bacterium
GATTTTGGCGCGAATACCCATAGCGCAGGTTTGATGCCAGGCGCAATAGCGTACTGGACAACCGGCTCATTAATATCCGGCGAAGCACCATTAAGTTCGTATACCTCCAGTCTTATATGCACTTCGTCTGGATCACCGTCATCGTCGAGATCGCGACCCAAAACCACCGCATCGGGAGACAGCCTGGCGTTCATTAAGGTGCCATGACCGACATTATTGGTGCCTTTGACAAAGGCGGCAATCGCGCTGGGATTATCGGCAAGGCAGTCGGTGGATCTCGCTATTTCGACCCCTTCAATCGTTTGCGCTTTCCGCCAACCCAAGATATCTGGCGGGCAGGGGTCCTCAACGTCTGAGACTGGGGCGGGCCGCGCCGGGATGGTGGCGGGTTGCTCGATATACCCGCTCGCACCGAATGTATTGGCGTACCAGACCCGCCACTCCCGCGGGTACCACTGCCACGGCACAAGCAAAAGACCAATAGCTAACAGAGCGATGAGCAGCACTGGCCAAAATAATTTCTGCACAGAAGCGAACAATTAGGTCGCCGACCTGGACTTTGGTTTAGGTATAAAGATATGCCCCCGACCTGCGCCATATATAAACACGCCGCAGCCTATGAACAGCATGAGGAAGTATTTCACATACCGGCCGTAGTCGACCTTGCCCACCGAAAAGGGGAATACCGACGTGTACTTTAAGCCGGTTTCTACGTGGTGCGCGTGCACAATACCTATGTAACCACCCACCTGGGCGAAGTTATAGCGAATATTCAAAATCCCTTTGTGAAACTGTTGCGGCTCCTGATAATAAATGGTCGCTGCCTCAATAGCCTCCGCCCCACCCAGGTCACCCAGGGTTGCGGTCACCCCGATATTTTTAACGTCACGAATAATACGGAAATCCAGCTCCATCGCCCGCAATTCGTCACTGATGAAGTCGATCACGAAAATGCTCTCCGTGGCGATCGGGATATCCTCACAGAACTCCTGGGTTGCTCGCTCTTTCGGCAAGTAGCCAGTGAAGTGCGCCTTGTATCTGTCGATATTGATGATACAGACATCATCTTCGACAGACACGCCACCATGAGCCAGCACAGTGGCGCTACCAAACGCTGCCCAAACTACCAGGAGGCCCGCGACAACAGGCCTTTTAATTGCCGATATTCGTATCATTGAATCAACAGCCTGCTCAGGTTCTACCCATTAATATATTAGAAGAAATCGGGCAACACCGCGCCGCCAACTTCCTGATAATACCGCTTACCACTATCATCGTAGTAAAAAATCATGCCTGCAAATCGACTGTCCGGGTCATGTATCAGACCGGTCATGCGGTACTGCTCCCACAACGCATCGGAAGCAACCAGCACGACATCAACCGACTGGCCCGGTGCAATCACATCGACTGATACGGTGAGGCCATCGCGAGACACCATTTCTTCGCCTTCATAAAACTCGCCTTTATTGACCCTGGCATTCATGAAGCGAATATTGGCGGTTGCGAATTCAGCAATGCGGAGAGGGCTTTCACCGTGATTTGTCATCTTCACACGCATGCTCAAACTGCGACCAGCCAACTCGTAACTGGCGTGCTCAACGACCACCTCCAGATCACCCACTGGCAAGTCCATCGGCTTAACGTCGACCATGCCAGTCTGCAACGGAATGGTAATGGGATACTTGTTTTCGGCCCACAAATAGCCAGCCAAGATCAAGGCCAGAGTGAGGGTAAAAAAGACACTGCTGGCAACAAAGTCACTCTTCGTCATCAGCTCATTGGCCCGGTCGGTACCCATTTCTCGAATACGTATAAAACGCGGTATAAACAACTCTTTTTTGGTGGCCAGCCAGTACACCAGATAAGCAACACCCATGACTATCCACACGACGTGCCAAAAATAGACGCCGCCAAATCCGTGCAGGCCGTAAGACTCAAGGTCAACCGTGTTACCCGGCAGCGTAGTGACCTCATTGACAAACGGCTTGCCACTGGCGTTTTCCTGCACTTCCAGCCAGGCGCCTTTAGCGACGAGAGACCCGGCATCCTTAACATTTAATAGCGGGTGCACGTGGTAACGACCTGCAATACGCGCGCGCAGCACCGTTTTGTATTCATAGACCTTGCCCAGGGGAAATGCCGTCGAACGCATCATCGGAACGCCGTTAACTTCGGAATGCAACCTGAGGAAGGTCGGCCCCGGCACACCAATGTTCAAATAAACCGTATCCTCAATACTCGGCATGTGTTTTGGCCACCATTCCGAGGTGACGAACTTGCCGGTGACAGTGACCACATCTCCGACTTTGACATTCAAAGGCGTCACCTGCGTATCAAACCAGTGCACCGTGCGCATGCGCATACTCGCCAACTGCGCGCGCTCGCCATGGGCTGTAACCTCCGCGGCAAACAGCGATAGCAACAGAACCGCCAGCACACTCTTGATGGACATTTTAACCAGGAAAACTCTATTCATTTGACCGTTTACTCCCGCAGCAGTCTAAATAATGCGTTTGGCGTATTTATCCAGCCCGTTAATCCAAGAACCCACGTATAGGAATACCGCGTAAACCACGATGCCGCACAAGCCAGCAAACACGGCGGTTAACGGTGTCACCGAGCCGCCAAACGTACGCAAAGTGGACTCCTCAATAATGCGCAGGTATTCAGGCGTGGTGGTACGAATGTACTGATAACCCATCAGGTCTGCCACTGACATCAGGGTACCGTTAAATTCGATCGGCACCTTGTAAGCGGCCATAAACGACCAGTTTAACGGGTAAACCAGGGCGCCAAATAACCCACCGCCAATCATTGCAGACACCACCAGACTACGGGTCATTGCCAGTGTGCAATCGAGTAAAATCCCCAAGCCAATATAGGATGACGGAAAGGTGAAGGACATCGGGAAATTGGTGAATTCGTAAAAATTCAAATAGCGACTCAACCACGACACCAGGCATAGCAGGGTAGTCACCGCTGTCGCAATAATCGGTAGTCGTAACCGCTGCCATATCCCGTAGGTGAAGGCACCAATAAACAGTAACAAAGTGAACGGCGAGATTAGAGGCCACCAGCGGCGATCTCGCCAGTCAATCCAATAGTCCCAGTCCCCGGCGGTCAGCGTAAACTGAATCTGAATACCCAGGGTAATAAAGGTAAAAAGGATCAGGATAAGAATGCCGTCAAAACGACGATATAATTTCATCGCTTTGGGGTTATCAAGAGACTTCAGATCCAGCAGTCTCCGTTTGGCTTCGGCCTCGGTAAGTCCGACTACCTGTGCGTCACTCATAACAATACCTCACCTTTACCAAAGACAGTTGTCCAAAGTATAAGTTATCAGAAGGGGGGGGATCAGAAGAAATATCCCCGCAAGTTTCTGGCTTGCGGGGATACGAATTGCAAGGGCACCCTAGCTCACGGGCTTAGAGTTTTAGGCTGATTGCCGGTCAGCTTCTTCAGCAGTGGTCTCGGCGATCAGGCGACCCATGTTGGCGAACAACTGGACAGCCAGGGGCACGAGGAAGAACAGCGACCAGCCCAGGAAGACAAAACCCCAGTGAATCGGGGCTGCGAACAGCTCTTCAGCGTAGAAGAAAGTATGACCCCACTCATTAAAGCCGTAGTTAGGCATAATCATGAGAATACCGACAACCACGGCCAGAAACGGCAGCGATATCTTGTTCATGTACGCAGGCAGGCGCGTGTGGGTCCAGATGAACGTCGGAATCAACATCGCGGTCAGAAAGGGCAGCGCAAAATAGAAGATAATAATGTGTGTCGGCGTAAAATCCGTATCGCGGATAGTCACCTGATGCCACGCAGCGTCAGACTCAACAGCGTTTGAAGCAATGGCTCCAGCCCAAATACCCATCACGGTGAAAACGCCGAGCAGTTTCCAGTAGCGGCTCAGTTCGAGTTCCTTGCTTATCGTGCTCGCGTCGGTCTCCCGGGTCATCCAGAAGTAGACGGAAAGAGTGACCGTAAACAAACCCATAAAGATCACTTCCGCGTACAACAATGGCATCCAGTAGGTCTGGAATTCGTCTGAAAAGTAATCAGTACCAACGGTGAATCCCATGGTATCAAGGTAGATACGCAGCGCAGTACCCACTGCAATTGCAAACGCGCCCGCAGTGTATGCGAAACGGTTGCGTTTAAAATGTCCGGTCAGCTTGCTTTCTGCGGCTGCTGTATCCAGAGCGACAGCCTGTGTATTTGTATTAGCCATTTTTGTGCCCCTTAGTTAATGCTATCGTAGCGCTCGGTTGCGTCACCCCTCGCAAGAGCGGGATTACCACAACAACCTTCGTATCACGACCACAATATACGCAAAGCAATCGAGCCGACGCAGAGCAAAAGATGACAATAGTATTGCAGAAAGTGACACGGGTAACACGACCCATACATCGCAAGAATCGGTAAATTAGCCATTAAAACCAATAGGTTACATGAAATTTATGGGCATAATTTCATGTAATCATATACATAAGTACACGGCATAATCAGGCTTTGCCGCCCGCCCTCAAACACGCAACGCCAGAATCCGAATTCCAGAATCCGATATATTAACTGCACGGTGCAGTATTCGAGCAAGCTACCAAAGCGCAAACATCCGCCACTTCATTTTATTATTAGACCTTGCCTACCAGCTGCTTTGAGTGCAACATCAAAACTGACATTGGCGACGCATGTGGTCCCGGCATGGACCAGGACAAATGTCCGTGCGAAAATTCTAAAACTAGTTTGTCCCTGCAATGCAAATAAGAACGCTAATTAAGCACCGCCATCCGCTGATTTGACGTTAGCGATGAGACAAAAAAATGACTCAAACTCAAAAACCCGGAAAAAAAAATGGCGACCCACTATCCAGAGCCCTACAAATGGGTGTTTCCGGTGGTTACTTTGTTTCAGCCAGCTATGCCAATCTTATATTCCATACACTGGGCGGCAGCGAGGAAGCTGAGCGCTGCTTTGAACGTCGCGGTATTACCAGAGATCTACTCAGCGATTCGGCCACTAAAATTGAATTTGAACCGCTTTGCGAGGCTGTATTCGAACTGATTGAGAAACTTCACATTAAGCAAGCTGGGCTGTCCATCGGAACCAAAATCCATGTCTCTAGTCACGGCACCATCGGAATGGCCATTATCAGCAGTGAAACAGTCGGCCAGGCCATACACGATGCGGCCAAGTATTACAAAACAGCCATTAATTTTTGTGATCTGAATGTCTATCATGAAAATGACAGCGTCATCCTCGAGATCGTGGAAACCCACGAAAGACCAGAAGTCCAGGCCATCGTTGCAGAAGCGATGATGTTAACGCTGCAAAATGCCCTGGAATTTGTCAGCGGTAAAAAGCTCACCTGTAGCAAGGTCATTTTCGGTTATTCGCCACCACCTTATAGCACCGACTACCACAATTACTTCTCCGGGCAGGTCGAGTTTTCTGGTAAGCAGCATAAAATGATACTACCTAAATACGTGCTTGATATGCGATGCATCACCGCCGATGAGAATATCCATCGCCTCGCTGAAGAACAGCTACAACAGAAAATGCAGGACATCCGCGCCAACAATCTGACTGTGCAACACGTCCTGAACCTGATGCGGCGCTCACCCGGCAATATGCCAACACTGGAAGACCTCGCCAAATCGTTTAACGTTTCCTCGAGAACCATGATTCGCCATTTCCAGGCAGAGGGCACTAACTACCGGGAGTTACGGGACCGCGTGCACAAACAACTGGCAACGGAAGCCCTGCGTAATACCGACAATTCTGTTGAATCAATCGCCATGGAACTCGGCTATCAGGACACCGCGAGTTTTCGGCGCGCATTCAAACGCTGGACGAGCTGCTCGCCCTCCCAATACCGCGAACAAAGCAGACACTCCACACCCTGAATTTATAGAAGTTTTTTCCACCCAACGTATAATCCACCAAAACTAAAGAGGCCCCCATGTCGACAGATTCCATCCCCGTATCACTGGCCGGTAAAGTAGCGTTGATCACTGGATCGGCCCGCGGTCTAGGCGCCGAAATTGCCCGGACTATGGCGCGCGCCGGGGCCGCCATTATGGTTACTGACATACTCGAAGACCTGGGCAAAACCATGGTAGCCGAAATAGAAGACGCTGGCGGTCGCGCGGCTTTTTTGCCGCAAAATGTCACTCGCGAATCAGACTGGGAAAACGTCATTGCCGCGACAGTATCCACTCTGGGTGGCCTGGACATCGTCGTTAATAACGCGGGTATAGAGATTTGCGCCCTGGTCGAAAACACCAGTCTGGAAGATTTCCAGCGCATTCTCGACGTGAATGTCACCGGCGTTTTTCTCGGCCTGAAACATGCCGGCAAAGCCATGAAACCTGGCGGTATCGCGGGCCGCGGGGGTTCTATCATCAACCTTTCGTCTGTCGCTGGTCTGCGCGGCTTTTCTGGGCTAAGCGCCTATTGTGGCAGCAAAGGTGCGGTCAAATTGCTGACCAAAGCCGCCGCCGTAGAGTTCGGTAACTTGAAATACGGCATTCGCGTCAACTCTATTCACCCCGGCCTGATACCCACCGACATGGGCAATGCGGTGCTCAAGGGCTTTATTGCGGCGGGGCTTGGCGCCGACGAAGCATCTGTACAGGCAGCATTTGAACGCAGCACCCCGCTGGGGATGATTGGCCAACCATCTGACATCGCGAAAGCTGCATTGTTTCTGGCCAGCGACCAGTCTCCCTGGGTCACCGGCGCAGAGATTGTCGTTGATGGCGGCGCAACTGCCAGCTAGACAACAACTGCTGACACTGAAAACCTTGCCTAGCGTTTGCCCACGCTGTTGATCCAGCGGAAAATACGCACCCACTGATCACGGTCGGGCAAGGTTTTCACCGGAGCGAACTCGAATATCGATAAGCCCTTTTCAGCCGCGCGAATATAGTTCTGACTGGCTCGCAAAACAGCGAGGTAGGGCAACTTCTTACCACTGGGCAAGCGTAGCGCATCGAGATATTCGTATAAATCGTGGGCTGCAACGGTGTTTTCTCGCACCCTGTTAGCCACCGTGGCAAACTTGACGTCGGCATTGACCACTTTGCGTAGTTTATTGACCTCGTTCAAAAAATTCCTGGCGGCCCGCACATCAATCGGGGATGGTAGTACCGGCATCAGGATAATATCGGCCTTACGCACCAACTCGGCAAGCGGGCGCCCATGAACTGCAGCCGGGCTGTCCATGATCACGTAGTCCGTATTTTTAGGAATACGAACTGCGTCCTGTGATCCGGCTATACCAACAATAGGCGCTCGATCACCACCGCGAGCCTCCAGCCAGTCAATGCTCGACTCCTGCGGATCGTAATCCACCAACGCCACACTCTTGCCCCGCGCGGCATAGTAACCGGCCAGATTCGTGGCCAGCGTGGTCTTGCCGCATCCCCCTTTTGAATTCATAACAAGTATTGAGCGCATCAAGGAAAATCCTTTTATTTATCGGAGCGAAAAGAATAAGAAATGCGTGGTGGTATTTCAATGGAATTGCGAACTATTTGACGAATTCGTCCCGACTAAATCGCTAACCGTTTAAAAAAAATTGCGTTTATCGATCTGCCCTAAGCGGCAAGCGGCAAGCGGCGCCAGCGCCACGCACCAGAATGGCATAAAAAAGCCGCTACTGGTGAGCGGCCTTTTTAAAACCCCTTAAAGCTACAGATACTCAAAGCCACAAGAGTATGCGCAGTTAATGACAGGTATACCCTCCATCAATAATCAGCTCGGTCCCTGTCACATAACGTGACTCATCCGACGCCAGATATAAAATGCCATAACCCTGATCAATCGGCTCTGCCATGTAGCCAATAACAATTTCGCGTTGAATCCGCTGTATATCTTCAGGCCCGAACAGATCGCCAACACTATCCGCCATAGGCGTTTTAGTGAAACCAGGATGTACCGAGTTGACCCGGATATTGTATTTTTTTTCTGCACAGTAGAGCGCCGCAGACTTGGTAAACAGTCGCACCCCACCCTTGCTCGCGTTGTAAGCCGCCGAGCGTGGATCACCGATAATCCCCTCGATGGAAGAAATATTGACGATACTGCCGCCTCCGTTGGTTTTCATCTGCCTGATCGCATTTTGCGTACCCATAAACACAGCTTCCAGATTGACCGAATGCACAAAGCGCCAGTGCGCAAGATCGCTTTCCTCCAGATCTGTGCCGGCACCAACCCCGGCGTTGTTCACCAGCACGTCTAGTCGCCCATGACACGAAACCACTTCGGCAAGCACCTCCCGCCAGCGGCTTTCAGACGTCACATCCTGCTCAATAAACACCGCATCGTAACCCTGGTCACGCAAGGTCTGAGCTGCCGCTTCACCCTGGGTTGGTCTAATATCGGTAATCACTACCTTGCCACCTTCACGGCACATTAACTCAGCGCTGGCATAACCAATACCGGCGGTGCCACCGGTGATCAAACACACTTTATCCTGAACACGCCCCATCTCATCATTCCTTATCATGCACTGGCGCTTAATGCGCGGTAAAACCACCGTCAATAACCAGCTCAGAGCCGGTCATATAGCGACTTTCGTCGGACGCTAAAAATAAAATGCCATAAGCCTGATCAATGGGCTCAGCCATGTAACCAACGGCAATTTCACGGTTAATTCGCTCTGCATCGGCCGCCGAAAAAATATTTACGGCATTATCAACCATAGGTGTCTGGGTAAATCCAGGGTGCAGGGAATTTACGCGAATATTGTATTTTTTCTCGGCGCAATAGAGTGCCGCGGACTTGGTAAACAGTCGCACACCGCCCTTACTGGCATTGTAGGCGGCAAACTTCTGATCGCCGATCAGCCCTTCGATGGATGAAATATTGATGATGCTGCCACCACCATTCAGCTTCATTTGTTTAATGGCATTTTTGGTACCCATAAACACCGCCTCCATATTGACGGCGTTCACAAAGCGCCAGTGCGCAAGATCGCTTTCTTCCAGGTTGGTCTCTTCGCCTACGCCGGCATTGTTAACCAGAATATCGAGTCGCCCATATTGTTTCACGACCGCAGCAATCACCCCTGGCCAAAGGTTTTCATCGGTCACGTCCTGCTCGATGAACATCGCATCGTAACCCTGATCGCGCAGCTTTTGCGCCGATGCCTCCCCCTCCTTTGGACGCAGATCCGTAATCACGACTTTAGCGCCCTCCCTACACATTAGTTCGGCGCTGGCATACCCAATACCTGCGGTACCGCCGGTAATCAATGCCACTTTATTTGCTACTCTGTCCATGGTGCTGCCCCTTGCTTTATTGACGAATTAATTGATTGCTTAGTTTGCGAATACAGAGCGTTATCAGTGTCGGATAGCTCATGTCCCCGCCCAGGTACATCGTTAAATAATTTCTCTACTTCCGCGTTATCCAGACCCTGCGTAAAAAATATCGGCCCCCGCGAACGCCAGCGCCGCGCGATCACGACGTGACTCCCCACTACATTATTCGAACGGTAATTTACCAGTTCCTGAAAAAATAGCACCACCTCGGTCAGACCAAGCAACTGCTCGATGGCCTGCCAGTGGCAACCTTCACCGGAATCACGCCCGGTAGCCAGATGTAGCAAAAACAACGAAAGTATTCAATTCACCTGGCGAGTTTGATCACCCCAGTATTTGGCGCGCAGCGTTTTCTTATCTGGCTTGCCGTAAGCCGTCAATGGTATGTTGTCCACCACCTCAATCGTTTTTGGCACCTTGTAAGCCGCAAGACGCCGTTTACAGAACGCAATCAAATCGTCTTCGTCGAGACCCTCTGCCGAGGGAATAACCGCTGCGCATACCGCCTCACCCCAATCCTGGTGGGGAATACCGATAACCATCACCTGGCGGACCCCAGGATGCTCCTGCACCACATTTTCGACTTCCGAGGAATAAACATTCATGCCACCAGAGATGATCATATCTTTGGCACGGTCGACAATAAATACATGTCCCGTATCCATCTGGTAACCAACGTCGCCGGTAATAATCCATTCGCCGGCATAAACTTCTGCGGTCTTTTCCGCGTCGTTGTAATAACTTTCCAGGGTATACGGCGAGCGCACCATGATCTCTCCTACTTCACCAAAGGACAGGGCTTCACCGTCGTCGTCACCAATACGCACATCCGCAGTCATAATCGGCTGACCGCAGGAGCCGAGAAATCTTTCGTCCAAATGGTCGGCCTTGCAAAGTTTGGTGGCGAAGTTTGGCACTTCGGTTTGACCAAATAATTGCAACAGTACCGGGCCGAACTTGTCCAGCACCTCCTGTAAGCGCACGCGGGTAATCGGTGCCGCACCATAGACCAGGGTTCGCAACGACGCGATATCGTGTTGACCCACGTTATAAGCATCAAGCACGCGGTAAATCATCGTCGGCACCATGAAGGTCCAGGTGATTTTTTCCCGGCCAATGGTCGCCAGCACGGTGTCCGGATCGAACCTGCTGTGTATGAAAACCGTCGCACCCTGCAGCAAGGCCGCCTGCAAAAAGAAACCGGCCGAGTGGGGTAACGGGCTGGTCAGCAGGAGTTTTTCGTTCTCGCTAATCTCGCCGTGAATAATATGGGTGAGACCATTTATCATCATCGCCCCGTGGGTATGCATCACCCCCTTGGAACGTCCGGTCGTACCACCCGTGTAAAGAATAAACGACATATCCTCGGGGCCAACCGGCTGCCAGTCAAACGTGCGGCTAACTCCCTCGAACAGAACACTCCATGCTGTGTGAGCAGCCGCCACACCATTGCCCTTGTCATCCACCTCGACGCGACAGGTAAGATCGGTGTTCTGCAACTCGGCTTCATCCAGCTTGTCAGTCAAGGAGCTATGCACCACCATGGCTTTGGCGCCGGAATGACCCACCATGTAGCCCACATCGCTCATGCTAAGCATTTCGTTGAGCGGCACCTTAACGGCCCCCAGCTTGATAATAGCGAGATCGGTAATGACAAACTCTATGCAGTTGCGCAACAAAATCGCCACACGATCCTGCCGGGCCACGCCCATGCTATAGAGGTGCGCGGCAAGATTACCTGACAACTGGTCCAGTTCCCGGTATGTGTAGGAACGCTCGCCCGCCACAACCGCTGTCTTGCTGGCATGTCGCCACAGGGCGTTACGAAGCATAAACTGGGAAGACTGGCTGGTGTGGTGCATGTGTTAATCCTTTCGACAAACCTGTTGCCAGGACAGTATTTGATCTTCAGATACGGCTTAATTAAACGGGCCAAGCCGAATAGAGTTTAAACCTTCCGCCGCGCCTCAGGCGAAGAACACCGACCCGAGATACGCCCCGCCGGTTCCTGCTAACGACTCCCGACAAAAAAGCGCTTTACTCCCGGGAGCCGTAAAGATCATAGTCATCAGCAACGGTAATTCTGACCCGCACCAGATCACCGCACTGCATATCGGTACTGTCTATAAAAACATTGCCGTCAATATCCGGGGCATCTCCCTGACTGCGCGCAACGGCGCCCTCCTCATCGACTTCATCGACAATCACCGTCAATAGCTGTCCTACCTTCGCCTGCAAACGTGTGGCGCTGATAGTCTGCTGGGTTTCCATCAGCCTGTCCCAGCGCTCCTGCTTGACAGCTTCCGGCACAGCTCCCGGCAACTGATTCGCCCTGGCACCAGCCACCGCCTCATACTTGAAGCAGCCAACACGATCGAGCTGGGCCTCTGTCAGCCAGCTCAGCAAATAGTCGAAATCCGCCTCTGTCTCGCCGGGAAAACCAACGATGAACGTGCTACGCAAGGTTAGATCCGGACATATTTGCCGCCAACTGCGAATACGATCCAGCGTTCGCTCCTGATGCGCGGGACGCTTCATGGCCTTCAAAACATTGGGGCTGGCATGCTGAAAGGGAATGTCCAGATAAGGCAAGATTTTGCCTTCCGCCATCAATGGAATGACATCATCGACGTGGGGATAGGGATAAACGTAATGGAGACGAACCCAGACACCCAGTTCGCCCATGGCCTGACATAGGTCGAGCATCCGCGTCTTCACCGGCCGACCCTGCCAGAAACCCGTGCGGTATTTGATATCGACGCCATAGGCGCTGGTATCCTGGGAAATCACCAACAATTCCTTGACCCCGGCGTTAACCAGCCGCTCAGCCTCGTCGAGCACGTCGCCAACGGGCCGACTAACCAGTTTGCCGCGCAAATCCGGAATAATACAAAATGTGCAACCGTGATTGCAGCCTTCGGCTATTTTCAGGTAAGCGTAATGACGGGGCGTCAGCTTAATACCCTGGGGCGGGACCAAATCAACATGTGGGTTGTGTGCCACCGAGGGCGGCGCCCAATCGTGGACCGCCTTGACTACCGCCTCGTACTGGTGGGGTCCCGTTACCGCCAACACACCCGGATGCACGCTGCGTATAGCCTGTTCATCACCGCCCATACAGCCGGTGACAATGACGCGACCATTTTCCGCCATCGCCTCGCCAATCGCGTCCAGCGACTCCCGTTTGGCGCTATCCAGAAAACCGCAGGTGTTGACCACCACCACGTCCGCGCCACTGTAACTGGGCGACACCTCATAACCTTCCAGGCGCAACTGGGTCAGAATACGCTCAGAATCTACCAGTGCCTTGGGACATCCCAGACTGACAAAACCGACTTTTGATACTGACATAGCTGTCCCAGGGTGATGAAAAAATGGTCGCCAACAGAGTCGGGCATTCTAGCAAACTGGCATCCATGATAATGCGGAAATGAGTGGAGCCTGGGAATAGTTAATTAAGCAGGGGCGTCTATCGACGCTGCTTGCGGCAACATAAACATGTTTGCCGCGATCTAAACCTCGCCTTCCAGCCCCACTGACAATCCTTACTTAAGAGCTAACAGTCAGTTTATTTGTCGCCCCGAGATTTAGAGTGACGAAGCTGCTGTGATTGATTATCCAGCACGTGGGCGACAATAAAATCCAGGTCTTCTTCCGCCAGAAACACGTACTCGACGCCCACCTCATAGGTTGCACCGGTGACAACCGGTTCATCAATGCGACAATTCACCACCTTGCCGAATGCACTAATCGCCTGAACCGCCGGAAATAATACGAGGTGAAGCTCCAAAAGCTCACCCTCGTTGAAACTCTCAGCACTTTTAAATGATAAACCGTTTGCACTAAGGCTGACTGGATGTGTCGGGCCAATCGGGTCTTCGCTTTCTATATCTGGAGATTGCTCCGCAATAGCCTGAGCCAGAATATGGGTTTTGCGGCTGAGCAACTTAAAAACCGCCGCTATTTTCGGCTGTTCATCAACCAGATCATCAATCAGGTCGGTCAGGCGGACGTCGACGCTGAGCAGCGAGTCGAGCATTCTCTGCTTTCTGGAGACGCCCGCCTGTAGGCGGGCAATGCCCTGCTCAAGATCACCCTGATCAATCATCCTGAAGCACAAATGGATATTGTCACTTATGCGGAAATATTTTCGCTTTTCTTGAGTCATATTTTATATCCGATGTGTCCATTTGGGGTAGAACTGGAAGCCAGTAGTTTTGACGAGCCTTGCTAGTTTGTTAGAGCCAAAGTTAAACTCCCACCTTCAAGACGACCCCACAGCGGACGGTAGTTCAATCACTTTTTCGGGCTGCGCGTCCTTGCCAGGGTGCACTATGGTTAACTCGACGCGGCGATTCTTGGCCCGGTTCTCGGCACTGTCATTCGGCACCAGGGGCTTACCGTCCGCATGCCCCTCCACCACGAACCTCTCCAGGGGCAGCTTGCCAGTCTTTAATAATTCGTGAACCACCGATACAGCTCGAGACGCGGACAACTCCCAGTTAGACCTGAATTTAGCGGTTCTAATCGGTTGATTGTCAGTATGGCCAGCGACAGTGATTGCACCATCAACATCTGCCAGTGCAGCCTGTAAACGTTGCAGCGTAGGCAGAAAACCGGTGCGCAAATCTGAAGTGCCGGAAGCAAACGATGCCTTTTCACCGATACGGATAACAATATCGTCGGTATCGCTGTCTATTTCGACCATGCCTTTGTTGATTTCGTCCTGTAGAGATGACGTCAGCTTCATCACCCGCTGGCGATTGATCTCTTCCTGCTCTGCAATCTCTGCCTGTCGCAAAGCCTCCATAATCTCGGCCATCTCAGGAGACTCGGACTTAACTGGCGACCCGCTGGGTGCCTGGATGGACTCAGTGGGAGATTCGACGGTTTCTTTGGATGGCTGAGCGAGCGGCGTTGGCGACTCGCGCCCCTCGAGGAACTCCTGAGTTTGTTCAGACTCAGCGGACGGTACATCCTGCTGGACACCAAAGGCCATCTTCATGGAGCCCGCTACCTGCTTGAACTTGATAATATCCATCTCGGCAAAAGACAGGAGCAGCACGAAAAAGCACATCAACAAAGACATCAGGTCCGCAAAGGTCATGACCCATGCTGGCGCACCCGCACTGGCTTTCTTTTCACTCATATCTCATTCAAACCCAATCTCAATAACCATGTTAGAGGCCCAATACCACGCTGAACCGCCAGCCTCAGTTTTCTGTGGTGCGACGCCTGAACAGTCGCCCAAGTGATTCAACTTACCTCAATCAAGCTGCCTGGATTAACCAAGCTGCCCGAATTAACTAAGTCGCCTGATTGAAGTCGCTTGCAGTTTTAGGCTGCGCTATTTACTTGGCTTCAGCCGCCGCCTTGCCGCCGCCGTCACCAAGCTCCCGCTTCGAACCCGGCAGGTAGGTACTCAACAATTCTTCCAGTACCCGGGGGTTCTTACCCTCCTGAATACCTGCCACGGCATCAATAATAATGGACTTAATCATCACCTCTTCTTTTCGGCGCAACGCCAATTTGCCAGCCAGAGGGATGGCGAACACGTTGGCGATTAACGCGCCATACAGGGTTGTCAGTAAAGCGATCGCCATGGAAGGCCCGATGCTCTTCGGATCCGACATATTGCCCAGCATAAGGATCAGGCCGACCAGCGTACCAATCATGCCCATGGCTGGCGCTACTTCACCTATCTTGGTAAAGATTTCGGCACCATCATCGTGCCGTGCAGCCGCCTGATTCATTTCTGCACGCAAGGTTTGTGAGATTATCTCGGCTTCGTGTCCATCCACTAACATCTGGATACCTTTAGACAGGAATTTGTTTTCAGTCTCCTTGCCTTCCAGCACCAGCAAACCTCCGGTCCGGGTCTCCTTGGCCATTTCTACCGATTGCTGAATCAGCTCTGCCGGCTTGTCCATTTTGAACATCAGTGCTTTAAGGGCGATCTTGATTGCGCCAAAAAATTGCCCCAGCGTAAAATTCATCATCACGGCACCCAGGGTGCCACCGACCACAATCATTGTCGACGGGCCGTCAATAAATGCGGCCAGGCCGCCACCGGTGATCATCGCCGCGACGATGATGCCTACGGCAACTATAAAACCAATCAACGTTGCTAGATCCAAGGTTATCTCCCCTCACTGAAAACACTTTTATTGATGTCATCCGCGGAATCATGCGCCGCGAGGCAAGCTTCCCGCTCCCACTAGCTACAGACGCAACTTGAGCAATTGTACGTCAACAATCAATCGCTCTCCGAGACTAACTTCAATACTCACGAAGGAAGTCTGGCAAGAACAGGAAAACCATTATCAACCGCTGCCTCAATAAAAACAAAAAACACCCGTGTAGCCTGTAGCTTTAAAGCCCAAGTCCAGAGTAGAGCAAGAGGTAGTTGACGCGCTCTATCGCGAACAAATTCGTTACACCACCACACCGTTGGCCACGCATTTTCTGCAGAATCAAGTCTACGGGGGTTAATCTGCAGGCTGAACCAGTACCCACGGCCTCACAACTACTGACCACACCTCCACACCGCTTTCCAGCCACGCGATGGCCTGCCTATCTGTCACCTGCCCGAGCAAACCACCAGCCTGCCACTTTTGGACCAGCACCGCATTGTCGACGCTGATTTGATAGGCAGCTTCCACCATATCCAGCGCGGGCGCCACAAAAATTGCCGTACCATTGGCAAAAAAGCGTTGCAAATCCTGCCAGGGAATCCTGGCACTTTCCGAAACCAACTTGCCCCGCGCCAGTTGCTCGCATTCCTCTGTCGTCGTCATTTCATCGTTCATCGCAAACTTTTTTTCATCTCAAAACCACCGCCTCTCTCAAAGTCAGTGCGCCTTTACCGCGCCTTGTAGACCTTACAAACCCCGCTCTCGGTCACGCTTGCAAGTCCGTTCTTTTGCGTTTTCTATCATCAGGCACTTTTCGCGACGCGACAGTTTTTTGATTGCCGCCTCCCGGCGGCTGGCGCTGCTACGATCATGGCACACTTCTATGTACACCAGTTGTTCAGGTTGACGACCCGCGTGGAAATACTTCGCACCTTTACCATTGGCGTGTTCAGAAAAGCGTCGTGCCACATCGGTAGTAATGCCCGTATAAAGGGTGTGGTCGCTGGCTCGAATCATATATACGATCCAGCCTGGGGATGCCTGGTGCGAACTACCCACATCAGGCCCCGGCAGTCCGCTCACAATTCTCACTACCACCAAACCACACTGGCGCATCACCGACAGCCCAGGGTGAGTATTTCAGCATCACCGCAGCAAACAAGGTCGATGTCACCAATGCATTCAGCCAGCGTTGCAGTTGCGGATAGGGCGACTGCTGAAACCACGCCGTATCCACCGCCGCAAATTGACGAACAAACGGCAGCACGCCGATATCCCCGACCGATAGCGTATCGCCGAGTAAAAATGGAAAACGCTGGAGCCGGGATTCCAGGCCTGCGAGGAACCCCGCTGCCTGCTGTCGATAATAATCGGGCGAGCTTTCAGCGTGGCGATCCGCGTATTTATATTTATCCAGCCAGGGTTTGAACGAGAAGTCTGTTGCCATTACCAGCGCGCTGGCCGCCGCCAGATGGCCGTTATGGGGACCTCGCCATCCCCGCGGATCATTTTTTGCCGTTGCCCACAACACGATGTCCCAACTTTCATCGAGTACATCACCGTTCTCCATCACCAGCACTGGCACCGTACCTTTTGCTGATACGTCGAGCATCGCCGCCGGTTTGTTTGTTAAGAGCACCTCCCGGAGCTCCACCTCGATACCCGCGTAATGGAGCGCAAGGCGCGCGCGAATGGCAAAGGGACAGCGGCGAAAGGAGTAAAGAATCGGCCTCAAAGCAAACCCATAGTGCTAGCCATAACGGGTTATGGCCTCCGCACAGAGTTATGCGCTTGGTTAATGATGGTGCCCGTCGGGTCCATGTACATGTCCGTGCCCTATTTCTTCGGCACTGGCTTCGCGCACCTCCAGCACCTTTATGTCAAAGGTTAGATCCATACCGGCAAAGGGATGATTGGTATCGATATCCACAGTGAATTTACCGACTTTAACCACCGTGACCTGACGCGGACCGTCTTTCCCCTGAACGACCACCACGCTTCCCGGCACCGGCTTCTTTTTGGCGCGCAGATGTTTAAGCGGAATGCGCTGAATACTGTCTGGGTTGCTGGGCCCATACGGCCGGGTCAGGGGCACGCTGATCTCGGCGCCGACCTGCAGGCCGGCGAGGGCTTTCTCAAGCGCTGGCAGCATACCGCCGTGACCATGCAGGTATGTCGTTGGACCAGCCCCTTCCGAAGACTCCACCAGCTTGCCCGCCACGTCTTTTAATTCATAACTGAACTGCACGATACGATTTTTAGCAATTTCCATACACATCACCTGACAAACAAAACCGCGAAGTATCTTGATTGGTTGCGGATTTGGCAAGCGACCTTGCCATCACTGCGCCGTAATGATTATTAATCATAAAAACCTGATGGGTATTTGATAGCGAATGCCATACTTCATCTTATTCCTGTACAGCAGAATCGGTTGGCATCGCAACCAGGACGGCCTGGCAACGTCGACATCTATAAACGGCCTGACGTCGACGGACTTTGTTATGCCGTCGGATACCCAGTTGATGTGCGCCGCAATCACAACGATAGGCCACCCGCTGATAGCGCCGCTGAGGTACCCCGTCCAGACTATGATCGAACGTGCGACTGGCCTCGACGCCAAAGCTAACCATCACAGCTTGCCATTCGACACCGTGTGGTTTGATGTTGGCCATGCCGTACAGACAATCGGCAATGTAGTGAGCAACTTCGTGAGCAACCGTGGCAACCAGATGATCCTCAAAATAGCGCGCAAAAATATAGGGGTTGTAACGAATCTGTCGTGCCTTACCGTTTACCCTGTACATCCCGCTGGCACGACCAGAGAGATCGAACAGCACCGGAATTGGCGCAAACTCCCTGCCGAACAAACCCGCAGCCAGTTCAATGTATTGTTCAGTCGCAGCCACCACCTGGTACCGCTTTTCAGTATTGATGGGCTTTAAAAGCTGTGGGGATGACATCACGCTATGATTTAATCACTTTATTTTGCCACGCTTGCCCGACCAGGCACAGCAACGATACGAACGGCAATCTCGCTGAAAGTATGAACTGGCCAGTTTCGGCTTGATAAGCAGGTTCCTGTCAATGGCGGTTGCGCAGGCTACAGCGCATTTGAACTGCTGACCTCGCCGCACCCAGTAAATCGCTATAATGCCCCTTCTATGCGCGGCCACTGCCAGCAATTACCCACGAACGGGGCCGAGTTAAACCATACGTGTTAAACCATAAACGTATCAGACAAATGTATCAAAACAAACGTATCGAAAACACCCTGACGAATGATTGTCGATCTGCATAGTCACTCGACCGCATCGGACGGCACGTTATCTGCCACTGAAGTCTTGCTGCGCGCCGCACAGGCCGGCGTGGACGTGCTCGCCATCACCGATCACGACACTGTGGCTGGGATCATGACACTGGATCCGGCGCTGACCAGCACGCTGACTCTGGTGCCCGGCGTCGAATTATCCGCTTTGTGGGGCACCGTGGGTATCCACATCGTCGGCGTCAATTTTCATCTGGACAGCAGCGAGTTTCAGGACGCCCTCGCCAGTCAACAGGCAGCGCGCTACCAACGCGCAGGTATTATCGCTGAGAAGCTCGAAAAAAAGGGATTCCCGGACATGCTTACCCAGGTTGCCCAGGTGGCGGGGGGTGCCAGTATCGGGCGCCCCCATTTCGCGCAACAACTGGTGACCATGGGCGCCGTGCGCAGCACCGATGAAGCGTTTCGCAAGTACCTCGGCACCGGCAAACTCGGTGATGTTAAACAGCTCTGGGCGCCCCTCACACAGGTTGTTTCATGGATTTGCAACGCTGGCGGCACCGCGGTGCTGGCTCACCCTGACAAATATCATCTCAGTCGCACCAGATTATTGGCACTGGTCGACGATTTCAAGGCGGCTGGAGGGGCGGCAATAGAAGTCGTTTCCGGCCAACAAACCGCTGCGAAAACACGAGACCTGGCGACGCTGTGCGCGCAGAAAGGTCTGCTGGCTTCCTGCGGTTCAGATTTCCATCAACCAGGGCAAAGCTGGGCAGAACTTGGCAAACATGCAACCCTGCCCGAAGGTTGTACCCCGGTATGGGATCGCTGGTAAATCATGCTAGCAGGTAACTACTGACATTTCGTCCTGCCAGAATAAGCCGTTGCTCAGGGTGCAACCACCACGACACGCATCGCGTCCATGCTGAGCTCGGCGTTGGCCAGATAGCCATGTAAAGACGCCATGGCGTCACGCAGATAATCAATCTCCGTCGTGCGAATATTGGCATTGACCTCGGCTAGCGCCTGTAGGCGCTGGAGTTCTCCACCCAGAATTTCACTCGCCCGCTGCCCGGCAGTGGCCACAATGTCAGCCTGCTGCTTAAGCGCGAGCTGCTCGGCGTGGGCAACCTGTTCGCTGACCTGACTGCGAATATGACGCACCATTTCACTCGCAATGTTTTTCTTCACCGGCTTACACAAGATAGCCAAATGCTCTTCAGTGAGCGTTAAGCTGAGATCTCGCCCCTGCTGATCCACTACCACCCGCACCAGCGATTCAGGCAAATAACGCTGCACCTGCAACGCCCGCGGCGCCAGGCAACGCAGGGTAAATACCGCTTCCAGTAACAGCGTGCCGGGCTTTAGTTGCGGCAACTTGATCGAGCAAATCGTGGTGCTGCCAAAATCACCGTCCGCGATAGTATCCATAATGCCGGCAACCAGCGGGTGCTCCCAGGTGAAAAATTGCATGTCTTCCCGGCCCAGTGCCCGCTGGCGTGAAAACGTCGCTGTGAGACCATCTTCCGGCAAACCCGCAACGGCGTGACTCATCTGATCGCCTGGCTCTACCACAATGGAGTCGGTGCTGTGGTAATGGTGTTCGATGCCGAATTCGTCGAACACACGGTCCAGATACTCTGCCACTTCATGACCCTGACCCAGAGTTTCCAGTGCCACAACCACAGCTTCGGCACGCGGACGGTCACAGGAATTCAATTCCAACAGACGATCGCGCCCCTCCTGCAGGGTAGCCAAAGCCTGTCCGGTCAACTTGCTGGTGGTATCGATAAGCTCGTCGCAAGCCTTCGTGTCCTCACTGTGGCATAGCACGTAGTGCAAACGCTCGGCGACCTGACTGTAGACTGCGGTGCCGACCGGACACACCCGTTCGAAGGCATTAAGCCCCTCATGATACCAGCGCAGCAACACCGTCTGGGCGCTGTGCTGGTGACAGGGCACATGGATGTGTACATCCTTTTTCTGGCCGATTCGATCCAGCCGCCCGATACGTTGCTCCAGCAAGTCGGGATTAAGTGGCAGATCAAACAGCACAAGGTGCTGAGCAAACTGAAAGTTGCGGCCCTCACTGCCAATTTCGGAGCAGACCAGCACCTGGGCTGCGTCATCTTCATCGGCGAAATAGGCCGCCGCGCGATCCCGCGCGATCAGGTTCATACCCTCATGAAATACCGCGCTGCGCACGCCCTGACGCAAGCGTAAAAATTCTTCCAGTTCCCGAGCGGTGCGGGCGTTGGCGCAAATGACCAGGGCTTTATGCTCACGGTTATCCGCCAGCCATTCAACCAGCCATGACACGCGGGCATCCTCGGCCAGCCACAACGCACCCAAACGCTGCTCCGGCCGCAAAAGATTTGCCATATCAGCCGGCTCATCAGGACCAGGGGCATGGTCAGATCCCCCTCTCGCAGCACCTGCCGGAGCGGTCAGGGTATAGGCATGAAGGATCCGCTTAGGGAAGCCAGCGACCGCGTCCCGGGTGTTGCGAAAGAGCACCCGGCCGGTGCCATGACGATCAAGCAGACGCTGAATAATATCGGCCGCAGCGGCTGTTGCCGCACCGCTGGCGAAGGCTCCTTTATCGTTTTGCTCTGCGTCCTGCGCGTCCTGCTGAAAAGCCAGTATCAATTGCTGCCCCGTCACTTCACCAAGGTAGCGGGTCACCTGACTGACCAGGGCATCACGCCCAGCCTGCTCCGTCGGCAAATTCGCATCAAGTAACGCGGTGACCAGCTCACTGACTTGATGGTAGCCAGCTTCTTCTTCAACAAATTTTTGTAAATTGTAATAGCGGTCACTGTCGAGCAGTCGCAGTCGCGCAAAGTGCCCATCGACACCGAGTTGTTCGGGCGTCGCGGTCAACAACAATAAACCGCCAATATGTCTTGCCAACGTTTCAATACAGCGGTACGCGGGACTGACTTCGGTCTCGCTCCACTGGAGATGGTGGGCTTCATCGACCACCAGCATATCCCACGGCGCGGCCTGCGCTTGCGCCAGACGGCTTGGGTTATTGACCAGAAACGACAGGCTGCACAATACCAGCTGAGCACTCTCAAAGGGATTATCGCCAGGCAGAGGAGCGGTTCGGTGCAGGCTTTGAGCGTTGTTTTCCAGCCCGGTATGAGCGTCATCAATCGCACCATCGCCAGCGTATGTCTCGACTTCGACAGACAGATCTTCGCCATCTGATTCGTCGCACTCTGTAGCAAACAGTGCTTCGTCGACCAGTTGATCCTCCCGTTGCTCCAGCGCGATACAACGCGCTTTATCAAGAATCGTAAAACGCAGATTAAAGCGGCGCAGCATTTCCACCAACCACTGGTGCACCAGGCTATCGGGCACCACGATGAGGACTCGATCGGCACGACCGGTAATCAGCTGCTGATGAATGATCAAACCTGCCTCTATGGTTTTACCCAGACCCACTTCATCGGCCAGCAACACCCGCGGCGCATGACGTTGCGCCACCTGACTGGCGATATAAAGCTGGTGGGGCAACAGTTGCACCCGAGGACCCAGCAAGCCGTGCACCGGTGATCGCCTGATACGGTGGCGATGTTTTAAGGTCTCGCAGCGCAACTTGAAGCGGTTGGGTTTATCCACCTGACCGGCGAAGAGTCGATCCTTAGGTTTGCTGAACCTGACGAAGCTATCCAGGTCGATTTCGTGCAACAGGAGGGATTCACCGAGATCGTCCAGGCCAGCGTAGAGCACGCAACCATCACGCGTACTGCTATCAGTGATCGTAAATTGCCTGCCGTCCGCAGTCCTGACACGGTCCCCAACAGGATAAATCACTCGACCTAGCGGTGCATTGTCCGTGGCATAGGTTCTCTGTTCTGCAGCAGCGGGGAACGTCAGGTCAACCCGGCGGCTGACAACATTCACGACAATACCCAGCCCCAGATCGGCCTCGGTGTTACTGATCCAGCGCTGGCCTGTCGCAAATTCTGAATTTGACAAAAATGTTACTCTTTTCGTAGTCAGGGGAGCTATCAGCTCGATGGCTAACCTGATGGTTAAATTAAAGATGCGCATTCTAGGGGTTTAGAACTGACGCACCAACTGCTTTCGGCCCTGATTATGCTCAGGTTGCCCAACAAAACGCTCTATGCTGACCGTGCATCTCGGCGCCCACGCGGGTACTCTAGCGGTTTTTTGCAAGGTGCCATCTTTTACTATGACCACACTCGGTTTACTCGAAACAGATACGCTTTACGATGATCTGCTCGCCGACTACGGATCCTACGGCCAGATGTTTGCGCGCTTTTTTAACGACCTCGGAGGCGAGTTGGAGTACCGCTATTACCAGGTTCAACAGGGCCAGCTGCCGCTGGCGACAGACGAGTGCGACGCCTACCTCATCACTGGCTCCAAGGCCGGGGTGTACGACTCCCTGCCATGGATACCACCGTTGCAGACATGGATAGCCGATTTCCATCAACAGGGAGCGCGGCTGATAGGCGTGTGCTTTGGACACCAGATTATCGCGCACAGCCTCGGCGGCCATGCTGGACGCAGTGACAAGGGCTGGGGTGTTGGCGTCCATTCTACGACTGTATTTACCACACATTTATCATCAGCGACCACCGATAACGCGATGACGTCAAGACCTTCACAGGTGAGCCTGCTGTACAGTCATCAGGATCAGGTTGAAACGCTACCGCATGGCGCACAACTACTGGCCAGCAGTGACTTCTGTCAAAACGCCGCGTTCAAAATAGACAACCGTGTGCTGTCTGTACAGGGTCACCCGGAATTTACCCCTCTGTATTTGCAGCGCCTGCTTAAGCGGCGGCGGGCAGTGATCGGCGAGGCGCGTTATGCCGCGGCAACCGCCTCCCTGGATCAGGCCACCGACGAACAGCGGGTAGGACGCTGTTTGATTGATTTCATACGAAATGGCTAGCCTGGAAGGGCAGCACCCGCGTGGTACGGACGCGTAACGGCAAGCTGGTCATCCGCCCCAGGAACGTTTGATCAGCGCAGGAACCTTCCGTCAGCCGCGGAACTTTCCATCAGCCCAGAAACTTCCGCACATACCAGCAACTGGCCTCTATCTGATAGCCTTCCTGTCGCGCCCAGGAGAGCGCCTGGCGGACCAGTTTTTCGGCGACGCCGCGCCCGCGCAAAGCACCTGGCACGAAGGTATGATTAAAGTCGATACGCCCACCCGACAGCTGATAATCAGCAACGGATTCGATACCATCGACAATCGCAACAAAACGCTGTCGCTCAGGTTCGTGTCGCACTTCTAACCCGCGTTCTCCGGTGTCTTCGCTCATAGCAAATACTCAATTGTCAATTTCGGGAGGCTACATTTATTTCAGTAAAACCCGGCTATTTCAGCAAAACCCGGCGCGAATGCACAGGACTCTAAAATATCGGCTTTCAGGGGCAGCGATTGGACAGCGACCGGGGCATACGTTGCGCCAATATCGCCCACTACCGACCCATGCCATAAAATTCGTCGTTGGGTCGCATACTGGTCAAGTTGGCCATGCGATTCGACAGGCAGAAAAACGCGCTGATACCACCGATATCCCAGATGTCTTCATCATCAAAACCGTGGCCGCGCAGCAGAACAAAATCCTCGTCACCGATTGTGGCCGAAGCCTGACTCACCTTGACTGCAAAATCCAGCATGGCCCGCTGGCGAGGGGTGATATCGGCCTTGCGATAATTAACAGCCAGCTGATCGGCAAGCAGGGAATTCTTAGAGACTATGCGCAAGATGGCGCCATGGGCGACCACACAGTAATGGCACTCATTGCCGCCACTGACGGTGACTACAATCATCTCTTTTTCAGCCTTGGTCAGATTGCTTTCGCGCAGCATCAGGGCATCGTGCATGGCAAAGAACGCCCGACACTCATCCGGACGATGCGCCAGAACAAGGAACACATTGGGGATAAAGCCGGTTTTTTCCTGTACTTTTAGCACAGTATCGCGCAGGTCATCGGGCAACTCGGCGATTGTGGGAACGGGGAAACGGCTGATCGGCTTACTGACGTTCATTAAAACTCCCGCAGGACAGCGAAATGAGCATATGGGACAAATCTATTCGTCTGCCGACCAGGCAGCATAACCGCCATCCAGGTTATAAACCTCGGCAAACCCCTGGGCCGCCAGAAAACCAGCGGCATTTTGGCTCGAATGGCCGTGATAACAACACACTACCACCGGTCTCTCCTTGTCCCCGGAAGTCAGAAACCGCTCAAGAGTCCCGTCGTTGAGCAGCTTCGCCCCGTTGATGTGGCCAGCCGCAAAAGAGTCCGGGTCGCGAATATCAACTATTTGCACATCCTGGTCCTTTTTCAACGTTTTCAAACCCGTCACTGAAAGGTGTCGCCACATGCCAGCTTCCTCCACCAAAAACGTACGACCAACTCATCTCAGGGTGTCGTGCTCATCACGCTCGCCAACTTACCCATAGGTACAAAGATAAGCGGTATCCCTGGCAACCTGCAACTGAAATGTCTGTTTAGCTGCAACCGTGAAGGTTGCGCCCGTGGCACAGGTCTGCCAATCATCGCGGCCCGGCAACTTTACCCGCAGTGCGCCGCTGACGACCGTCATGGTTTCGAGCTCACTGGTGCTAAATTCGTACTCGCCCGGCGCCATGACACCGACGGTAGCCGGTAAGTGGCTCCCTGCAAACGCGATCGACTTCACATTGCCGTCAAAATATTCATTCACCTGCAACATCACCTCTCCCCCACACAAGTAATAACTATCTACCGGCAAGATACACCCGCACCCATAAAGCACAACCCTGCCTGTCGTTGTACCCGTGCATTGGTAATGCGTTTGCTCATCACAGGTGATGTGGCCTTACCAATGACCTGAGTTTACAAATGATCAACCCGGTTTAAAAACTTAATCTCCCTGTCTACCAGACAGACCTCAGTGACGGACGTATTGCTCACCCGGTAATTAACCCATTTGCTGTCGTCCTTGTCGATCCAGTGAGACAGCGCAAAAGCGATCGCCAGACCATGCGCTACCACGACAACATTCTCACCAGGATGGTTTTGGTGGTGTTCTTCTACAGCCGCTACAAACCGCCGGGTAACTTCATAGCGCGATTCCCCACCTGGCGCGCGGTGGTGTTCATCCTCCAGCACACGCTGAATAAACCCGAATTCGTTGCGTAATTCGTCAAAACTTTTACCCTCGTACTCTCCGGCACCAAACTCCATCAGTCGTGGATCAGTCCGCACCTGGTGATCACCCGTCGCCGCGATACTTTCGGCGGTCAATCTCGCGCGCTGCAGGGGACTGGAATAGATAACGTGAATCTCGGGCAGGTAGTTATGGAAGTAGTCTCCCAGCTTCCCCCTTTGCTCATGCCCAAGCTCTGTCAGCGGCGTATCGGTATGACCATGCCATACCTGATTGATATTGGCTGGCGTTTCACCATGGCGAACCAGCAACAGCCTACCTTTCTCTTGCATTACCTACCCCAGCGCTGCGAAGGCGCAATTATCACAAACTTTCCGCCAGGTAATACAGATAAATTCGGGGCAATTCTCGACTTTGCAAATTCCACCGCGTACATTGCTGCCCTTTTTATAACCGTCAGTCGGGGGGCCCTACCGACCGACGGGCGAGAGGGGCGACCTCCAGGCACCAGCATCACCCACGCAACGCCGTTCAGAAAGGTGCCGCTTGCGGAAAGGTCAGCCAGATCCACCCTCTGGTAATCCGCGCGGCAATCGATCGCTAACGCACCGACTGGAGCTGCCAGCACAGCCACAATAGCCAACTTGTCGCAGGCGAAACGTCGACTCGAACCGCAACTGACGATCACTTGAGCGCCGATTTGCGTTACCATTGCCGCCCCTGGGAGACTATTGATCGACGGACGACGTCATGCAATTTCGCGTCGCTTGTGTTTTGTCCAGCCTGACCGCGCTCACAATCAAGCCCGCCACAGTGCCTGCTATAACGCCCTCAGCGACTTTAGCTGGTCGGAGCGGGCTAACCGGTATGAGGCAGACAGCTACCCGTATCCCGCTGGGCCCGGGCCCGTTTTGATGATTCTGGGCTCTTAACGGAACAACAAATAGCTGTTTTTGTCATACAGGCGGCACTTCACCAGATCCGGCACCGCAACTTTTAAAAAGGAGAGCACAACCAGCAATGAAACAGATACTGACTTTGATGGCCCTGGTGTTAATAACTATTAACGCCTGGGCAAACTGCACGGACAAAGGGGGAAATTCCCAACAAATCTTCGCTGCCTGTCTGCAAGCTGCACAACAAGGCGACGCCACCGCACAACTCTCGGTCGGCAACATGTATTTTAAGGGGGAGCACACCATCCAGGATTATCAGGAAGCACTGCGATGGTACCGGCAGGCTGGCGAGCAAGGTAACGCCAATGCCCTTTATAATATCGGCGTATTCCACGACAAAGGCTTTGCCGTCGAAAAAGATTTTAACCAGGCCGCCAAATGGTATCAGCAGGCCGCAGACCTGGGTTTTCCTGACGCTTTATACAACCTCGGGGTAATGCACGAATACGGACAGGCGGTTGCTCAGGATTACACCAAAGCTCGCGAATATTACCTGCAGGCCGCAGAAAAAGGCGAGCCTTCCGCGCAGTTCAGTCTTGGTCTGCTCTACGACAAGGGCCTCGGTGTGGAGAAAGACTACGTTACGGCTTACATGTGGTGGGCAATCACTGGCGACGGCCACAAAAACGCGAAATTCAACAGGGACTCCCTGGCCGAAGACATGACACCCATGCAGATTTCAGAGGCTAAACGCCTGGCAAAGGCATGGCAGGAGGCTCGTCCCAATCTGCAACAATTGCCACCACAGGTGTTTCCGCCGGGCTTCGAATAAGTCTGGTTCGAGAAAGCTACTTTAAGACGCTGCAGCCCAACGACGCAGTTAACACCAGAACCAGACTCAACTGAGATCTACTGCAAACTTCTTAAGTAGTTCTATGGCAACGATCTCGGCGGCCCTTTTGTGCGTGCGTTTCATGAAAACCCTCGGTGCCGCATTGTGCTGGTAAGCTTCAAGCCAGCGTGCAGCGCACAAGCACCAACGGTCACCCGGCTTTAAACCAGGAAAACCCGCGCCAGGCACCGGTGTCGACAGATCGTTGCCACGAAAACGCGAATACTGCAAAAACTCTTTGGTAACCTCCACACAAACAGTGTGCGAACCCATGTCCTGATCACTGGTGTTGCAACACCCATCTCGGAAAAACCCAGTCAGTGGCTTTTCGCTGCAGGGTTGTAAGGGTTCATCGTATACATTTAGGGACTCATCCATTTCCATCGCTCTTCGCCCCTCTCAGTAGGCGATACCTGTTTGGTGGTATTTGTTACACATGTGGCGCTGAACAGGCGTTATGACCCGCTGGCAAGGTTCGGCGATCCAGCGACCGTCAGGCCGCCGCCATTTAACCACGCTTGAACCCTTATTGGCATAGCAGTAAAGTCAGGAGCGCCGAACTATCCACCCCGGGCTCAAGCCATGAATATACGATCTGTATTAACCGCGACGGAGCTCGACCAACTCACAGCCAAAAGTAACGTCAATGCAATGTGGATCATCTTCGTGGTGTGCGTCCGGCAGGTTGCCGAGCACGCGGCGGTGCCCAACCTTGACAACAAGGGCCCGCGACAACACACCCGCACCGTATTCGCTAACTGGCTCGAACGACGGCTGTTCGCCCCCCACCACTTAAATTACCACCTGGAACACCATCTGCTGGCCACCATTCCGATCTACTACCTCAGATAAACCCGCGAACTGTTCAAAGCTCGAGGCATGTACAATGACACCCACTTCCCGACAGGTTACCTGAACGTCTTCGGGGAAGTGACAGTCCCCGGTTGACACCGAAAGTCCCGACGCAATGCCGCCCCGCCATATTTTTCCCGCCGCGACAGAAAAACCGCCATAGCGGACACCACCAAACCACCCTTTATCAACAAAGAGGATGCAGTGCATGAAACTTCCTTTAATGTCCCGTGCCAGACCTGCTAAAACAGCCAGATGCCGTCAAACGCTTACCTTCATTCTGCTGGCTAGCACCTTGTTAACCGGCACCACCGCGTTCGCAGCCGTCGATGACGCAACGCTGGTAAAGCTGATTGCTCAGGTTGAAGCGCTTACTGAAAAAGTTAACCGCCTGGAACAACGCGATAAGGAATTACGCGAGGAAAACGTCGCGTTGCGCAAAGTGGCCAGCACGCCAGCACCGGTCAACGACAAACTGGTCTGGGCGGAGCGGGTCAAAATTAACGGTGACTTTCGCTACCGTTACGAACACATTGATGATGCAACCAAAAGTCAGGACCGCAACCGCTCACGCATTCGCGCGCGCGTCGACGCGCAGGCGCAGGTGACTGATGACTGGCTGGTTGGCCTGGGGCTGGCCTCGGGTGATGACGATCCCGTCTCTACCAATCAGACACTGGGTGAGGGCGGCTCGTCCAAAAATATCAATATCGACCAGGCCTACTTCGACTGGTCAGGCATTGCCCATACCCATGTCATCGGCGGCAAATTTAAAACCCCATTTCACAGACCGGGCGACAATGGTCTGGTGTGGGACGACGACTACCGACCGGAAGGGCTTGCCATGACATATGCTAACGGCATGTTCTTTGCCAATGGCGCCTTCCTCTATCTGGAAAGTGACGACAAGGCTGGCGCACAGGATGCCGAAAGTATCTGGGGCACTCAACTTGGTCTCAACACCGCTCTCAGCGCTACCACGCGATTACTATTCGGCCTTAGTTACTACAATATCCCGGTGGCCGGCAGTAAACCGTTTTTCAGCGGCGCCGCCTTTGGTAACTCCCTCGTTACCGATGGTGCAAACATGGTTTACGCCAACGACTATGAGCAAGTTGAGCTGTTTGCCGAACTCGCTTTTGGCGTGGCCAGCTTGCCGGCGAGTGTATTCGCCGACTGGGTGCAAAACCAGGATGCCGATGATAACGACATCGGCTGGGCCATCGGAACTAAATTGGGCGCTGCCAAAAATCCTGGCTCATGGCAACTTGGCTATACCTATCAAGATCTGGAAGCTGATGCAGTCTATGGCCTTATTACCGACTCTGACTTTGGTGGCGGCGGCACCAACAGCAAAGGCCATCTGATAAAAGCTACCTATGCGGTCGATAAC
The DNA here is from genome assembly GCA_041603535.1 of Porticoccaceae bacterium. GTDB lineage: Bacteria > Pseudomonadota > Gammaproteobacteria > Pseudomonadales > Porticoccaceae > HB2-32-21. The sequence continues at coordinate 29,917 of JBFIEE010000001.1, forward strand.
AATGTCGCCCTCGCCCTGGCCTATTACATGAACGAAGTCGGCGACCTGGAAACAGACTTCGACCGCCTGCAAATGGACCTAAAGTTTAAATATTGATGTAAGTGCCGCCGACGCCCGGATCTGGACACACGCATGCACGACGGTCGAGTTGACAATCATCCGGATGAGGCGGCGGGCAGAGCGTTAAGCGTCGCAGGGTTTAGTTAACTCGCCGCTGACATCGCGGGGCTTAACTAAACCTGTATCAACTGAATTTCTCGCACCATTCCACATCCTTGGCCACGCCTCAATCCGCGGCCAATCCCTATGTAATTTGCAACCAATCAAAGAATTCGGTAAAACCGCGGGACGCCTGTAGCAAGCGCTTCCACCTGAGTCGTTTAAGTGCTATTACTGATCTCACAGAGGGCATCACGCCTGCCTGCCAGCGCTTTAGCGGATCGGTGTGGGCAGCTGAGCAACAATCCATAAACCGCGAGAGGAAACCTGCATGAAATCACCCCAGCGACTACCAACCGTTATAGCCCTGTTAACGCTCATGTTCCTTGCGCAACCGGGGCTGGCAGATAAGGAGACCGACTGGCTCGAGCTACGCCAAGGCGCTCAGGATAAAGCCACAAGGGCCACTGTACTCGGTGTTAAAGAAAGCGCTAACGGTGATGGTACACAGGTGACTATTGCCATTCCCAAAAGCACGATGAAGACAACCGATGAAATCGAAGAAATCGTTGTCCTTGGCAGGGCGCCCAAAAAGCAGGACAAGCCCGTCAAGTTAAACATCCGGTATGAGTGGGTTAACGACTACGATAATGATAACTACGGACTGATCATCACCCTCGGTAAAAACACAAAACTGCCAATTCGGTTATATCTGAAAGGTGATACAAAGTAGGTGTCACCTCGCTATCAAGCGAGTCATGTAAGAAAAAATCCTGCAACTTATCGCGCGATTTTTACGCAATACGAGCTAACAAAATAACGAACTTGCTATACGTTAAACTTTTACGTTCATCGCCTGTGGACCCTTCGGCCCATTCTCGACATCGAAGGTTACCTGCTGGCCTTCAGCCAGGGTGCGAAAACCTTCACTGACGATCGCGGAAAAGTGCACAAAAACATCCTTGCCGCCATCAGAGGGAGTAATAAAGCCGAAACCCTTTGATTCGTTAAACCATTTAACGGTTCCTGTAGCCATGATCATGACCTCATTGCGTATTTAAAATTAAACCGTGGTACAAATCTTACAGGAAAAACACCCTGGGAAAACTTTGCCCACCATCATCTGTAACTTGTAGCACGCAATTAGTGTAGCCGCTTTTCGAGAAAAATATCCATCCCTTCGGCCACTTAAGCCAGCGATCATTTAATCTTGAAATACGCATCACCGGGGTCTAGCGTGCTGTCGTCACTGCCACCTCACACCACAGCTCAGCTCAGCAAACCACCGTTGACAGGCCAATCGACAGGAACGACAAGGGTCACCTCGCCGGGTTGAGAAAGTTTTTGCCGAAGCACCTTTTATTAACATATTTAAGGTACACTGCGCGCTCTAGTCCGGGTGCACTTCGGTCTGCACCTTTATTCCACCGCGGTAATCTTTCCCGATTCACCTCGAAACAAAAGTACGTTTCCGCCTAGACCGTCCCAAAACAACTGTCAAAATCATGCGTAGTGGGTAGGCTGATCCCTGGAGATCTTCTAAGAATGTCATTTGAAACACTCGGCCTGAGAGCCGAATTACTCCGTGCTGTATCCGAAAACGGCTATAGCACACCCACCCCCATACAACAGCAAGCCATTCCCCTGATTCTCGAAGGACGAGATATCATGGGCGGCGCGCAAACCGGCACTGGCAAAACTGCCGGCTTTACCCTGCCGCTGTTACAACGGTTAATGTCATCAGGCAGCGCAGACAAAAGCCGTCGCCCCCTCCGCGCACTGGTACTCACCCCCACTCGGGAGCTGGCCGCTCAGGTTGCTGAGAGTGTGCAAACCTACGGTAAGTATCTACCACTGCGTTCGACGGTGATTTTTGGGGGCGTTAATATAAACCCACAAATACAGAAGTTACGTAACGGTGTAGATATCCTGGTCGCCACCCCGGGTCGCCTGCTTGATCACTGCGGCCAGAGGACCATAGATCTTTCCAGGATAGAGATCCTGGTGCTTGACGAAGCAGACCGCATGCTTGATATGGGTTTTATCCATGATATCCGCAAAGTGCTCGCGCTGGTGCCTAAACAAAAACAGACGCTGTTGTTTTCCGCTACGTTCTCAGATGATATCAAACGTCTGGCCAATGACCTGCTCAAATCGCCCGCCCTGATTGAAGTCGCGCGCCGTAATACAGCCGCAGAAAGCATCGCTCAAGTGGTTCATCCGGTGGACCGAAGCCGCAAACGCGAACTGTTGTCCTATCTGATTGGCTCCAACAACTGGCAACAGGTACTGGTCTTCACCCGCACCAAGCACGGCGCTAACCGCCTCGCGGAACAGCTCATTACGGACGGCATCCGCTCGGCAGCTATTCACGGTAATAAAAGTCAGGGCGCGCGTACCAAAGCGCTGGCGGATTTTAAGTCCGGTAATATCCGGGTGCTGGTCGCCACCGACATAGCAGCCCGCGGTCTGGACATCACACAGTTGCCGCACGTGGTCAACTTCGAATTACCCAATGTCGCGGAAGATTACGTTCACCGCATTGGTCGTACGGGTCGAGCTGGCCACGAGGGCGAGGCCATGTCTCTGGTCTGTGTCGACGAACTAAAATTGCTTAGAGATATCGAGCGACTCATTAAACGCGACATTCCCAAAACAGTGATCGAGGATTTCGAGCCCGACCCATCTATTAAGGCTGAACCCATCGTCAACGGTCGCGGCAAACAGCAACAGACCGCAAGAAAACCATCACGACGGCACGCCGCGCCAGCCCGCCAGGGGCCGCGCTCGGCGTCTGGCGACAGGGGCAACTCCCGCAACGGAAATCGCACAACCAGCGACGCCGGTAATCAGCACGGCAACCGTAACAGTAACCGCTCCAGTAGCAACGCGCGTCGCAGTTCCACCGCTCGCTAGCCAGTAACCGGGGCAGGGGAAGCTCTCCCTGCCCCAGCGGCGTCCATGCTGCCACTGACGAGCCCTAAAAATTTTAGCGCGCCCGGGGCACAAGGCGGGTCTAATCTTACTCAGATATTTTTTGAGGCGGTTTTGCGCCGGTGTCAAAGGTCGGGCGCCGTGTGTAAACACTGTTCACACTTCGCTAAAACAGCGTTTAAAGCGGCCCTATCTATATAGAACAACTACTAGAATAATTGCGCGAAATCTGCCTCGACCCTGGCAAGATTCAGTCGGTTAAGAAAGTTCGAATAAGCCATCCAGGCGGTCAGCGCATTCAGGTCCTGAAAAGGTAGCGGCAAATAACGGGGCTGGATCACCAGGTTCTGTTCAACCAGCTCTGCAATTGATCCGATATCCTCTAATGTGAGTTTGCCGCAAAACAGCAGCGGGATACGGTCGAGCCGCCCGCGTCGAACGGCGACACGAATAAAGTTATAGATGTGGACGAAACCCTTGCTGTAGGCCAGATCCTTGGTGAACGGCTGCCCCTCAGGCACACTGCCACGAAACACCCGCATGGTGGTGGTATAGGCCTCGTCCTGACTGCGCCCATCATCGCAAAGCTGATTAAAAACATCGAGAAAGGTGCCGCCCTGCTCGGCACTGTGAATGGCGCGAATGCGATCCGTGACGCGACGCAAACGGGCCGGATGCGAGCTAAAGGAAATCACCTCCACCAGCAGGGCGAGACCTTCCTGGGTGGTGGTCATCGACGGCGTACCCTTCTCCAGAAAGGTACAGACCGGCTGGGCACGGCCATTAAGCGTCGTGCCCACGTGTACCCAACCTTCATGCACCTCCAGAACACGCAGATCGCGCTCGCTAAACCAGGCATCTTTACGCAACTTTATGTAATCCGAACCAGCGGCAGCATCAGCGACGATGCCATCGCTGACCCGCACGTTTATCTTCGCATCGGAACCCACAAAGAATCCATCGAGTCGGCTCTGTAACATGCCGACCGCCTGCTCCGTAGGAATGTCGCGATTATTCTGTTCCAGAAACAAATGTGTATCGATGATACGCAGCGCGCTATCCAGGCTATCCGCCAGATCAACCAGCGTCGGCTCACCGGCGTGAAAGGCATCCGTCGAACGCCCGTAAAGCTCGTGGGACAATCGCGAGAACTCAGGGGTGCCGCGCACCTCCAGCATACTCAACACCAGCTGATATTCATGGCACATGCGGCGCATGATTTTGGCAGCCGGATTAAACTTGCCTAGTTGCGCAACAATATCCTGATCGATCTGGCGGAACGTATGGGCCAGTCGCTGGCTATCGAAACCAAGCGGTATACGCTTGTAATAATCAACATCGACCGGTGGCTGCTCCCGGCACCCTCTGGCAAAAAATGCCTCACGCACTCCATCATCCCACTTGATGCTGTTGAGGATACGCACGTCTTTCTGGGCCGCGACAACTCGGTCCGAGAGGCCCCGAATTATCACCCTGATATCACCCGTTACTGCAGTTACCATCGCGCTACCCCGGTCTACTCGCTATGACATGACAGGCCCGTAACGTCGTTACCCCGGCAATGCCCCACCACGCACGTTCACTAGCACAAGAAACATCAGAAAACGACCGCTGCAAAAAAGACCAGTGCGCCGAACAATCCGCGCCTCTTCTTTTAAAAAGGAGGTCGCACTTAGTATATGAATTCGGCAAGTATGCAGACCAATCAAATAACCTTTTTTGAGTCTTTTTTGGATTTCTTCGCCGCTTTCTTTTCCTTGTCAGTCAAGGCTGGTTTCTTCTTCGTCTCTTTATTACTTTTCTGTTCCCTGCCCATAGTTTTCACTCCTGATAATTGCCTCGCGCCATCGCCGTTCACCCATCCGCGTCGGGTCAACACCACCCTCACGGTCTACGTCTGCCCGCCAGATCATGTTAACGCTGGCAGAAACCACAGACGGAATCGAGTTTAGCACAGGCGAAATAACCCTTTGCGCCAAAGTGTCGAGATACTTTGGCGATTGATTCCTATGGAGCCAGCATAAACCTGATGGGCAAACTTAACGCCGGGCCATCAATTTAGCACTGCCGCCACCCACTATTTATGCCCCCTTGTGGATAACACTCACTCTGTCAAAGGATATTCTTGGAACCGAGCATTTGAGGATTCAACGATTTTCTATGCCTGTTTTAGCGGTGACAATTTTGCTGCGGCACTGCTGGGCCAGCCGGAGAAACAGATCTTGTTACCCGAAGATTTTCCCCCGCTGATTTCCCAATTATTACCGCCAACAAATTTTCCCACACCAGGAAAGGATGCACAGAATATGGAGTTAATCACGATCAATGTAACCGTGACAAAAAGTACGAGTTAAAGCTCAAAACAACCGCCCCCGCGAGGATAGTCCGCCATCGATCGTCATCACCGTACCGCTGATATAAGCGGCGCGGTCTGACGCGAGAAAAGCTGCCAGGTCAGCGATTTCTTCCGGTTCAGCAGGGCGCCCGAAAGGCATATCGGCGGTTAACTGGCGCCAGTCATCGGGATTGATACCTTTAACTCTGGCGGTCTGCTTCATCAGGGTAACCAGCCGGTCGGTGGCAGTCATGCCGGGATTGATGCCAACCACGCGGATATTGTCGGCCGGGCTACCACCCCCCATGGCGCGGGTAAAAGCGGCGAGGCTGGCATTACCGGCCGTGCCAGTAATGTAGTTGAACTCTTCTATTTCGCCACCGGCGATGCCGATGATATTAATGATGACACCACCCCCACGCGCCTGCATGTTGGGGTACATTTCGCGGCACATATTGATAAAACCGTAGACTTTTAGATCCCATGCCGAGCGCCACGCGGCCTCGTCGACAGCGCCAATAGAACCTGCGGGAATGGCTCCGGCGTTATTGACGAGAATATCGGCATCGCTACAGGCCGCACACAGTTCGTTGACGTTATCACTTTGTGCCAGATCCATCGGGTAGATTTCTACGGTGACGCCATAATCTTCGACGAGTTGCTCCTGGGCGGCCTCCAGCTCATCGAGCGAGCGCGCCGCCAGGTGGAGATCGCAGCCTTCCTCCGCCAGGCGTTCCGCAATAGCGCGACCAATACCCCGTGATGCGCCGGTGATAATGGCTACTTTACCGCCGAGATCCAGTTCCATTTTCATACCCCCAGTATTTAGTTTATGTTTTTTGGTACTCATCTGATTGATATATACTTTTTGACGCACAGCTTAACTCGACAAACTAACTAAGGTTTAGCCGAGTGCTGCCTGACCTGCCACATTGAGTCAATTATGTCTGGCTCAGCTATTTATTTATACACGATTAAAAGCGCATGCATACCGTGCACTTTACACCGTCAGGTTTTGGATTTGTTCCGTCAATACCAGGCAAAGCCATATTGGTCTACATCATTCCGGGTGTCGCCAGCGCGATGAGTTACCGCCCGCACTGATCTACATCATGGCGGTGCTCCGTTGAAAACCTGCAGAATTCACGAGTCTGGATCGCCCAGTCAATTGTCCGGCTGAGGCTTGGTCAAGGTAACTTGTCACGAACGCACCACGACCGGCGAACGGTGGAAATGTGTCGCCGACCGGATGGCGGTGGCGCGTCGCACGCAAAACGCTGCAGCTGGGCAAGCCTGGCCGCCTTAGCTACAATCGTCGGACAATTTGCAACCCTTCGTTGGCGTCTATCTATATGACCAGTTACAAAATCGCGATTTTGGCCGGGGACGGTATCGGCCCGGAAATCATGACAGAAGCTATCAAGGTGCTTCACCTGCTGGCCGAGCGCAGGGCGGTGGACATAGAACTTCTTGACGCACCCTTTGGGGCGGGCGCCTATTTTGCCCATGGGCACCCTTTTCCCGAACAGACTCAGGCGGTATGTGACAGTGCCGATGCCATTCTGAAAGGTCCGGTCGGTCTGGCCCATGAACAGGCCATGACAATCCCAGTCGACCTGCAACCCGAACGCGGCGCGGTGTTGCCGCTGCGAGCTCGTTACAATACCTATGCCAACTTCCGCCCGGTAGTGCTGCCCAGTGCACTTGCTCATCTGTCACCGTTAAAAGCGGAGATTGTGGGTGACGGCATCAATATACTGATGATTCGCGAACTGCTCGGCGGGCTCTATTTTGGCAAGAAGTTTATCGGCAGGGATGATCGTAACCTCCGCTATGTAGAGGAAGTGCTTAGATATGACGAAGTACAGATTCGGCAGGTGGTGTTAACGGCTTTTGAGCAGGCCATGATGCGTAAAAAGGTGCTGCACAATATTCACAAGAGCAACATTCTCAAATCGAGTGTGTTATGGAATGAAATCCTTGAGGAAGTGGCCCAGGACTTCCCTCAGGTGAAGGTGGTGCATATGCTAGTCGACGCGGCTGCAACCCACCTCTGTTTGAACCCCCGCCAGTTCGACGTAATGGTCATGGAGAACATGTTTGGCGATATCCTCAGCGATCAGGCCGGTGGGTTGATCGGCTCATTGGGTTTAATGCCCTCGGCCTGCATCGGCGACGGTAAAGCTTACTACGAGCCCTCCCATGGTTCTGCGCCAGACATCGCCGGGCAAAATATCGCCAACCCCTACTCCATGATCGGCTCGGTAGCCATGATGCTGGAGTACAGTTTAGGCATGGCCGCAGAGGCAAACGATGTCTGGGTGGCCATGCAAGGTGTGCTGAGTGATGGCTATACCACCGCCGAACTCGCCGCACCGGACGGTAGTAGTCAGCTAGTTAGCACCGGCGGTTTCGGCGATCGCGTGGTGGAAAAATTACAATTGGTGTGGGTGTAACAGCGCATTAGGTAGAGCGAAATGGTCATAGCAAGGCGGACACAGTCATGAGCACTCACTTTCAGGTAGAGCCCTTAGCCCCGTTCATTGGCGGCGAGGTAACCGGGCTGGATTTATCGAAACCCCTGCCGGCTGACACCCTGGCCGAGTTAAGGCAGGTGTGGCTGGAACGTAAGGTACTGATGTTTCGCGACCAGCAATTGACACCTGATCAGCAACTGGCCTTCACTCGGCAGTTTGGGGAAATCGATAAGTACCCCTTTTTAAAAGGTATCGAGGGGTACCCCATGGTGGCACCGGTACTCAAACTACCCGATGAGAAGATTAATTTTGGTGGTGTCTGGCATGCAGACACCACCTATCTGGAAACACCGGCCGCAGGCGCTACCCTCTACGCACTGGAGACCCCACCCCTGGGTGGTGACACCATTTTTTGTAACATGCACATCGCCTATATGACGCTTCCCCAGGACATAAAAGACCAGATCAATGGCCTGAGAGCCATCAACACCTCGGGAAAAGCGGCGGTCTCCAAAACACGCACACCGCGCCTCAATGATTCAGGTGACACTTCCGCCCCCGAGGCGTTTACGGCTATTCATCCGGTAGTACGTACTCACCCCGAAACCGGGGAAAAAATACTGTGCGTTAACGAAGCCCACACAGTGTGCTTTGAAGGCTGGACAGAAGCTGCGAGCGAGCCCTTACTGAACCAGCTCTACCAACATGCCCGCAAACCAGAGTTTCAATGCCGTTTTCGTTGGAGCGTCGGTGCTCTGTTGATATGGGACAATCGCTCGACCCATCACTATCCGATCAACGATTACGACGGCTATCGCCGACTGCTGCACCGGGTTTCTCTAAAGGGCGACAGGCCATTCTAGAGCCCACGACAAACGGCACTTTGGATCAAGCCAACTACCAGTTAAGCCATCTGGTTTCACGAACCCGCTAATCGCGGGAAGCCTGGGCAGGCGTGAGCTGAACAATTACCTGCTCCATAATCGTTTGCTGAACAGCCGCGAACAAGGTATGCCGCTGCGTGGCATTGCGATAGACCATACCGACTTGCCGGGTTGGCACTGGCGACTGGAACGGGATATAGCGGATCTGTGAATGCTTCATCAAGGTTAACCCCCTGGCCATTTCCGGCATGAGCGTCATTACTTCGTTCGCCTCAACCATGTAACGCAAGGTTTCAAGACTGGTGGCAGTAAACGCACTGATGGCCTTGCCTTTGGACAGCTGACAGATTTCGAGAGCGTGCTCCCGCAGGCAATGGCCTTCAGCCAGCAACGCGATGTGCGTGGCATCCAGATCCGCGTAGCTGATCGCGGCTTTCCTGGCGACCGCTCGCGAGCGATGCGCTGCCAAATAGAACGCCTCCTCATACAAAGCCAGCTGGCTCAGACCACCCAAATTATCGCTAACGGGCAGCGCCAGGATTAAAAGATCAAGGCGACTACTTCTTAGCAGGTCGAGCAGCTCATGGGTTTGCGCTTCGTGTAATTCCAGCTTTAAGTGGGGAAAAGCCTTTTTCAACGGCTTGATAATCTGCGGCAATAAGTACGGACCAATAGTTGGAATTAAACCCAGCTTGAGGGTACCGCTGAATGGATCGCGAAATTCGTCGGCCATCGCCCTGATCTGGCGTACCTGCTCATGCACAAGATGCGCGCGTTTAACGACCTCCATGCCCGCGTCGGTCAGGGTCAGGCCCTTATGGTGACGCTCAATCAGCTGCACACCGAGATAAGATTCGAGCTTTTTAAGCTGCGCACTGAGCGTCGGCTGGCTGACACAACAGCGTTCAGCCGCTTTGCCAAAGTTCTTTTCCTCACTTAATGCAATCAGGTATTCCAGGTCTCGTAGATTCATGGTTTCGCCAGGTGCATGGATTCGCCAGGTGATAACCTTATCAGCTCACTGCCTCAGTTGATAGTTAATATCTATGGTTTACATAGTAATAATCAATTAGATCTATGTAATAGCGAATTGTATATTGACCTCATGCCGCGACAAACGCGCAATAAACAATCAGGCAACAAGCTAAACACCAGAGAGGTCATGCAAATGAAAAACATCGAAGGTTCAAGGGTTCCCCAGGTCATCTTCAAAATCCGCGAAGGCGGCGCCTGGAAAGAACTTGGCAGCAGCGAGCTGTTTGATAACCAAACTGTCATTGTGTTCGCCCTGCCGGGGGCGTTTACACCCACCTGCTCTGCTACACATCTGCCCGGATACAACGAACTGGCACCGCTGTTCTTTGCCAGCGGCGTGGATAACATCATCTGTTTATCGGTGAACGATGCTTTTGTCATGCAGGCCTGGCAACAGGATCAGCACGCCGAACATATCACCTTTATTCCAGACGGAAACGGCGAGTTTTCTGCAGGCCTGGGTATGCTGGTGGATAAGCGCGATCTCGGCTTTGGCGCTCGCTCGTGGCGCTACTCAATGCTGGTGAAAAATGGCGTTATCGAAAAAATGTTTATCGAACCCCAGCAGCCGGGTGATCCCTTTGAAGTATCGGACGCCGAGACGATGCTCCACTACATTAACCCGCAAGCAAAGCAACCGCACCGAATAACACTGCTGTCCAAACCGGGTTGCGCCCACTGCCTCCGCGCCAAACGGGCGCTGGAAACCCGCAAGCTACGCCATGAAGCCATAGAACTGGGGCAGGGTGGCGTTAGTTACAGCTCACTGAAGGCGATATCCGGCCACGACACCACGCCACAGGTATTTATCGATGGCCAGCGGGTCGGTGGTGCTGATGAGCTCGAAATATGGCTGGCTGCTAACTAAACAGAGTGGTCTGCACGCCACCTGCAGTTAACATACGTGACTGCAAGTTCAGACCGCCCTGGTACATGGGGAGCCTGCGTAGCGTCATTAGGATAGGTTCCGCGTCATAAAACCGACACCGCTGCCAAATCGCGGTGTCGTTGTACGGCTCTACGCGCTGTGACCTGAAGCTGGTGGGCCGCGTGGAATATCCGGCGCTTTTGGGTCGGGCTCGGGACGCGAGCCTGCAGTTTTATCCCCTTCGGCGCCACCAATTCTGTCATCGCGGCCGAAATTTCGTCGCAAATCGGCAAACTGCTGCAACCGCGCCTGCACCCGACCATTGATGCTTTCAGTCGGATAATTACCGTCAGCGTCCGGCTCCCCGGCAGCTATACCGGTGAGCAGCGCCACGGCCTGGTCAACGTGTTGTACCGGATAAATACGGAACCGACCATTTTCAATGGCGGTGAGCACGTCGGGGCGCAGCAACAAGTTTTGCACATTTTTTGCCGGAATCACCACCCCTTGCTCACCGGTAAGGCCGCGAGCGTTACAGATATCAAAGAAGCCTTCGATTTTTTCATTCACACCCCCAATCACCTGCGCCGCACCGTGCTGATTCATCGACCCGGTAATGGCAAAACTCTGTTTAATGGGGGCCTGGCCCAGTGACGACAGCAGCGCACAAAGTTCCGCCATGGTCGCGCTATCGCCATCGACACCACCGTAGTTTTGCTCGAAGGCAAGACTCGCCGTCAGCGACAGTGGCGCCCGCTGTCCGTAGCGAGCACCGAGGAAGCTGCTGAGGGTAAACACGCCTTTGGTGTGCGTGGGGCCGCCCATCTCCGACTCGCGAGCGATATCAATAAGCTTGCCGTCACCGAGCCGCGTAGTTGCCGTGATACGCGAGGGCTGGCCAAACCTGAAATTACCCAGCTGCAATACTGACAGGCCGTTAACCTGACCGATGGCCTCCCCGTCGGTGTCAATCATTATCTGGTTGCGGAGAATGCCTTCCTGTATCTGATCGCGTACTCGGTCTATGCGATCCACCTGGGTCCTAATGACTTTGTGCACGTCGTCCGCTGTGGCCACATTGCGCCCCGCCTGCCCGGCCCAGTAACTCGCTTCACAGAGCAGGTCAGTAATACTGCGCATATGCGTGGACAGTTTTTCAGCGTCATCCATCAACCGCATGCTTTGCTGAATCACTGCGGCCACCGCCGTTTTATCAAAAGGCACCAGCTTGCTGTCACGCACCATGGTGGCGATCATGCGGGCGTAAAGAAAGTCGTTCTCGGGGTTTCTGGGCAGGTGGGTTTCAAAATCCGCCGGCACCTTAAACAGTTCAGCAAAATCGGGATCGTAGGCATACAGCATGTAGTACAACATGCTGTCACCGAACAGTACCACCTTGATGTCTAACGGAATCGGTTCCGGCTCAAGGGATATAGTGCTGGCCAGACTCAGCGCCTGCTCCAGGGATTCGATGCGCAGCTCACGGGAATACAGGGCCTGTTTAAGGCCCTCCCAGGCGTAGGGCTGCATCAGCAACTTGCGCGCCTCAAGCACCAGATAACCACCGTTGGCCTTGTGCAGAGCGCCCGGTTTAATAAGCGTAAAGTCCGTCGTCAATGCGCCCATGAAAGCCTTGTTCTCGACTCGACCCAGCACATTGGCATAGCTGGGATGATCTTCAAAAACGACGGGCATGCCCTGCATTTCAGAGTTATCGAGCATGACATTGATTTCGTAGCGACTGAGCGAATTCTGCAGCGGCATCGGCATGCCCTGCGTTGCCTCGGAAGGGCGGAAATCAGCGGCATTGGCAATAATATCAGCCTGCACGTCACTCAGATAATTGAGCATTTGTGGCAGATCAGCGTATTTGTGGCTGAGTGTCTCAATATACAGACCCACAGCCTCCATGGTGACCTCATGGTTAATACGCAGGAATCTTTCCCGTGCATCCTTACGCCATGCGGGTAAGGACTTTTGCAATATCTCGCGCAACTGGTCGCGTAATTGCTGGTTGGCGCGCTCAATCTCCTGCTGTTTTTCCTTGCTGAGCTTTTCGTAGGCTTCCGGGGTAATCTCCTTACCATTGACGATGGGAATAAATGAGAAGCCTTCCGCTGCCTGATAGAGCTTGACTTCCTTTTCCCGAGCCGAGTCATGCAGCGCATGAAATGCAGCTTCCTGCTTCTGTTGCAGATCCGCTTCGATCTGCTGAATCCGGGCCTTGTATTCGTCGGAGTCAAAAGCCTGAGGAATGGCCGTCTTCAGGTCTTCCACCAGGTGGTGCATATCCTGTCGCAGAATCACCCCTCGCCCCGGCGGCAATTCAACCCTGATGGGCTTGGAAGCATCCTTGAAATTATTGACATAACACCAGTCGGAAGGCACCGGGCCACGCTTGGCGAGGCCCTGCAGGTAGTGATTGATGGCAGTAAATTTACCGACACCCGGCGGACCGAGCACATACAGGTTATAACCCTCATTCTGCATGCCCAGGCCAAAGCGGATTGCCTCTAGGGCGCGATCCTGACCGATGATTTCACTCAGTGTTTCCAGGTCATCAGTCGTTTCAAAATCAAACTGCTCAGCATCGCAACAGCTGGGCAAATCTTGCATGGTCAGCGCAGCAACCGCGTTGTAGTCCTCACTCATAGCTGTGTCCTTATCACTTGTTTCCTGTACCCGTCCTGTTTCTAGCTGATGAAACGACGGACGAAACCGCCACCCGAGCCATCGACACCTTATACCGCCTCGATGCTGCCGACAGCACCGACACTAGGCTAACGGATTTCACCAGCCGTATCTATGCCACCGCTAACAACACGTAACCGAGATCTGTATGTGCAAAAATTTTCCTGCGGTCACGGTCTTGCGAACATTGTCGCCGTAACCAGGGAGACTAGAATATGAGCCGCATCAACCAACTGCGATCAAGAGTTTTTTCACATTGACCGTACTGGGCAGCGTAGGTTTTCGCGCGCCTGTCTACCTGCCCAGCAACATTGATTAACCAGGTCTTGTTTTTGTAGGTGCCCCGCGCATAGCCACCGTGACCTTCGTGATAGTTCAGGTACTGATTGCGCGCATCCCACATCGACACGCCGTTAACCCGTCTGGATTTGTCCATGTACCAGAAGATAAAGTCGATTGCGTCGGAAAAGTCATCCCGATCACTGAGGAAAGAACCGGCTTCTCGCCGGTAATCGGCCCACGTATCCCGTTTTGCCTGAGAATACCCGTAAGCGGAGCTGGCGCGACCCATTGGGACGAAACCCAACAACCAGCGAAACGGGGGCTTTGCATCGTCCCGAAAAGCCGACTCCTGATACATAATCGCCATGGGCACGTGAACAGGGCCACCCCAGCGTTCGGCAGAGGTTCTTGTTGCTTCGTACCAGTGGCGTTTTTCGGTAAAAATATCGCAGATATTGTGGGGGTTGGCGGGTATCGTCGCGCAAGCGGTTATCAGTAAAACGCAGACAAGCGTTACCAACAGGGCGCTCGAATGGCGCATCAGCCACCTTGTTTGGCGTTAAATTTCGCCAGTTGTTCTGGCGTCGCGGCGGGCTGATACAGGTCTTTCCATTCACTGTAAGGCATGCCGTATACCCGCTCCCGGGCGGCCTCGTAAGCGATCTCCTCGCCGCGCTCTTCGGCGGCGGCGACATACCACTTCGACAGGCAATTACGGCAAAAATCAGCCAGGTTCATCAAATCGATGTTCTGAACGTCCTTGTGTTCATCGAGATGCCTTAATAAACGGCGAAATACCGCCGCTTCAATTTCAGTTTGGGTACTCATCAGATTATCTCCTCGCCATGTGCCTGCTTATCGGCGTGATACGACGAACGGACCAGCGGCCCGGACGCAACGTGCTTGAAGCCGATGGAGTAAGCGTATTGTTGATACTCGGCAAACTCATCGGGATGGACGTAACGGTCGACAGGGATGTGGTTTCTGGAGGGCTGCAGGTATTGGCCAACGGTGAGCATCTCGACATCGTGAGCGCGCAGATCATCGAGCGCAGAGAGCAGCTCATCTTTGCTTTCACCAAGACCGACCATCAACCCTGATTTGCTGGGCACTGCCGGGTTGCGGCCTTTGTATTCCCGCAATAACTTTAATGACCACTGATAGTTAGCCCCGGGACGAACCTGGCGGTACAGCCGCGGTACGGTTTCGAGATTGTGGTTGAACACGTCCGGCGGCGTGGCGGTGAGGATATCGAGCGCTGGTTCCATGCGGCCGCGGAAATCCGGCACCAGAATTTCAATTTGCAGCTGCGGGCAACGCGCTCTGCTTTCGCGAATACAATCCGCGAAATGTTGCGCACCGCCGTCCCGCAGATCATCACGATCCACCGAAGTAATGACCACATACCTGAGTGCCATTTCAGCGATAGCGCTGGCCAGATGGACGGGCTCTTGCGCATCCAGCTGATTGGGTTTGCCATGGCCGACATCGCAAAACGGGCAACGCCGGGTACAAATATCCCCCATGATCATAAAGGTGGCGGTACCACCGCCGAAGCATTCATTGAGATTGGGACAGGACGCCTCTTCGCACACAGTCGCCAGCTTATATTTACGCAGGATCTGCTTTATGTGTGTCACTTCCGGCGCGTTATCGAGGCGGATTTTCAACCACGGCGGTTTACGCAGATAGGTTTCAGCAGGAATCACCTTAACCGGTATGCGCTCTACCTTGTCAGCACTGCGCAGCTTCTCGCCCTGACGCAGCCGCGTGGTACGTTTGACGGGAAGGCGATCGAGATCTTTCATAAAGCGTCAGTCACGTCTGATAAACATTGCTGTTTCTGCGAAGACGACGCCAGGGCTACGACAGGGCACGTCCAGCATTGAATGTTACTCCTGCCATGGCTGATAGTGCCAGCCTGCATAACCCAGGTTAGCCGTCAGCCTGGTAATCAGTTGTGCTTCCAGCACCTCAAGTGCCGGCATTTCATCTACCGGTAGCAGATCCTTTATTCGGGTCATGGCCAGGCCCTGATAACCACAGGGGTTGATCCGCTGAAAGGGCTCCAGATCAAGATCCGCATTGAGCGCCAGACCGTGGTAACTGTTGCCCTTACGAATGCGCAGTCCTAACGAAGCTATTTTGGCCTCACCCACATACACACCGGGTGCACTATCGCGAGTCACAGCCTCGATGCCGTAATCGGCAAGCACTTGCTTGATGCCCAGCTCGATGGCGCAGACCAGCTGCCGCACGTTTAGCGATAGCCTTTTCAGATTAACCAACAAATAGACGACGATCTGTCCCGGTCCGTGATAGGTAATCTGCCCGCCCCGATCCACCTGGATAACCGGGATGTTTCCTGGCGTCAGCAAATGTTCGGGCTTGCCGGCCTGGCCCTGGGTGAATACCGGTTCGTGTTGCACCAGCCACAATTGATCCGGACTATCTTTGTGCCGTGCTTCAGTATAGCTTTTCATGGCCTGGAACACCGGCGCGTAGCGCTGCACACCAAGCTGACACACGGCAAGGGACGCCATCTCATCGGCCTCACAACACCATGCGCACCAGCGAGCTGGTCTTGAGGTCAACAAATATCGCCTTAAGCTGCTGTTCACCGGTGGCGGTAATCGTCACGGTCAGCGACTGATAGCGACCCTTGGCGCTGTTGCGGATAACGACAGCTTGCTGATCAATACCGGGCGCGTGTCGCTCCATCACCGTCATCACGTGATCGCGAAATGCCTCCGAGGTATCCCCCATCACCTTAATAGGATACGCGCAGGGAAACGTAATTTTTGGCGCTTCGACATCAGTCACCGACCGAATATACCTCTCAAAAACAGCGCAATGTGATCCCACAATCGTGCAAAAAACCCCGCTTTATCAATCGGGTGGTCGACCCGCAACGGCACATTCAGTAACTCCTCACTCTCATATGCAATGACCAGTTTACCGACCTCATCAGTAACCGCCAGCGGCGCTTTTATCACCCCGTCAATCTGCACTGTAGCGTCCAGCTCGCCTTTACTACCCCGCGGATAAGTGAGGAAAATGTCGTGATCGACCACCAGATCGACCACGTTTTCCTTACCAAACCAGACCCGATTGTCAGCCTTAAGGACGTCACCCGCCTGGTAGAGCTTCGTTGTTTCAAAATAACGAAACCCATAGGCGAGCAGCTTTTGTGATTCCTGGGCGCGTGCCTCCTCACCGCTGGTACCCATCACCACGGCAATGAGCCGCATGCCATCACGCTGGGCCGAGGCGACCAGACAATAACCGGCTTCCTCCGTGTGCCCGGTCTTGATGCCATCAACCGAGCTGTCGCGCCACAGCAGCCGATTTCGGTTAGGCTGTTTGATGCCGTTGTATTCAAAATACTTTTCGGCATATATCGCGTAGTGTTCGGGGTAATCGGTAATCAGTGCACGTGCCAGCAGCGCCAAATCATGAGCGGTGGTTAAATGCCCCTCGGCGGGCCAACCGGTGGCGTTCAGGAAGTGACTGTTCGTCATACCCAGCAACTTGGCCTGCTGGTTCATCACATCCGCAAATGCGGACTCACTACCGGCCACATGTTCAGCCAGAGCAATGGTGGCATCGTTGCCGGACTGGATGATAACCCCCCGCAACAGATCTTCCACCGGAACTTCGGTGCCCTCCCGAACAAACATTTTCGAACCACCCGTTTGCCAGGCATTAACACTAATAAGCACCTTGTCCGTGGCGGTAATCTTACCCCGTTGCATTTCTCCAGCAATCACGTAGCTGGTCATCATTTTGGTGAGACTGGCGGGCGGTAACTGCTGATCAGCATTCTCCGCGACGAGAACCTTACCGGTATTGGCGTCGATCAAAACCCATGACTTTGCGCCAATTTGCGGTGGCGCCGGGATCAGCACCTCGGCCTGCGCAGTGCCTGCAGGAGTAAGCGTCATCAGGACGGTGGCAAAAATAACTTGCGCTACCAGCAACGTCATAGCCGGGAATTTGTGCATATACATCAGGCCTTTCATAATTTTAGACAGTGTTGCTTGTGACGAACTATTTTACCACGCCTGATTACCATTAAAGTCGGCAGCGTCAGGCGTCGGCAGAGGGAACATCATAGATGGACCACAAAGGCATCAACACTCCCCTGCTGCTGAAGCTGTTCGCGCGCCTGCTCCAGTTGCAGGTGATCGCTAATAGGGCCAACCAGCACCCTGAACACAGACCGCCGTTCTTTGTGGTTGACTGATTCCCGAACCGCGACCGGGTGAATGGTTAGTCCCGAAAGCTGCTCACTAAACTGGCTCGCGGCGGCCTGTGAGCTGTAAGCGCCCACCTGCAAAAAAACGCTTTTTGAGACTGTGGCACCCTGAGTGACCCGAGGAAATGGCGCGAGAGAAGGCTCGGCTACGCCAGGAACGCTCGGCGACTGCACTGAATTTTTCTGGAAAGCCACCGGATCAATAACCGTCACTTCCACCGTCGTTGTGCCGTGTTCCGAATAACCCAGCTTTTTTGCTGCTACGTAGGACAGGTCAATAACACGATTATCATAAAAAGGCCCCCGATCATTGATACGCACAATGACACTGCGATTCGTAGCCAGATTTGTTACCCGCGCATAGCACGGTATCGGTAAGGTTTTGTGAGCGGCAGTCATGCCATACATGCTGTAGGTTTCACCGTTCGAGGTTTTCTGACCATGAAATTTATTACCGTACCAGGACGCCAGCCCCACCTCCCGGTGACCTTTCGACGTCGGTAACAGGTGGTATGTTTTACCAAGCACGGTGTATGGGTTTTTATTGCCCGCAATAGTGATGGGGTCAACACGGGGCACCGCGTCGGGGATGGTCGAAACATCAACATCCTCTGCGGGCGGTCCATCACGGAGAATCTTCGCGGCGGGCGGATCAACAACCGGCTGGCGCGAAGTCATGCAACCGGCCACCAGCAATACACTTAACAGCCAATACGTCGATTTGTTTTTCAGCACAATTGTCTTCCGTACACTGTTGAGTAACAGTTTCCTGTTCGCCTACTCGGCACCGGTCACCAGTCTGGCGCCTTTTGCCTGCCGAGCCAGCAACTCGCTTAACTGAGTGACTGCCATAGCATACCGATAACTATGGTTATACCGGGTAATGGTATAAAAGTTCTGAAAGCCCAACCAGAATTCAACGCCATCATCCCCCAGCAGTTTTACAGGCGCTGCCTTGGTGTCAGCGGCAAGGCCGACATTAACAGGGGAAAACCCCTGCCGTTTAAGCTCCTTCAGGGTTAACTCGGGCTTAATCATCTTATTGACCAGTTCCTGATTGTATCCCTTCTTTATTCGCGCACGAGCCACAATCACGCCGCCAGTCTGCCAGCCGTGGCGGACGAAATAGTTGGCCACGCTGCCTATGGCGTCGGCTGGCACATGCCACACGTCAGCGACCCCGTCGCCATTGTAATCCACTGCATAATTGCGGTAGCTGCTCGGCATAAACTGGCCGTAGCCCATGGCCCCGGCGTAAGACCCGGTCAAATCCAGCGGATTGAGACGCTGCTCGCGACTGAGCAATAGAAAATTTTCCAGCTCACGGGTAAAAAACTCACTGCGCGCCGGATAGTCAAATGCCAGCGTGCTGAGCGCGTCGATGACCCGATAATTGCCGGTGATGCGACCATAAGATGTTTCAACACCGATAATGGCGACGATGATTTCTATCGGCACACCGTATTCCGCCTGCGCCTTTTCCAGCACCGCCCGGTGCTCTTGCCAGAATTCAACACCCTGGCGGATACGTCGCTCCGTGATAAAAATTTCGCGGTAGTCCTTCCATTCCTTAACTTTTTCCGCAGGCCGGGTCATGGCATCGACGATGGACTGCTTATAACTCGCCTCGGCAAACAACAATTGTAGGTCGGCACGATCAGAGCCATGCTCGCGCACCATATATTCAATAAATTCCCGCGCTTTTGCATGGCCAGCGTAACTCCCCGATGCACTCGCGTAGCTCACCTGAGCAACCATACAGAACAAAACTAACCACCACTTGATATTCACTTTTACTGACCCATCCTTCTTTCTTCAGTGCTAACAGCCATCAGCATACCAAACCCGAGCAAGAGGGTCACAACGGCGGTGCCGCCGTAACTCACCATCGGTAAGGGGACGCCCACAATAGGTAAAAAACCCGACACCATACCCAAATTAACGAAAATATAGACAAAAAATGTCAACGTGATACTGCCCGCGAGAAGCCGGCCAAACATGCTTTGCGCACGCAAGCTGATTACGATGCCACGACAAACGATTAGCAAATATATCGATAACAGAAACAGCACACCGAGAAAACCAAACTCTTCCGAGAATACTGCAATAATAAAATCCGTGTGGCTCTCAGGGAGAAAATCAAGCTGTGATTGCGTACCCAAAGTCCAGCCCTTACCGGTCAAACCACCCGCACCAATGGCCGTCGTCGATTGTATGATATTCCAGCCAGCGCCCAGTTTATCCGACTGCGGATCAAGCAGGGTGATAATACGCAGTTTTTGATAGTCGCGTAGCAAATAAAACCAGAACAGGGGAATGGCAACGATGCTCGCCACCACCACGCCAAACAAATAACGCTTTGGCAAACCGGCCAGAAATAATACAAAGCCCCCCGCAGCAAAGATGAGCAGGGCAGTGCCAAGGTCTGGCTGTAGCCCGACCAATATGGCTGGCAGCATAATGAATGCCAGTGCGGCCAGGACATGCTTGAAGCGGGGCGGCAATAACCGCTTGCCCAGGTAACTCGACAACATCAATGGCACAGCTATCTTTAGTACTTCGGAAGGCTGGAAACGCAAACCGCCGAGGCTTAGCCAACGTTGTGCGCCCTTGGCATCAATGCCAAAAAAAATCACACCCACCAATAATCCAAGACCGATACCGTAGAGCACGAAAGCCCAGCGAGCCAGAAACCGGGGTGGGATCTGCGCCACGACGAGCATCGCACACAAACCTACCCCCATAAACACCAGTTGCCGTGAGACGTAGGCAAACTGCTGTCCGCTAGCGCTGTATAAAATCACCACGCCGACCGCCATCAGGATTAGCAACAGAAATAACAACACGTAGTCGATACGAAGGCGGAACAGGCTTCTCCGCCTTCCATACACGGCGGAGCCATGCTCTTTTAGCTGGCGATCAAACTCAGCCACTTTCGCCCCCTGCGTCAGGAGCAGGATACAGTTTTAAGTAAGCATCAATGACTTCCCGTGCCACTGGTGCCGCAGTCGAACTGCCATGCTCACCATTTTCAACAAGCACCGCTACCGCAATCCGCGGGTTTTCAGCTGGCGCAAAGGCGATAAATAAAGCGTGATCCAGATGCAGCTTAGCCAGTTTGCTCGCATCATATTTTTCGTCCTGCTTGATACCGACGACCTGAGCAGTGCCTGTTTTGCCCGCCATTTTGTAATCGAGCCCGCTCACCGCCCGGCTCGCGGTGCCCCTAATGTCGTGGACCACACCAACCATAGCAGCGATAACCGCATCCCAGTTGACCTGAGAGATCTGCACATTTTCAGCCGCAAGCTCTTCGGCTTCCGTCATCATGACCATCCGCGGTTCGCCTACAACTCCTCTGGTGGCCAGTCGACTCGCCGCCACCGCCAGCTGCAAGGGTGTCGCCAACATAAATCCCTGGCCAATACTGGTGTTCACGGTGTCGCCTGGATACCAGGCCACACCCTTTGCGCCACGCTTCCATGCCTGCGAAGGCATGATACCCGACGCCTCTCCCGGCAGATCAATCCCCGTGGGTTTGCCAAGACCGAATATGGTGCCGTAGCGATGCAGGCGATCAATCCCCATTTTGTAACCGACATTGTAAAAAAAAGTGTCGCAGGACTGCACGATGGCCTGATAGATATCGACACGACCGCCATGGCCGCCACGCTTCCAGTCACGGTACTTGTGTTTGCGATTTTCGAGCTGAAAAAAACCGGGATCATACACTTTATAGTTAAGAGGGATAACGCCACTGTCCAGGGCCGCGAGACCAAAAATCGGCTTTATCGTTGAGCCTGGCGGATACTGCCCGCGTAAGGCGCGATCGAACAGCGGCCGGTCAGGCGAATTAACCAGAGCGGCATAGTCCTTATGTGAAATGCCGCCGACAAACAAATTAGCGTCAAATGATGGCATGCTCGCCAGCGCGAGGACACCGCCGGTGTCTGTCTCAATAGCGACCACAGCGCCTTTTTCATCGCCCAGCGCCGCCATCGCAATTGCCTGTAGGCGGCTGTCGAGATAGAGATGCAAATCCTCGCCAGGCACCGGATCAATCCGTTCCAGGACTCTCATGACACGGCCTCTGGCATTGGTCTCTACATATTCGTAACCCAGGTTACCGAGCAGGGTATCTTCGTAGAACTTTTCGAGACCCGTCTTACCAATCGTGTGAACACCCCGATAGCGCTTACTATCGAGTGTTGCCAGCTCTGTTTCATTGATACGCCCCGTATAACCAACAACGTGAGCTAATTGGTCGGCGAGGGGATAGTACCGAACCAGTCGAGCCGAAACATCCACGCCGCTGAGGCGATATTCATTGACGGCCAGAACACTTTGTTCGATATCACTCAGGTTATAGCGAAGCGGCACCGCTTCGTAGGGAAGACGCTGCTTCAGCAATTTTTTAAACCGCTCGATTTCCTCCACACTGAGGCCAATAAGCGGCTTAATCTCGTCGATAAGCTGATCAACGCCAGCACTGCGCTCGCTGATAATAGACAGTGTAAAACCTGGGCGGTTATCGGCGAGTAACACGCCATTGCGGTCGAAAATAAGGCCTCGCGCGGGGGCTATGGCGCGGACATGGATACGGTTATTATCCGCCAGCGTAGCGAAATCCTGGTGGCGGGTAATCTGCAGGTCGTAGTAACGCCAGACCAGCACTCCCATCATGGTCAACACAATCAACGTCGCAAAGCCGATCCGCGCCGCGTAGAGGCGCTGCTCCCGGTGCGGATTGCTCAGGGTTCGGTCGTCGCGCATATTTCGTTATTGGCCCATCACGCTAACATTGATCCCATTTTTAACATTCCCGCCGTAGACGCGCGGCCTGCGACCATGCTTCCGTCATTAGTAATTTGTTTTCAGTCGGCAGTCATCAGCGATGATAGGGATGGCCAACATTGATTGTCCAGGCCCGGTAGAGCTGCTCAACGAGCATAATGCGCACCAGCGGATGGGGCAAAGTCAGGGCTGAGAGCGACCACCGTTGGTCGGCTCGCTCCAGACAGTCTTTATCAAGACCGTCCGGGCCACCAATCAGAAAACTGAAATTGTCGCCACTGCTCTGCCAGTCGCGTAAATTACGCGCCAGTCGCGGTGTACTCCACGCTTTACCGTCGACGGCCAGCGCAACCACATGATCGTCGCGCGCCAGAGCAGTCAGCATCGCCTGCCCCTCCTGCTTAATGGCGCGCCCAGGCGGCTCACCTTTACGACGCTGCCCCAACGGTAATTCGATCAGCTCGGTGTTGAATTCCGGCGGCAACCGCCTGGCGTACTCCTGATAACCGCTTGCTACCCAGCCTGGCATTTTGCCGCCCACAGCCAGAATACGCAGCCGCATCGAAACTTACTCGCGCTCCCTCTGAGTAAAATCGCCGGGGCGCATCGACCAGAGTTTTTCAAGATCGTAAAACAGCCTAGTCTCTGGCAGCATGACGTGCACAACCGTATCACCACAATCCACTAACACCCATTCGCCTGACTCCATACCCTCTACCCCAAGCGGTCGGAAACCGGCTTTCTTACAATCTTCTACAACCGCGTTGGCCAATGCTTTCACCTGCCTGCTGGTATTGCCGCTCACCACCACCATGGTATCCATGACGTCGGTGAGGTCCGTGACATCAAGGCTGACAATGTCGATGCCTTTTACGGATTCCAGTGCATTGATTATGATTTCATCGAGTTCCCGCTTCATGGACTACCCTGCCGATACAGTTGGTGTTGATGGATATAATTCAGTACGTTATCCGGCACAAGGTAGCGCACCGATCGTCTCTGGCTCAGACTTACTCGTAACATTGACGACGAAACCGGCAGCAGGGTCATCGCCCGAATCAGTATCCGGCCGCATGGCGCCGCCCCAAGGCAGGTGGCGTCGCTTACCAGCTTATCCTGCACCCAGTCCGCCACCGATCCGCTGGTTGGCAAATGCCACCCCGGCCGCGCCACCACAACCAGATGGGCAAGCTCGACGATATCACGCCACCGGTGCCAGCTATCGAGATTAACCAGGGAATCCATGCCTACACAAAGATAAAGCGGCGCATCTTGACCTATTTCACGACGCAGACCCTCCAGGGTTTCAACGGTGTACGACGGTCCCGGTCGTCGCAGTTCGCGATCATCAGCAAACAGGCCTGGTTCAGCGTCAATGGCCAGACGCAGCATGGCCAGCCGGTGCTCAGCAGAAACTATTGGTTGCTCGCGATGCGGCGGCCGTGCGCAGGGCACAATGTGCATTTGCTGCACCTTCAGGTATTCGCGCAATTCAACGCAGATCCTTAAGTGCCCAATATGCACTGGGTTAAAGGTGCCGCCAAACATTCCGGTCGCTTTCAAAACCTGCCTGCAGCCAGTTTGTGAGCGTCAACCCGATGGTTTGTCATGAACGCGACATTTACTGGCGAACGTGTCCGTCGCCCAGCACAATATACTTCTGGCTGGTCAAACCCTCCAGTCCGACCGGACCTCGAGCGTGAATTTTGTCTGTCGATATGCCAATTTCCGCACCCAGACCATACTCAAAACCGTCGGCGAATCTCGTCGAGGCGTTAATCATCACTGAACTGGAATCAACCTCTCTGATAAAACGCCGCCCAGTGGTGTAGTTCTCGGTAACAATGGTGTCGGTGTGATGGGATCCATAGGTGGATATATGCTCAATAGCAGCATCGACACCTGAAACAACACGAACTGCCAGCACCGGGGCAAGATACTCTTCGTACCAGTCCGCCTCAGTGGCAACAGTGCACGCCAGGCCGGCCCCACCGATGATGCTTCGAGCCCGTTCACAGCCTCGTATCTCCACGCCTGCCTTAACGTAGGCAGCGGCGAGCAGCGGCAATATACTCTCGGCAAGGACCTCAGAGACCAGCAACGTCTCCATGGCATTGCACACGCCATAGCGGTGCGTTTTCGCATTCAGCGCAATCCGGTAGGCTTTGTCGGGGTCGGCCTGATCATCGATATAAACATGACAGACACCGTCCAGATGCTTTATCACCGGCACGCGCGCTTCTCGGCTAATGCGCTCAATCAAACCTTTACCACCGCGTGGCACGATAACGTCGACAAAGCCGGACATGGTTACCAGACACCCAACGGCAGCCCGGTCGGTTGTTTCGATCACCTGCACCGCGTCGTCAGGCAGCCCCGCGGCCCGCAAGCCGTTGCGAATACAGCCGGCAATGGCCTGGTTGGAGTGAATCGCCTCGCTGCCACCGCGCAAAATGGTTGCATTACCCGACTTCAGACACAAACTGGCTGCCTCCGCCGTGACGTTGGGCCTCGACTCGTAAATAATCCCGACCACGCCAAGGGGCACACGCATTTTCCCCACCTGAATGCCGCTTGGGCGATAGTTCATACCGCTTATTTCACCAACCGGATCCGGCAGCGCAGCGACCTGATGCAGCCCCTCGATCATGCCATCGATGCGACCCGGAGTCAGTTCCAGCCGATCAAGCAGCGCCGGCTCCAGGCCGTTGTTGCGACCGGCTTCCATATCTTTTGCATTAGCGCTGGCCAGCGCCGTACGCTCGCTATCCAGCACCTGTGCGATAGCCAGTAACGCCTGATTTTTGCTATCGGTACTAGCGCTCGCCATTGTTCGCGAAGCGGTTCGGGCATTGCTACCCACCCGCTGCATATAGGCCTCGATATCCATTGCTTTTCTCTGAATGATTTCTCTCACTTAACCACAGGACTGACGTTACCTGAGCCAGGGCACGGGCCCATTATACAACCCCACTACGAGCGCGTCAGATTGCATCAATGACCGCCTATACGCGGGTACCACATAATGGTACTCGTGCCATCCGCTGGCAAAACCGGGATTGGGCAGTAAACCCTCACTAACAACCCCGCCCCCGACCCTGTTTGCGCCGTTTTTGCTTTTCGTTCACTATCGCTCGCGGTGCATCGGGTACACCACAGCATATCGACAGCGACACTTTAATTGGGGAAACCACACATGAAAAAAATCGGTTGCGGCTTTTACTGGCAGGACCTCCAGGTCGGCGAACAATACGAAACCTGGGGAAGAACAGTCATGGAAGCCGATATCTGTAACTTCATTAATCTGGTGGGTTTACACGAAGTTGTGTTTTCAGACCGCGAATTTCTACGCGAGAAATCTGTGATCAAAGAGCCATTCGCGCCCGGCGCGTTGGTCTACAGCTTCGCCGAAGGCCTGCTGCTGCCTACCATGCAGGGTACCGGCATGGCCTTTCTAAATATGGAGCTCGATATGAAGCGGCCATGCCTGGCGGGCGATACGATTCATGTCGAATTTGAGATCACCGAGGTCCGCAAGACCAGCAAAGGGAATCGTGGTCTGGTAAGAACTTTCAACAGGGTACTCAACCAGCACGGAGAGGAGGTACTCACCTATAACCCACTGCGCATGTTAAAGGGTCGACCAGAGGCGGACTGAGGCTCTACCGCGCCATCCACAGTCCAGCAGATGCCTGCTAACGCTGGCGCATGCGCAGTTCGATCACCCATTTTTTAATTTCGAAAAGTCGCGCGTCCACGTCGTCAATCGCCAGTAGCGACATTTTTAACCCTGTCTGGACTGGCAGAACGCTGGCAAGCCGCCACGCCAGCGTCGCCTTGTTCAGACCTTCCATGAAGGTCGTGGTATCTACACCCATGTGTTTGGCGAGACTTTCCAGCATATCGATGAGATCGTCTTCGTCGAAAGTAACCGGTTCTTCCGCATCGGCATCATAAATTTCTGCATTGGCTAGCAGCAAACCGTCCTCCTCAACACGGGTGTCAAGCACATGAAGCCGCTGCTCCCCCCTGATAACGATCCCGAACAGACCGTTATCCAGTTGATCCCAATCATGAATTGCGACCAGCGTGCCCCAGGGGTAAATTTCGGGAGTTTTACCAACCTCCTTACCACTGGTAATGGGTACGACGCCAAAAGGCTTTTGCGTCGCCAGGCATTCGCGCACAAGTCGCAGGTAGCGTTGCTCAAAAATCTGCATCCGGGTCGCCATTGTCGGGTACAGCACTAGCTGCAAGGGAAAGATGGGGATTTCGGTTCTGGTCGTCATATCAGCTACATTTAGATATCCATTTAACAACGGGTAGATTATCAAAAATCCGGCATCGTAGTTTGTGCGTGTCTCCAACCGACAAAGTGTCGGCAACAACTGGCCGTAAATCGGCATGCCCACGGCAGTTCGCAATCCCACCCCAGCCCTTAGTTGAACAGTCTCGCACCATCATTGTGCGCTGTACAAGTGTACGTGGATTAATTACCCTCGCCTCTGCTGGCCAGCACAGCTGCACCATAGAAAACTACGCTTACCCAAAATTTGAGGACAATAAAAATGAACGAGCCTGTGATGATTACCGAAACTTTGATGATGAATGCGCCGCTTACTGCACTCGCCGGTTTTGCCGGCTGGACACTCCTGTTAGCGCTCATCGTCGCCAACACCCGGGTGGCCAACTTTATCGGCGGCGCTAAAATACCGATCAACAAATTCTCACCGAGCGGCGAAGATTTACCGGGGTTTGGTCACCGTGTTACGCGCGCGCATCTCAATTGTGTAGAAAACCTGCCAATTTTTGCGGCACTTGTTGCGGCCGCCGGATTATCCGGTCAGTTCAGTATCATGGAAGGTACCGTCATGTATGTGCTCTATGCTCGCATCGGTCAGTCGGTTGCCCATATGATTTCCACAGCGTCGCTGGTGGTGTGGATACGAGCCACGTTCTTTTTTGTGCAAATCCTGCTGATGGCGTACTACGCCACCCAGTTACTCTTTTAAAGCAGACTTTTTCGCGCTGGCCAGGGCACTGGCACTCGCTATGAGCAAGTGCCAGTGCCAGAAGGCGGGCGGAAGTGCCAACCCGCTAAAATATTCAGGCATCGATCTCTTTGCCAATAATCGTCCCAATACGCCGGTAAAGATACCGTAATGACAGCATAGACCTTGATACAGATTAAGTTCTTTCGATAAACGGCAATTTAGCTGTGTTGACGGTTCGGGGTTTGATGCTACCTTGTGCCTTTGCCTCAGGGGCGATGACCGCCGATGCGCAAATTTATTTCCATCGTTATGCTAGCTGCCTTTGTTTCTGTCGCCTACTGGTATTTCACGCGTAGCGAACCGGTATCAGTTTATTTGACCGCGATAGAAAAAGGCCTGGTTGAAGCAACCGTTGCCAACACCCGAGCTGGCACCATCAAAGCCTGCCAGCGATCACGACTGTCCATGCCCATCGGCGGCCAGGTGGCCGAATTGCTGGTCGACGAGGGTGATTATGTCAAGGCCGGTCAGGTGCTGATTCGCTTGTGGAATGACGACCAGGCCGCACGCGTTGCGGAGCACAAGGGCCGCCTGGCGGTTAGCCGCGAAGCCCGCAAAGAAAGCTGCGATACGGCGGCGCTCGACGCAAGGGAATGGCGTCGCCAGCAAAGTCTGGCGACAAAAAAGCTGATCTCCGAAGACCGACTCGACGCTGCACAGACCCACGCTCGCGTCTCTGCCTTTGCTTGCGCAAGGGCCCAGGCCGGGATAACTTCCGCCGAAGCGGCTTTGCAGCTGCAGAAAGCACTGTACGAGAAAACCTTACTGAGAGCGCCTTTTGCCGGTGTCGTCGCCGAAATCAACGGCGAGATCGGTGAGTACATCACGCCGTCCCCACCGGGGGTGGCCACCCCACCGGCTGTTGACCTGATAGGTAACGATTGTCTCTACGCGTCGGCACCCATCGATGAAGTAGATGCGGCCGACATTCGCCTCGGCATGCCCGCAAAAATATCCCTTGATGCGTTTCGGGGACGTATTTTTGAGGGGTCCGTCACGCGCATCGCACCTTACGTCAAGGAGTTTGAAAAGCAGGCTCGTACCGTCGACATAGATGTCACGTTTACCGCAATCCCGGGAGATATTACCCTGCTGATCGGCTACAGCGCCGATATCGAAATTATCCTTGAGCAACGCCACGACGTCCTGCGGGTGGCGACAGAGGCAGTCATAGGCGGCAATCACGTCCTGCGTTATAACGCGCACAGCGCTCAACTTGAAAGCGTCAGCATGACCCCCGGCATCAGTAACTGGACGTATACCGAGATAACAAGTGGTCTGGATGAAGGCGACTCGGTGCTGCTGTCACTGGATACCGAAGGCGCTGTCGAGGGCGCTGTAGTGAAGCCTCTCCGTAGCGATGCCGACACCGCGCCGCCGTAATGGCTTGCAATACCAATGATTCGCTTCGGGGAGCTGATGAAACTACGGAACCTGGTTTAACGGCGGGGCCGGGTTAGGCGACGGAAACCCATGATCGAACTAAAGCAGCTAAGCCGAGATTTCCAGATCGGCGACCAGACAGTTCATGCCCTTGATCATGTCGATCTCAGCATCAATGGCGGCGAGTATCTGTCGGTGATGGGGCCCTCCGGGTCGGGCAAATCAACCCTGCTCAACATGCTCGGCCTGCTCGACAAGCCCAGTGCCGGCGAATACCTGCTCGACGCGCAAGCGACCAGCCGCCTCAAGGAAGAACGTCGGGCGGTGTTGCGGAGTCAATACATCGGTTTTGTTTTTCAAAGCTATCACCTCATCCCAAGACTCACCGCTCGGGAAAACATTGAGCTGCCACTGATGCTGGCAGGCGTTGCCCCAAAAATCCGCCACTCGACGGTGGCCGAGTTACTGCACCGCCTCGATTTGACCGACCGCGCCGAACACAACCCCAGTCAGCTTTCCGGCGGGCAACGCCAGCGTGTGGCCATCGGCCGGGCGATTGTTATGAAGCCCAAATTACTGCTCGCCGACGAACCAACCGGCAACCTGGATTCCAAATCCGGTCTGGAAGTAATGTCCGTCCTGGAAGAGCTCAACACGAGCGGCATAACCTTGCTGGTGGTAACACACGATGAGGCGATTGGCTCAAGAGCCCGGCGGCGACTGCACATGATCGACGGTCGTGTCGCACAAGACTGGCGTCCCACCGATTCCGGTAATCAATAATGCTTTTTTACGACCTGCTGAAATTTAATTTCAAAGTAGTCAGCCGCCAACGGATCCGCTCTGTCATGTTGTTAATCGCCGTCGCCATCGGCGTACTGGCCATTAACTTACTGACCGGGATCGGCGAAGGCGGCAAGCAATTTGTCCTTGGCGAGTTCAATTTGCTGGGCAAAAACGTGCTAATTATGGTACCGGGCAAAAAGGAAACCACTGGTGGCATACCTCCCTTGACCGGCGAAACCACGCGGGATCTAACGTTACGCGATGCCGAAGCAATACTGCGTCTGCCTGATGTCTCTGCGGTAGCGCCGCTAATCCCCGGAAAATTGGCGATCTCCCACGGCCGACTTAGCCGGGAGGCATTTACCATTGGCACCAACCGGGCGTTTTTCAGAATCAGACAACTGCAGGTGGCCCAGGGGACTATACTTCCTGAATTACCTCTGGATCAGGCCGAAGCTGTCTGTGTCATCGGCAGTAAATTACGCGATGAACTATTCGGCAAACGTCCGGCTCTCGGCCAGTGGGTGCGCGCCGGTGACAGTCGCTTCCGAGTCATCGGAATTCTCCAGGACCGAGGCCAGAGTATGGGCCTGGACATGAACGACGCCATCATTATCCCGGTGGCCAGCGCCCAATCACTGTTTAATACCGAAGGTCTATTCCGGGTCTTTATTGAACTACGCACGCTCCACAGCCTCGACAAGAGCCGCAAGCGCATCACCGGCCTGCTCCAGGTAAGACACGACGGTGAGGAAGACGTCACGCTGATCAGCCAGGATTCACTGTTGACCGCCTTCGAAGATATTCTCAACACGATGACACTGGCCGTTGCGGGTATAGCCGCCATTAGTATGCTGGTGGCCGGCATTCTGATCATGAACGTGTCGCTGATCTCGGTCAGTCAGCGCACCCGTGAAATCGGCTTATTGAAAGCGCTGGGGGCGCCCGCGCGAACGGTGCGGTTAATCTTTCTTTGTGAAGCAGCGATGATGGCAATGGCAGGCGCCTGCATCGGGCTGCTGCTCAGCACAGCAGCCCTGGCCCTGGCCCACCGGGCCTACCCGGCTGTGCCTTTTGCCACACCTGACTGGGCGCAAATCGGCTCAGTACTCATCGCCATCATCACCGCTCTGCTATTTGCCGCTATTCCCGCGCAAAAAGCCGCCAACATGGCACCCGTAGACGCCTTACTCGATAAAAAGGCCGGACAGGGATGAGGCTCCCTGATGCCCTGCGAATGATCATCGCTGCCGTATCTGGCAGTGCTGGCAAAAGCCTTCTCACTGCGCTGGGGATCGGCATCGGTATCGCCGCTGTCACGCTGCTCACCTCTATTGGCGAAGGCTTGCAACACTATATGCTTAACCAGTTTTCGCAGTTTGGCACCCGGATTGTTGCCATCAATCCCGGCAAGGACATCACACAGGGTATCGGTGGTTTGCTGTCTTCGGTGCGGCCGCTGAGTCTGGATGACGCCGACTCGCTCGCCACCCTGCCAGGCATCAAGCATGTCGTGCCGGTGGTGCAGGGCGCCGGTGCAGTGGAGTACGGCAATCGCGAGCGGAAAAGTGACGTTATGGGCGTTGGCCCTGATATGCCGGTAGCCTGGCGCTTTAAAGTAGCCCTTGGCCGCTTTTTGCCAGCAGATGACAGTCGGCGCAGCCGCGCCTATGCGGTGCTCGGCCATAAAATGAAGGCCGAGCTATTCGGCAATAGCAACCCGCTCGGTCAAACTATTCGTATTGGCGGCCTACGTTTTCGCGTCATTGGTGTGATTGAAAAAAAAGGTCAGATGCTTGGTTTCGACATGGACGACATTGTCTACATCCCGACTGATAGAGCTCTGCAAATGTTCAACCGTGAAGGCCTGATGGAAATTGACGTGACATACGGCCCCTCCCACACCTCTCGGCAGATTTCGGAGCGCATTAGTCGACATTTAATCGAACGCCACGGCGAGGAGGACTTCACAATAACTACTCAGGATGAAATGCTCGCTACCATGAGCAAGGTACTGCAAATACTCACTATGGGTATCGCTGCACTCGGCTCAATTTCTCTGCTGGTAGGCGCGATAGGTATTACCACCATCATGACCACAACAGTACGCGAGCGCACAGGCGAAATCGGCCTGCTACGCGCTATTGGCGCCAGTCAGAAGCAAATTTTGACTCTCTTCCTCGGTGAGGCTGTCGTCATCTCAATACTGGGTGGTTTACTGGGCCTGTTAATACTGGGTGCCATCCTGATGACATTCAAGGTGGCGGTCCCGGCACTGCCCTTCATTATTAATCCGGCTTATCTGGCAGCGGCCGTCGTGGTCTCCGGTGTGATTGGTCTGCTTGCGGGGGTTGTGCCCGCTCGCACTGCCGCTCGACTTGACCCGGTAGACGCCCTGCGCGCGGAGTAGCGACCGCCCCGCTAACGTTGCAACAGCCCGCCAGGCACATCGCGCCCCTCGCTTACTTCACTTTCAATCGGCGCCAGTGGTGCCACACCGTTGTGTAGATCAGTAAATTCAATCCCAGGGCCACAAGCCCCAACAGCAACGCGACATGACGTGTCAGGCCGGGCGGATAAATAATGGGCAACAGATAATGTTCGATAAACCCCCCGTCGTAACCTGCCTCATCACCAGCCAGACGCAAACTATTTTCCAGGGGGGTTAATGGACAGATCCAGCCAAAAAATTCAATCAGCGAAATCCATACGGCAAGGGGGAGGTGGAAAATGATTAGCCAGCGTCGCCAAAAGAACAACAGGCCACCCAGCAAGCCATAGACGATCAGCGCCAGGTGTATAACGACAACCAGGTCGGCCAACAATCGATACATCACGGCTTAGGCAGTTACCAGTTGATGCACTACATCGTTATGCACTACATCGTTGCGGACTTTGCTCGTCAATGTTCGTCGACCGCTGAAGAGCGGCGCTATCGTTACTGATAGCGCCAGGGAAGGACGTTGCCTCACTTTGACGGAGGCGGCTCAAATACCAGATTGTCTTCCTCAATAGTCACCCACTTTTTGTGACTTTTCGCCATCCTTCTGGCGATAGTCAGGTAGACGACCTTGTCATCCTCATCACAGGCATTACGAAACTCATCACGCGAGATGGTTAAGGACTCACCCTCGGCTAACTTTTGTAAGCGGGCGTCTAGATCGGCAGTAGCCATTTTATACTCCCTGTTGGTTGTTATTTTGCGTAAGCATTTCAAGTGTTAGGCGCAAGCAGCTTTCTGGCCACACCTCCCAGAAGCTGGGTACCAGAGACTACAAAAATTAGTCGACCACAACCAGACTGTCAAGCCAGTGCGCCCACATACAACAGGATGCTCCATCAACCGCCCAAGCTACCGACGCCCCTTAGCTGGCTGAAAGACCGCTGCTACCCAGTGGTTTAAACAACAGAATGAGCTTCGGCAGCAACGTTTGCGATGCCAGTAACGCGACAAACATGGCAAGCCCGGTGAGAAATCCAAAATAGACAGAAGGCATAAAGTTGGACAGCGCGAGAACAGAAAACCCGACGATAATCACTATAGATGTGTAGTACATCGCCACACCGATGGAAGTGTGACTGCGATGCATGGTGGCGATATAGTCTCGATCCTTCGAAAATTCCTGGCGAAAACGGTAAATATAATGCAGCGTATCATCAACGCCGATACCTACCGTAATCGAAGCGATAGTAATGGTCATCATGTCGAGTGGGATACCGGCAATACCCATAACACCCAGCACCACAGATGCCGCCAGCAAATTGGGAAGCACCGCAATGAACGCCAGAATTACTGAGCGAAACAACACGACAAACATCGCCATAATGCCGAGAAAGACCGCACCCAGTGTGACAATTTGTGAATGAAACAGGCTTTGCAACATGTTGTTATACAATACCAGTAAGCCCGATAGTCGGAACTGATCTGGCGGCATACCCATCTCATCTGTCAAGAATCCACTGATATCATCAAGCAACTCCTGACGATTTAATGACCCGGTACTTTCCACGCTGCGCATGGTTATCCGCGCCTCGTTTAATTCATCCTTTAAATAAGGCGCCATCAGGAATTTATTCATTTCCGGCGACAGATTCTTGCGCATCAACGCCAGCTCAAAGTCATTGAGTCTATGGCCTGTGAGGTCATTGGCGACGTGATAGGCGGTGACCAGAGAATCAATGCGGCCAATTTCAGGCAACGTCGTAAGGTAAGCGTGGATTTTTTCCAGCTCTTCCAGTCCAGCCCGCGTAAACCAGTAACTGCTCGGGGTGTCGTTAGGGTCTTCCTCTCCAAAAGAGTCGTCCTCGGCAAAAGGATCTTCCGCAAAAGGGTCTTCCTCCACAGGATCGTTTCCCGCGGCGTCGAGGTCGCCATACGCGTCACCGTCGTAGGATTCTTCGTCGGTCGGAGCAGCCCCGTAGTCGCCGTCCGCTATCCCGATGGTTAATGGTACTTTGGCGCTTTGCGGTGCCTGCAGCACAATATCAAGCGGTGTCGTCCCCCCGAGCTTCTGATCGATAACTGACAGACCCTGGTAAATCTCGGTATAGGATTTAAAGTAATCGATAAAACGGTTGTCCACCTCAAGCTTACTGATGCCATAAGCCGACGTCAGCGCTACGGCAAGGGACAATGCGAGCACTGCATTGCCATACCGTTCAGTAAAATCGGAAAAGTACGCAGGCAACTGGGTAGTATGATCCGTCTTACTGACACCTTTGCTTTTGCCTACCAGCAGCATGCCGGCAGGAATAATCAGGAAACTCAGGGTCAAACTAACCAACAACCCAATGGTCATCATCCAGCCAAAATCAATCACCGGTCGAATACCACTTAGCACCAGAGAAGCGAATGCCACTACTGTGGTTAACACCGTGTAGATACACGGTCGCGCCATAAGATTAACGGTCTCCCGGACGAGCTCATATTGAGATGCGTCGGGACATTCGTGATACAGCTCGCGATAGCGCACAATCAGGTGAATGGTCAGCGCCATGGTCAACACCAACAGCAACGCAACGAAATTTGATGAGATGACAGTCAGGCGCCAATCGATCCAGCTTAGTCCACCCAACATCACCACGACAGTGAAGGCGCAGGTAACAAGCGGTAAAACCACCCAGCGTAACTGCCTAAATATGACCGCCATCGTTATCACAATAAACAATGCGATGCCGGCACCAAATACTTTCAGGTCGCTGCGGATAAAATCCATCATGTCCGCAGTTATCATACTCGGACCACCAAGGAAGATTTCCGCTCGATCGCGATAACGATCCATCAGCGCACGGACAGCGGCCACGCGCTCCTTCTCCGCTTCCGAACGCACCGTCCGGTACTCGAGAAACTCCTCACTAACACGAGCCAGCTCGCTGCTTTCAGCGTCGCTGAGTCCGGCGGTTTTACGCCGGTAACGCAGCGCATCCCGAGCGCGTACGAGATCAATATATTTCTGATCGACCTTGTAGGACACTAGCAACGCCGTGGTTCGGCCATCTGCGCTGAGAATCAACTTGCGGAACACCGGGCTATTCAAAAACTCCTGTTTGACCATCGCCCGATCAACACCCGGTGTCATTAGCGTGCGAGGCTCATCCTGCAGCTGACTGACGGTGATGGGTGGACTGTAGAGTAGCGGAACATTGACCATGGACACGACACTGACTACATCCTCGACCTGTTTCAAATCATTGCTCAGCTCGTTGATAGTAGCGATAACCGGATCGGAAAATAGATCGTCATCACCCAGCGGGCTAAAGGTGATGACAAGGAAGTCGCCGCTGCCATAGCGCTGGTTAATGACTCGGAAATAATCGAGATCATCATCATTTTCAAGAGTTAACGAATCGGCGGAGGCGTCGAGTTTAAAATGGGGCAGTCCCAAAGCCATGGCGATAGCCAGCGCGAGGACAACGAGTATCACCAGAGCAGGATGCTGCAAAACAATGCGTTCGTAAGCTCTGATTAGACGATCAGCCATAGCAAGCCCTTAATTTTCAGATTATTAAAACGAAGATGGGAATCAGACGCTATTATGCCAAATGTGCAGCCAAACTACTTATCGATATGACCGAGGGAGCGGCCAGGAGCAATGACGTCGCGTACTTTTTGCTTGAGGATTTTGGCATCTGGAAATCCGCCATCACGCTTGCGCTCCCACAGCAGGTGCTGACCCTGGCGAATTTCGAACCGCCCATTCTCCGCAGCGGGGATGAGCGCCACCTCAGCCAGTTCAGCCCCAAACGTATAGAGTAACTCCTGCGCCATCCAGGCCGAACGCGGTAGCCAGTGACAGGCGGGGCAGTAATAGATTTCGATACGCGGTTTATCTGACATTTCTGACATTGTGAATGACTCTGTACAACTACCATGATGAATACTTCAGCGATGCATAATATAGTCGCAGGCGACAAGAATGCCTAGCTGACGCTTGTGCAGGAACCACCAGATGGAACCAGACCTATGACGGTAGCGGAAACCATGTCGCTGAACGGTGTACTGCTCGATGTTGATTCATTGTATCCACAGGATCTTGAGCTGACTGCTCTGCTCGAAATCAGCGGCGTCAACTGGCGCATCTATCCGTCATCAACACCTGAGCAGATCGCGGGTCGAATCGACGGTGCCGACATTGTGCTAACCAATAAAGCACCCCTCAGCGCACACATCATCAGGGGGGCGCAACGACTCAAATACATCGGCGTTCTGGCAACTGGGATGAATGTCGTCGATCTCGATGCGGCACGCACCCGAAGCATAGCGGTCACCAACATTACCGACTACGGTACGCCCGCCGTTGTGCAGCACACCTTCGCCCTCATCCTGGCATTAACTAGCCAATTGGCTAACTATTGCGCCGCAGCGCGCGATGGACGCTGGTCGGCCAGCGCACAATTTTGTCTGCTGGATTTCCCAGTTCGCGAATTGCACGGCCTTACCCTCGGCATCATCGGTTACGGTATTCTGGGTCGCGCTGTCGCCGACCTCGGCAAAGCCTTTGGTATGGAAATCGTTGCCGCAGAAGTACCCGGGTGGCAATCCATGCCTGCCGATGTCAGGCGTTTACCGCTGCACAACTTCCTCGCCACGGTAGACGTAGTCAGTATTCACTGTCCCCTGACCGACTCCACCCGCAAGCTAATCGGCGCCGCGGAGTTAGCCCTGATGAAACCCGATGCACTGCTTATCAACTGTGCCCGCGGTGGTATCGTCGATGAAGGCGAGCTTGCGGCCGCCCTTAAAAATAATGTCATTGCCGGCGCCGGACTGGATGTTCTGAGCGAAGAGCCACCTCAGCCTACTAACCCTTTGCTCTGCCCAGACATTCCCAACTTGATCCTCACACCTCACTGTGCCTGGGGAACGCAGCAGTCCCGCCAGCGGCTGGTCAATCAGGCCTGTTCTCATCTGCGAGAATGGCTGGGTTCTAAACACCCCAGCAAGCAGAGTTAAGTGAGCATAGATGAAGGATCTGCACGCAAGTTACAATACGCCATACTACGGGCAGGGCTGCTCGGCAGGCGCGTGAAAAGGCGCGTGAACAGGTTGCCGTACCGCGGACACGACTGGTTATCCTTGACGTGAAGCTCTTACTATTAGAGATTAATTAGCGTAACTAAATATGAATAACAATATTAGCGAACGCGGGCTTGAGTTTGTGCAGCTGTTGAGCCGGGAGCTTGCCAGGGGCAATATCGACCTGCCATCGTTTCCCGACCTCGCCTTTCGTATTAAACGTGCGCTTGACGCGCCAAACGCATCTGCCAAGCGAGTCGCAACCGTCGTAAGCACAGACCCGGTATTCACGGCTCGGCTGCTCAATGTCGCCAACTCAGCGGCTATGGGTACGCTACCTGATGTACAAATTCGCGATATTCCAACAGCGATTGCGCGCATGGGCTTCAAAATGACGCTGACTGTTGCCATGTCGATTGCCCTGCAACAACTAATGAAGCAAGGAAGTGGCTCCAAACTTGCCGCTCAATTCGACCGACTATGGTGGCACAGCATCAGTGTCGCGGCGATCTCTTATCTGATTGCCAGGAGTTACACTAAAATAAATCCCGATGAAGCGATGATTGCAGGGCTGATGCATGATATTGGCAAAATCTACATTATGGTGAGAGCGGAGGAGTATGCCGAGGACTTATGTGACCACTTTGCCAGCCTGGAACAAGTCATGTACGACTGGCATACGCGTGTGGGTCAGGCAATATTGAAAAACTGGGGTTTCCCGGGCGATATGGCAGCGGTAGTGTCCCAACACGAATCCCTTGATCGCCTTGTAGAGGCTGCTGATCTATGCGACGTTGTATTAGCCAGCAACCTCTGCGCCCAGGCAATGGACGTCGATGGCACCGAGGTGTCGACCCAAACAGGCCGCTGGATAAAAATCCCTGCCTTCCAAAGGCTTGGTCTGAACGACGAAGCAATCATCAATGTCATCGAGCACTCCCGGGAAGAAATCGAGTCGATTGTTATGGTTCTCGGTGCTCGATAAACCAGCCGTTTCATGACACCCTTATGCTCCGGTCAGAGCAGCCACTTAGCAGTTTCACAAGCGGCGATGATCAATCATCAGATTCCTTGATAGCAGTAATAAATGTAACGGCCAGGAGTATCGCCAAGGTCGTTAGCGCCGATCCGGTATTTACTGAGCGCCCGATCAATGTTGCAAACTCCGCCGCTATGAGCAACCGGGCCGGCAAGCCGGTTCAGGACCTTCCCACCGCTGTCACTCGCATCGGTTTTAAAATGGCCCACACCGTCGCCATGTCTGTGGCGATGAATCAGGTCTAAAAAGCGCCACTGGAGGCAAGCTATACAACTGGTTCAACGAACTATGGCGTCACAGCTTGAACGTCGCGGCTTTTTCTTATGTTATCGCCAAAGATTACAGCAAGATCAACCCGGACGAAGCCATGATTGCTGCGCTTATGCACGATATCGGCAAAGTCTACATTATGTCGAGGGCAGAAAAGAATTTCCCGGAGCTCTGCGATGACCTGATAATCCTCGGCGAAGTACTACAGGAATGGCATACCGGTGTCGGTCAAGCCATCCTGGTAAATTGGGGTTTTGATGAAGCCATGGCCCATAGCCGCCGATGAACATGAAACCCTGGACCGCGCAACGGATAAAACCGATTTGGCCGACGTGGTAGTGGTGGCCAACGTTTTTGCTCATGCCCTGGAACAGGGGCACCTGACCAGTGAAGACTTTGACCAGCAGCGGCACCAGATCCCGACCTTCGCACGGATCTGGCTACCTTCGCACGGATCTGGCTAAAGGAGGATGCTATTGCAGGCATCGCCGCAAACTCCCGCGAAGAAATTCAGGCGATCATCACCACGTTGGGCAGTTAGTTCTGAAACTTTCATCTCAACAATGCCGGCAATGTTTGTCTTTAATCAACTACTCAAAACTGAACTAGACTAAACTGGCTCGAACCTGATCTGACACTGCACCAGTCATCGCGATATGCTAGTCTTGATCACGAAATAATTAAGGGCGGTAAATTGGCAAACATTCAGGCTGTCGGATTTAAATTCGTCAAATCACTCAGCGAGGAACTGTCGCAGGGCACCATAGAGTTACCCGCCTTTCCCGATGTTGCCCTGCGCATAAAAAATGCTTTGGAGGATCCCAATGTCTCAGCCACCCAGGTGGCCAAAGTGGTCGGTTCAGATCCGGTTTTTTCTGCGCGCCTACTGAAAGTAGCCAATTCTGTTGTGATCGCTGGCGTCGGCAAACCCATCACCGACATTCCTGCTGCCGTCACCAGGATCGGCTTCAAAATGGCACACAACATCGCCGTCGCTATCGCCGTAACCCAGTTAATGAATGCCGGGGTAGGCGGCAAGCTGGAAGCCGATTTCAAAAAGCTGTGGCGGCATAGCGTGAACGTTGCGGCCTATTCTTTTGTGATTGCCAAAAAAATGGCCAAAATCAACCCGGATAAAGCCTTGCTGGGTGGGTTGATGCACGACATTGGCAAGATTTATATCCTGTCGCGAACTGCCAACGACTTTCCGGAACTTTGTGACGACCCGGCGGCACTGAACACGATTTTGAGGGGGTGGCACACAGGCGTGGGCAGCGCGATTCTCCAGAACTGGGATTTTGATGAGGAACTCGTGATGGTCGCCGAGGAACACGGGTTATATGACCGCCAAGTTTTGGATCGCGCAGACCTCACAGATGTGGTGCTGGCTGCCAATCTGTTCGCTCATGTTGCGGAGCAGGAGCCGAGTTCCGATGACCCCGCAGAGCAGGACTGGGTAGCCATCGGCTCGTTCAAACGACTAAACATTGATGAGGCATCCATTGCGGTGATTAAAGACGAATCCAGGGAGGAAGTTAATTCCATTATCGCCGCGCTCGGCAGTTAGCGGCGACCTGGCCGGCTTACGGGGAACCAGTCGCCACGAGGCGCGGTTATTTCAACTCACTTCCGCCCACTCGTTACCTGAAGTCACCCAGCTTTCCTCAAAACTTGCTGCTGAATTCGTCGCTGCAAACTTATTCAAGCCTTAACGTTATACCCGTCGAAGCATGTCGCCCTGGCGAATCACGCCGCCGTGCAGGATGTCAGCTCGCAAGCCACCTCGATGCTGTAGCGCTGCGGCTATGCCCCTGTGCGAGTGTTGCTCAAGGTGAGCGCAAGGCTCACAGAGGCGTACGCCGCGCATAACAACCTCGCCGACCGCAAAATCAAGGCCGACCCAAGCGTTGAGCTCGACATGCCGAGTCACGATATTGCGCCGCGTTTGCGCCCCCGTAACCGGCGCCATCAGTGCCTGCCGGAGCGACGCAATAACCTCCTCCTCAATCAGGGTCACCTGCCGGCCACCTCCGGGCCAATGCGACCAGGTGCCCTGTCCCTCGTAGTATCTATCCCCCACCAGGCCGGCGCCTGCGACCGCACTGACTTCGCTGACCAGTACAGGCAAGCCAGCGGCTAGTGGGGAAATATATATGGCGGCGACACACGCGGTTTTTAAAGTCGTCATACATCTGTACTTTGTTAATCACCTTATCCGGGCATAGCGTTTTAGCCTACGCGGAACCTGCGGCGAACGGTGACGGTGACGGTGGGGCAGGAAATGGTATCACCAGAATCGCGACAC
Source organism: Porticoccaceae bacterium (assembly GCA_041603535.1). Lineage (GTDB taxonomy): Bacteria > Pseudomonadota > Gammaproteobacteria > Pseudomonadales > Porticoccaceae > HB2-32-21. The sequence continues at coordinate 70,987 of JBFIEE010000001.1, forward strand.
TGCCGTTATGTAATGTCATGGCGCCTCGCGCTGCGAAACAGACTGCCCCCTTGCTCGAAGTATCAACTTTTACTCGGTCGGTGACCAGACCGCCATCAAACATTACGCGGCCGGCTTGCTCCGTCCACCCGCAAACGTTGAAGTACAGATACCAGCGCGTATTCTTGTTCGTATTGGTGTCATGAACCACAGGGCACACTCCGTGGTTTTGCGGGTCTGATCGGTGACGGACACCGGTTACGCGTCTAAGTCGCTGCGCTGGCCTCACCCCAATGAAGTCGACTTCGCGACATACAGCCGCTAATCTGTCACTGATTCTGGCACGCTATAAAAGCCCGGTTAAATGAATTCCAGATACGCTGATTAGATAACGTGGTTTTGTCATAATTTGCTGACGGCCAGCCGTCATCCATTGCAGCATTACAGGGAGCAGTTCTATGTTGTTGTTTGTTCGCGCCACGGTCTATTGCAGCCTGCTAACGGTATTCGCTTCTGCCCAGGCCGTCTCTGCCGCTCTGAATACTGCGTCAGCCCCTGTACCAACTGCAATACCCGACGCGCTGAAACCCTGGGTAACGTGGGTTTTAAAAGATCAGGCCGAATACGGCTGCCCCCGCATTGCCCAGCAGACCGAGCAACGGCGCTGCGCGTGGCCAGGGCTGTTGAGCGTTGACGTGACGGCCAACGCAGCGCGATTCACCCAGAACTGGCAGGTGTTTGGTAACAGCTGGATCATCCTGCCTGGCAACGCTCAACACTGGCCAGGCAAGGTTCTGCTCAACGGCAAGCCTGCTACGGTGCTGGACAGAAACGGGCGCCCCGCCATCCAGCTTGAGCCCGGCGAATACACCATTGAGGGGTCACTGAACTGGCTGAAGCCGCCGCAATATCTACCCATTGCAGCAGATACAGCGCTTATCCAACTGCGTCGGGACGGCCAGATTGCAACCGCGCAACTCGACAATAACGGTCGACTATGGTTGCGGGATCAGCCTGGCGCTGAATCAAACGGCGAGCGCAATGACACCCTGAAGGTCGAAGTTTTCCGTCTGCTCAGCGATGATATTCCTCTGCAATTAAACACCGAATTGCGCCTGGCAGTCGCCGGCAAACCCAGGGAAATTTTGCTCGGCCAGCTACTACCGGATAATGCCGAGGTCATGGCCTTCAATTCATCGCTGCCCGCCCGTGTCGAAGCAGATGGCCGTCTGCGCGTTCAGGCCCGGGCCGGTGAATGGCGCATCTCTCTGCAAGCTCGATACCTGGCGCCGGTAACGCTTTTCAACATGAAAAAGCTGGATCCCCTGTGGCCCGAACAGGAAATATGGAGTTTCCGCGCCAACCCGCAACTTCGCGGCGTTAAGATCAGCGGGGTGCCTGCGGTGGATCCCTCGCAAATTGATATACCACCCCAGTTTGCCAATCTGCCGACTTACCTGATGACGACCGACCAGACCTTGAGTCTCGACGAACAATACCGGGGCGATGCCGCACCAGCAGCAAACCGACTCAATCTGCGTCGCACCCTCTGGCTGGATTTTGATGGCGGTGGCGCTACCACGAAAGACCACATACAGGGCACGTTTACCCACAACTGGCGTTTGCGCTCCGCTCCCGACCTGTCGCTGGGTCGCATTGTTGTCAATGGCACACCACAACTGGTCACCCGCATGCCCGGTGAGCAAAATGACGGGATCGAAATACGCCACAGTCAGGTCGACGTGGAAGCCATCAGCCGACTGCCATCTCTCGCTGCTGTGTCCGCCACCGGCTGGCTCCATGATTTTGACAGCGTCGACCTGCAATTGCGCCTGCCACCCGGATGGCAACTGTGGCATGCGACAGGACCGGATCGAGTTCAGTTGTCCTGGCTATCGCACTGGGATTTGTGGGATCTATTTATTTGCCTGCTTATTGTGGGAGGCCTGTTTCGCGTACTCGATTGGCGCTGGGGCTGCGTCGGGGCCCTGACGCTGGCCCTGACCTATCATCAACCCGGCTCGCCCCTGCTCGGCTGGGTCATTCTGATTGCCGCCCTGCCACTCCTGGCAGCCTTGTCCGCAGGAAGATTCAAACAGCTGATTAACGGTATTGCCCATGCCACGCTCACTGTACTGGTGGTCACTGTTATTGCCTTTGCTGTGCAACAGATACGCCAGGGCATTTATCCCCAGCTTGAACAACAACGCGCCATTAACACGAATCCTTACGGCTATGCATCAAGCACCCTACCTGCCGCCAGCCCGGAACTGGCCATGGAAGCAGAGATGCTCAGCAGCGACAGTCTGGCCAGAAAATCAACAGGGATGCGCGGGATGACGGATCCTGCGCCGCTCATTGCAGAACTAAAACAGCAACGCTATCGACCCACCGACAACGTCCAGACAGGTCCGGGAGAGCCGTCCTGGCAGTGGCATCAGGTTAGCCTGGGCTGGAGCGGCCCGGTCAAGGCCGCAGCACCGTTGTCGCTCTATCTGTCACCTCCCTGGCTTACCCGCACGCTGAAATTTATCCAGGTTGCGCTGGTCTGCCTGTTGCTCTACGGCCTTGGCAGCAGATTGATAAAATACCATTGGTTGCTGGCTGACCGGGAACGTAAAACCAACGACCAAAGCGCATCGGCGAGCGGCACCTCCAGCCCCTTAGCGTTGCTACCCTTGCTGCCCTTACTGATTATGCTGGCTACGCAACTGGCTGCACCAGGTGCGACAGCCGCAACCTATCCGTCCCCGGCTTTACTGGAGGAACTCAAAACCACACTGACCAGAGCACCGGACTGCAGCCCGCAATGCGCAGCAGTACAGCAAACCCATCTTGCCCTGGCCGACCAGGGACTGATACTAAGCCAAAGGGTCAGTGTCGGCGTGGCAGTGGCCTTTCCACTACCCGCCGACAAAAGCTGGCAGCCCACCTCGGTGGTTGTCGATAACCAGCCAGCCTCGCTGGCCAGCGCCGACAACAAACTCTGGGTACACCTGATGCCGGGTAGTCACGACATCACGCTGACCGGCGCCATCCGGGGCGACAACATCAGCGTGCCATTTCCCCTGACCCCACACACGACCACGGTCATTGCCGAGGGCTGGCGGATCCACGGTTTATCGGAAGGGCAGGTGGCTGGTGGCACCATACAGCTGGAAAAAGAGGTGAGGGAAACTGCGCAGGACACCCTGCTACCCGCCCCGGTCAAACCCTTCGTGCGGGTCGAACGCCAGCTCAGCAGTGACCTCGACTGGGAACTGACAACCACCGTTTCGCGCATTGCGCCAGCAACAGGCAGTATTAACCTGCGCATCCCTCTGCTCGCTGGCGAAGCTGTCGTCACGCAAAACCTGCTCACTGAAAACCAATATGTCCTGGTTACTCTCGGCGCGGAGCAGCGCCAAACCCAGTGGCGTTCAGTCATCAAACCGGTTGCGCAGTTGTCGCTGCAGGCACCGAGCACCACGGCATGGATTGAGCACTGGCAAATTCTGGCTTCGCCGCGCTGGCACATCAGCGGCGACGGCATTCCGCTCGTTAAAACCGGCGGCGATAACGGACCGCATGTGCAACTGTGGCAGCCCTGGCCGGGCGAGACGCTGACTTTAACTGCAGTGCAACCGCAACCGGTTCCCGGCCCCACTACCACCGTCGAAAACGTCGAGATTAATCACCATCCAGGTGGGCGCAGTGCGACGTTAACGCTGTCGCTACGTATTCGTACCAGCCTCGGTGGCGATTACAAATTTGCGCAGCCGCCAGGTGCCACGCTACAGAGCATTACTATTGACGGCGTCGAACAAACCACACCGGGGGAAGACCAACAGGTGGTTATTCCGCTACACCCCGGCTTACAGACTGTCGCCATCATCTGGGAGCTCGACCAGGGTGTGGCGCTTACCACCGCCACACCCCGCTTCGAATTACCGACACCGGCCAGCAATATCGATATCAAACTGCAGCTACCGAATGATCGCTGGCCGCTTCTAGTCAACGGCCCGGATATCGGCCCGGCAATGCTCTATTGGGGAGTGCTTGCTGTCATTCTGATTATCGCGGCCGGGCTGGGTAAAATCATCAAACTGCGAAGCCTGTCGGTGCCAGTCAACACCTGGCAATGGTTATTGCTGGCGCTCGGCATGAGCACCGTCAACATGGTCGGCAGCATTCCGGTGGTACTCTGGTTTTTCGCCATGGAAGCGCGTCGTCGCGGACCGCTGCCAACGTCATCCAGTTTTTTTAATATAGCCCAAATGGGTCTAATAGCGCTTTCGGTGATTGCCCTGCTCAGCCTGTTTTACACCATCCCTCAAAGTCTGCTATCAGCGCCAAATATGCAAGTTACCGGCAATGGTTCGAGCAATTATTTCTATCAGTGGTACCAGGACCACAGCCTTGCGGTGTTACCTCAAGGCTGGGTATTTAGCTTACCGCTATGGGTGTTTCGCATTGCCATGTTGCTGTGGTCGCTATGGATAGTATTCGCCCTGCTGGGCTGGATCAGGTGGGGCTGGCAATGCCTGTCGACGGGTGGGTTGTGGAATAACACACCAACCCCAAGAGCACGTACGCGCTTTGGCAAAAATCCTGTTGCGGCGGACGACACTACCACCGGGGGAACATAAAAGACGTGGCCAGATAACTTGCCGACCTATCGATGAATGTGACAAACGACGTCATCGCCAATTCGCCCGATGACGGGGCGTAGGCACCGGGGCTGATCGAAGTGAACTCTCTCGCAGGCTAATACCGTTGCGGCGCCGCTTACGCGATACCAACGCGGATAACGTTTAGGCCGGCGTAATTTCCACTAATGTCTCATCGGGATTAACTGCATCGCCCTTGCGCACCAGAACCAGTGTCACGGTACCAGCGATCGGGGACTGAATTTCAGTCTCCATTTTCATGGCTTCGGTAATCAGTACCGGCTGTCCAGCGGTCACAGTCTCACCCTCTCTGACCAGCACCGCAACGATATTGCCCGGCATGGATGTGGCGACATGACCCGCTGCCGAGGGCCGTGGACGGCGCCCGGCAATGGTCTTGGCAATGGCGCCCTCCGTGCCGCCACTCAGCACCAGTTCGTCGAGCGTCTCGACCATGACTTCTTCCGGTACGCCGTCCAGGTCGAGGTAGAAGCGGCGCTCAAGCTGCCCTTTGTGGCCACTGCCAGTGATTTTCACGTAATAGGTCTCGCCGTGCAGCGTGACGTTGAATTCAGTGGGAACCCGCCTTTGCTCCTCTTCTGTATCCACGATAGTCGTCGCGAGCGGCGTCAGCACCTCGGGCTCCAGTTTGCCGTCCCGGCGCGCCTGCAGGAACTGCCGCCCCACCTCTGGAAACATGGCGTAGCTCAGCACGTCTTCCGCACTGCCAGCAAGATCACCAATGTCGCTCTCCAGTTGCTCAAGTTCGGCCTTGAGTGCATCGGCTGGGCGCCCATCGATGAATTCCGCGTTGCCCACGGCACGCAGCCGAAACTCTGGATCGATCGCCGACGGCGGTTGCCCGTAGCCTCCCTGGAGATAGCGTTTGACTTCGTTGGTGACGCTCTGATAACGCTGGCCGGTCAGCACATTGAGCACCGCCTGGGTACCGACAATCTGCGACGTGGGGGTAACCAGAGGTGGGTAGCCCAGGTCAGCGCGCACCCGCGGGATCTCCGCAAATACGGCGTCCATGTGGTCGAGCGCATTCTGCTCGCGTAACTGGTTGGCCAGATTGGAGATCATGCCTCCTGGCACCTGACTGATCTGAACACGGGTATCAACACCGGTGTAGCCGCTTTCGAACTGGCGGTATTTCTTACGTACCTCGCGGAAATAGGCAGCGATATCCTGGAGTCGCTCAAGGTCAAGCTCGGTGGCGTAAGCGGTATCGCGCAGCGCCACCACCATGCTCTCGGTGGGCGGGTGACTGGTGCCGCCAGCAAAACTGGAGATGGCGCTATCGATGTGCCGACAACCCGCTTCAATAGCCTTGAGCTGGCACATCTCTGCAAGCCCCGAAGTCGCGTGAGAATGCAGATGCACCGGCAATGCCACCGCGTCCAGCAAACCCTTGACAAGCGCTTCGGTGGCGGTGGGCGTGAGCAGACCGGCCATATCCTTGATGGCGATGCTGTCGCAACCCATGGCCGCCAGCTCCCGCCCCAGGGCGACGAAGGCAGCCGTGTTGTGCACCGGACTGGTGGTGTAGCAGATGGTGCCCTGGGCGTGTTTGCCCGCTTCCCTGGTGGCTTCGATCGCGGTGCGTAGATTGCGCAAATCATTCAGCGCATCAAAAATGCGGAACACATCCATGCCGTTATCAGCGGCGCGCAGCACGAAGGCCCGCACCACATCGTCGGCGTAGTGACGATAACCGAGCAGATTCTGACCTCGCAGCAACATCTGCAGACGCGTATCAGGCAGCGCCGTCCGCAGCATCTGCAGTCGTTGCCACGGATCCTCTTTCAGGAAGCGCAGACAGGTATCAAACGTGGCGCCACCCCAGACTTCCAGCGACCAGAAGCCGATGGCATTCAGCTGGGCGCAGACGGGTAGCATATCCTCCGTACGCATCCGCGTCGCAATCAGTGACTGATGGCCGTCGCGTAGCACAGTATCGGTAATATAAACCTTGCTCATAAGCTTTCCTAAGAATCAATTACCGGTGTGGGCGGCGATAGCGACCGCGAGCACCGTGGCGATATCCTCCGGGCGACGTTTGTTGGAGTAATTAACCAGCTGCGGGTTGGCATCGACAAAGCCCGTATTAAAGACGCCACTACGAAACGCCGGCGCGCCAAGAATCTCCTGGTAATACGGAATAGTCGTACGGATACCAAAGACCGCCATGTCGTTCAGCGCCCTCCGCGAACGGGCAATAGCGTCCTCCCAGGTCAACGCCCAGACAATGACTTTGGCCAACATAGAATCGTAATAGGGTGGCACTGTGTAGCCGGTGTATATGGCCGAATCGGTGCGTACGCCAGGCCCGCCCGGCGCGTAGTAGCGGGTGATACGACCAAAGCTGGGCAAAAACCCGTTCTTGGGATCCTCAGCATTGATGCGAAACTGCAGTGCAAAACCCCGCATGGTGATCTGATCCTGCGCGTAACGTAGGGGCAAACCGGCGGCGATGCGGATTTGCTCCTCGACAATATCGACGCCGGTGATACTTTCGGTAATGGTGTGTTCCACCTGAATCCGGGTATTCATCTCCATGAAGTAAAACTCGCCTGCGGCGTCAAACAGAAACTCCACAGTGCCGGCATTTTCATAATTAACCGCTCGGGCCGCGCGCACTGCGAGATCGACAACATAGGCCCGCTGGGTAGCGTCCAGTTGTGGCGAGGGCGCGATTTCAATCAGCTTCTGATTACGGCGCTGGATTGAGCAATCCCGCTCAAACAGGTGAACAACATTGCCGTGACGGTCGGCAAGAATCTGTACCTCGATATGACGCGGGTCGATGATGCACTTCTCAAGAAATACTTCGGCGCTGCCAAAAGCTTTGGTGGCTTCGGAGATCACCCGATCATAGCTGCGGCTCAAATCTTCCGGACTATCGCAGCGCCGGATGCCGCGGCCGCCACCACCAGACGTCGCCTTGAGCATCACCGGATAACCTAGCGACGCCGCCACCGAAAGTGCGTGGTCGAGATTTTCCAGATTACCGGCACTGCCTGGCGTCACCGGTATGCCCGCCTGCTGCATGGCAAGCCGAGCTTCGGTCTTATCACCCATACGGCGAATAACGTCGGCGCCAGGGCCGATGAAGGACAACCCCCGGGCTACGCACGCGGCGGCAAAATCGCCATTCTCCGAGAGAAAACCATACCCGGGATGAATCGCGTCACATCCGGTTTCAGCCGCCAGATTTACAATGCGGTGAATGTTGAGGTAACCCCCAACCGGATCTGCCCCAATGGAATGTGCCTCATCCGCTTTCTTGACGTGCAGGGCATGGCGATCGGCGTCGGCGTAAATCGCCACGGAGCGGATGCCCATCTCAGCGCACGCGCGAACGATACGAACGGCAATCTCACCACGATTGGCAATCAGAATCTTACGTAACATGATGTGCTTCTCTTCGCGCTGCCGCAGCGTAAGGCATAAATACCCTTAAAGGGCGGCGAGCATAAACGCCTTTTTCCTCAGTGGTCAATGGGTATTATCAGGCCCCTTAAAGCATATTTTTCGAGTGCCACGCAGCCATCAAATATTGTTGGCCGGCTGTTTCAACCGTTAAAATCTGCTACCTGGCCAATTCGGCTTCCAGCGCCTTTAAACGCTGTCGATTGGCCCGCTCTTTCTTATAACGGTCATCGATATCCCGCGCATGCGCCACGGAACCCATTGATTTTCCAGCGTCATCCAAAATAATCGCAAAACTCAGCTCAACGTAAAACTCGGTGCCATCGGCACGCAACGCCCGGGTCGGCAAGGCCTGGTCAACATATTTAGTGACCGAATCAGCAACGGCTCGATTAAACCCGCGCCAGTGGGCTTCTCGAAACGACGCCGGAATAATGATGTCAAGATTGGCACCAATAGCGCGCTCGGCAACAAAACCAAACATCCGTTCTGCGGCTGTATTCCAGACACGAATGACGCCAGCAAGGTCAGCAAAAATAATCGCGTCGGGCGATTGATTCACCAAACAGTCAAAGATGTTAGTTTCACCGGCTAAACATTTATTCATACTCCTCTCCCCCTTTTCTCCCCGTACCTCGAGCAATAAAGCCACCATAATGGAGAAAGCTCGTGGTAAGTCGGCGTGAATATTTGACCAAAAATCCGCCGTCAAACCAATATTAGCCCATACCCCTCCCGGTAGTTTTTTACGCGAAAATCGTACCCAGAATCTCGCAGCTTTTGATTACTGCACCGTTTATTTGCCGAGGTCTGGAGTAACTCTACTTGCCTGGCCGGCGGTAGAGGACACTGTAGTTTTTCAGCCAGCCAACGGCTTACGTCACCGGACGTTGCCGGCTCACTGTCCGTCGCCAGATAAATATTGTCCAGCCGTTGTCCACCCAAACGCCGCGCCAGCAACCACGCCAACACGCCGATACAGTCGTCCCGATGGATGCGGTTGGTGTAATAAGGGGGTTCGTATTGTACGGGCACACCGGCCCGCACCCGCCTCAGGAGACCTTCCCGGCCCGGCCCGTAAATACCGCTAAAGCGCACGATGGTATTGTTCGCCTGCTCATCATGTCTGCCAGGATGGCCACGCCCCAGCACGTTTTGCTCCGCCTGAAGAAGAATTTTCGCGGTTCCGCTTTCTGGAGCGGTTGCCGAGTCTTCATTAACCCACTCCCCATCGTGCTGACCGTAGACACTGGTGGACGAGACAAATATCCAGTGCGCTGCTGATTCGCCCTGCGCAAAGTGCGCCAGCAAGTTATTTACGCCTTGCAGAAAAATACGGTGGTAGCTTTGCTCATCTCGCCCGTCGGGAGAAAGAATCACGAAAACCTGATCAACATTGGTCGGCAAATCACGTAAATCAGCGGCGGCGGTAATATCCGCCAGCACAAGCTTAAGCCCAGGCAGCTTCTGGCTCAGCGGTTTCCGTTTGACTCCGGTTACCTGATGGCCCCCGGCAATCAGCACTCGCGCCAGGCCGAGGCCAATGTCACCGCAACCGACGATTAACACCCTGGCCATAGCAATCCCGGGCAATTTCGCTGATCGCAGTGTGCACTGCCCGACCGGCAAGCTGACGGACTTTCGTGCTGCCGAATAACCGGGTTCATACAGGCCTTAGAGTCCGGCATTCTGAAGTTTTGCCAGCTGACGGTCGTGGGTTTTGCCGAGTAATACCTGCGCGGCAATCGCGCCAATCAGCGCCAGCATCATGTCCCACTGAGCATCCCAGATATCCCCCTGCACACCGAGAAAATCGATAGAACCGTCGCCAGCAAACACTGCCGTCCACCATTCCAGCAATTCGTAAAACGCACTAAAAGCCAGGCAAAAACACACTACCAGGAAAAATAACCAGGCACCCCGTTGCAGCACGTGCTTTCGCAAAAAAACTTCGCGCGCTACCAGTGCAGGCACAAAACCCTGCACGATATGGCCCAGGCGATCATAGGGATTCCGCGAAAAATCCAGCAAATCCTGAATCCAGAAACCAAATGGCACACGCGCATAGGTGTAGTGGCCACCGACCAGCAGCAGAACAGCGTGAAAAAATAAAAGGTAGTAAACCAACCGGGTTAACGGAAACCGTGCGTGCGTTGGCACCAGGACCATCAAACCAATAAACACCGGCAATGATTCCATCCACCAGGTCGGTCGATCAAAGGGTTCGATCCACGACCAGACCGTCACGCCGATCAAAACCGCGAGCAAGGTGAGCAGTTCCCGATTGGTCGCCATTGGGCTTAACCTTTCTTTGATGATTTTGCTGTCGGTTTTGAAGAGGCTTGCTTGACTTCTGTTACAGCCGTCGGCTGCACAGCCATCAACGCACTTAGTAACTGTTGGTGGAAACCATCAAATCCGCCATTACTCATGATGACAACATGACAGCCGCGCCTACTGCCAGTGCGTGCGGCGTCTCTGACCAACCTGACAAGCCGCTCAATACTGTCAACGACCTGCGCCTTACGTTGTTTACCCGTCTCAGGTTTGTCGCCATTTTGACTACCGAGAATGTCGGCCAACGGCCAGCTTAAGCCGGGTGCCTGAAACCAGAAAACCTCGTCCGCAGCATCGGTAGCCGCTGCCAGCGTATTGTTGTGGACACCCATTTTCATGGTATTAGAACGCGGCTCAATGACTGCTATGATTTTTTGCTCACCGACTTTTCCCCGCAAACCCTGCAAGGTAGTAGCAATGGCTGTGGGATGGTGAGCAAAATCGTCATACACATAAACGCTGCCCACCGTGCCCAGGCATTCCATGCGCCGCTGCACGCCGGCGAACTCACTCAAGGCCTGACAGGCAAGTTTGGGGGCCACACCCGCGTGTCGCGCAGCCGCCACCGCAACCAGGGCGTTCGCCACGTTATGCGCGCCGGTCTGCCCCCAGCAAACGTCACCGGTCTTCCTGTGGTTATACAGAATCTCAAAGGCACCACCATCGGCACTGACCAGGTTGGCAGACCACTGACCACCCGTCCCCGTGGTTTCGACAGGCGTCCAGCATCCGCGCTCAAGTACGGCCTGTAAATTGTGATCAGCGTGCGGATAAATAATCAGCCCCTGTTCTGGAACCGTACGCACCAGATGATGAAACTGGGTTTGAATGGCCGCCAGGTCAGCAAAAATGTCGGCATGATCAAACTCCAGATTATTCATCACCAGGGTACGTGGCCGATAGTGAACAAACTTGGAGCGTTTGTCGAAAAAGGCGGTATCGTATTCATCTGCTTCGACGACAAAAAAAGGGGTTTCGCCGATGCGGGCGGACACACCAAAGTTTTGCGGTACGCCGCCGATTAAAAATCCCGGCGCCATCCCCGCATAATCGAGTATCCAGGCCAGCATGGTAGCGGTCGTCGTTTTACCGTGCGTGCCCGCCACGGCCAGCACCCACTTGTCGCCGAGGAATTGTTCACCCAGCCACTGCGGACCCGAGGTATAACGCAGATTGTTGTTGAGCGTATATTCCACACAGGGGTTGCCCCGGGACAGGGCATTACCCACCACCACCAGGTCAGGCGCCGGACTGAGCTGAGCCGGGTCGTAACCCTCGATCAACGCAATGCCAGCCTGCGCAAGCTGTGTACTCATGGGCGGATAAACGTTGGCGTCACAGCCGGATACCCGATGTCCGCTGGCTCTGGCCAATTGCGCCAGGCTGCCCATGAAGGTGCCACAAATCCCCAGAATATGAATATGCATTTATCTATGTTCCCTAATCTTTCGCTTTCTATGATCATTGCGTACGCGAGCCAGGCCGCTATCCTGAGATCGCGCAAATTTAGTAGCAGCTGGCCGCCCAGGCACTGTCCCTGTAGGCACTACCCGGGTTAGTTACCACTATCACAACTCCTACCCTTACAACTAGCTCTCTCACGATAAGCACCCTCACGATAACCAATACCAGGTTATCGGCCGCTGGATTATCCCATTGGCGCTTTGCACCTGTCATGCATTTAACCAGTGTTTGCCGTATCATGCCCGCCCATGTCCGGGCAACTAAAACGACTGAAGTAACAGCGGGGATTTTATGGCCAAAAGGAATGCGTTTTACGCCCAGTCAGGGGGTGTCACTGCCGTTATCAATGCCAGCGCCTGCGGCGTCATCGAGACCGCTCGCAGCCCCGCTGGACGCCAACAGATCGGTAAGGTCTACGCCGGAAAAAACGGTATTATCGGCGCTCTGCGCGAGGAGCTGATCGACACCAGTAAAGAATCGGCCAGCACCATCGCCGCGCTAAAACACACACCGTCGGGCGCGTTCGGCTCATGCCGCCACAAACTCAAAAACTTTACCGACAACCCCGCCGAATACGAACGACTTATCGCCATTTTCAGGGCACACAATATCGGTTATTTTTTCTACAATGGCGGCGGCGATTCCGCCGATACCTGTCTGAAAGTTTCGCAGCTATCTGAAAAACTGGGTTACCCCATTCAGGCCATTCATATTCCCAAAACTGTCGACAACGATTTACCCCTGACTGATAACTGCCCTGGTTTCGGCTCGGTGGCAAAGTACGTAGCAGTGTCGACTCTGGAAGCAAGTCTTGACGTCGCCTCCATGTGCGCAACCTCAACCAAAGTATTTATTCTTGAGGTGATGGGTCGTCACGCCGGCTGGATAGCCGCTGCTGGTGGATTGGCAGCGGCACAGGACGGCGAACCACCGCACATTATTCTGTTCCCGGAAATCGCATTTGATAAGAATAAATTTCTCAGGAAAGTGGCACGCACGGTAAAAACCAACGGCTATTGCGTGATTGTGGCCTCGGAGGGAGCGCAATATAAAGATGGCACGTTTATCGCTGATGCTGGCACCACGGACGCCTTCGGCCACCGGCAGCTCGGTGGCGTTGCACCAACCCTGGCCGCCATGATCAAAAGCGAACTCGGCCTCAAATACCACTGGGCACTGGCCGATTACCTGCAACGTTCCGCGCGGCATATCGCTTCCGCCACCGATGTCGAGCAGGCCTACGCTGTGGGCAGGGCCGCGGTTGAGTTCGCACTGGCTGGGAAAAGTGCGGTGATGGTCACTATAGAGCGCGCAAAGACAAAAAAATATGGCTGGCGACTGGGCGAAACACCTCTGACCGAGGTCGCAAATGTCGAAAAGCTGATGCCACGTAATTTTATCAGCCGCGACGGCTTTGGCATTACCGAACTGGCGCGGGAGTACCTCACACCGCTGATCCAGGGCGAGGACTACCCCCCTTACAGAAACGGCATTCCTCAGTACGCGCGCCTGAAAAACACGCTGGTAGAACGCAAGTTAAAAAAGCAGTTTAAGATTTAGACTTCGATGTTTAGTTCTGAAGTTTGAAGGCTTAAGCTTTAACAGCTCGAGATTAGTCGTCTTAACGTACTGTACTCACCGGCGCCTGGCTATTCATAGCGCGGGTTTCTCGATAGTCAATAACTGACACCAGAGACAGCTACACGTCCAGCAAAAAAGTCACCGGGCCGTCATTGCACAGCGACACCTGCATATCCGCACCAAATATTCCTGCCGCCACCCGCCTGTGGCGGGCAGTTATATCCGCGACAAACGCCAGATAGATTCGTTCGGCATCTTCAGGCGTGGCCGCTGATGAAAACCCTGGCCGCAAGCCCTTGCGGGTATCCGCCACCAGGGTGAACTGGGGCACCACCAGCACCCCTCCATTGATGTCCTTTACACTCAGGTTCATGCGTCCACTTCGTTCAGATGGTGAACTGCCCTCGGGAAAAATTCGGTAGTTCAATACCTTGTCGACCAACTTGTCCGATTGCTGGGCGGTATCGCCGGCCGCAACGCCCAGCAGCAACAAAATACCCCGGTCAATTGCGCCGACCGACTCACCACCGACTGCGACTGACGCATGACTGACCCGCTGAATTAGCCCGCGCATGAACTATCCGCGTCGCTCAGCAACCGATAACAGCACATACTGATAGCACTTTAGATTTCCTCAGACTCGCGTGTTTTTATAATTAAAGCCATATCATGGGTAGCTTTGACCAGCGCATCAACGGTACCGGGTTCGCTGGACGCATGACCCGCATCACGAATCACCTCCAGTTTCAGCTGGGGCCAGGCAGCCTTCAAATCAAAAGCCTGCCTGACCGGACAAACAATATCGTAACGCCCATGGACTGCAACGGCGGGGATATGGGCAATTTTACCAACGTTGTCCAGTATTTCATTCTCTGCCAAAAAGCACTGGTTCATAAAGTAATGGGCTTCAATACGCGCCATCGCCAGGGCCACGTGGGAACTGCCCAAGCGCTCGACAACGTGGCGGTTGGGCTGCAGGGTGGCGCAGCGAGCCTCCCACAGTGACCACGCCCTGGCCGCTCGCGCCCGCTGCAACTCGTCATCGCCAGTTAATCGCCGGTGGTAAGCCGCCAGCAGGTTACCCCGCTCGGCGACGTCGATGGGTGCCAGGAAATCGTTCCAGTAATCGGGGAAAATCTCACTGGCGCCAAACTGATAAAACCAGGCAACATCGCCCGGACGACACAGAAAAATACCACGCAGCACCATGCCCAGCACTCTGTCCGGATGACTTTGCGCATACAGCAAACTCAGTGTAGAACCCCAGGAGCCGCCAAACAGCACCCAGCGGTCAATGCCCAAAGTTTCGCGAATCAACTCTATATCTGCGATCAAGTCCCGGGTAGTATTTTGCTCAAGACTGGCATGGGGTTGCGAGCGTCCACTGCCCCGTTGATCAAACAAAATAATGCGATAAACCTCGGGGTCAAAAAAGCAGCGGTCTTTTTCCGAACAACCGGCACCCGGACCACCATGGACAAACAACACCGGCAACCCATCGTCCTTACCGCTTTCCTCAACGTAGAGCGTGTGGTGGCCTGTAACCGCCACTTTGTGAGTGGCATAAGGTCCGATTGCCGGGTAATGGATACGCATAGGCTTATTCCGTGTATTTAAGTTGCAAACCCAACTTAGAAGCATAAAACAATGAGGGGCGCTTAACGCTTAAACAGCAGATGGAAGCAAAAACGGGTGTGTTACCGTTGTATGCTCAATACCCCACCTCGGCACAGCAACATAAGGCAGGCATTCACAAATGGCAATCTCCAACATCACTCGGCAGCGTTGCACCTGGTCCAGCGGTGATGAACTTTATGAGCAATACCATGACACAGAGTGGGGCGTCCCCTGCTACGATGATGCCACGTTGTTTGAGTTCCTGGTACTGGAAAGCGCCCAGGCTGGCTTGTCGTGGATCACCATCCTTCGCAAACGCGACAATTATCGTTGCGCCTTTGCCAATTTCAACGCTGCCAAAGTCGCCCGCTTTAACAAGCGCAGCGTCGAACGGCTGATGAATGACTCCGGTATTGTACGCAACCGGCTTAAGATCGAGGCGGCGATCAGCAACGCTCGACATTTCCTCGATCTGCAGGCCAGTCATGGCAGCTTTGCCAACTACCTGTGGAATTTCGTTGACGGTGAACCTGTACAGAACCGCTGGCAATCCATGGCTGATGTTCCGGCCACAACTCCCATTTCGGATACCATCAGCAAAGACATGAAAAAGCGGGGCTTTCGCTTTTTTGGCTCCACCATTTGCTATGCCCATATGCAAGCTACAGGCATGGTTAACGATCACATAATCAGCTGCTTTCGCCATGCTGACTGCACGGCGAGTAAAACGACTCGGAAAAACTAATCATATCCTACGTGCACAATTGGGGTGATCACTGCGCGGATGACAGTGAACAAAAAAGAGCTATAGTGGACACTAATAACAACCTCCCTTTTGTCAGGAAAACCTCATGAAAAAATCCACCGCTACCCTTGTCCAGGAAATGCTCGACCGAGAAGCCATCCGCGACCTGCCCATACTCTACTGCCACTACGTCTGGCAGAACGACGTCAAGGCCATGGTTAACCTGTTTACTGAAGACGGCTCGATTGGCATTGACGACGGCACCATTCCGAACACCAAAGGCCGCAAAAACCTCATAAAAATGTATGAAAAAGCCCTCGGCGACCTGGCGCCACGGCCGTTTATTCATAACCACGTGGTAAACCTGGACGGACCTGACCAGGCCTCCGGCACCTGTTATGTGGAAATTCGCGGCATCACCGATGGCAAAAGCATTATCGGCGCGGGTTATTACAATGACGAATACCGCAAGGTAGATGGTGACTGGAAATTTCTGTCACGGGACGTAAAAATGTACTACATGGTGCCGCTGGAAAAAGGCTGGGCGGAAAAAGTGCTCAAGGGCAAAAAGAAAAAATAGCGCGGAGAGTTTCTACACAGACTGCTCGCTTTTGAGGCTCACTGTGCAATTGCTGTTCTATTACCACAACCGACTTAGCTGATCAGACAGCCCAGCTAAGTCAGTTGGCAATTCCGCGGCATGAACGAACGCGTTGCATTAACAATTCAGCCTATCGTCCAGCCCTTTTGCGCTCATTTTCGGTAAGCAGCTTTTTGCGGACGCGAATATGGTGGGGTGTCACTTCGACCAGCTCATCTTCTTCGATAAACTCGAGCGCCTGCTCCAGCGTATGGCGAATCGGTGGCACCAGGGTCAGCGCTTCATCGGTGCCAGCAGCGCGTATGTTGGTGAGCTGCTTACCCTTGGTCGGGTTCACGGCGAGATCGTTGTTACGGGAGTGAATACCAATAATCTGGCCTTCATAAATGTCTTCGGCATGACCGAGGAACATACGGCCTCGCTCCTGCAGGTTAAACAGCGAGTAGGCCAATGTTTTGCCTTTTACCATCGACACCAGCACGCCATTTTGGCGAGACACAACATTGCCAGATTTAACAGGTCCGTAGTGATCAAAAATGCTAGTCATAATGCCTGAACCCGAAGTCAGTGTTAAAAAGTGACCGCGAAATCCAATCAAGCCACGCGACGGAATCAGGAATTCAAGCTTGACGCGTCCTTTGCCGTCCGGCTCCAGGTTGCGTAGCTCGCCCTTGCGCAGGCCGAGCTCCTCCATTACTGCACCCTGATGCCGATCTTCAACGTCAATGATAACCTGCTCAAAGGGCTCGTGAATCTGGCCATCAACTTCTTTCTGGATTACTTCTGGACGCGACACCGCAACTTCATAACCTTCACGGCGCATGGTTTCGATCAACACCGAGAGATGCAGCTCACCACGCCCTGAGACGCGAAACTTGTCCGGACTGTCGCCCGGTTTGACGCGCAACGCCACATTGTGGATGAGCTCCCGCTCAAGACGCTCCTTCAGGTTGCGTGAGGTCACGTACTTGCCGTCCAGGCCGGCAAACGGCGAATCGTTGACCATAAACATCATGCTGACTGTCGGTTCGTCAACGGTCAGAGGCGGTAGCGCTTCCACACAATCGGGATCGCATAGCGTGTCGGAAATACCTAGGCCATCGATACCGGTTACTGCAACTATGTCACCAGCCTCCGCCAGCGGCGTCTCGATCCTCTCCAGACCCATATAACCCTTGACACTGAGCACTTTGCCTTTGCGAGTCTTGTTCTCGCTATCAACAACAATCACCTGCTGGTTCGGTGCCAGCCTACCCCGGGTGATTCGCCCAACACCGACAACACCCACATAACTGTCGTAATCCAGTGCGGAAACCTGCATTTGCAACGGGCCTTCCCGATCAACTTCTGGCGCGGGCACCTTGTCGGTAATCATCTCGAACAACGGCGTCATATCGTCCGCCAGCTGATCGGCAGACAGGCCCGCGACACCGTTCAACGCAGACGCGTAAATAACAGGAAAGTCCAGTTGTTCTTCAGTGGCGCCGAGGCGATCAAACAGGTCGAATACCTGATCAACCACCCAATCGGGGCGAGCACCCTGGCGATCCACCTTATTGACCACGAGGATCGGATTAAGACCCTGCTCAAAGGCCTTGGAGGTGACAAAACGTGTTTGCGGCATAGGCCCATCAACGGCATCCACCAACAGCAGCACCGAATCCACCATCGACAGCACGCGCTCTACCTCACCACCGAAGTCGGCATGACCCGGGGTGTCAACAATGTTGATACGGTAGCCATGCCACTGGATAGCGGTATTTTTGGCCAATATGGTGATGCCCCGTTCTTTTTCCTGGTCATTGGAATCCATGACGCGCTCGGCATTCAGGTCCTTGCGATCCAGGGTTCCAGACTGCCTTAGGAGTTTATCGACCAACGTCGTCTTACCGTGGTCGACATGGGCAATGATCGCTATATTGCGGAGTTTCTGAACGTCAGACATGGGAAAGGGTGCTGCAAAATTCGAGGCGCGGATTATAATGATTCCCACGCACGAAGTCACAACTATTTATCTGGCCGGGTCAATAGCTGATAGCGACCCGGCATACAGGGCATTGGCGCCACCAAAAACGACGGCGCGGGGGTATTTTTCCGCCTGGCAGCCCGTCTGGCGTACCTGTTTAAGCCTCGCTCAAGATGAGGGCCGGTAGACGCCAAGATTCTGAAAACCCTGCTCATGAAGCAACTCCGCATGCAGGCGACTCATCACCCCTTTCTCACAGTACAGCAGGTAGCGGTGGGTCTGATCAAGGCTCTTAAAACTCTTTTGCAGGGTGAAAAAAGGCACTGCTTCGATCGCGACAGCCCCCGCTGTTAAAGGCTTACGCATGATCTCGTCAGGGTGGCGAATATCCAGAATCGTCATCTCGGGTTGCGGTGACGAAAAAACCTCGACACTCGGCAGGTCGGCAAGGTTGCCCATTAATTCGTCAATATTTTCCTCGCGTCGACTGCCGATGGCATGCTCAAGCACCGCAAAATTGAATTTCTCCTCCTCGCGTGCGATGCGCTCGGGTTTGGCCCGCGTAGTGGGTTTAACGGAAATAACGCCACAGTATTCCGGCATGTTCGCCGCGAAATCTGCTGTACCGATGGCCCGGGCAATATTGATAATGTCGTTTTTGTCCATGGTGACCAGCGGTCGGATGGTCAGCAGATCCGTGACTGAATCAATGACAGCTAAATTTGGCAAGGTTTGGCTGGACACCTGAGCAATACTTTCACCCGTTACCAGGGCGCCAACCTTCCAGTCATTCGCCACCTCGGTGGCGGCGCGGAACATCATGCGTTTTAGCACGACACCCATCTGTGAGTTATCTACCGTGGTGAGAATTTCAGCCACCACACTCTCAAATGGCACCGTAATAAATTTGACCCGATGCGAGGATCCATACTTGTCCCACAGGTACCAGGCAACTTCCTTGACACCCAGCTCATGGGCGCGACCGCCAAGGTTAAAAAAGCAGAAATGGCTGCGCAGACCCCGCCTCATCGTAAGGAAGGTAGCAACACTGGAGTCGAACCCGCCCGAAATCAGCGACAACACCGGCTCTTGTGTACCCAGCGGAAAGCCGCCAAGTCCCTGCGTGGTTTGTTCGACGATGTAAAGCTGTTCGCCGCGAATATCCAGACGGATGGTCAGTTCGGGATCAACCAGTTTGACCTTTGCCGAAGCGGCACGCTGCAACAGTCGACCACCAATCTGGCGCTCCGCTTCAACCGAGTTGAACGCATGCTTGCCAGTCCGCTTAATCCGCACGCAAAAGGTGGCGCCTGTCAGGCGCTCTTCGTAGGTAGCCCAGACCAGATCAGCGATGTAGTCAAAATCGCCAAGAGGGTGATGCGCAACCCGCGAGAAGTTAGCGATACCCGGTGTCGTCGCCAATAGGCGCTCTATCCCCGCCGCACTGACCCCGTCGTCATCGGCGGTCAACACGTCCAGCTTGTCCCACTCGCTGTGCACCTGGGCGGCGTAACCTCGGTCACTAATCAGTCGGCGCAAGTTATCCCGCAGCTGCTTGATAAAGCGCTTTCTCACCGGCGCACTTTTGATAATAATTTCCGGGAAGAGTTTGACGACAAAGTGCATGATTGAACAAAGCCTGCTGGCTGGAGAGGGCGGGATTATAGACCCCCATCGGCATCTGACAAACCACTCTACTGACGCGTTCAGAAAGTTCGCGTAGAATACCCGAGCTGAGCAAAGGGATACCTCGAATCGCCCGAAATTGGTGCACAAAAACAAACATGCACCAATTATGAGCATGCCGGCGACCCTGACATCCAGCAGTAAGTACCTGCGCGGCCCAGTTTATATGTGCAAGCCCGTGGCACAGGTTTTGCTTTTTGATAAAGCTCCAAGGAGGCAACGGTCGCCACAGCATGGTGCGGCGACACGCCCCCAATTAGCCCACCGCCCAGACGGGAGGTGAGAGAAAACAACACAATGATTCCCGATCTGGAGGAAATATGTCCACACAAACCCTGAAACTCCTTAAGGAAAGCGAAGCTGGCTGGGTCGACCTGCGCTTCACCGACACGAAAGGCAAAGAACAACACCTCACTATTCCTGCCAGCGAAATCAAAGAGAACTTCTTTGAAGAAGGCAAAATGTTTGACGGCTCATCCATCGCAGGCTGGAAAGGCATCAACGAATCCGACATGATCCTGATGCCTGATGACAGAACGTCCGTCCTTGACCCATTTACCGATGAGCCTACCGTCATCCTCCGCTGCGGAATTTTCGAGCCGACTACCATGCAGGGTTACAACCGTGACCCACGCTCCATCGCGACCCGCGCCGAAGACTATATGAAGTCTACCGGTATTGCGGACAACGTCCTGTTCGGTCCAGAACCCGAATTCTTCGTGTTTGACGACATCAAATGGGGCGCCAGTATCAGTGGCGCTTTTTACAAAATAAGCTCGGAAGAAGCTGCCTGGGCCACCGAACACGACTTCACAGACGGCAATATGGGCCACCGTCCAGGCGTGAAAGGTGGTTATTTCCCTGTGCCGCCGGTCGACTCCCTGCACGATTTGCGGGCAGCGATGTGTGGCGCCATGACCCAAATGGGCCTGGTTGTTGAAGTACATCATCACGAGGTAGGTACGGCTGGTCAGTGCGAAATTGGTGTTGGCGCCAACACCCTTACCCTGAAAGCCGACGAGGTTCAGATCCTCAAGTATTGCGTCCACAACGTCGCTCACGCCTACGGTAAAACAGCGACTTTTATGCCCAAACCGCTGGTTGGTGATAACGGCTCTGGCATGCATTGCCATCAGTCGCTATCCAAAAACGGCACCAACATCTTCGCCGGTGACGTCTACGCTGGCATGTCCGAAACAGCGCTATTTTATATCGGCGGCATCATCAAACACGCCCGCGCCCTGAACGCTTTTACCAACGCTTCCACTAACTCGTACAAGCGCCTGGTGCCCGGCTTTGAAGCGCCCGTCATGCTGGCCTACTCGGCGCGTAATCGCTCGGCTTCCATCCGCATCCCCTTCGTGCCCAACCCCAAGGCACGACGTATAGAGGTACGTTTTCCGGACCCGACCGCCAACCCCTACCTGGCGTTCTCTGCCATGTTGATGGCTGGCCTTGACGGCATCCAGAATAAAATTCATCCTGGCGACGCGGCAGATAAAGATCTGTACGACCTGCCAGCCGAAGAAGCCAAAGCCATCCCAACAGTTTGCTCTTCACTTGAGCAGGCGCTGGATGCCCTCGACGCCGACCGCGAATTCCTGACCAGGGGCGGAGTGATGGATGACGATACAATAGACGCGTATATCAAACTGAAAAGATCAGAAGTTGAAAGGGTCAACATGACCACTCACCCTGTTGAGTTCGATATGTACTACAGCGTGTAACGTACCCCGCTATGTCTGATTAATCCAGCCAGGCTGATTAACTCAGTCACAAAGCGCGAAAAAAAGCCCGTCATTCAGAGAATGACGGGCTTTTTCTTTTGTCCAAGTACAAGTACTCTCACTGTGCGAGTAATGAGTAAGGGAAGCAAAATGGATATCTCACCACGCTTATTGAGAATTTTACTGACCGCAAGCCTGACCGCTACCCTGGTCGCGGCGCGCTCGACAGTAGCTGCCGACACCACGCCGATGTATCGCGTGATCGATGAGCAGGGCCGCGTCACCTACACTGACTCGCCACCAGCCAACAGCACGTCTGAGCCGATCAAGCTGTCACCCATCAACACGCAGCCGGCGGCAATAACACCCCAGACAAAGCAGCCCGAGCAAGTAGTTGGCGCGGCGTATTCGGTGAGTCGCATAACCCAGCCCGCCCAGAACGCGACTATCCCGCCAGGTCAGCTGGATGTGATCGTACAAATAGAACTGGAGCCGCAACTTCAATCGGGCCACCTGGTAAAGCTCTATCACAATGGCCGCCTTTACGGCACGCCAACATCAGCCAGCTCCTTTTCGCTGACCAGCCTGATCCGCGGACAGCACCAGTTACAGGCTGAAATCATTGATGCCGATGGCAACATAAAAGCAACCACACAAACTGTTGTTTTCCACGTCAAACGCACTTCCGCGCAACATCCAAAAGCCCAGAAAGCCAAATAGTTATCCTTCATACGCACCATTATGGTGCCTTGTTCTGATCAAATGCCCTACAATGGCCTCAAGTGCTGCTGCAAAACCGGGCATTTCCTGCACCTCCGCCATGGCCCGCAAATTGCAGACTGAAAGGCAGGCTCATAATCACGTTATTTCACATCGCGCCCCGATCACAACGATGATTTACGAAAATACTAACCAGTTAGTGCTGGACAATCTCAACACCGCCGTCCTGCTGCTCGGCGAGGGGCTGGAGATCACCTATCTCAACCAGGCGGCGGAAAACCTGTTCGCCTCCAGCGCGCAGCGTTTGCTCCGCCTCAATGCAAGCACCCTGTTTACCGACTCCGAATCAAGGAAGAAGATTTTCGAAGATGCTCTGGCGAACAACCACCCATTCACCGAACGCAAGGCCAAGCTACTGCTTCCTGACCTCACTGAAATTACCGTTGATTATTCGGCAACACCGCTAAATATCAGTGCCGAAGCGAAATTGTTACTGGAACTGCATCCAATGGACAGGACCTTACGCATCGATCGCGAAGAAGCGCTTATTTCCGCCCACGACACTTCCCGCAATCTGATACGAGGCCTGGCGCATGAAATCAAAAACCCGCTTGGCGGTATTCGCGGCGCATCGCAGCTGCTCGCTCAGGAACTCGATCGCAGTGAGCTGGTGGAATACACAGATATCATCATAACTGAGGTGGAACGGCTCAAAGACCTGGTTGATCGACTGCTGGGCCCGTCATTTCCCAGCAAGTTTTCGCCCGTCAATATTCACGAAGTGACCGAACACGTTATTAAGCTGGTGCGCGCTGAAACAAATCGCAAGCTGCACATTTACAAAGACTATGACCCGAGTATCCCAGACATTCTGGGTGACCGGGAACAGCTTATTCAGGCAACCCTCAACCTCGTTCGCAACGCCATGCAGGCACTCGACAGCAGTGACAAAATTGGCAGCGGCGGGGAAATTGTTCTGCGTACTAGAATCGTCAATCACATCACCATCGGCAAGCTGCAACACCGGGTGGTTTGTCGCCTGGACATCATCGACAACGGCCCAGGTATTCCCCCTGAATTTGCCGATCGAATTTTCTACCCGATGATCAGTGGGCGCGCCAACGGCAGCGGCCTGGGCCTACCCATCGCACAGGCCGCCATTAACCAACATCAAGGTTTAATTGAATGTGAAAGCCAGCCTGGCGAGACCAGGTTTTCAGTTTTCCTACCCCTAAGTCCCGTACATGACATGGAGCTAGCAGTATGAAACCGACAATCTGGATTGTCGACGACGATAGTTCAATCCGCTGGGTCATGGAAAAGGCCCTGGAAAAAGCCGACTTAAAGGTACGCAGCTTCGCAGAGGCGCGCAGCCTGCTCGACTGCCTGGAAACTCACACACCCGATACGATTATCAGTGATATTCGCATGCCTGGCATTGACGGCCTGCACTTGCTCAAACAAATTCACAGCGAACGACCCGAACTACCAGTTATCATCACGACCGCTCATTCAGACCTTGATAGCGCAGTAGCGGCCTACCAGGGCGGGGCCTTTGAATATCTGCCAAAACCCTTCGACGTCGATGACCTGGTCACAGTCACACGCCGCGCGATTGCCTTTTCCCAGGAAAAGACTGCAAAAAATGTCACCTTAAAACCCATAGAGCAGACCGAGATCATCGGCGAAGCGCCTGCCATGCAGGAGGTGTTTCGTGCCATTGGCCGGCTTTCCCATTCTAATATCACGGTATTAATCAACGGCGAGTCGGGCACCGGCAAGGAACTGGTCGCCAAGGCGCTGCATCGCCACAGCCCGCGCAAAGAAGCGCCTTTTATCGCCCTTAACATGGCGGCAATCCCCCACGACCTTATTGAGTCGGAACTGTTTGGCCACGAAAAGGGCGCATTTACCGGGGCCGCGCAACGTCGCATAGGCCGGTTTGAACAGGCCGAGGGCGGCACATTATTCCTCGATGAAATTGGCGATATGCCAGCAGAAGCGCAAACACGACTGCTGCGCGTACTTGCTGATAGTGAATTTTATAGGGTCGGCGGACATACCCCCATCAAGGCAGATGTCCGCATTATCGCCGCGACACACCAAAACCTGGAGAAGCTGGTTCAGGAGCACCGGTTTCGAGAAGACCTGTTTCACCGGCTCAATGTTATTCGTATTCACCTGCCCAAACTGTCAGAACGCCGGGAAGACCTGCCCAAATTGATGGAGCACTTTTTACATCAATCGGCCAAGGAGCTGAACGTCGAGCCAAAAACCCTGTCCCCGGAGGCGGAAGCCTTCCTCGTCAATCAACCCTGGCCTGGCAACGTACGGCAACTCGAAAACACTTGCCGTTGGCTAACCGTCATGGCTGCGGGACGAGAAGTACTGCTGCCCGACCTGCCACCCGAGCTTTACGAAAAGCCGAAAGAAACCACCAACGCCCCGGAAAACTGGGAGCGAGGTTTACGCCGCTGGCTCAATCATGAGTTCGCCAGGGGCAAGAAGAATGTGCTTGCCACAGCGCTGCCCGCCTTTGAGCGCGCAGCCATTGAAACAGCCCTGCAACACACCGCTGGACGTAAACGCGATGCCGCTGAACTACTGGGCTGGGGACGTAACACGCTGACCCGCAAACTGCAGGAGCTGAATATCGAGTGATCGTCGGCTGGCACGGCATAGCAGCGCGAAAGGGACCCTCTCTACTGATCTAACGCCGTACTGATCTAACGCAGCCCGGCTGCTACGCCTGGCCTGGTAATCCAGGCTAAGCTCACCAACCTGGTTCGGTCGCCTCAAATCTCGTGCGGTCGTCTCAAACAGAGCCAGACCAGGTACCGAGGCCTCACCCAGGCGCCAGTGCGGGCGCAGTGTCAGTTGAGCGTTTCTGGGCGTTTGCTGTCATCGGCAGGCTGACCCTGCCTGGCCAAGGCCTGCTGAAACAGCGCCTCAAAATTTACCGGCGGCAGCATCAAGGCAGGAAAGGTGCCGCGAACCACCAGGCTGTCCAGCAACTCGCGAGCGTAGGGAAATAAAATGGCGGGGCATTGCGTATTTAGCACCTGCGTTAACTGCTTGCTATCAAGACCAGCGATGACAAATATGCCCGCCTGCTGAATCTCGGCCAGATAGGCAACCTTGTCGTCTTCCTGCACCGAAATAGTCAGCTTGAGCACAACCTCATACCGATCATCAGCCAGTTTGTGCACTTCTGTTGCCATATCCTGACCAACTTTTGGCTGCCACTGACGGGCGAATGCCGCTGCGCCGAGGGGCACTTCAAAAGATAAATCCTTGACAAAAATACGTTTAACCGCGAGTACGGTATTATCCACCTGATCAAGACCATCGCCACCCGTACCGGGTGCTTTTTGCGCCGTCATCTTAACTCCCTACCCTTGTCATAACTTATAGTCACCTAACTCCATAGCGCTGCTTTGCGTACTCCTTCTAACCCAGAGCAATAAAATTTACCCAGACCTCGCTGCCTAGCTGATCTGTAATACCGATTTACCCGAAAACCCTGGACAGTCAGCCCGCGGTTAGACCTAGCAGCGTGTCTAGCTCTCCGCTGCCAGCCAATTGACGTAACTCGGTGTAACCGCCGACGTGGGTCTCGCCGATCCATATCTGCGGCACCGTATCTCTGCCACTGATTTGCTCCATATGCTCACGCAACTCACGATTGCCATCGACTGAAATATCCTCAAAGACGATGTTGCGTCCGGCCAGCAGGCTTCTCGCTGCCACGCAGTAGGGGCAAATCCTCGTGCCGTACAACACCACTTTATTCGTCATCTACCGTTCACCCCGCTACCACAGGCAGGCTCTGCGCGCGCCACTCGCCCATTCCACCCTGTAAACGTCGCACCTCAAACCCGGATGCGCGGAGCTTCCTGCCTGCGGAGGCAGAATGTTGACCCAGCTTGTCGACCAAAATTACCGTTTTTTGCCGATATTTTTCCAGCTCAGTCGCTCGGGCATCGAGCTTTGCCAGCGGAATATTCAGCGCATTGGCGATATGCCCCGCCTGATATTCCTTGCTGTCGCGAATATCCACCAGGATACCCGCGTCGCTGTTGACCAGTCGGGTTGCATCATGAACGGAGATTTGCTTGCCCGCTTTGGTCTGTTCAGTCATCGCGAACAGGTAAATAAGCACGAGCAGAGCACTGACCAATAGCCATTGCTCGCTGATGAAGATAAAAAAATCCAATGTTCAACACCTCTAAAAGCCATAATCACCAACCACTCGCTGGCGGCGGCGTAGTATACACAAAGAGCCATAAACGCAGCAGTTTGTCGCGCAATCCCAGCCCAATATCGGGTATCAAACCTTCTGCAGTCATGGAGTTTGACCACCTGAAAGTGTAATATCTGCATGTCCCATCCACGCCTGAGTTGACCCCTATACATCATGGAAATGCGCAAATCGCCACTGGTCCTTATTATTCTCGACGGCTGGGGTCATAGCGATTGCCATCACGCCAATGCCATTTATACCGCCAACACGCCGGTCTGGGACGAATTGTGGCGCAGCCATCCGCGCACATTGATTCACTGCTCAGGCACCGAAGTTGGACTTCCCGAAGGCCAGATGGGTAACTCCGAAGTTGGCCACATGACGATCGGTGCTGGTCGCGTTGTCTACCAAAATTTTACCCGTATCAACGCCGCCCTTAAAGATGGCAGTTTTCAACACAACGAGGCGTATACCCAGGCTATAGATAACGCGGTACAGGCTGACAAAGCCGTACACATAATCGGCTTATTGTCCCCGGGTGGAGTACATAGCCACGAAGACCACTTGCTGGCCGCGCTTGATCTGGCAGCAAAAAGAGGCGCAAAAAAACTTTTCCTGCACGCCTTTCTTGACGGCCGCGACACACCGCCACGCAGTGCCCGCCAGTCCATTGAAAAAGCCGAGAAAAAATTCGCCGCCATCGGCGTGGGACGAATCGCCAGCCTGTGTGGGCGTTACTACGCAATGGATCGGGATGAACGCTGGGACCGAACCCAGCTCGCGTGGCGGCTGCTTGTCGAGGGCGAGGCTGAGCACGCTTCTGACAACGCTCTGACCGCTTTAGAGCAGGCCTACACCCGCGGCGAAAACGACGAATTCGTCAAGCCAACGCTAATCCGGAATTCCGCCCAACAAGCCGCAATCGTCGAGGACGGCGATTCAGTTATTTTTATGAACTTCCGTCCTGACCGCGCCCGACAACTCACGCGAGCCTTTGTCGATAGCGCCTTTGACGGCTTTCCGCAGCCGATACGCCCAAGCCTGGCGGACTTCGTTATGACCACGGAATATGCCGATAACATTCAGGCTGCCTGTGCATACGGACCACAAACCACCCGCAATTCCTTCGGCGAATACCTGGCCAGTCTTGGTAAAACGCAGTTGCGTATCGCCGAGACCGAAAAGTATGCCCATGTGACATTCTTTTTTAGCGCGGGCCGGGAAGCCGAGTACCCCGGCGAGGACAGGATACTGGTGCCATCACCTGATGTTGCCACCTACGATTTATGCCCCGAGATGAGCGCGCATCAAATCACTGAGCAGTTGGTGACCGCCATTAACAACGGATCCTATGACGCGATCATCTGTAATTTCGCCAATGGCGATATGGTCGGTCACACCGGCTTCTTCGATGCCGCCGTGACAGCGGTTGAAGTCATCGACCAGTGCCTGGCCGACATTACAACAGCCCTGAAGGCAACTGGCGGTCAATGTCTGATCACAGCAGATCACGGCAATGTCGAGAAAATGCAGAGCTCCGAGAATGGCCAGGCCTTGACTTCCCATACCACCGACCCCGTGCCCCTGGTCTATTTCGGCAATCAAAATATTCACCTTCGCGACGGCGGGAGCCTTGCCGATGTGGCACCCACCATGCTGGCACTGCTTGATATTGCCCCCCCCGGAGAAATGACCGGGCATTCCTTGCTAACTACGGCTTGAGCGATTGCCTGGTGCCTGCAGGGCGATACGGCAAAACAATTTTAAAGGCAGCAGCATTTTTAGCGGTGACCGCTGCTATCGCACTTATCGGTCACGCTGCACAATCCTCGGACGATAAAGATAGAAAAAAGCTTGCCGTGCTGAAGCACGAGATCTCAGCTTTGCAAAAGCAACTTCGCCACACTGACAGCGAGCGAGGCCAGCAAGCCGAGAAGCTACGCAAAACTGAACAAAAAGCGGCCCAGATACAACAAGCCTTACGTAAACTTGATCTGGAGATCGGTGCTCTCGATACCGACCTGGCAGGCCTCGCAGACAAGAAAAAAATCCTTGAAATAAACAAACACAAACAGTCCGAGCTGGTTGCCCGGGAACTGAGCGCAGCTTACCGGCTCGGTCGACAGGAACCATTAAAACTGCTTTTTAATCTGGAGAATCCCGACAAAGTCGGGCGCATGCTCCAATATTACCAATATATGATAACTGCCCGCAGCGATGTACTAAACAACTTCAAAAACACGCTTTCCGAAATAGCCAGCGTCGAGGCTGAACTGCTTGAAAAACAGGGAAAACTAAAAGAAAGCCAGGCGGCCTTTGTCACAGCCTCAGATAACCTTGCAATGGAACTGGAGGAGAGAAAGAATTTATTAGCTACTATTACCCGGCAAGCCGTCAATGAAAAAACTCGGCTAAGTACATTGAAACTGGAAAAAAGCCAACTCGAAAAACTCATCGCAAAACTTGAGGAAAACATCCGCAATCTGTCCATTCCGAGCGACACGCCATTTGTCACGCAACGAGGCAAATTGCCGTGGCCAGTGACGGGCACCGTTCAACATGGTTTTGGCTCCACTCGCAATACCAGCCTGGTGTGGTCCGGGTGGCTGCTGAGTGCCAGGGAGGCAAGCCCGGTAAAAGCCATTCATCACGGCAGAGTGGTGTTCTCAGATTACCTGCGCGGCCACGGTTTGATGTTGATCATTGATCACAGCGGCGGCTACCTTAGCCTCTACGCCCATAACCAAATATTGCTCAAGGAGATTGGCGACTGGGTGTCAAGCGGCGAGGACATTGCCCGGGTTGGTAACACCGGCGGTCTGGCACAGAGTGCTCTTTATTTTGAAATACGGAATAAAGGCAGGCCAGTTGACCCAAAAACCTGGTTGCAACCAAGGAAGTGATAGCGCCCAGGCCAGCCTCCCAGCTACACTTAACCAATCCAGGTCCAGGAATAATTATGTCGTTAATAGCACGCTTACTGTGTGGCCTCCTCGTCATGACCTCCGTCGCCGCTAGCGGGGAAGACAAAGCCGAAGCGGCACGCCTGCCACTGGCTGAACTACAGCTTTTCGCTCAGGTTTTTGAACAGATCAAATCTTCCTATGTTGAAGAAATTGACGATAAAACATTGCTGGAGAACGCCATCGTCGGCCTGCTCACGCAGCTGGATCCGCATTCTGCCTTCCTTAAGGAGGAGTCGTTCCAGGAGCTGCAGGAGCATACGTCCGGCGAATTTGGCGGCATAGGTATCGAAGTCGGAATGGAAGGCGGATATGTCAAGGTTATATCGCCCATAGACGACACCCCCGCATCGCGGGCTGGTATTGAGCCTGGGGACCTGATCATTAAGCTGAATGATCAATCGGTCCAGAGTATGGGCCTCGAGCAGGCTATCGAAATCATGCGCGGAGAAAAGGGCAGCACCCTGTCGCTCACGATTGCCCGAGAACACGCTGACGGACCACTGAACTTCACCCTGACCCGGGACATTATCAAGGTACTCAGTGTTCGCCAGCGGCTGATTGAGCCGGGCTTCGGCTACGTTCGCATCGCTCAGTTTCAGGCCAATACGGGCGTAGATTTCAAAAAGAGCCTGACCAAGCTAAACTCCAACGAAAAACCTCTCAAGGGTTTGATTCTGGACCTGCGTAATAATCCGGGGGGATTGCTACCTGCTTCTATAGAAGTAGCTGATGCGCTAATCGATAAGGGCCTGATCGTCTACACTGAAGGCAGGGCTCCCACGTCCCATAGCCAGTATTCCGCCACACCGGGAGACATGCTGCCGGGAATCCCCGTGGTAGTTTTGATCAACGGTGGCACCGCTTCAGCATCAGAAATAGTTGCCGGCGCCATTCAGGATCACCATCGCGGCGTGATAATGGGGACCGACAGTTTTGGCAAAGGCTCGGTGCAAAACGTTCTGCCCCTGGACGATGGTAGAGCCATAAAATTGACGACTGCAAGGTATTACACCCCTGCTGGAAGATCTATCCAGGCAGCCGGGATCAAGCCCGACATAACCGTTGTCAGAGCGGAAATTCGCGAATTTAAGGGTGAATTTCAAATGCGAGAGGCCAATCTCAACAAGCACCTAAGTGCTACGCAAGCAACTGGGGCCGAACCCAAAAGCGGTGGCCAGGGTGCAGCGGTTAGCGACAACCAGCTGTACGAGGCACTGAATTTGTTAAAAGGTTTGAATATCCTTGCAAAACAAAGTGTTGAATAGCGGGATGACAATCTGGTATAAACACGCTCCGATCTAAGCTCTTGCCGGGACAGCTCAAATTTTAACCAATGACGGTGCCAGTCGGACGCAACTTCAGGTTCGCAATATTAGGTTAGTGCTGTCATTTGAGTCGAGGTAACAGGTATGAGTAACGTTGTTTATATCAAGCGTGGAGGCGAGCAGAAAGAACTGCACGACGTCCCCACCCGCAGTAACCGTTTTTTTAAACTGGCGGACAGCTGGTACTTCACCACGCGGGAAGGCGCTTCGATGGGCCCCTACGATTCTCACGCGATCGCGGAAAAGTCGGTGGCCGATTACGTCGAGTTTGCCCATAACGCGGCACCCCACATTCTGCGACTGCTGACACCGCCTGTGCAAGCCATGCGTGTTTAAACAGCGACCAGCCGTCTATACCTCTCCACCACACTGTCCTTAGCTGCTAACCGTCCATCTCACCCTGATCTCAAAGGGCGTGGTGGGCGCGAGGTGCACCCCCCATTCTTCGCCTGGCTGTTTGCACGCTGCGCTGTGCAATGCGGCCATTTCATCTGACCTCAATACCGTGCCGCGCCATGTAGTCTTTGGCTTCCTGAACACTGTGCTCGGCAAAATGGAAAATACTGGCGGCCAATACGGCGTCAGCTCCACCTTTCTGGATACCGTCCACCAGGTGCTGCAATGTGCCCACCCCACCCGATGCAATGACGGGAATATTAACCGCCGTGCTAACCGCCTTCGTCAGGGCCAGATCAAACCCATCCTTCGTGCCGTCACGGTCCATGCTGGTCAGTAAAATTTCTCCAGCGCCGTATTCCTCCATCTGTATCGCCCACGCTACCGCATCTATTCCCGTCGGCTCTCGGCCACCGTGAGTAAATATTTCCCACCGAGCAGGCTTGCGACCTGGGTTAGCTCGTTTGGCATCAATTGCAACAACGATGCACTGGGAGCCAAATCTGTCTGCAGCCTGCCTGACAAATTCAGGACTTTTAACCGCCGCCGAATTAATACCGACTTTGTCCGCCCCAGCCCTTAACAGAGCGCGTATATCTTCGAGGGTACGCACCCCGCCGCCAACCGTTAAGGGAATGAATACCTCACTGGCGATACGCTCGACAGTGTGGATGGT
Source organism: Porticoccaceae bacterium (assembly GCA_041603535.1). Lineage (GTDB taxonomy): Bacteria > Pseudomonadota > Gammaproteobacteria > Pseudomonadales > Porticoccaceae > HB2-32-21. Next base: position 103,100 of record JBFIEE010000001.1, read on the forward strand.
CGTATCACGTTTTTGATGACTCGCCGTTATATCGAGGAAGGTAATTTCATCCGCGCCCTCAGCATCGTAGCGGCGCGCTACTTCAACCGGATCACCGGCATCGCGGATATCAACAAACTTCACGCCTTTGACAACACGCCCGGCGTCTACGTCCAGGCAGGGAATAATACGTTTGGCTAACACGGACATACTACCGCTCCTGACCCTGAATCATCGCTGACATTACCGGACAGTATCCGCCCGGATCAAAGTATCCACTGCTTGTGGATGAAATTTCGCCACATTGTCGACCGGAGCAAAAAACCGCACCTTACGGCATACAGACATGGATGCCGTACAAAATCGGGACGCCATTCTAGCACTGGAGATGTCGGGAAGTGCAGCTAACTTGAGTTCGCGCGCAGCGAAACTGAGTACTATCGAAAAACACATGTCGGCGTTTGGCCGCCAGATCATGTGCGCAATTAAACTAACAATTATTTCTAGAACTTTTGCTTCAACACCATCACGCCCGCCTGCTCGCTCATCTCAACTCGGCTCAAAAACGTATTACCAAGCAGAACTTGCACCGGATGATTGCCGTCAACAACGGTCGCCGGAATATCATGAACCGTTATTGCCCCAACACTGACCTTACTAAGGCTAACGACGTAGGTTTTGACAACCCCACCCGCCGTGCTCGCGGTCGATACAACACCTGTCTTGATATCGATACCCAGCCGCTTCGCATCATTTATGTTCATCGCCACTGCCGTGGCGCCAGTGTCGATCATGAACTGCGTCGGATACCCGTTAATCGCCCCACTGGTATTAAAATGCCCGTTGGGGCCACGCAGGATCTTTACCTCCGCAAATTTCGCCGCACTGAAGCTGGCGGAGATGCGCTGCGAGACCTGCAGTGTGGTTTGTTTACCATCAATCACCACAACAGCCCGCTTGCTATCGCTGCTGACTAACTTCACGCCTTCCGGGCTCGTTTCGCCTGCCTTCAACAAGCGCGACTTACCCTCAATCGCAAGTAACGCTTTGTTCTTAAACAGGCCACTGACGACAACATCCGGTTCGGCCCACAGGTCGCCGCTGAGTGAAAGCATTAACATAAATGCGCTCACTACCCACGTATACCCGATATTCAAAATGCCTTTATCATCAGTGCCATAATCATCCATGCGCCCACGCCCGCCAACACATCGTCCAGCATGATACCAAAGCCGCCGGGAATTTTTCGATCGAACACACTGATCGGCCAGGGCTTCAAAATATCCAGACAACGAAACAGCAAAAAGCCGGTTAGCCACCACCCCCAGGTCGCGGGCACCAAAGCCAGAGCGATCCACAGACCGACGAACTCATCCCAGACGATGCCCGCGTGATCGTGACCGGCTAGCCGCCGATCCGCATACCCACAGATTGCCACGCCAGCCAGCAAGGTAACCAGCACAACTCCCCCGTACCACCAGTCGGTCAACAGCGCCAACAAGGGCATCAACGCCAGCGCAACCAGCGACCCGACCGTGCCTGGCGCCTTCGGTGACAACCCGCTACCAAAACCAAATGCCAGCAGCAGCACAGGATCCCTTAAGAGGTCCCTGAAAGTTGGTGTCGCGGTATGTATTCCGGGTTTGATCATTGCTTAACCGTGTTCGGTATAACTCAACGGCAGTCTCACCACGGCAAAACCGTAGCATCGTGATAATTTAGAAATGCCGATAACCCGCAGTCGCCACGTCAAGCACGTGTCCTTCGGCATCATGGCAAACCACGGCACTGCCCGGCACGATAACGCCGATAGCCGTGGCGTCCATTGTCGCCGCTGCGATCGCGGCTTCAAAATCTGCGCATCGTTCAGGGGGTACGGTAAAACAAAGTTCATAATCATCACCGCCCGTCAACGCCCAGCGTAGCGCTTGCTCCGGAGAAGCCACGGCATTCAAAGACCTGGACAAGGGCAATGTCACGACATCTATTGCCGCGCCAACGCCACTGGCCGTCACAATATGACCGAGATCAGCGAGCAGGCCATCAGAAATATCAATGGCTGCAGATGCGTATGCCTGCAATAGCTGGCCCTCGGCAATGCGCGGGGCTGGACGCCAGAAGCGCTCGGTCAGATATTTGTGATCGGTGTCATTTGTTGCCGTGTCGATAGTCCCCTGCGCAATGGCAAGCCCGGCGGCCGCATCCCCTAATGAACCGGTAACATAAATACGATCACCTGGTCGCGCGCCACTCCTGCGCAGGGCCCGGCCAGGTGACGCACTGCCGAGTACAGTAATGGTAATCGTCAGCAACGGGCCACGGCTGGTATCGCCACCGACCAGAGCACATTGGAAAGCATCCGCCACCTGATGAAGGCCCCTGGCAAAATCCGCCAGCCAGCTTTCGTCCGCTTCCGGCAGCGTCAAGGCCAGGAGAAACCACTTTGGTCGCCCACCCATCGCGGCGATATCGCTGAGGTTTACCCGCAACGCTTTTTGCGCTATTTCAGTGGCGGCGGATTGTTCTGGAAAATGGACGCCGGCGACCAGGGTATCGGTGCTAACAACGAGTTCATCGGATCCGGGCTGAAGAATTGCGCAGTCGTCACCGATACCCAGCACAACGCCATTGCCAGTGATTTTGCAGTCAGCACCCTGATACTCAGCGCCCATTTCCGCAGCACCCGTGCCTGCAGTATCTTCTCCCATAGCGTCAGCGCGGGTAGAATCTTTGCGAGAGAACGCGCCTGGGGCAAACTTCCCCCCGGAAAAATAACGCTGAATCAGCGCAAATTCATCGAGGCCCGTTGCCAATCATCACCTCTTGGCCGCCGTTGCGGAAATCTCCAGCTGGCGCGTTTTTATCGCCACGCGATCGACAACGCTATTTATAAATTTGTGGGCATCTGTCGGACCAAAGGTTTTAGCGAGATTAATCGCTTCGTTGATAACCACCCGGTAGGGCACATCAATCCGATGCATTAATTCATAGGTGGCAATACGTAACAGCGCCAGGGACACCGGATCCAGCGCACTTTTTTCCCGATCCAGAAACTCACTAAAGGCCAGGTCGAGCTCATCGAGGTGCGCGGGAATGGCATGTAAAAGATCACTGAAATAGGTTTTGTCAGCACGACCCAATTTACCGTCAGCATAAAACTGGGACTCAACAGCAGCGATACTGTCACCGCCCACCTGCCACTGATACATTGCCTGAACCAGCAAATGGCGCGCTTTTCTCCGTTGCGAGGGCGTCGCGGAAGACACCGGTTAACTGGCCAACTGCTGAAACAGTGAAACCATCTCCAGTGCAGTTAAAGCGGCTTCCTCGCCTTTATTTTCTTTATTGTCACCAGACCGATCCTGCGCCTGCTGCAAGTCGTCGGTGGTGAGCACACCAAATGCGATCGGGATACCTGTGGTCAGCGCTACCTCACCGATACCACGCGTACACTCGCTACAGACATATTCAAAATGTGGTGTACCACCGCGTATCACGCATCCCAGCGCGATGACAGCATCGAACTGTCCACCTTCGGCCAGTTTCCTGGCTGCCAGCGGCAGCTCGAACGCGCCGGGCACCCGGACAACCTGGACCCGGTCAGCGGCCACACCCTGCCGCGTAAAAACCCGCAATGCACCATTGAGCAAGTTTTCGGTGATCTCACCGTTCCAGCGCGCGACGACAACCGCAAACCTGGCGTTATGGGGATTAAAATTACCTTCTACCGGTCTCAAGTCACTCATACTGATTCTCTGTCACTCTTTGTTTGTAAACCGTCGCTCTCAACTAATCATCGCACTCAACGTAATCGACCACTTCCAGATCAAAACCGGAAATTGCGCTAAAACGAAACGGTGCACTCATGATACGCAGCTTCTTGGCGCCCAGGTCACGCAGAATCTGCGAGCCGGCACCGATCTGCATATAGACGGTGTCGGAGGGATTTTTAGGCCGGGGTCGATTGACCGACAGTCGATCCAGATCCTCCTCAACCTTGTCAGCAGTTTCTTCCTGGAGGATCACGATAATAATGCCGCAGCCTTCGTCGGCAACGTATTTCATTGCCTTATCCATGGTCCATCTTTTGTAGGAACCGTACTGATCAATAGCAAACAGATCGCGCATCACAGTAGGTAAATGCACCCGTATCGGTACCGGCATTTCGCCGTCGATTTCGCCCTTGACCATCGCAAAATGTTTGCAATTCCGCGCGGCATCGTAATAGGTATGCAACGTGAACTCACCGTAGGCGGTTTGCACCACTCGTTGCCCCAGATGCTCCATGGTTCGATCGTTGACCATGCGATGATGAATCAGGTCAGCAATCGTCCCGATCTTTAAGTTGTGCTTTTCAGCGAATTTTTCCAGGTCTGCACGCCGCGCCATCGTGCCGTCATCATTCATGATTTCGACGATGACCGACGCGGCTTCATAGCCCGCCAGCAACGCCAGATCGCAGCCAGCCTCTGTGTGACCGGCCCGGCTTAGCACGCCGCCGGGCTGCGCCTTGAGTGGGAAAATGTGCCCCGGCTGGACGATGTCAAGAGCCGTTGCATCCGGTGCCACCGCCACCTGCACGGTCCGTGCCCGGTCAGCCGCTGAAATACCTGTGGTAACGCCTTCTGCCGCCTCAATTGACACGGTGAAATTGGTGCCGTGATTGGCGTCGTTAATATCCACCATGAGCGGCAGATCGAGTTGCTTGCAGCGCTGTTCAGTCAGGGTCAGGCAAATCAGGCCGCGGGCATGGGTCGCCATAAAGTTAATATCACTGGCGGTGACCTTTTGTGCGGCGATGACCAAATCACCTTCGTTTTCGCGATCTTCATCATCCATGAGAATGACCATACGGCCCAGGCGAATATCCTCAATAAGTTCTTCTGTGGAATTTAATTTCATAGCACTAGGGCCTGTTAAGTAAGCTTTGCGCGAGTTCAGTTAGCGATGTGCCGTGTTCGTTGTCGGCGTCATTATCGCCCAACAACAGGCGTTCCAGGTAACGGGCGATCACATCGACTTCGACATTGACCTGTGTACCGGGCTGATAATCTCCAAAAACAGTGTTCTCCAGCGTGTGGGGCACAATGTTGAGTTCAAATTCGGCGCCCGCCACCCTGTTTACGGTCAGGCTGGTGCCGTCAACCGTTATCGATCCCTTGTGGGCAATATAACGCGCCAATTCCGTCGGCGCTCTGAGTCGAAACCGTTCGGAACGCGCATCCGGGTGGCGGCTGACAACTTCACCGATACCATCAACATGGCCAGACACCAGGTGGCCACCGAGACGCGAACTGGGTGTCAGCGCTTTTTCGAAATTCACCCGGCTATCGACCCGCCACTGCCCCAGAGTGGTCAGCGCTATAGTTTCGACCGATGCATCAGCCACAAAACCCTGATCCCTGACCTCTACCACAGTCAGACAAACGCCATTAACGGCAATACTGTCGCCCAGCCCGACGTCACTCATGTCGAGTCCGCCGGCATCAAGCGTCAGCCGCAAATCACCGCCACGTCGCTCGACGCTGGCCACCCTACCCACCGCCTGAACAATTCCGGTAAACATAATTTAATACTCATTTATATACTGGTCGTGCCGTAATACGCCAATCTCGACCCACTGCGCGCATGTCCACAATGTCGAGATCGAGTGCCTCGGCCATCATATCAAAGTCCAGCCGCGCCATTGGCAATGCATTACTGCCCAACAGCTTCGGCGCCATGTAAATTATCAGTTCATCGACCAGTCTTTCCTCAAGGAAAGCACCGGCAAGTTTAGCGCCGGCTTCGACCAGAACATCGTTAATCTCTCGGTTACCCAGCTCCCGCAACACATCCGGCAACGATACCTTGCCCTCACGGTTAGGCAACGAAACGACTTCCGTCCCTGACAGCGAGGCCTTACCGTTGGCCGTCACCACCAGCGCAGCACCCGGAGGCTTCAGGATCCTCAGATCTTTGGTCGCGCGAAGGCGACTGTCGATGATGACTCGCAGCGGCTGCAACTGCGCAATCATTTCGGCGTCTGGCAGGCCCAGCTGTTCGGCTCTAACGGTCAGCGCCGGCTCATCCTGCAGCACCGTGCCGATACCGGTGATAATCGCCCCACTCTGTGCGCGCAGGCGCTGCACGTCACTGCGTGCGGATGGCCCGGTAATCCACTGGCTTTCGCCACTGGCCATCGCCGTTCGACCATCCAGACTGGCCGCTATTTTAAGCGTCACGTGGGGCAGACCGGTGGCACACCGCTTCAAAAAACCCTTATTCACCGCGCTGGCTTCCGTTTCGAGGAGCGGACCAAACACCTCAATACCCGCATCACGAAGCGTTTGCGCGCCACCTTGCGCGTTCAAATGTGGATCCCCGACCGCATAAACCACACGTTTGATGCCGGAATCGATCAATTGCGCGGCACAAGGCGGCGTACGTCCCTGATGATTACAGGGCTCCAGCGACACATAGGCAGTAGCACCTCGCGCGAGGCTCCCCGCCATGATTAGTGCGTTAACTTCGGCATGGGCCTCACCAGCGCGCCGGTGCCACCCTTCACCCACAACGATGTCATTCGCAACGATGACACAGCCAACCCGCGGGTTCGGCCGGGCGGTATACCAACCGCGTTGCGCCAGCGCAATGGCCCGCGCCATGTGAACAAGGTCTGCTGCAGCCACCACTATTCGGTCTGTATTGGCAGGGATTTTTGTTCGAGCATATCGTCACCCTCACCGACCTGCTCACTACTGACATCCCGCGACTCTTCATTCCAGTCGCGGGCCACCCCAGCACTGACCTGGTCAGCGTCATCCTGATCACCACTGGCCTCATCACCACTGGCCCCATCAACGTAGTCCAGATCAGCACTCTCCTGCTCAAGACGATCCAGCTCGGCGCGAAACTCACTGAGATCCTGGAAACTACGGTAAACGGAAGCGAAACGCACATAGGCTACGTCGTCCAGTTTACGCAACTGCTCCATCACTTTTTCGCCGATGATTTGTGACGATATTTCCCGCTCACCCGTGGTCTGCAGATATCGCTTTATCTGCGATAGCGCCGCCTCAATTGACTCAATACCAACCGGTCGTTTCTCCAGTGCGCGAAGTAGCCCGGAACGAAGTTTCTGCTCATTAAACGGCTCTCTCGTTTCATCCTGCTTAACGACCCGCGGCATCACCAATTCCGCGAGTTCGTACGTGGTGAACCGATCTTTGCACGCCGCACACTCACGGCGACGGCGCACCTGATCGCCATCGGCGACCAGGCGTGAGTCGATAACCCGCGTATCATCAGCACCACAAAAGGGGCAATGCATGGGGAATGTTGAACCTTCAGCGCGTTTACAGAGGCGAATATTCTAGCACAGGTAGCGACCCGGACCGACGGCCCCAGCTGGTCACCTGTCCAGCGCAAAAACCCACAGCACGCCACCCTGGGGTACGTACGTAGTCGTACCTTGACTGAGATTCAAAAGCGTTTGCTCGCGCTCGGCATCAACACCATAACCGGACTGCACGGCCACGTATTGAACCCCATCAATCTCATAACTTACCGGAACGCCAATAACGCCTGAATTGGTACGCTGTTGCCACAGCAATTTGCCCGAGCTGGCATCAAATGCTCGAAAATAACGGTCGTTAGTGCCCCCGGCAAAAACCAGATTACCCGCCGTTGTGAGTACCGGACCCCAGTTGTGGCTTTTGAATTTTACCGACCAGACCTTTTCCGCAGTATCCACATTCCAGGCCTGCAGCTCGCCGATGTACTGCTCGGCGTCCGCATGCAACACGAGCTCAAACTCCTCCAGCGAAGCACCCATATACAGTTGCCCCTCCCGGTACTCGGCTTCCTCACCTTTTAAACGGCCGCAAACATTATCGTTAGCAGGAATATACAGCAGGTGGGTTTGCGGATTATAAGCGGCCGGTGGCCAGTCTTTGCCGCCCCAGGACGACGGGCAATAAGTGGTGACTTTACCCGTTTGCGGCTTGCGTTCCAGGGCGTATTCGGGGCGTCCGGTTTGCGGATCAATACTTTTAAACACGTCCTGTTTGACGTAAGGCAGCGCGTTGACAAAACCGATACTGTTCGCCCCGCGCTCCAGAAACCACAGGTAACCATTGCGACCTGGATGTACCAGTCCCTTAATATTTTTTCCACCCCGCTTGAAGTCCAGCAGCAGGGGCGCGGAGACTTCGTCCCAATCCCAGGAATCATTCCAGTGATATTGATGATGGGTCTGGATTTTCCCGGTATCCACGTCCAGCGCGATCACCGAGGTGGCATAAAGGTTATCACCTGGCCGGGCATCTCCCATCCACGGCCCACCGTTACCCGTACCCCAATAGGTCAGTTTCAGCTTGGCGTCATACGAGCCGGTAATCCACACGGGTACACCACCGGTTTTCCAGGTATCGCCCGGCCAGGATTCGTTACCGGGTTCTCCGGGGCCAGGAATCGTGTAGGTCTTCCACGCGGGTTTGCCCGTGTCAGCGTCAAATGCAGCGACAAAACCGCGAATACCAAACTCCCCTCCCGAGACACCGACCATGATCTTGCCCTGGGCCGCCAACGGCGCCAGCGTCATGTAATAACCGGAGGTGTAATCCTCAACTTCCTGCTCCCATTCCACTTCACCGGTACGGGCATTGAGGGCCACCAGAAAGGCGTCTGCGGTCGCCAGATAGACGCGATTACCGTGCAACGCGACGCCGCGATTAGTCGGGTGCATCTGGATCAGATCCTCGGGCAGCTCACGCTCGTAACGCCAGAGCAGCTCACCACTGCGGGCATCCAGAGCCAACACATGGTTGTGTGGCGTGGAGACATACATGTAACCGTCGTTGACGATCGGTGGCGCCTGATGCGCTTCCCGCATGCCGGTCGAAAATGTCCACGTCGGTTTCAGTTGCCGTACATTTTTCGAGTTGATCTGATCGAGACGACTATAACCCTGGGAATCGTAGGTTCCCCTATACATCAACCAATTGCGCGGTTCCGGGTTCTCCAGTCGCTGGTCGGTCACCGGACTGTAGGCAGGCCTGTCCTTGAGCAAAGTGCCGGACTTTACCGCCGCCGCATCATTGCCAAACAAATCGACAGCCGACGCCTGCAGTGCCCAGCACAGAGTAACGCCGAAGCAAGCATTCCTGAGGTGCCACACCGTTGCTTTAATCATGTTGATCCCCTCATGTTTGTTATTCGATTGTCTTTGTTATTCATTTGCCCTGGTTATTCGACTGCCTTAGTTATTCGACTATCGGCCCGCTTATGCGCTCCCCCAGTTTTGACCGCAGACCTGTCCATAAGCAGTATTTATCGGTTCGGCTGCTGGAAGCCGACGCGACGGGAGAAGCCGCCGCTGATCACCAGGGCATCGTCGACAACTGTCAATGGCAACATGGCCAGAGGTTTGGGTGCGGGGCCAAAGGTCACCCGGGCGGCATCTGCGGCATCGTATTCAGATCCGTGACACGGACAAATCATGCGTCTGGTACCGGCATTCCAGCCCTCAACCGTACAACCGGTGTGGGTACAAACCGCGGAGTAAGCCACCAATCCGTCGGTTGCGTAGGCCGTGGTTTGCGCGGATAGCGCCCGCGGATCGACACGCACCACCATCACCAGGTTAAGCCGCGAACGGTTGCGCACGACACCCTGCTGCAAATCTTTTGGGTAGGCTGCCAACGGTGCCTGGTCGACAATAATTTTGCTGGCATTTATTGATTCGCCCGCCTGCTCACCAAACGCAAAAACCAGGTGATCACCCGGTTGAGGGGGCATTTTTTCGGGTTTACGTGCTGCAAA
>JBFIEE010000002.1:0-111829 GCA_041603535.1 Porticoccaceae bacterium
CAGACCACGACCATTATGCTACCCACCAAATTTCGGGGCGCGACCGGGACACCCCTAAGAATTATCGCCATGTATTAAGTGCTTGCTACGCATATTGCGGGCCGGAAACCGCCCATTTTCGCCTTTAGAGGCGGCAGAGTTTTGGAGCATTTAGCAGGCCGTTAAAGTCAGGACTAGATACGATGCCTCACCGCTGCTCAAATCGTCTGCCCGGTCCGCGCCTTGCGCGCAATTAGCCCCACCGTCGTAAAATATAAACCGTAATAATCCGCTATCTGCTGACAACTATATCTGTCGGTCACATAAACTTTCACAATGGCTTCGTTCCGCCTGCTGTTGTTTGATCCCACTGGTTCCAGCCACGGCGCTGTCGGGCGTACCGGCGCTTTTGGCACGTCGAGATTATCGGTCAGCCCCTTGTCCGTCGCCTGCACGCGATACAACGGCGTCATTCCTAACATTGAGCCCGCTTTGTTCATGAGCCTACTTTGTTCATACGTACGCTGATGTTCGGCCTGCTCAAAATAGCTGATTTGCGAATTTTATGTACGAAGCGAAATCCTGATTGATTATTTCCGGCGTTAATTGATAGTCGGTCTGGTCATATTTAAAAGCACCTAATTTGTGGATGGGATTTTTGGCTTCCCACTGGCGGATATTGTTGACTGTCTCATCAGTGAATTGAATTCCACAAAAATCGTAAACTTTTGCGCCAAGGGCATCGCCGGGGCCGGTAATTTCAGGATAGGAAATATCGAGAATCTTGATGTCGGGCCGTGTTTGGCGGTTCATCACATGCTGCTCAAGAGCCATGACCACCCCAGCCCCTAGCATTTCATACTCGGGTTTTTTGTCAGAAAACGGCGCATAAAAAGCATCCCCCAAACGAAACAAGCTCGGTATAGTCTGGTTTGGATCGCGATGGGTCATCACCAGGTTGGCATCCGGGAAGACATCAAGAATGAAAGGCTCCAGCCCAAGCCACGCAGGATTTTTCAACACCCAGGGCTTGTTGACGCCTGACTGCCATTGCAGGTATTTCAGCATATCCCGCAGATATTCGACGGTAATGGCCGGGCTCTGGGTAGCATGCCACTGCAGGTAACTGGTCATGGTATAGAACGCCATATAAATACCGTTCACCAGGCTGTGTTCGAGGAGGAGACTTTCCTCCTCCGGCTCAAGCGTTTGAAAGCGGTGCCCCAACTGGGCTTGCGGCGACATCGCGTCAAACCAACGAATATATTCACCGGCTTCGTCCATTCGCGGTTGTGGAGACTCGGTTCTTTCACCGGTGAACAGTGAGGGGTGGTATGTCTTCCAAAAGGGCAGGTAGTGAAAATCTCCGGTGGCAGCCAACAGCTTTTGCACTTTTGTGGTACCGCTTCTGAATTGGCCATAGACGAAGGTCGGGTTTTTTATCTCCACTTCGACTATTTCCGGATGCGCTGCAAAGTCACGTTGCATGCGCAGACGATTACACAACAGGCGCAACAGTTTCTTTTCAATCGCAGCCACGCCTTTCTTGTGGAGGCAGGCATCGACGTTGTATGCGTTGAGCAATACCTTCAGGGGCTCGATTGCCGCCTCGTCGACGAGGTCAATGCTGGTCAGTTCCCTGGCTCGTGCCAACATTTGTTCGGCGGACATTTGCAATTGGTAGGATTTGCTGTCTGCAGTCATGGGTTTCGATCCTCCTGAGTGCTAAATATATTTGCGCTAGATACCTTTGAGCCAACAAAGATATAGAAACATATTTGGCATGACTTTGCCGACAATGGCGATTGTGTTGCCGGGGCATATAATTACCCGGGCATATAATAAGAAGTGCACGAAATCAACCAGGCGACTACACTTTTCGTATTTCTATAACAACAATCAGGTAAATTCAGTAAGGAGAATCACCATGGACGCAAAACAGGCAGTGGACTGCTTACAACCAGAAAAATGGCAAAACACAACGGTGGATGTGAAGTTACATTTCCTTAAACAGATTCAAAGTAACATCGCCCTCCATCTGGATGAACTAACACAGGCGGATAATGAGGCGCGCGGCGTCTCCCCCAGCAATCCGGCCACCCGTCACCAGGCCGGTACCGCAGCGACAGTTTCGCCCATTGCCAGCAATGTCTCTGCCTGCATCGATATATACAAATTATTGGCCAAAGGTGAAATGCCAAAACCGGCAAATATCAAGCATGTCGCCGATGATATTTATGATGTGCAGGTCGCACCGCTGAATAGCAAAGACAAAATGCTTGCCGGAGACAGCAAGGGGTATTTACGTGTCAAAGGTAAACCTCAGCAGATCAATCCGCTGGAGAAAGAAGGTGGCATCATCGCCGTTTTGGGCGCTGGCAACTACAGCTCCTCTTTTGAGTTGGTCCGGGCGTTGTTTATCGACAACTGCGTCGTGGTCCACAAACCCCACCAGATTAATGCAAACAGCGATAAGGTGTGGGAGAAAATTCTAAAGCCTCTGGTCGACTTCCAGGCTTTGAGTTACTGCGATCCCGAAGCAGGTGAAGCTCTGGTAAAAGACCAGCGTCTGAAAAATATTTATTTCACCGGCGGCTCACCCACTGCCAATGCCATCAAAAAATCCACCTCGGTAGAGCTGGTGTCAGAATGCGGCGGCAATAACCCCGGCATAATCGTACCCGGTAACCGGCCATGGACCGAAAAAGAAATACACCACCAGGCGCTGCACATTGCTACCTTTGCCAAATTAAATGGCGGTGCCGCCTGTGGGCGTGTGCAAACACTGGTCACATGTAAACAATGGCCACAACGGCGTGAATTCCTCGACGCCCTGCAAAACGCGCTACGTGATGAAACACCGGCCGTCAGCAGCTATTACCCGGGAAGCGATCGGGTCTTTGCTGAATTTCAAAGTCACTACCCAGAGGCCAAATTGATTCAGCCGGAAAACGGCGCTCTGCCAAATTCCGACATCCTGTTTATTGAAAACGTGGAGCAGGACAGCTTTGCCACGCAACACGAGGCGTTTTGCCAGGTGATCGATGAAGTGGTACTCGATACCGCGCCCACTGCTGATGCCTTTTTACCCGAAGCAGTCGAGTTTGCTAACAACAAACTTCATGGCACGCTGGGTGCCTGCATCCTGATCGACGAAGATACCAAGAAAGCTCACCAGGGCCTGTTGGATCAGGCCGTGACCGACCTCAAATATGGCGGAATCGCCATCAACACCATGCCACCCTATGTCTGGTTGAATCTGTTCTTAACCTGGGGCGGTAATGAGCAGGGCTCAGAAGTGGTGTCCGGGCAAGGCAACTTTGGCAACCTGCTGAGTTTCGAAAATATCGAAAAATCCATCATCGAAACAGGCTTTACGTCACCCGGCCACTTGTTAATGACCAATAAAAAAGTGTTTTATCAACTGAGTGAGCAATCCGCGCGCTATAACATCAAACCTTCGTGGCTGGGTATTGGCGCAATGGTCATGACTATGTTGAAAGGGAGGTTCAAATCAAGGGACTTCTAAGGGATAGCAGGCTACAGGTCGGTCAAACCGGCTTTCCCAGGGCCGCCTGTTAATGACGAGAAATTTTTTAAAGCCTAGGAAAGGTTTTATCTGGCTCTGCTTATTAAGTACCTTGCAGGTTGATGCGACACCGTAAGACCTGCCCCTAAATTTTTCTGACCCTATGCTCCTCACCCTATGGTCCTCACCCTATACGCCCTCATTCTGCGTTACCCCATTCTGCTTCGGAATTGGTCCGTTCATTGAGTCATGTTAAGGTAAGAATTTTATATGAAATGAGAGTATAGAACGATGGCATTAATTGCTCGTTTGCTTGTTTTTGCGCTAGCCCTGGTAGTGTTTACTGGCTGTACCAGTGTGAATCGAGATGTAAAAGTGAGTAAGCCTGCCTCTGATAAAGATATATTTTCGGAACCTAGTTATTATGCGAAATGTGATAACAAGCTGGAAAGTATGGCATCAATGCTTGCGCCTATTGCAAAAAAATTGGTCAGCCAAAAAATACCTTATGCTCAACAGCCTGCCAATGAGTGGCGAGATTGTTCTGGGAACTTCTTACGTCTATCCAGTTATGTGGCTGAAGCGTGCTTAGGTAGCAGAGTTCATCTTGCAACGGGCCCTGGTATCACTGACTACAAGGTAGGTGGTAACAATAAAGCTACTCCCAAAGCGAAAGCACGAGACAGCCGTTCATTGGCAAAATGGTATCAAGATCAAGGTCGATTTATTCCCATATATTACGATAACGTCACTGTTGATATTACTCAGCCCTCTGATAGCCTCAAAATGAATCGTCATCGTATTAAACCAGGCGCTGTTTTGTGGTTTTCGCGTTCACTGCCAACCAGCGCTGGGGGAGTAAATGCTTTATTTGCGAGAAGGGAACCAGGCTCAATTAATCATATGGGTACAGTGGTTTCCACAAAATTGGATAATGAAGGTCAGCTAATACAGTATTCGATGTATCACGGCAGGCGCGCAGGTAAACTCGCAACTATTACGCATACCCAATATTGGCAGTGGCCGCTAACCTATACCAAAGGCGGCCGAAAATACCCTCCCGCTGGGTATTGGAAGCAATATTTGGTAGGCATTGGCACATTATTACCGGCTGAGGTTCCTCCGTCTGGCATTGGCAATCGCTGGTAATCTATGTGAATCAATGGGAATTACAGTGACGGGACTTGCGATGACGAATTGCGGTGACAGTTTACTAAATATTCTTAATCAGTTTCACCTGCGACCTTTGGCCCTCGCTTTCGCGGTCTGAGTATTTTGCCAGTCTGATGTTCCAGCTGTTCAATCCACGCGTTGTTTCCCAGCGAACGCCCTGTTGTCTCTGACTGACGCAACTTCAAATTGACATCGCCCTCCCGGCCAGCTGGGCGGCGGCGCTCGACCACGGCCATTATTGCGCTTTATCGACAAGCCGCAGTCCACTTATTCTATTCATAATTTCCGTATAGGCTGATGTGATAATGCTATGCTTGAGCCCATTGTCCTTGAAAATGTTACATTGCAAAAAAAACCCCGTCTTTTGAACGAAAATCAAGCTGGCTGACCCGTGATTCCCATTTCCTTGACCCTTTGATTTCCTTTGCTTTATTACAAGTAAACTGCACTTACTGTTTGAATTCGCGGTCAGAACACCGGGACTAAAGGTTCTCCCCCCATCAATACGCGCCCAGCCGAATGCTGAAACATGCGTCCCGCTTCTAAACCAAAACCAATAGCGTGCAGGTTACGCAGCGCACGCTCTACGGGATGCCCCTGCTGAAAGGCCGCCCGAGTTCCCCTGGCATAGAGCCGACTGATGGTGTCACGTATGACATCGATCGCGTAGTAGGAGGAAGCATACACCTGCGCACGCAAACGTAACGGCACTTCCTCCCCGGTCTGGGCGACGTCCCACACTGCGGTCATTGCCTCAACGTGGCCCGCACGCGCTGCCCGCAAGGCGGCATCACTATTTGCGATCATCTCCTGAATCGGCGCCTGGTCCCGGAGCGACTGCCCACTGAATGACGACACTTTAGAGCCGAGGTCATTAATTTCCCTCTCTAACGCGTTGTCTAAGACACCAAACGCGATTGCCACACCAATTGGGAAAAAAAGTAAGGACGGAGGCTGGCGGAAAACCGGTCGATCAATCAGCAGGGGGGTCGAGGCGCCGATGGCAAGCGCTTCGGGGACGAACACATCTTTAACACTTGCCGCATTACTACCCGTACCGCGCATGGCGGCTGCATTTTGCCAGGTGGGCTCAATATCGAGGTCAGCGGTCGGAATGAAAAGGTAGCGGATATCGGGACGGCCATTCACCTGGCGAGGACTGTCGCCCGCCATCACCATGCCTCCGAGTCCGCACCATTTGGCATCCTCGCAGCCGGTGACCAAAGGCCACTGCCCACTGACCCGATACCCGCCCTCTACCGGGATCGCCTTTCCACCAGGAAGCGGCGAGTTACCGAAATTCCGGTCGGGTTCCGCATAAAGCTCAGCACGTTCTGGCTCGGGCACATGCGCGGTAGCGAGAGAGGGGCGCATTGAGTTGATCATATACCACCCTACGGCGGCATCGGCAGCACCGATGATCTCTGTCACGGCAAGGGCGACCGGTAGCGAGACCTCAAGCCCCCCAACCTCGCGGGGGGCAAACAGCCGGAATAGTCCAGCCTCGCCCGCAGCGGCCACCACCTCCGGCGCTAGCCGGGCACGTCGCTCACCTTCTTCCACGTGCTTGCCAATGAGCGGCTGTAGATCCCGCGCCGTTTCAATGATTGGATGTAACTCCATAATTCACCTCTAATATTAAAATATTTTTTTCAAAGTCTGCGGGTGCGTGAGTTTAACCGAATCATCGGGGCTCGAATCATCGGGGGCAGGTCTAGATTCGATGCCATTCCCAACTGTCAAACTGACAATCAATAGGGTCTATCTAGATTGAAAATAAAACTATAACCGCAATACCTCCCATTATTCAGATAAACCAAAAAACCCACAAAACTACCCAGGCAACCCGGTATACCTTGGATTAGCTATCCCCACCTTATCAATCAATGTTCGTCGGGTATGCGCAATCACAGCCTCGCGCTGATCGTCCAGTTCGCCAGAACGGATTTTGGTGCAAAACTCCGCGTTTAAGTCATCCAGCGAAGCCTGAACATCTTCATTATCGCTTTCTCTAGCCAATAAATTTTGCAGGCCTTCGAGCTCGGCTTTGTCTGCCGCTGGGCCCTGGGCGAGTTCGCGCTGGACGATGCTGAGCATATTGGCGGCGACGCGGCATTTATAAACGCTGGCACCCTGGAGCTGCGGCAGTACGTCGTTGCGCAGAAACTTTTCTACACCGGCAAGGAGTTCTTCGGCGGTGGCTCTATCCTGTGGCATGTGGTTTATCCTGTGACAAGTAACGCTCTATGGCTTTTCTTCAATAAGTGTCTTCAATCAATTTAAGCAGGTCGATTTCGTTTTCGCAGGCGCGCCGACCGATGGCCAGATGTTCAAAGGAGTCGACCAGCCCGGAGATGGGTTTGTAGGCCTGGAACATACAGATAATGCCCCACTTTAAAGTGCCCAGGACTTCCCAGAAATGTACAACTTTGGGATCGACCTTACAGCCACCGGCATTTTCGTAACCTGCGAATAAATCGTTGAGCTGGCCAAAACCGCCGACCGGGTTCTGGTGTTGACCAAAACGCCAGGCGCGCACACAGAGCCAGCCCAGGTCTTCCATGCCATCGCCGACGTGGGCGATCTCCCAGTCGAGCACGGCGCGGATACCCTCGGGGCCCACTACGAAGTTGCCGTTGCGAAAATCCCCATGCACCAAACCGACGGGCGCATCTTTGGGGCAGTTTTGTTCCAGCCAGCGGAAAGTCAGTTCAAACGCCGGATGGAACTCTGGGCGCGCGACGGCGGTTTCATCGCGGTAAAAGTCGCTGATGCCATCCATTAAATCCCGGTAATACTTAATCAAGGCCTGGACCGGCATTTGTACCAGCCCCTTTGGCAGCTGAGCAGGATCGACGCGGTGCAGTCCGGCGAGGATTTCACCACACTGGTAGGCCATGGTCTTACGGGCAGCGGCATAGGCGTCGTCACGCAGGATGCGCGGCGCCAGCACCTCGCCTTCGATGCGATCCATAACATAGCAGTCACCCAGAGCGTGCCCCCTGGGTATCGCAAAATGTACTTTGGCGACCAGGCCACCGGCTTGATAGACGGCTTTTTGCAGTTCGGCCTCGGTGGTACGATCCAGCGAATACGTGGTTTTACCGCCACGCCAGCCCTGTTCTCCTGAGCTGCCGGTGTTGCCGGGATCACGACGTAGTATCAGGCCCAGCATCGCACCATCAGCTTGCTCAATGTCAAAAGACCAGGTTTCCCGCGAGGCGCCCCCGGACATTTTTTCGACATTTTTTACCGAAGCACCGGGGAAATGCCGTGCCGCCTCTGCCGCCAGTAGCGCAGCCACCTTACTGTCATCTAAGGCATTGGAGTAATCTGCTGGCTCGCTCACGAAGCGATACCCACCGGCTTGCCATCGACAATCTGATCGAGATATTCCGACAGCCCGTAACCCACCATGCCATTACATTTGTATTCCGTCATGCCCTCGGTAATGCGGGTCATCAATTCTGTGCCGTCATCAAGTTTGCGGCGATTGCGCAGGGGAATCAGCGACATCACCCGGCCTTCAATTTCATATTCGGCATGATCGGTTTTTGCCCAGGCCCGCAAGCGGGTCTGATAATAATTTTCGTCCCACTCGGACTCTATCCTGGCGTCACGAATCAGGTCGTAACGGCCTTTATTCAAGACCATTCCACCAACAATTTTACTGCCGTCACCGAGGGTTTTATTGAGACACATGATGGCGAAGTCCTCGGTAAAGTTCATGGGCAACCACCGATAAAAATGCACGTTCTGCCAGTAGCGCGGCCCCCAGCTATGATCCCGCAGGCCCAGACCTTCAATCGAGTAAGTCTGATCGCCGATAACAAAGGTACCGCTACCAGCAATATGCTGCTCGTAGTGGCCAAGGTATAAACCCGTGTTTGGATTATCGAGCCAGGGCGAGCCATCGGCCAGCACTGGTTCTCCACCGTACATGGGCGACACGCCGCGATATTTGAGTTCCACCTTGCAGGGTAATTTGGGATTTGCCTTAAAGGCCTTGCCGGGGTCAATCATCTCGTGGGGGTTTTTCAGCAGCAGTACTTCACCGCTGTATTTTACGGTCAAGGCCTTGTAGGGCTCGTTGACGACAAACTCCATGCCACCCGCTTTGAACGCATCGTTATTGCTGATACTTGCCCGCTGAAACATAAAGGCGACCGAACCATCCGGCAGGTAAATGCAGGCGGTCATCTCTGCATAACCTTCGTTGGCGCGATTGCCGATGCGAAACCAGCCACCGATCTGCCCCTTCGGGTCATAGACATTAAAATACATGCTCTCGTTATAATTTTCCTCCGGCCCCAGGGGATGCATATATTCATCTGCCGGGTCGAGCTTCAGATACCCGCCTTCAGGTAATTCCACCGTCATTTCTCCTGATTCTTAAAACTGAGTCTTATCGCTATAGACGTTTGTTATAGCGCGGATTGCAGAGCAAGGCGTCGTCCGGGGCGACACATCCAATTACGCATAGCGGCTCCCCGCTGCCGCATTCGGCGGAAAGATTCTGTTGATAGCGTCCAGCTCAGCGACGCTGAGAGAAATATCTACCGCGCCGGCATTGCTGTCGAGGTTGGAAATACGCCGCGTGCCCGGAATAGGGATAATTTGCTCACCCTGAGCCAGCAACCAGGCCAGTACCAATTGAGCGGGCGCGCAGCCCTTGTCCGCAGCCATAGTTTTGATCTGCTCGGTGAGTTTGAGGTTGTGCTCGATATTGCCCGGCTGGAAACGGGGGTTGGTTTTGCGGAAATCCTTATCACCCATATCATCGGTATCGGTAATGGTGCCGGTCAAAAAACCGCGACCCAGCGGACTGTAGGGTACAAAAGCAATATCCAGCTCTTTACATACCCCCAGCACTTCGGCCTCGGGATCACGGGTCCACAGGGAATATTCGCTCTGCAGCGCGGCAATGGGATGAACCTTGCTGGCGCGACGAATCAATTCTGGATCAGCCGATGCTTCAGACAGACCCAAAAACCGCACCTTGCCCGCCGCAACCAGCTCGGCCATGGCGCCCACGGTTTCTTCAATCGGCGTTTTGGGGTCAACACGATGCTGGTAGTAAAGGTCGATACAATCAATACCCAGGCGCTTTAAGCTGGCCTCACAGGCGGATTTGACATATTCGGGCCGACCATCAACCTGTATTTCCAGGCCACCTTCTGGCTTTAACTTCGCCCCGGCAATGCCAAATTTGGTGGCGATAAAGGCCTGATCACGGCGATCGGCAATAGCGCGGCCAATCAAGGTTTCGTTGTGGCCCTTGCCGTAAACGTCCGAGGTATCAAGAAAATTTAGCCCAATGGCCAAAGTATGGTGCAGCGTGGCAATGGATTCATCCTCATCCGCCGGGCCATAAAAATCCGACATCCCCATACAGCCCAGACCAATGGCTGATACCTGCGCACCACTACTGCCCAATGTTCGATATTTCATGATTCACCCCTGGATTATTCTCTATCCATCGCATTCTGGAAGGAAAGCACAAATATGTTGTGCCAACGTCATGCAAGGGCCGCGAAGTATCTGACTATGCAGAAAACCTGCGTCAGAAAACCTGCGGCCGCTTGGTCTACACCTACAAATTTATCTCGGTCTGCTGATCCGCTTTTTTCAGCGCTTCGCACTGATCCGCCCAGTCATAACCGCTGAGAATCCGCTCGAAGCGTCCCTGGATCAGGCTGCGCAGGTTCGGGTCCGTAAAGATATAGGGCTGGTCGTCGATAATCGCTTCGAGCACCTGCTCGCCGACGACATCGGGATTCAGACCTTTTTTCAGCATTTCCACCATCTGCTCTGACTTCTTGTCGGTGGCACCGCCGTAGTTGTCGCCACGGTTGCGGGCTGAAGTGCCGAGATTTGTATTCACCACGCCAGGGCATAGCACCGAGACACCAATATTGTCCTTCTGATGTTCCGCCATCGCTGTCTCAGACATAGCCACTACGGCGTATTTTGAAGCGTTATAAGCACTGAGGTCTCTGAAA
The DNA here is from genome assembly GCA_041603535.1 of Porticoccaceae bacterium. Taxonomy (GTDB): domain Bacteria; phylum Pseudomonadota; class Gammaproteobacteria; order Pseudomonadales; family Porticoccaceae; genus HB2-32-21. The sequence goes on from JBFIEE010000002.1 coordinate 10,684, forward strand.
GAGAACATACCCGCCATGGACGCGGTATTCACCACATGACCACCTTCGCCGTGGGATTTAATCAGTGGCATAAAGGCCTGCAAGCCCCACACTACGCCCCACATGTTGACATCGATGGTCCAGCGCCAGTTCTTCTCGCTGGTGTCCTCGGCGCTGCCGCTGGCGCCAACACCGGCATTGTTCACGCAAACATGGACCTTGCCGAAGGCCTTGACGGTGGCATCCGCCGCCGCAAATACCGAATCGCGGTCAGTCACGTCAACGACCACGCCAGCCACATCGCGGCCCTTGCCTTTTAACTCCGCAACCGCCGCATCCAGCGGTTCTTTTTGAATATCACCGAGCATGACCTTCATGCCCGCGGCGGAAAATGCCCGCGCCATGCCCAACCCCATGCCGCTGGCGGCCCCCGTGATAAATGCGACTTTACCTGCTACATCTTTCATTGGTTTCTCCTGTTAAATGATAATTTTGGCAAGCCCGCCACCCAATATGGGAAATCGGACTGTTTTGCCTGACTAATTGCTTTGCTGTTTGAATATATAACATCGCAGGACTGACGGGATAGCTAAAACAGCCAATCTCTCTTGATAAAGCCTGCCCCGTGTCAGCAACGGTCACCCATCGAGTCATAGCAGGACTCCCCGTCTATACTGCATACCATTGCCATCAAGATTAGCTGCAGTACTACAACTACAAGGACTTAGCGATGATAGAAGAACCAGCGTTTCAGTACATCAAGACCAATGGCGTCACCCTGCGCACAGTGGTGAAAGGCGAAGGCCCGTTGGTGATCCTGCTGCACGGTTTCCCGGAGTTCTGGCATTTGTGGCGACATCAGATCGACCCGATTGTGGCGGCAGGTTATAAAGTCGCGGTGCCCGACCAGCGGGGTTATGCCGGTAGCGATGCCCCCGAGGCCATCGAAGATTACGACATCCTTCATTTAAGCGGCGACGTGGTCGGTATCGCTGATGCTCTGGGCTATGACGATTTTATTGTCATCGGCCAGGACTGGGGTTGTATTGTCGCCTGGCACACCGCCCTGTTATATCCCGACCGCGTCAGCGCGGTGATGGGCTTGTCGGTGCCTTACTGGGGTCGGGCAGAAAACCCTGACTCGCTGGTTAACCCGCCGGGCCTGGATGGCAAGTACTGGTATATCCGCAACTTCCAGCAGCCGGGTGCTGAACTGGGGCTAGAGGCCTACCCGGAAGCCGCGCTACGCATGACTTATTATGTGATTTCTGCCGACAGCCCACCGGGGTCGTGGATGTCTCAGGTGGGCTACCCGGCTGATGCCAGTATGGCCGAGATATTTGAGGTCCCTGCCGAATTACCTGCCTGGCTGAGTCAGGAGGATCTTGATTATCATGTTGCGCAGTTTAAAAAGAATGGCTTTCGCGGCGGCGTGAACTGGTATCGCAATATCGAACGCAACTGGGCGCTAACGCCACAACTGGCGGGTGCCAAATTCACCCAGCCCGCACATTTTATCGCCGGCGCCGAAGACGACGTTCTTCTTTATGTGCCCAACTGGGCCGAATTGATGCCCACCCATTTCGAGGATTTGCGCCGCACTAAATTAATAGAAGGCGCAGGCCATTGGTTGATGCTGGAAAAACCCGTTGAGACCACGGAGGAAATATTACATTTTCTTAGCAATATCAATTAGTTTTATTCCTCCCGGATATATCGCCAATGATCTCTAGCAGCCTGGGCGGACAAGAAGTTATCCTCATGTAACTTCGCACACGGTTCCGGACCGGCATTTCTCCGACGCTTATAAGTCACTATTTATTGTCCAGTTATTGATTCCGATCAGTTCGCGCCACATAAACATCGCCTAAGCTGACCTCCACGGGAGGCGCGCATTACCCATTGACTGTTAATTTTTCGCAATTTTTTATTAAAATTATCCCGTGACATCCATTTTCAATTTAGTCGTTTTGAGGAGGCAATCATGGCAGATCCTGCAACTGAAATCGGCAATCGCGAAAGTGTTTCCGCGTTGAGTAGTTTTGACCCGACCAAGATCAGCGACAAACCCCAGTCCTACTACGATGAAATCAAAGCCAAATTTGCTGAAGAACGAGACTTGCGGCTGGCCCTTCGTCCCGAAGGCACCGCCCAGTTCAATTCAGACTTTGAGGGTGAGCTAGCGCGCTTTGGCGACGATCCCTACGGCGGTGAATTAAAGGCCCGAGAACCCATTAACGATACCGTTGAGGTGTTATTCACTGGCGGTGGATTCTCCGCATTACTGGCAACGGCGCAACTGCGCAAACACGGCGTCGAGAGCATCCGTATCGTTGAACGTGGGGCAGATGTCGGCGGCACCTGGTACTGGAATCGCTATCCGGGCGCAGCCTGCGATGTGCCATCCTACGATTATCTCCCGCTACTTGAAGAATTGGACTATGTGCCATCACGTCGCTATGCCCGCGCACCAGAGATCTACCGGCACTGTCAGCGTATCGCCGAGTACTACGACCTTTATGATCTGGCGGTGTTCCAGACGACAGTAACCCGCACTGAATGGCATGAAGACGAAAAAATGTGGCATGTCACCACCGATCGAGGTGACCATATGAAGGCGCGCTTTGTGGTGTGCGCCAACGGCCCGATGGCCAAACCCAAGTTGTCCCGCATTGAAGGGATCCCTGACTTTAAGGGCCATTCCTTCCACACGTCACGCTGGGACTATGACTACACCGGCCAGAATCTGGAAAAGTTACAGGGCAAGAAAGTCGCCATTATTGGCACCGGGGCAACAGCCGTTCAGGTCATCCCCGAGGTCGCCAAAGTTGCCAGGGAGTTATATATCTTTCAGCGCACACCCTCCTGTATCGATATCCGTAACGACTGGGAAACCGATCCGGAGTGGGCGGCGAATCTAAAACCCGGCTGGCAGGCCAAACGACGTAAAAAATCCATTGAAGGCACCGGCTTCAATGCCGAAAAAGAAGCTAAAAAGGCGCAATTTTCACCGGAGGAAAAACGACGACGCCAGGAGAATGCCAATATCGACTACGTCATGTGGCTGCATTCCCGTATCGACGAAACCGTCACGGACAAGGCGACAGCTGCATCGTTAAAACCGTGGTACATGTATATGTGCAAACGGCCGACTTTTCACGATGAATTCCTCGACACCTTCAACCGGTCCAATGTTCACCTGGTGGATACCCACGGCAAAGGCGTGACGCGCATCACCGAGAGGGGCCCGGAATTTGACGGCAAGGTCTACGATGTCGATCTGCTCATCTATGCCACCGGATTCGAGGTACAAAAGACCGGTATTTACAACAAAATCATTGGTGAAAACGGGCTTGAGATTAACGAAAAGTACCAGGACGGTATTCGCACCCTGCTGGGCGTTCACTCCCACGGCTACCCTAACCTGTTCATCATGGCGGGTTACCAGGCGTCGTTTCAATTCAACATTACTGACGTCTTGCAGGTACAGGGTAATCATATTGCTGAATGTATCAACTACACGCGCGAGCACGGTTATAAGACTATTGATGTCACACCGGAAATGGAAGACTACTGGGTAAAAGAAGTGATTGCCCACCGCGGCAAAACCGACCGCAATAAGGAATGCACACCCGGGTACTACAATTTTGAGGGTGAATATAACCGCCGCCAGGACGGCACCTATAACGGTGGTTTTATGCGCTACATCGAGCAAACAAGGCTGGCCGAGGAGAATATGGAGAAGAACTTTATTTTCACCAAATAAAGATAAATCTTCATAGATAGCCAAGCTGGCACCCTGCCGGCTTGGTCAGACGAGTCGAGCTTCCTGCAGATACCGTCTCGTTGGCCGTTGTTTTAGTGATCAACAAAGCGGCGGGGTGAGCTGGTATCGCAGTATCGAACGTAACTGGGCGCTAACGCCACAACTGGCGGGTGCCAAATTCACCCAGCCGGCGCATTTTATCGCCGGTGCCGAAGACGACGTTCTTCTTTATGTGCCCAACTGGGCAGAATTGATGCCTGGCCATTTTGAAGACCTACGCCGCGTCAAACTGATTGAAGGCGCGGGTCACTGGTTGATGCTGGAAAAACCTCAAGCTGTCACCGAGGAGATTTTGTTGTTTTTAGAAGACATTAGAGAAAGCTAGCGACCTAAGCTGATGTCAACATCAGACCCAAAACGGGAAGGTGGTTTTAACCGCTATTGACTGGACTAGCCTGGTCGATAACAAAACCGACAAGAATGTTCTTTTCTTTACGTGAAAACAGGCAAGTACAGGTAAATTCTGATGCAATAAAAAGCCGACCCTGTGCCAAATTTTTATTCGCGTCAAATTATCGGCCTGCTTATTTTACTGGCCTCAACGGCGGCTCCTGATCGTGCTCAGGCATTTTGGCAAATAGTGCCTTGAACAAATATTTTGGCTTGAGCAGCGATTCCGGTGGCTCCACCAGACTGAGAACCTTCATAAAAGCCACGCTAAACTCTTCATCGGTACAGGACAAGGCAAAAAACTTGCTGTTTAGCCATTTGACCAGGCCATAGCCTCTGGGCCGTTCACCGCGAGTTTGTGGATAGCGAAAATCTTCCACCGTAGTGCTATCCCAGGCGGCATCAATAAATTTCGCCGCGCCATTAAAAAACGGCTGGGCCACTTTATCTAAACTGTCGTCGTCTAAACTGTCGCTGTCTAAACTACCATTGTCTAAACCACTACCTTCAAGGCACTGCTTTAAACAAGCGTCCAGGTGTTCAGTCTCTTTAGCACCAACCGTCATACACTGGCCGTAAATCGGATTGAAGCTACACATCGCATCGCCCAGCACAACGAGTCTTTGGGGGAAATGCTGCAAACGCTCATAGTGGCGGCGTAAATAGGCGGCAAAGCGATATATTTTTGCCTCACCGATGGGTTGGAGATCTTTTATTTCATTGTAAATACTGGGAGAAGAAAGCGCCTTCACATAAGCGAGAAAGCCCGGCCAATCTGTCGGGGCATAATCCTTATGGAAACCCGTCCCGAGGACTAAATAACGACCACCCTCTTTATAAAAAATTGCGCCAGCACGGGTGTCCTGAGGAATCTCCTTCTGATTCACAACCAACACGCTCCAGTCACGCTGGTTATTCGGCGGCTCGGCCACCTCGAAGGTAACATAACCCACATCAACACCAATATTGCTACGTTGTGGCGGTGTAAAACCCATAAGCTCAATCCAGCTGGCGGCTTTCGAATTGCGACCGCTAACGTCAGCGACAAAATCTGCCGCAACGGTCTCTCCGCTTTGCTCCAGAGTGACCCCAGTCACAACTGTATTCGAGTCGTTACTGGTAGAGCCTGCCCCGCGAGCTTTGCGAGTGCTGTGGGTAAAGCCGCTAACAGGTGACCCATCGCGCAACTCAATATTGGCAATTGCCACCGTGTTTTTACGCACCACAGCTTCGAGCAGCGGACGGGACATCACATACGTCCCCAGACCACTCTCAATGCGAGGACCCCAGCGCGAGCCAGCATAGACCCGCCAGCTCAGCGTAGGGTCGCCATATTCAGCGCCCGCCGCTACCAGGTCATCGTGGAAACCAGGATAATACTTGCGCAACACATCAGCACCACCCGCCATTAAGCCATGAACATGGCTACCCTGGGGCACACCCTTGCGCGGCACGGCTTCATCCGGCAGAATATCGGCTTCAAAAATAGTTACGCGCTCGAAATAATCGGATAACACCCGTGCGGTTAATAACCCGGCCATGCTGCCGCCGATCACGATGGCGTGTTCGCCCAACATCCCTGGTTTGTTTGACTTCTGGTTCTCAGACATATCGACTTTCTCCCTGAATTTTTATTCGTTTTTTGTTTAGTTATTGTTTTTTTATTGCGGCAATCAATCAAAACTAAACGTTACGCTGAGCTGCTGGCGATTGATCATAAACCGGCATTTTGGCAAATGCGGCTTTGAGTAGATATTTAGGCTTTAGCAGGGATTCTGGCGGCTCCACTAGATTAAGAACCTTCGAAAAAGCCACGCCAAAGTCTTCATTAGTAGCCGATAAAGCAAAAAATCTTGTGTTTAGCCATTTGGCAAAGCCGTAGGCTTTAGGTCTATCGCCCCGGGTTTGTGGATAACGGAAATCCTCTACGGTTATAGCATCCCAGGCAGCATCAACAAATTTGGCCGCACCTTTGAAAAAGGGTTGCGCTATATTTGCCAGACTACGGTTCTTAACACATTGCAGCAGGCAATTGTCGAGGTGTTCGACCTCTTTTGAGGCCACGGTCATGCCTTGACCATAGACCGGATTCAAGCTGCACATTGCATCGCCCAAGACCACCAGACCCTGGGGGAAGCCCTTGAGACGCTCATAATGCCGACGCAAATACGCAGCGTAACGATATTCTTTCGCTTCGCCGACAGGCTCCAGGTCTTTTATCGTTTCGTAAATATCGGGAAAAGGGTGGGCTTTGAAATACGCTAAAAAACCGGGCCAGTCGGTTGGTGCATAATCCTTATGATAGCCCTGTGCGGATACCAACCAGCGTTTATTTTCAACGCAAAAAATGCCACCCCCCCGGGTATCCCGGGGAATACTTTGTTGAATAGTGTAAAGCATATTCCAGTCACGCTGATAGTTTGGTGGTTCAGCGACTTCAAAAGTGGTGTAACCCACGTCAATACCAATATTACTGCGTGGCGGCGGCGTAAAGCCCATTTGTTTGATCCATTCCGACGCTTTTGAGTTGCGCCCGCTTACGTCAGCGACAAAATCGGCTGCAATGGTTTCGCCACTGGCTTCGAGGGTGACACCGGTAACAATGGTGTTTGTGTCATCACGGGTGGAGCCTGCCCCGTGAGCATCGCGAGTGCTGTGGGTGTAGCCACTCACGGGGCTTGCGACACACAGCTTTATGTTAGGAATGGCCAGGGCGTGCTTGCGCACAGTAGTTTCTAACAAGGGGCGAGACATCATATAGCTTTCCATGCCACTGGCTATGCGCGGCATCCAGCGTCCGCCAATAAACAAGCGCCATTTAATAGTCGGGTCGCCGTAGTCGGCACCGGCGGCAATCAGGTCGTCGTGAATACCGGGAAAATACTTCCGCACTACAGCTGTGCCGCCCGATAGTAAGGTGTGAATATGATTTCCCTGGGGCACACCTTTGCGTGGCACAGCTTCATCCGGCGGGGTATCGGCTTCAAAAATAGTCACGCGCTCGAAATAATCGGACAATACTCGTGCAGTTAATAAACCGGCCATGCTGCCGCCGATGACGACGGCGTGTTCGCCAAGTTTGGCAGCGGTGCTGCTTGGGCTAACGGGGGTTTGCTTAACTGGGATTTGCTTAACGACTTTTCGTTGATCAGACATCGTGAACCTCCCTGGGTATTTTTAACTTTTATTATCTGGCGCCTCCTCTGGAGCCAGGTTGACACAATCTGGTCGTGCCTGTGCTTTACGGTAACACACCAATAGTCGCTCTTGGTGGTGGTGGTGATGGTGATGGTGATGGTGACGGTGACGGTGACGGTGACGAAAATAATCGTCTGTGACTCATTTTCAATGGGTGTCGACCGTCAGGATTCCGTAAGGGGAAACAGGAAGCGGCGTGGATATGACGCAATTTTCGTTAGGTGTCGCTGTCGGTGTACTTTGCTGTTTCTACTCACTTACATCGGGCGCCGTGTCCTGCTGGAGGCGCGGCAATCCTATCGCAGAGCAACTATCTAGAGTAACTATCGCAATCTAGAATGACTATCGCAAAACAACAGCGGGTGGCATCTGCGGGTTCCGGGGTGCTGCCAGCCACAACATCAATGGGGCGAATATCGCCAGACCTGCTGCGCTGATCAGCATTAACTGATAGGAACCGGAAATATCATATAAAAAACCACCGAGCCAGGATCCGGTGGCTCCACCCATGGCCGCAAACATCGACAGGGTGCCAAAAATGCTGGGGAAGCGAGGGCCAGCAAACAAATCCCGCGCGGCTGACGGGATTATCGGTGCGTTGGCCGAATAGCCGATGCCCAATAACACGGCAAACAGTACCGGCAAAATCATGCCAGATACTGAGCCTATAAACGACAGGGTAAAAACCGCCAGCAAGGTACAACCGAGCCCGAACGTATACGTCAACTCGCGACCGATTCGGTCTGACATCGCCCCCCAGATAATTTTGCCCGGGATACTCGCTACACCAATGATGCCAACGATAATTGAACCCAGTGTTTTGGCAACCCCATGATCGACCATAAAGGCAAACTGGTGGAGGATAAGCAATTGCGAAAGGCAACCACCGGTAAAAAACGCCAGTGCGGCAAAACGAAAACTGCGCGATCTGATCGCCGAGGAGACGGTCCAGCCCGCCGGTGGCGCAAGGGGCATAGACCTATTATCGACCGCTGCTTCGGCATCTGCTACGGCACTTGCTTGAGTACCTGTCTGGGTACCAGCCTGGTCGATACCTGGTTGATGGCTACCTGTTTTACGCATATCTGTTTGAATGTCGCCCGCGCTACTAGCCGTTTCAGGCGAAACGATGGGCGTGCTCGGCAAACGTAAAACAAAAAATGCGGCTGGCCATATAATTATTACCACCAATACCGCAAGCACCTGAAATGCGCTGCGCCATTGCACCGTTTCGATCAAATAATTGGTCAGCGGCACCACACTAAAGATACCCACCCCAATCCCCGATGTGACAAGCCCCAACGCAGTGCCCACCTTATTGGGAAACCATTTTTCCGACAGAATAACCGACGGCACCCAACCACAGGCGCCAAGTCCCAGGGCGGTAATCACCCCAAATGAAATATAAAGTTGCCACCATTGATGAATTTGCGAGGTCAGCAACAAACCCCCAGTCATCACCAGAGAACCTACCATCATCAATCGTGTCGGACCGTATTGCTCAACAAGACGGCCGGCAAAGGGACCAAACAAACCATGCGTGACGATAAACGCAGACATCGCTCCGGCTGTGACGGAACGCGACCAGCCAAAATCCGCCACCAAAGCGACCAGAAAAACCGAATAGGAGTACCAGATACCATAGAGCAAACCGAGTGTGAGAAAAAGCGTAGCTACGACGATCGCGCCTCGGCGAAAAGTATTTTCTGGTTTCAAGATGGATTCCCGCATAGCGCCTCACCGCAAAAGCAACAACGCTGCGCGTGGAGAGTGTTGATCTGAAGCGGCCGCTGATCGCACAAGCGGCCGAGATGATTCAGTTGGAATTGTGCGCCTGCCTGACAGGCAACGAGCGCTACAACCTGCGTATTGTAAGCCACCGAGCGGCCTTAATCAGCCGCCCGGGGTGCCTCGATATGTGTCACACCTGTTACATCTTAAAAGCATCGCGCCCTAAATTAAAAGCATCGCGCCCCAAAAATGCGGGCTACTGTGCGCCCCAACCGCCGTCAACCACAAACTCATTAGCGGTAATAAAGCCAGCTTCGTCGGAACACAGAAACAATGACATGGTGGCAATATCCATCGGATCACCCATTCGCCCCAAAGGCGTGGCCGCGGTGATTTCGGCGACATAATCACTAGTCAGTGTTTCCGCCAGCGGGGTTTTAATTATGCCCGGGTGAACTGAATTCACTCTCACACCCTGTTTGGCATACTCGAGACCGGCAGATTTTGTCATCAAACGCACGGCACCCTTAGCGCCATGATAAGCAACCATGCTGGGCGTACCCATAATACCGTACAGCGAAGAAATATTGACGATGGCGCCATTACCAGACTTTTTCAGCTCGGGCATACAGGCTTTCATACCCAACCAAACACCGGTCTGACAGATCGCTACCACCCGATTAAAACCTTCCAGAGTTTCTTCTTCGACGCCACACATATTCGCTACGCCCGCGTTGTTAACTAACGTAGTGATCGCGCCATAGGCACCGACTGTAGCTTTAACAACATCGGCCCAGTCTGATTCGCTGGTAACATCCTGACGCACGAAGATTGCATCGCCACCTTCACTCTTAATCGCGGCGACAACGTGTGCACCCAGGGCTTCCTGAATATCGGTGACCACTACCTTTGCCCCCTCGCGTGCAAACAAATGCGCATGACCCTCACCTATACCGCTAGCGCCACCAGTAATGATCGCCACTTTTCCCGCTAGTCTGTTACCCATCACTTTCTCCTCTTTGGTTGGTTGCTTAAAATTGATCGAAATTAAAATTTAATTGTGTTGCAAAACCGCCAGGGGCACAACACATGCGCGTCACGCCATTTTTAACGGAGTTAATTGGCCAATATAGGTGATAGACTGTCGCACCGTAAGTTGTGTCCAGAGTTTTATGTCATTTCTTTGCTATGTGACAAAAAGAGATGACTTATGGATACACCCAATTTTGATATCGTAAAGTAATTAGGGGCCTGCGTGAAAGTAACGGTCTGACGGGTAAGGATAATCTGCTAACGCCACCGCTTAAACAGCTCACCGAAGCGGCGATACAGGCCAAACTTGAATCTCACCACGCCACAATTTAGTCCACTTACCGGTTAGTACACTTACCGGCTAGTACACACTTTCCGGCGACCGCACCGCAGTCTACAGTGATGGCGCTAAATTAGCTCTCAAGCGCAAATACCACCTTGAGTTCAACGACAAATTCTTTTATTCCACCTTTTTCGACGTTTACTCGCTCGGCAATAACCTCAAGCCTCTGGATGCCCCGCAAGGTCTTTTGGGCGCGGGCAAAACCGCGCTCCAGCGCGTCCTGAAAACTTACCGGGGATGTTGCCGTCACTGTGGACACGCTTGATACGCTCATACTCATCCTCTCCTTTACCAGTGCAATTCATCGGGCGGTGTCATATCAAACTGCATATAACCCCGCACGGTATATAACAGCTGCTTATTTTCCTTAACCACCACCTGCTTACCAATAACATCTATGGAGCGGAGACCTCTGAGCGTCTTATTGGCCCGCGCCAATATCAGGGCTATTGCATCTTCGAAAGATTCGTACGACGAACCAATCAGTTCATTAGATTTACCGTGTGACATCGTCATTGCCTCGCATGGTTATTGCCTCGCATCAAGTTCACCTCTCTATCAGGTACCGTAACCAATAAATTTATCCCGCTTTACCACATGGCTTCTTTCCATCCAGACGAGAAATTTGCCAGCTACAAGTGAAGCATGTTTTCCCGGCATCTTCGATAAATTTAACCGCATTTACCCAGAATCTAATACAGTCACAAGGCAATTCGTACAGCCCATCAGTGGTATCAAGCGGCCGCTGTATCGCGCAGCCCCGCAAAATTTTGCTCAGCCATCCCCGCCTCCATCAAGCCCCTTTAGAATAACGACACGCTCTTTCGGCTGGTAATAATCCGGGAAGTCCTGCTGAACAACAGGACTCGACGTATTCCAGGTATAACAACCGTTGAGCATAAATGGGACAGTGTCCTCCTTTTCGCCCGACGCCTGAGCCCCGGAAGAATCCAGCCCCATTAAACTTTTAGGGTAGTCGCCAGACATGGTCTGAAAAGCCACCGTCGCGATAGGCCCCAGCAATTCCGCAATGTGCGTACAGCCTTCAACACCTCCCACCACCTCCCGCACGCGTCTGTTCCAGCCCGCGCCAATCCGTAGTCCGACAAGTTTCTGAAAATTGCCGAGGATGTCTGAACACATCGTGTACGGCTGCACGTCCATGACCGCTTCCACCTCGCGTACCACTAGCTGGTGATCAATACTCACTCGAAGGGACATATCGTGAACCGGATAACCAGACGGCACTGTGCCGCGCCACTTGCTCTCGTAGGTATAGCTTTTTCTATCAGTTATATGCGCTTCTATATCGAACAGACCATCCTCACGATAGTAACCTTCCAGATCGATCTGTCGTCTGTGCAAGTGTTGGCGCGCTTTTGGCGGAGATAACGGCATAATTTCTGTCTCACCAGTAAAGTTGTATAGCTTAAATTTACAGGGCTAGCACTAACACACCCAGCGACGGCATCTAAGGGGTCAACACAATTCGCCCCTGCACTTTGCCCTCGTGCAAGCGCGCCAGCACGTCATTGACGGCTTCCAACGGTTGTCGTTCGATATGCGGTGTAATCAAACCCAGTCGCGCCAGTTCAAGCACCTCTCGTAGTTCCTGTCTGTTGCCCCAGATGCTGCTCGTCACTTCACATTCCAGGGGCAACTTCCAAAATGAATATGGCAAGGTGCCGCCAGCAATGCCAACGACGACAACCCTGGAACCAATAGCAGCGCATGCGACCGCGTTTTGCAGGGTGGCATCGCTGCCAACAAAGTCAATAATGGCGTCAACGCCTTCGCCATCGGTCACCGCTTTCACCGCAGCACCAACATCACCTTTGCCATTAATCGTGTAGTGCGCGCCCAGGGTTTTCGCCATCGCCAACTTTTCATCACTGACATCAATTGCCACCAGGCGCGTTGCCGGCGTCAATGCTTTGGCAATTTGCAAGGCCATATGGCCGAGTCCGCCAATACCGATAATACCCAGACGTTTACCTGGCCCAAGTTTCGATATGACCTTCTTGATCGCTCGATAGGGCGTTAGCGCCGCATCCGTAAGCGGTGCTGCTATCACCGGATCAAGCCCATTGAGTTTGACCAGATTACGCGGGTGCTGAACCAGCAATTTTTCAGCCCACCCGCCGTCAACCATGACACCAGGATAGATCGGATTCTGACACAGGTTTTCGTCCTGCCGCTCACAAATCTTGCAGATACCACAGCCCCAGGCGCCAAAGACTGCAACCCCATCCCCGGGCTGCACTTCTGTTACCAGGCTACCGACTTTTTCGACAATACCGGCGTTTTCATGACCCAGTGTGATGGGTCGGCGTTTGACACCCACTTCGCCGTCAATGACGTGTAAGTCCGAGTGGCAAACCCCCGCGCCAGCAATTTTTACCAGCACATCGGTCGGCCCGACCTCGGGCTCAGGTACATCCTCAATGGTCAGTGGTTTACCCACCTCGTAAAAACGTGTCGCTTTCATTATTCCTCCCTTCCCCAACGGTAAAACCCTTATTTTCTTCTGCCGCAGATTTAGCCGACCGCCTTAAATTTTAAGTTTGTAGCGATCGCCATCCGTAACGACATAACCCGCTGTCGGTGGCGCAAAATGGGTGCCTATTACCAGAACAGGTTTATCTACATAGCGGGCATAAAAGTCCCAGCGGGTCTGAATTGCCTGCTCCGCGTCGTAATCGGCAAAACAGCGCCATTCTGGTCGCGCCAACTGACAGGGATGGTGGGTCATATCTCCGGTAATCACCGCATCCTGCCCTTTGGAGGAAATCCGCACACTGATATGGCCTGCGGTATGACCATGAGTCGGCTCAAACCAGACTTCTTCATTGACGCGGTGATCACTGTCGACCAGGTCAGCCAGGCCGGCATCCACTATCGGCTGTACCGAGTCCTGAATCACTGGACCAAAATGCTCCTCATCGGGATCTTTACGCCAACTATCCCATTCCGTGCGGCCAAAAAGATATCGGGCATTGGGAAAGGTCGGCACCCACTTGCCATCAACGAGCATGGTATTCCAGCCAACATGATCAACATGCAGGTGGGTACAAATAACGTAATCAATGCTCTCTCGCGGGAAGCCCGCTGCCGCCAGATCGGCCAGAAAAGGCCCATCGCGCATGGCCCAGGCCCTGGTGGTGCGCTCCTTGTCGTTACCCAGACAGGTGTCGACCATGATCCGCACACCCTGTGTCTCAATAATCAGTGCATGAATAGACATCTTGAGCCAACCTTTTTCGTTGACAAAGTTGGGGCTCAACCAGGGGATTTCGGCGAGTTTATCCGGCTCCGCGTCGGGTAGCACAAACTTCCCCGGAACAGGTGAGTCCTCCTCAATGACCTTGGTGATTTTCACGTCGCCAATCTGCCAATCTGCCATTCTTATCTCCTTAAAGTCGCTTGCACGGCAAGCTACGAAATCTGTACCGACGGGCGCTCACAAGCTACCCACTCAGGCGTTGCGTATCCATAAGCCGCCATCGACCTGCATCACCACGCCAGTAATAAATGACGAGGATGGCAACGCAAAATTGAGGGTTGCATGGGCCACTTCTTCAGGCTCGCCATAGCGTCTTAGCGCCACCCTGCGTCGGGCAAAGGTGGCTTTGTCTTCTTTCGAAATTGACTCGGTCAACGCCGTATTGATAGGGCCGGGACAGACACAATTGCAGGTAATGCCCTCACGCCCGAGATCAACCGCCACCGCTTTAGTAAATCCTACTACGGCATGCTTGGCCGCAGTGTAGGCGCTAACGCCTTCGGTGGCACCCAGACCCTCGGTCGAGGCGATGTTAATTATGCGTCCGTGCTCGGCCTGACGCAGCATCGCTAGCGATGCCCGAACCAGGCGCTGCACCGCGTTAATCAGCACATCCATACCTAACTGCCACCGCTCTTCATATTGCTCGCTATCGAGTTTGGCATAAACACCAAGCCCTGCGTTGTTGACGAGGATGTCGAGACCGCCGAATTCACGACCGATGTCCTCAGTCACGCTAATGATTTTTGCCGGATCGGCCACATCGAGAGCCCAGGCCTTGGCAATGCCGCCAGCATCCCGTATTTCCTGAGCCACCTCTTCGGCACCCTGACTGTCGCGGTCAGTGACGGCGACTTTCGCGCCCTCGTCAGCAAACAAAATAGCTGTTGCGCGCCCCATGCCGCTGGCGGCACCGGTGACGTGGACCACACTGCCTGTTACCGACCGGCTAAGCCTGCTTAATCTTGTCACAGAGATTCTCCCCTTATTCCAGTACGTTAGCATCCAGCAAACCACTACTGCCGAAGCAAGTAAATCAATAATTAGAACAGTGCCACCGGTATCGCCTGTCGATACGAATATCGACCCCCGCTAAAGCCAGTAAACATGACTGTTGAAATGCAGTCAAAGTGATATCAAACCGCGTGCACAGGATCTCGGATACAAGTTTCTTGCCTGCCGCTACAGCAATACTCGGGATCGCTCATGATTAACGCGAAATACCCCTTATCCAGCCAGGCCGGATCGGCGTCACGGCTCTGACGCCCTCGCCTTTTCCGCCAAAAGGCTCTATATTTGCGTCCTGCTTCACGGGTCGGCACCGTTTCACTGATTCAGCCGAGACCCTACAAAGCGTGTTCACATCTTAATTTTCAACTCAAAACAGGATAACAATCATGGGTACTCTCGACGGAAAAGTAGCAATCATTACTGGAGCCGCACGCGGCCAGGGCGCGGCGGAAGCACGCCTGTTTGCCGAGCGCGGAGCTAAAGTCATGCTCACCGATGTACTGGATGAGGAAGGCGCAAAAACCGCCGCGTCGATTGGCAGTGCCGCCGCGTACATGAGACTCAATGTCGCAGATGAAAAAAACTGGGCAGACGTTGTAGCAGCCACAGTTGAGAAATTTGGCAAGGTCAACGTCCTCGTCAACAATGCCGGCATTATCACCCCCGTAGCCGAGGTTCAGGATACCTCTCTGGAAACGTTCAACAAAGTCATCAGTGTTAACCAAACTGGCGTGTTCCTCGGCATGAAAGCTGTGGTCAAGCCTATGCAGGATGCTGGCGGCGGCTCAATCATTAACATTGCTTCGATTGACGGCCTGATCGGTATGTACGGTGCAATTGCCTACTGCGCCAGCAAGTTTGCTGTGCGAGGCATGACCAAGGTCGCAGCTCTGGATCTGGGCAAATACGGTATTCGGGTTAACTCTATTCACCCGGGCGGCGTACAAACCAAAATTCTTGATGATACAGGGCTGACCCAGGATCAGGCAGTTGAGGCCTTTAAAGCAATGCCTCTGGGCCGTATCGGCCAGCCAGAAGAAATGGCTACCCTGGCCGCCTACCTGGCCTCAGATGATTCCTCCTACTCAACAGGCTCCGAGTTTATTGCGGATGGCGGTTTGACAGCCGGATTCTCACTTGGCTAATCGCTGATTGACTGTTAGGCCGATTGACTGTTAGAGAGCAAGTGAGGAAAGGCTGGGCGTAAGACCGGCCTTTGCTAATTATCGCGCCCTGTCATGTCGACTCTAATTATTATCTACCAAAGCATAAAAAAACCCAACGTCACTTTGTTACGTTGACGAGGGACAGGGGAGCATATTACTTACCAGCAATAAAAAAAGGGCGCCTTACGGCGCCCTTTTTTTATTACCCAACGCAATCAGGGTAGATTCAGCGCTTCGAGTGCAGCTCGATCAACCACCGGCGCTCGCTTGGTACCTGGTGCCAACTTCACTTGCCCAGGCACACGCTCAAAGGGACCAGTGAGGTTTTCAGCCTTGGCAAATTCCCGCACCGCCGGTAGCACTTGCTCACCCAGCAACTTGACGCTGTTGAGGCGATCCTTATCGCTGACGTTACCCTGCACCGCGAAAACGGTGAAAACGCCGGGACGAATCACTTTCAGAATATCGCAAATCTTCTTGGTGACCGTCTCCGGGCTACCCACCACGACCTGCATGGCTTCCTGGACTTTCTCATAGCCCTTGATCAATTTGCTACGCAGCGCATCGAACGCCGCTGCATCCCACTGATCTTCCTGGCTCGCCATCAATTTGGCCTTACTGACACCTAGCCAACTACCGCCAGGCTGGGAAGCCAGCATGCGGATGGCTGCTTTAGAGTTGTAGCCGGGAGGTAATGTATGTTCGGGGCGAGAGAACGCGTTCTGCCCACCACCAAAGATGAAGCCCTTACCAATCTCGAAGGCTTTCTCATCGGTATCGGAACAATAAACCGGCAACAGATAACCAAAGTTCTCAGGTCCCGCCTGATAACCCAGTTCCGCCGCCTTATCGGCATACATGTCCCACAAATCACAGGTTGGACCCAGCGCAGTGCCCAGACCAAGATAAGGGTACTGCTTCTCAGCACACCACAATACTGTCTCTGGACTCAAAACACCGGGGATCCACTGCTGCGGGTACGGCTCCTGATACGGCCTTACCCAGGGGTTTACATGGCGATAATGAAAGTGCTTGCCTTCATAACGCCACGGGCCATCCTTGGTCCAGCAATCGAGAATAAACTGGTGCGCTTCGTTAAACATCTCTCGGTTATAGGCAGGGTTGGCGTTATTAAAAAACTGTTCGCTACCCGCACCACGAACCCAGCCAGACACCAGACGACCTCGAGAAATGGTATCAATGGTCGCCAATTCTTCCGCGACGCGCAGCGGGTGTTTGATGACCGGCAAGGGGTTGCCGATAATAACGATCTTAACTTTGTTGGTAATGCGCGCGAGGATGGCCGCTTCAGTGTTTACCACCATACCGGAACAAAACGGGTTGCCGTGGTGTTCATTGATGGCAACTGCGTCAAAGCCTACTTCTTCGCAATAACAGGCTTCATCCAGATAAAAGTTGTAATCATCCGCAGATTTTTTGCGGTCCACATATTTGTTGGAAACACCAAAAAACGCACGATTCTCCAGAATCGGTTGCTCTGGTACGTAACGGACGGGACGCTCGGTAAAATGTGCAATTTGCATAGTCAGTTAACCTCAGGTTAATCAGGATAGAAATTTTTGTACGGCACTGATGAACTCACCACTATTCTCTATTTCTGCGCGGTGCCCGGCCTTGCTAATACTGACAACTTTGGCCTGCGGCAGGGCTTCTTTGTATTTTTCAATACAATTTGGCGGAATAATGGCGTCGTGCTCACCACGAACCAACAAGACAGGCAGCTTGGTATTGGCGGCACTTCGCAATAATTGAGGGAGGCTGGGGTTAAACATGTACGGCTCCCAGCCGATACGCGCACTCTCCGCCCGCGCATCTTCGAATAACTCAAATTGCTGGGCGCTCATTTCCCCGCCGTACATTTTGCCATACTCTTCAGCCTCCTTATCATACACAGACAGGCGCAGATAAGAGTTGACTGTGCAGGCGAACATCTCGGCGATTTCACCCTTGTCTGGCTTGATACCCATCGGGCCAACGAGGGTCACGCTGCCGAGTAACTCAGGGCACGCCGCCGCCATCTCAGCGGCTGTGTATCCGCCAGCGGAAAAACCAATGACGTCGGGTTTTTCCAGACCCAGCTCACGTATGACATTCAGATAGAAAACAGCCAGATCGCGATGCCTCCACATCCAGTCCTGACGCGCCGTTCTACCAAACCCTGGCTGCAAAGGGATAAATAACTCCCGTTTTTCGGCCAGCGCTTCGTTCCATTTCATCCAGCCCGTGTAACCCATTTCATCATGGATAACAAACAGTGGCTTGCCCGAACCACCGCGCACCATAACAAGATCAGTACCGGCCAGGTTTTTAGTTTCTTCTTTCCAAGTAGCCAATGGATTCCCCTTCGAATAGTTAGTCAATGAACAAGTACGTATAACATTTATGAGTAGTAAGAGCAGCTTTCTACTACACCCCATGGGAAGATCAAGGTGATGGTGCAGCCAACTATGGATGGCCGCTACCACCCCACGCCCGTCGGGCGGGCATCTATTTTCCAAGTTTATCGTAGAGCCGTAGATCGACTCAATTCAAACATAGACCATAATAATGAAGCAACCAAAAAATTCTGCGTGTTCCTGCGATACATCAAGCGCTTATAAAACCCAAGGCTTGACAGCCCCATGAGCAAAATCTACCGGCAAGTAACAAAACTTGTCTAAGGGGTATTGTATCTGCGACAATGCGCGCCGATTTGCAAGTATTACCAGGCGTAATAGGTTTAGAAATCAGGATGATACAAAGCTCTCGCCGGGTAGCGGCTGAGGGCGTCGGCGGTTTCGCTGACGGACGCTGGGTATGTTGTGGTCCAGCACTGCTACCGGGTAATAATCGGCTTTCCGCCCCAGCAACCCGCACTGAATGACGACGCAGGTAAAATGCTGCGTCCTGTATTCTGTAATCACGACGAAGCCTGGCGATAACGCAAACTTGTGCTGGCGGTGTGGTTCTCATGACTGCGCCACCAGTGCGCCAGTTAGCACACCAATTTGTACATTATGTTTATCAGCGCGACAACACGTTTTTCAGCGCGACAACCAGCGGGCACTGCATATTATGTTAAAACATTACACGTGGACTTCCATCCCTCTCATTGCCGCGGCTCTCGCGTCGATTCTATCGGGATGCAGCGATAAAGCCGGACGGGATGACACAGGCGCCACCCCGCTTGCCGTGCGGGCGACCATTGTGTCGACCACCCAGGTCGAGATCACCACCATTGAAGTCATTGAACGTTCAGTCGGGGCACTGGAAAGTGTGTTTATTCCAGAAGTTTCAGCCGAAGTGGAGGGCCGCGTTATAGCCGGCCATGTAAAAGCCGGAGAGAAGGTGGTTGCAGGGCAGTTGTTAATAGAACTGGACACTGAGGATTACTCGATTGCCGAACGCGGCGCACGTGCGGAGCTTGCTCAGTTAACCGCCTTGCACAGCAATCAGCTGCGCACGGTTAAGCGCTACGCGAAATTGATGGAATCAAAGCTGATTTCCACAGACCGGTATGACGAGGCGAAAGCCCAGCTAGATGCGCTTGATGAACAGCTTAAGGCGGCCCAGGAGAGACTCAAGCAGAAGCAGCGAGGCTTGACCAAGACTCGCGTTATATCGCCTTACTCCGGCGTCGTGGATGCGGAACTGGCCAGCATCGGCGATTTCGTCAAGGTAGGAGACCCTTTACTGCGCATCACCAAAATCGATCAACTGAGAGCGCGCCTGCCGCTGCCCGAAACGCTCGCACCCAGAATCCGGAAAGGGCTCACCGTCAAACTGGTATCGCCTCTTGACCCGACTACCGTGGTAGATAGTGAAATCATGGAAATCAGGCCTGTTGTCGGCACCAGCAACCGTGCCATTGACGTGCTAAGCCTGGTCGATAACCCCGGGAAATGGCAGCCAGGCGCCAGCGTCACCGGCACCATCGTTCTGGAAAAACACCCTGATGCGCTGATGGTTCCGCTAGCAGCGGTAATACTGAGGCCCGCTGGCAAAGTGGTCTACATCGTTGAAAATGGCACTGCCCGTCAGCGCGTGATCACCACCGGCGAGCAGGTAGACGGCAAGATCGAAGTCCTTTCGGGGCTTGTCGGCGATGAAACAATTGCGGTCAACGGCGCCGGTTTCCTCACCGACGGGACGCCAGTCAGCGCAGCAAACGGTCAATAACCTATGAATCTGCCTACCATTTCTATCAATCGCTACGTGATGACAACGATGCTGTCGGCCGTGCTGATTTTATTCGGCATCATCGGTTACTCCCGCGTGGGTGTCGATCGCTTCCCAACCACCGAATTCCCCCTGGTGGCGATCACCACCAACCTCATTGGGGCCAACCCGGATGTTATCGACGCCGCCATCACCAATGTTATCGAAACCGCCGTCAACGGGGTGCCGGGCATCGAGCATATTTCATCCGATTCATCCCCCGGCCAATCCACAGTGGTAATCACTTTCAATCTGGACAAGGACATCAACGTTGCATTTGATGAAGTTCAGGCCAAGATCAACCAGACACTTAACCAACTCCCCGATGATGCTGACCCGCCGGTGGTGGCGAAACTTGAATTTGGTGCCTCACCAATCATGTGGCTTGCGCTGGAGGGTGATCGAACCCTGCAACAGCTCAACAGCTACGCCATCAACGTCATCAAAAAGAATCTGGAAACTGTTAATGGGGTTGGCGAAATTCAGATTGGCGGCAAGCGCGAGCGCACGATTCGAATCAATCTCGATCTTGACCGAATGGCTGCCTTTAACGTGACCACCACCGAAGTACTCGCCGCCATCAGGAATGAACACTTCATGATGCCCGGCGGGTTCCTGGTTAGCGGTGAAACCGAGCACATGGTCAAACTCGACATGGAGTACCACAACCTCCAGGATCTCAAGGATCTGGTGGTCGCCTATCGCGATGGCGCCCCCCTTAAACTGGGAATTATGGCTGCGATCGAGGATGGCATGGCGGATCCCCGCAGCCTGGCGCGATACAACGGCAAACCAACGGTTGGCCTCGGCGTCACCAAGATCGCCAATGCCAATACCGTCGAAATCATTGACGAGACAATGCGGAGAATCGAGGAGGAGATTCGGCCACAATTGCCTCCCGGAATGGCCCTGCACATTGCCTCCGATGACTCATTGTTTGTGCGGCACATGGTGGAAGCGCTGCAAGAACACCTGCTTCTCGGCACGCTGCTCACAGCGCTGGTGGTCTGGATATTCCTCAAAAGCATTCGCTCTACCATCATCATTGCGATCGCCATCCCCATCTCACTGTTTGGCTCGATTGCCGCCATTTATTTTTTTGGCTACACACTCAACTCCATGACGCTACTGGCGCTGCTGCTACTGATTGGTATCGTCGTCGATGACGCCATTGTGGTGCTGGAAAATATATTCCGGCACAGGGAATCTCTGGATCCCGACCCCCGCAGTGCTGCTATAAATGGCACCTCTGAAGTAGTTTTTCCAGTGCTGGCAGCGACATTGTCATTAGTTTGTATATTCGTACCAGTTATTTTCCTCGGCGGGATTGTCGGGCGATTTTTTTCTTCCTTTGCCCTGGTAGTAACCGTTGGCGTCCTGATTTCCTGGTTCGTCTCCATGACGCTGACGCCAATGCTTTGCTCACGTTTCCTTGATGTCGAAGTCCACGAAGGCGGTCTGTACCATTGGCTGGAACGAGGCTTTCGGGCCATGGAACGGACGTATACTCACCTGCTGGGTTTCGCTCTCCGATTCCGCTGGACGGTTGTTATTATTACCTGGCTCGTCGTTTCTGGATGTCTGTTTTTCCTCAAAGACATCGGCAAGGAGTTTTCTCCCGGGCAGGACGAGGCCAGCTTTATGGTCATTGCACGTACTCCTCTGGGCTCCGGTATCGAGTATTCGAGCAGCAGGCTTGCGGAAATAGAAAGGATTCTGGAAAGCCATAACGACGTCATTACTGGTTACTTCTTCGGCCTCGGCACCAGCGGTCGACAGGTCACTACGGCCATGGGGTTTGTACGCATGACCCCAGCCGCAGAGCGCGACCAAAGTCAGGAAGAATTGATTAGCGTTCTCGCCAAAGAGTTTGCCGCCGTCCCCGGCGTCAAGGCTTTCCCCGCACCCATCCCCAAACTCGGCGGCCAGCGCGGCGAGCCCCTGCAGTTTTCAATCAACGGGCCCAACCTTACTGAAGTCGCGCGCCTGGCCTACGAGCTTGAGAAAAAATTGGCGAGCGTAGAGGGCATGGGCCACGTTGATCTGGATCTGAACCTTGAACTGCCCCAGTATCAGCTGCGCGTCGACAGTATCCGGGCTGCGGACCTGGGCTTTTCAACGCGGGATATCGCGCAGGCAGTCAACGTCATGGTTGGCGGGCTCGACGTCGCCAGGTACAACGATGATCCAGGCGACGGCGAACGCTACGACCTAAGGGTTAAGGCTGCGACAGGACAGTTTCAGTCCGCCAGCGATATCAATCGCATCTATCTGCGTTCCAGAACTGGCACCATGATCCGCGTCGACACTGTCGCAACGTTGGAAGAGACCCTCGGGCCGGCGTCCATTTCGCGTTACGATCTACGCTATTCAGCACCGTTTTATGGTAAGCCGGATATGCCGCTGGCGGCGGCTATCGATACGGTTCGCACGCTCTCCGACGAAATTATGCCCGTCGGGTATGCGCTCACCTTCAAAGGACAGTCAGAGGAATTCGGTAGAACAGCCAGCAACATGATGTTTGCCTTTATCCTGGCTACGGTGCTTCTGTACATGGTACTTGCCAGCCAGTTCAATTCTTTTTTGCAACCTCTAATTATCATGACCGCGCAACCTTTGGCCATGGTTGGCGGTATCGCCCTCCTCTGGCTCACCGGCCACACGCTCAATACCTGGTCCATGATCGGCCTGGTGCTGCTGGTCGGGTTGGTCGCCAAGAACTCAATCCTGCTGGTGGACATTACCAATCAGCGCAGACTGCAGGGTAAGAATATTGATGAAGCCTTGCTGGAAGCGTGCCCGATTCGTCTGCGACCAGTGTTGATGACATCCTTCACTGTGATTTTGGCGTTGCTCCCCGCGGCACTGGGCTTTGGCGCGGGCCACGAAACCAACGGTCCATTGTCTGTAGCCGTTATTGGTGGGATGCTGTCCTCGACGCTGTTGACGCTGGTCGTTGTGCCGCCGGTGTACTCCATCATGGAAGGTTTTGTGGAGTGGCTGAAGCTTCGCTCCAGACCACAACCGACCATCCGCCATGGAACCGATTAACTGAACCAGCAATGCGCGCACAGGACTCTGGCACTTGTAAGGTTTTCTCTGTCTGTTGCAATATAACCCCTCTCTAACTTTGGAGCGCGATAATGATGCGACTGGACAGCGTTATATACGAGGTACAAGGTAGCACCGCGCTGGTAACGCTCGATGAACCAGGCAAGTTGAATGCTCTCAGCCCGGGCATTCGTAGCGGGTTCACCGCTGCCCTGCGCAAGGCTGATGATGACCCCGACATCCGCGTGATTATCGTCACTGGCGCTGGTGACAAATCGTTCTGCGCAGGCGCCGATATCAGTGGCTTCGAATTTACTACGACCTATGCGAAGTCATTTATCGATAAGGTGCTCGACGTACTGGCGCTGCCCGAAAACACGTCAAAGCCTGTTATCGCTGCGGTCAACGGCTATGCGTTCGGCGGCGGCTTCGAAATAGCGATTGCCTGTGATTTCGTCATCGCCTCAGAGCAGGCTAAATTTGGCGTCCCCGAAATTCAGCTCGGTTTACTGCCCGGCTTTGCCATCGTTCGCCTCAATGACCTGGTGGGCCGTCAGATGGCCAAATACCTCAGCATGCTAGGCGAGTCATTGTCCGCCCAGGAGGCCAGAGAACTCGGCCTGGTGCTTAAAGTGGTGCCCCACCACGAACTGCTTGAACAGGCTTTCGCACTCGCCGACAAGCTTGCCAGCAAACCGCAGATGGCGATACGTTACGCAAAATCCGTATACAACCGGGAGCTGGGCGGCGCAGAGATGACCTACGCCAAGGATGTGATGCCCTTCCTGTTTCTCGACGAGGACACACAGGAAGGCGTAACGGCCTTTCGGGAAAAACGTAAACCCACGTTTAAATAATCACAGCCGCACGGTATGACGCGCTGATTTGTCACCTTACAACCTGGATTGAGCCGGAATGACGGACGGTCGCGAGCAGTTTAGTTCAAGGCTCGGCTTTACCATGGCCGCGACCGGCTCTGCCGTAGGCCTGGGTAATATTTGGGGGTTTCCCACACAGGCCGCCAATAACGGCGGGGCAGCCTTTTTGCTGGTATATGTCCTTTTTGCCTGTTTATTGGCTTACCCGGCACTCATGGCTGAGCTGGTCATTGGACGCCACACACGAAGCAATATGGTAACAGCTCTGCCCCTGATCGCGACGCACCGTCGCGGCCAGTTTATCGGCAAACTTGCCGGACTTTACGGCGTGCTCGTGGCCAGCCTCATTTTAGCGTTTTACGCCATTGTTGCCGGCTGGATGATGGCCCATATCCTCGCCCCCTCAGCCCGGGCCATCGGCCTGCCCGCATTTTCTCTGTGGCTTACCGACTTCAGCGTATCCCGCAACGTCATTTTTTGTCTCATATTTTCTGTATTGACTGCATTGGTTGTCGCCAACGGCGTGCGCGATGGCATCGAACGCTGGTCAACGCGCTTGATGCCGGTCTTGCTCGGTTTGATCGTATTGCTCATCGGCTACGTATTCACTCAAGACGGTGCCATGCAAGGACTAAGGGTCTACCTGATTCCTGACTTTAGCGCGATGACCGAGCCTCGCCTACTGATCAATGCCATGGGCCAGGCGTTTTTCTCCCTGTCGCTGGGCGTCGGCACCATGTTGATTTACGGCTCGTACATTCGCCAGGACGAGAATTTACCGATCGCAGCGGCGCTAGTAACGCTGATCGATACTGGCATTGCCTTCCTCGCTGGACTGCTCATTATCCCCACGGTGTTTGTCGCGCTTAAACAGGGTGTAGAAATTTATGATGACTATGGGTCGTTGGTCGCTGGTCCCGATTTGATATTGCAGACCCTGCCCGTGTTGTTCGGTTCGCTCGGCGTGGCAGGCGTCGCAGTGGCTGCGGTATTTTTTCTGTTAATGACAATTGCGGCACTGACCTCATCCATATCAATGCTGGAAGTCCCTGTGGCATTTGGCATGGAGCAGATGAAACTGTCACGCTGCAAAAGTACCTGGCTAATCGGCGCTATTATTTTTGCCTTGAGCGGACTAATCGCCATTTATTTTGACTGGCTATTTGTCGCAGTTGTCGACCTGACAACCAAATATAGCCAGCCCTTACTGGCCGCTATACTGTGTATTTTTGCCGGATGGATTCTGCACAGAGATCGCCTGCTTGGCGAAATCCGTTCTGGTTACGAGGGTGTTGAATCAAGCTGGTTCTGGAAGATTTGGCCGCCGTACATACGTTTTGTCTGTCCGATGTTGATTATTATTTTGTTTGTCCAGGGCATCATCGGGCAATAAACCAGCAGGAACAACCGAAGACACACCTAAAAAGTACCGGGAAACGCGCCTCCATCAAGCACGATGTTTTGCCCGGACATGTATCCACTAAGGGCGCCACATAAAAAGGCGCAGGCCGCACCAAATTCGTCACTGTTGCCGAGTCGCCCCGCCGGACTGGCAGCCAAATAACGCGCCATATAATCACCGACATCGACGCCCTCACTTCTGGCTCTGTAAGCGAGGTATCCGCAGCCGCGATCTGTGTCAAACAACCCGGGCAATAAATTGTTTATGGTGACATTGTCGCGGACAAACTCTCTGGCCACCCCGGCAACCCAGCCGGTTAACCCGGCCCGCGCACCGTTCGAGAGGCCCAGGCCGGGCATCGGGGTCTTTACCGAAATACTCGTGATGTTGACAATCCGCCCGAAACCCCGCGCTGCCATGCCGTCAACCGTACGGCGTATCATGTCTATCGCCGAAAACATATTGCTGTTCACCGCGTCAAACCACTCCTTTTGGGTCCAGTCGCGGAAATCTCCTGGCGGCGGGCCACCAGCGTTGTTAACCAGAATATCGGGGTTCGAACAGGCGGCAAGCACGGCATCCCGACCGTTATCAGAGGTGATATCCGCGACAACCACAGCAACCGCGACTTTACTAACAGCCTGTATCTCCCGTTGCGCCAGCTCGAGCGTTTCAAGCGTCCGCGCCACCAGGGTCACATTCACGCCCTCCGCGGCGAGGGCCTGCGCGCAGGCCCTGCCCAACCCTTTACTCGCGCCACAAACGATTGCGTTTCGCCCCTCTATTCCTAGTTGCATATTCCTGGTCTACTCTCTTGGCTTGCACAACTTGCTTACCGGGCCTTCAGTCCAGTGGGTTCTTGTTGTCTCAGTCGCTTTGACAAGTCACAACCAGCGACTGTTTTTTGAGAAACGAGACCGCAGAAAATCCATCTGATCGGACAAAATGCGCCGTGAGTTAATCAACGCCAGATACTCGGCATTATTAGGCCGGTAGGGCAAAGCTGTCAGCTCCATACCAACCTCTTCCAGGAGACGATTACCCTTGTGCTGATTGCAACGTCGACACGCCGATACTACGTTCTCCCAACGATCAGTGCCGCCGCGCGACAACGGTACAATATGATCGCGTGTTAACTCAAACTGGGCAAATTGTCTCGTACAATAAAGACATAGGTGCTTATCTCTGGCGAACAATGCACTATTCGACAAAGGATATGTGGTTCGTGGCCGGGCTAGCTGCCCCCCGCCACAGGCGATAATGCTGGGCAGATCGATCACTGTCTGCTTGCCGGTGATACGGGAGTGACCACCGTGGATTTTATGGGCCACTTCCCCCAGATTCCAGACCACCAGTTCCCGCGCGTACAGGCAAACAGCAGCCTGCCAGTCGAGCCATTCGATAGGCTGGCCGGCCAAATTTAAACGCAAAATTCTGGCCTGCATCAAACGCTCCAGACGTTTTGTTTATGTCTGGACAAGCCCATTAAGCAAAACCCCGGCCAGCAAATACCGTCGGGGTTGTTATTCATCGATGCTACGGGTGTTTTCGAGGAACCACCCAAAAACATGGCAGGCGTGACTAGCGAGGCGTTGGACTGGCGTGTACTGAAGGCGGTATCCTCAATGATTGCGCGACTGCACCATCATAATATTTCGACCCCGTGTGTCAATCCCGCCGTGCAACCCACAGGGAAGCCCCTGTAGTACGAATTTAGAAACTTCCGCATAAATACTTCCGCATAAATATTGAACAGCTTGCAAGGTAGAAGCACGCGACGAACAATACACACTGCGCAGGTCGCACGCAGATCAGGGTTCCTCCACTGTCACAAAGTATTGGGTGCTGACCGCCGCCGATCTCGAGCGGGCAAGTTTTGCAGCGCTTTACACGCGGGGCAAGCGTTCACGATACGCTTAGACACGCCCCAGCCACTGCATGCTGGGGTGATGTAGGCAAAGAAAAACGCCCCTTTACCGGAGAGGGCAAGGGGCGTAAGCGGTGTAGGAGAACTCAGTCCAGCCATGGAGCGTTGTTATATTTGGCCTCTAATCCCTGTCCCTGGCCATATACGGACATCCTTTTCTGTAGAGAGACCTAACTTACCTGTTATTCCCTGGTCTCAGTTTATCCACGAGGCTATCCTTACCTCAGCTATCCATACCAACCATCCATGTTTCGGCTATTCCGTGCCTCGGCTTCCTTCCGCGAGTACATCCCTGTGCATCTTCTTCCCTGTACCTATGTTCCCTCATAGGCCACTTACAATAAAAAACCACATCCATGTGCATTGCATCCATGCAGGGTGTATCTTGCACGTCGCCGTACGACAGGCCCATTGGGAGTATTCTGGTTTTCTTGTAGGATATTTCCTACTATAGCGTAGCGTTGACCGCGCATTAGCGCTCATTTATTGTTCACTCTTTAATATCTATCGGGCTACAACCATGGCAACACGAAGAAAAGCCCTTGATTTCGAAGCTAGCCTGGAACAACTGGAAGCCATCGTCGAGAGCCTGGAAGATGGCAATTTAAACCTCGAAGACTCCCTTAAGTCGTTCGAAAAAGGGATCAAAATTACCCGCGAATGCCAGCACGCGCTGAAAAGTGCCGAACAACGGGTACGCCTGCTAACGACACAATCTGACGGCACGGTTATCAGCAGCGGCTTCGCTAGCGAGGACGGTGAGTGAGCCCTGACGTCAACCTGTTCCTCACCACCTGCCGTGACCGTATTAATCCCCTGCTGGATAACTGCCTGCCCATTACTGGGGAACCCACGCCACTGCTATCCGCGGCCCGCTATGCCACGCTGGGCAACGGCAAGCGTATTCGTCCGTGTCTGGTTTACGCAGGCGCGCTGGCGGTGGGGGAGATTTCGCAAGCGACTGACCGCGTAGCCTGCGCCATTGAGCTGATGCACACCTACTCGCTGATTCATGATGACCTGCCGAGCATGGATGACGACGCCCTGCGCCGCGGGAAGCCAACCTGTCATGTTGTGTATGGCGAAGCAACTGCAATACTGGCTGGCGACGGACTGCAAGCGCTGGCCTTTGAACAACTCAGTGAACCCGGCAAGTTCGACCCCGGACTGGCATTATCATTCGTTAATCAGCTAGCCCGCGCGAGTGGCCTGTCAGGCATGGTGCTCGGCCAGGCTATGGACATGGACGCCACAGATAAGCAGGTAGACCTGCCCTACCTGGAAACCATGCACCGCCGCAAAACTGCCGATCTGATTGCCGCCAGCGTGATGATGGGCGCGCAGAGCAGCACCAGCGGCGCCCAACCAAACTCACTACTGGCGCTGAGCGACTATGGCAGGGCCATCGGCCTGGCTTTTCAGGTCATGGATGACATTCTTGACGCCCGCAGCAACACGGCGGTTCTGGGTAAACCGGCAGGGGCGGATGCAAAACTGCACAAATCGACTTATACCTCACTCTTAGGCCTGGATAGGGCCGCAGACATGCGCGATAAACTCTTCAGACAAAGCCTGGGCGCGCTGACCGAGTTTGACGGTCGAGCGGACCATTTACGAGCTCTGGCCCACCATATCATCAACCGTGATTTCTAGTCTTTGGCCGGTTATTCGGGGTGTTTTTGGTGTAACATTGCCGCCTCGGAAAATCCTGCTCTCATGCAATGACCGCTTCATTCTCAGAGATACCGCTAACCCGGCCCAAAACGCCGTTGCTTGATCAAATCGATCTTCCTGGTCATCTGCGCAATTTACCGGAAGACAGGCTTGTGCAACTAGCCGATGAGTTACGCGCATACTTGCTCTATGCGGTTGGCCAAAGCGGCGGCCATTTCGGCGCTGGGCTGGGTGTCGTCGAGCTTACCATCGCCCTGCACTATGTCTTCGAGACACCCCGCGACAAACTGGTCTGGGATGTCGGCCACCAAACCTACCCGCATAAGATTCTTACCGGTCGGCGGGAGCAACTGCTCACTATCCGCCAGCCCGGTGGCCTCTCTGGCTTCCCCAAGCGCAGCGAGAGTAATTACGATACCTTTGGCGTCGGCCACTCCAGCACTTCGCTCAGCGCCGCGCTTGGTATGAAGATTGCGGCGGCCATGGATCAGAAAGATGATCGCGCCATCGCGGTCATCGGCGACGGTGCTATGACTGCGGGCATGGCCATCGAAGCGCTAAACCATATCGCTCACGTCGATCAGGATTTACTCGTTGTCCTTAACGACAACACCATGTCCATTTCCAAAAATGTTGGCGGACTGGCGACCTATTTTTCAAAGCTTTGGTCGAGTCGGTTCTACAATCTGTTTCGAGAAAGCGCCAAGCGGATTTTGAAGGCTTTTCCATCTACCAGTGTTGTCGTGCGCAAAACCGAAGAATTGATGAAGGCAATGGTCGCTCCGGGCATTATTTTCGAAGAACTGGGTTTTACCTACATCGGTCCGATTGACGGGCACAATATCCCACTTCTGGTTCAGACCCTCGAAAATCTCAAGAAAATCACCGGCCCCGTGTTGCTGCACGTCGCAACCAGCAAAGGAAAGGGCTTTACCCCAGCGGAGCGAGATCCGACTGGCTATCACGCTATAACCAAAATCGAGCCGGCCAGCAAAGCGGCCGAACAAAGCTCTGCGCCCGCAGATGAATCTCGGCAAAAACCACTCAAATATCAGCAGGTATTCGGTAACTGGCTATGTGATATGGCCGAGCTAAACTCGGATTTGGTTGCGATTACACCGGCTATGAGTGAAGGCTCGGGGATGATTGAATTTGCCCGGCGTTTTCCCGATCGTTTTCACGATGTGGCCATTGCCGAACAACACGCCGTAACACTGGCAGCCGGTTTAGCCTGTGCGCGTAAAAAACCCGTCGTGGCCATCTACTCTACTTTTTTGCAGCGGGCATACGACCAGCTGATACACGATGTCGCCCTGCAAAATCTCGATGTCCTGTTCGCCATTGATCGGGCTGGGCTAGTGGGCCAGGATGGCGCTACCCACGCAGGCAGTTTCGATGTCAGCTTTCTGCGGTGTGTACCAAATATGTTGGTGATGGCACCTTCGGATGAGAATGAAACGCGACAGCTTCTCTACACCGGTTTTATGCACACCGGTCCGGCAGCAGTTAGATACCCAAGAGGAAATGGACCAGGTGTCGCCATAGACCCAACCTTGACGGAACTCCCGATTGGCAAAGGTGTGTTGCGCCGCAGGGGCAAAACGACTGCGATACTGAATTTCGGCGCCCTTCTACCTGCGGCAATGGCCGTGGCAGCGCAGCTTGATTGCTCCGTCGCCGATATGCGCTTCGTCAAACCTCTCGACACAATCCTGCTGGAAGAACTGGCTCAGGAACATCGCCTGCTGGTGACGCTAGAAGAAAACGCCATTGCCGGTGGTGCTGGGGCCGCCGTCAGCGAATACCTGTCGGCAGCCGGCATCATCGTACCGGTGTTACACCTGGGATTGCCCGACCGGTTTCTCGACCACAACAGCCACACGGCACAAATTCACGAAGCGGGCCTCGATCAGGCCAGTATTTACCAGTCAATTACAGAGCGTCTCGACAAATTGGCCGTCCTTACAGCCGCACCCGCAACGCGAACGGTTAACTGAGTGTGCTTCGGCGGTCGATTTATAACGACGGTATTTTTTTAGCCAAACTGACGACGGAACGGCGGCAAAGCATCGAGCAACTGCCGACCGTAGCTTTTGTGCAGCAGGCGACTATCCAGAATTGTAACCCGCCCCGTATCAGATTCATTGCGTAACAACCTTCCACAAGCCTGTATCAGGCGCAACGACGCATCGGGTAACGTCAACTCCCGAAACGCATTGCCGCCTGTTGCCTCTATCCACTCAGTGAGCGCCTCCTGTAACGGATCATCCGGCACAGCAAAAGGAAGTTTGGCAATCACCACGTGAGTACAATAACGTCCCGGTAGATCCATCCCTTCAGCAAAACTGGCCAGCCCAAAGATCACACTGTGACGACCTTCATCCACCGCAAGTTGATGGCGCTTTATCATTTCTGCAACACTTAACTCACCCTGCATCAGCAACTGCCCCGGCAAGCTCTGGGCTAACGCTCCAGCAACCTCCTCCATTTGCCGTCGTGATGCGAACAGCACCAGACTACCCTGGGCCTCGGGCACTCCGGGGGCGTTACCAGCAACTTCGAGCAAACCAGGCAGATATTTTATCAGTGCTTCCGTATGGCGCTCTGGCTGGGAGCCGTCCGCCCCAATGTCAGGAATCGCCAACACCCCGGCTGCGGCGTAATCAAATGCGGCGGGCACGGCCAGACAGTCGACGGTATCATCAAGGCCAACGTCGCGACAAAAGCGCGTAAAACTGCCCAGACTACGTAACGTTGCGGAAGTCGCAATGGCTGCGTAACACCGCTGCCACAATAGAGTCTGAAGCTTCGGCCCGGCGATAATAGGCGATACCGACACCCGTATGTCGCCGTTATCTTCAAGCGTCAACCAGCGCGCGGTTGGCGGCTGAGCGGCGTCTGGACTGGCCATCGCGAACCACAGATCGGTCACGCCCCCAACCCGGCCGAGCCATTGCCCAGCTGCCTGGAAATACTGTTCGATATCGACTCTGGGTACCGGACACTGTGTGTCCTCCAGCGCGCCTTCCAGCGTTTTGTGTAAACTCTCAATGCGACTTTGCATCCGCGAAAAAAGTGCGGCGAGCTGTTCACAGACCACCCGCAATTGATCATCGATATGGCCTTCGGGAAAACGGTAACGAATGACTCCGGCCCGATCGCTGCCGACAAGCAAGGCATCAAACAGTGGGTAACTTTGCCGAACTAGCGGCTGCGCCAGAACTACCATATCGCGACACTCTTCGATGTGATGCTTAACGCCGGAAATGCCGTCCAGCGGCCGAACCATTATCTGTAAGGTTTTGTCCAGCTGTTCAAGCCACTGTGACGTGGCGTTGAGACGACAGAGACTGGCGAAGTGATTTAGCGCGGTAACACCCAGTTTATGGGCTTCATCAAAGATATAAATGCATTGCTCAGGCTCCGGCAGAATAGCGCCGCCGCCCAGCATCAAATCCGCCAGTACAAGGTCGTGATTAGCGACAATACAGTCGGCCTCACCCATTGCCTCCCGCGCCTGAAAGAAACAACATTCCGCGTACAGGCGACAGCGGTATCCCGAGCATTGATTACGATCAACGGTGAGCGCCTGCCAGGTTTCATGAGGCACGGTCTCTGGCCAATTATCGCGATCGCCATCCCAGCTGCCATCGCCCAGCGCGACGGACATCCTGGTCAGGGTCATCGCCGCCTCAGCATCGGGGTTAAAGGTGATTTCATCCTCATAAAGAAACAGGCCAGCGCGATCAGCGCTGATCGTATCCTGGCATTGCTGCAAGCGCAGTGGACACAGGTATCGGCGGCGACCCTTGGCCAGGGCGTAACGAAAATTCCAACCGGTGGCAGCAAGGACATCGGGGATGTCCCGATTAACCAGCTGCCCCTGCAGTGCCACAGTGCCGGTGGCTATAACAATTTTCTTGCCCGCCGCCTGGGCCATGGGCAGCACTGACAAAAGATAGGCCGCCGTTTTCCCGGTGCCGGTGCCGCCCTCTACGGCCAGAACGGCAACACCCCCATTGGTGCGTTCAACATCATCTTCTAATGCACCCAGGTAGGACGCAATCCGACCAATCATCAGTTTTTGACCAGCCCGCGGATGAAAAGATCTCGCGCTCAAAAACGCTCGGTAACCAGCCTGGATAGTTGTTTTGAGCGCGTCACCTAGCACGGCTTAACCGGCTAGCCCAAGACGACGCCGCACCGGATTGGCGTATGCCGCCCACATAAAGTCGCGATGCTGCTCCGGCGCCTGCAGGATGCGCGCCGTCATTGCCGCGCGCCTGGCTGACCAGTCCACTGCCCCCAGCTCCTGCTTCCATTTCGCGGTAGCGGCGTTTTCTCCATGGATACGTTCGTAGGCAATGAGGTGCGTGGCCTGTAGACGATAATTTTTAATAATCTGTTCGTCGATCGCAGCAGCAGCAGCGTCGGCATCGGGGAACAATTCTGTGATCTGTTGACCAAAAACAACGGCGATGTGCCCCTTGGCCCCCATAACGCCCCGATAAATGCTGTCAATATCTTCGTGCTCGCCTTTGACATAACTACCCTGACTCTGCACCGCATAGAGCTCCCTGGCCTTGGCCTCATCCAAAGGATCCCACTCATAGGAAACAGCAACCGGCACCACACGAAGCCGCGCAAACGCCTCGCCAAAGCTTTCCTCGCGGAGTTTATTCAAAACCAGCATTTTCAGGACTGCCGCCTCGGTGCTATCAACCCCATCCTTGGCGCGGCCTTCGCGCTGGGCGATCCATACCGATTGCTTATCAGTCTCCAGAGAATGCTGGATATACGCGGACAATTGTTTCAGTGCGGCAAGTTTCTCCTTGCGCCCGATAATGGAGCGCTTGACGATGAAACTTTTATTTAAGCGCATGAGGTCGGAGGTAAAAGGCTTAGTCAGCAAATTATCACCGATCGCAATCCGGGTGGTGTCCAGACCCTGCCCCTTAAGGGCAAGATCAACCATGGCTGGATCCATGGCAATATCACGATGATTACCGATAAACAGATATGACTGATCCGCGGTGAGTTTATCCAGACCTGCGACGGTGACCCCGCTAGCTACTCGTTTAAGCAGTTTCTCAAGCTGTCCGCCAATAAGGGTCTGCAACTCGCGAACACTTTGCAAATGACCAAACTCTCGGCGCAGCGTTCGGTGTACTAGCGGCCGTATTAGCCATGGCATCCAACGTGACAAGCGGGCAAATTTCATCCGCGCCAGCGTATCGACAAACTCGCCTTCGTCAACCAGGCGCGCGATGACTGTCGCTACTTCATCATCTCTGTACGGCCTTATATCATCGTAGTCGGGCACAGGTTGCTGGTTCATCATGCAATGCCCCGCCAGGCCATAAAGCTCGGGCATTGCCCTCCGAGCCTCACTCTGCGCAGTAACAACATCACCCCTGCCCACCAGACGAACCAAGCCGTGGGTTATGCCAACGGATATCCTGCGCGTAGCGATCAACAAGATGGGCCACATCTAATACCAGCGCAAACAGTGCCATCCTGACCAGCAGCCCATTATCCGTCTGGCGAAAAATCGCCAGATTGGGGTTTTCGTCAAGATCACAGTCCAGCTCGTTGGCTTCCGCCCGGGAATCGCGAGGCAGCGGGTGCATGATTACCGTGTTCGGCTCGCAGTACTGGGTATAAATCGCCTGATTGAGACGAAAGCGACCTCGGTAGCGATCGGCTTCAGAACGCTCAAGAAAACGCTCTTCCTGAATCCGCGTTGAATAAACAATATCCACATGAGCGATGCTCTGCTCCAGGCTATCTGTTGCCGTTATCCGATGGCCCGCTTCGGCCAATGAAGCGACCAGTTCATCAGGCATTGCCAGTTCTGTCGGCGATACTAATATCACCTGAACATCTTTGAAAAGCGTCAACAACTTGCACAAAGAATGCACCGTACGACCATATTTAAGGTCACCAATCATTGCTATACGCAAACCGTCTATACTGCGACCACGAGTCTGCAGTTCTTTTTCTATGGTATACAGATCCAGCAAAGCCTGACTTGGGTGTTCGTTGCTGCCGTCGCCGCCGTTCATGACCGGTACGCGGCTCGCCGAGGCAAATTCCGCAACAGAACCAGACTCGGGGTGCCGCATGCAAATTACGTCACTGAAACCTGATAATACCCGCGCCGTATCCCGCAACGATTCCCCTTTAATCAGCGACGAGCTGTCCATGCCCACCGACTCCCTTACCTCACCGCCAAGCAAGTTGAACGCCGAACCAAAGCTGATGCGTGTCCTGGTACTGGGTTCAAAAAACATATTGCCGAGGATGGCGCCCTCCAGGACCCGCGTGAGCTTGGCTCTCTGCGCGTAAGGTTCCATCCTATCGGCGGTACGGAATACCCTGGTGATGTCTTCACGTTCGAACTGCTGGATGGACAGGATGTGCGAGCCCGGGAAATTCACTCAGTGACCTATTAATATAATTTCGTCAATTTTATCGGTTTTGTGCCGTGGCAACCAGCGAGGAACTGCGATTATTGGGTTAGGGTTGTTGCAGCAAATACACGCCCCAATCGCGTAAGGATTGCAAAAGAGCGCGATCCCGCTCACCGATATCGGCAGTCTCCGCGAGACGGCCGAGCTCTCGGTTAAAGGCCTTGATATTAAGAAATCCGGGGGCCTGGCCGTGCAACCATTGCGTGCGCAACTGCAACCAACGCTGTTTTTCATCCGGTGTCAGCGTTTCATACGCATGGCGGGCACGATACCGAAACAGTAATTCACGGTAGCGCGGGTCACTAAAGCGGATGTCAGCGGCAGTCAGCTTATCCGGTCTTAGCGCGCGAACTTGCGCCAGCAGTGACCGATCTGAATTAGGCAAAAATCCCTGATACAGCGCCTTTTCCGCGTCCACAACGTCCGCCATATCGGCGCCGGAAAAAACGGCCTGAACCTTGCCGCCGATCTCACTCTTTCGCAACAACTGCCAGTGTCGCTCGCAACGCTCCCTATCAATACCCAGCTGTCGTGCGGTCGCTGGATCCAACAGCTTCGGAGTTGCCACCACCGGACACCGGTTCAAATGGATGCCCTTCAGGCCGATTCGCTCGCTACCTTCCGGCAGGTCAGCTCGGGGCGTAAACAGGCGCTCTCGTATCGCCTCGCTATCCAGCTCCAACAATGGCCGCGGGTCACTCAATAGATTGACCGCCACAATGGCGTTGTTATTGGTCGGATGCGAGCAGATGGGCATCATAATCGCAAGGTAGCCATTTTCACGGGGTAGTCGCGATGACACATGCAGAAATGGTTTACGGTTAGCCAGATCAATCAGCGCGGAGACCTTCTGTTTGGTGCGGTTACGGTAAACATAATTGTACAATTTCGGCTGGGTTGTCCTGACCAGCCTGGCGACAGCGATAGTTGCCCGCACATCGGAAAGCGCATCATGAGCCGCATCGTGCTCAAGCCCGTTCGCTGCGGTTACATGCTCAAGACGAAAACTCGGTGACCCATCCTCATGACAGGGCCATTCGATCCCCTCCGGACGCAACGCCCTGGTCAGACGCAGCATATCGATAATGTCCCAACGGGAATTTCCCTGTTTCCATTCCCTCTCGTAGGGATCATAAAAGTTTCGATACAGTGAGAAGCGGGTTACCTCATCATCAAAACGAATACTGTTGTAGCCAACCGCACAGGTACCGGGCCGCGACAATTCGCCAAGCACACGGCCTATAAACTCCGGCTCTGGCAAGCCTTTTTCGCGCAGAAATTGCGGTGCCAAGCCCGTGATCAAACAGGCCTGGGGGTGTGGCAATCGATCGAGTGGCGGAGCACAGTATTCGGTTAGGGGCTCACCGACAATATTGAGATCTTCGTCAGTTCTAATGCCGGCAAACTGTAAGGGTCTATCCAGAGCGGGATCGACGCCCGATGTTTCATAATCATGCCAGTAGAGGGTGGTAGTCATTTTTCACACCGGCTTGCCCTATCGGAGTTTTCAATACCATAGACCAGGGATTTTCTCCAGGCCTGCGCCTCGAACAACGGAAATTCAGTAGACATTAACAAAAAAAACGGCATCTAGAGGATGCCGTTTTAAAAAAAGTGCCGAGCCTAATCGCCCGGCGCCCTGTTTTTTTCACCAGGTAGTTAGTCTACCACCACCTCGGTAAAGGACAACTCACCGATTACGCGGCGGTTACGTGCCCGCCCTTCGGCAGTTGCGTTGTCTGCAATTGGACGACTTTCGCCATAACCAACAGTCGATATCCGACCTGCATCTATGCCGTAGTCCTGAGCCAGTCGCGCTTTGACAGCCGCAACACGTCGCTCAGACAGACCCTGGTTGTACTGATCACTACCCATTGAGTCAGTATGACCTTCCAGGACCAGTTCGATATCGCTTTGCGCTTTCATGGCATTGGCCACTGCTTGCAACTCGTCGCCGTAAATTGCCCTTACAACCGCTTTGTCGAATTCGAACTCGACATTCAGGCGGACAGTAATAGTACGCGTCTCAGGAGCAGGCGCGGGCGCTGGGGGAGGTGTAGGCGCTGGCGCAGCCTGAACGACAGGAGCCTCAACCGGGCTATTAAAGTAATAGTTAAGGGCGAGATTCAACGCGCCATCCATGTTGGACTCACTCTCGCGAACCTGATGCAAAAACCGAACGTCGCTGCGGAACTCCCAATGCTTGTCCAGCATTTTTGACAGACCCAAACCTACGCTGGCCTGGGTAGTATATTCCTGGTCAGAGTTGAGTGTCGGCGTGCTACCACTTTTCTGCTCATAGTAAACCGCACCCATAGTGAAGTAAGGACGCCAGCTCCTGGTGTCTTCACCAAACCAGTAATACATATCCAGTTTCGCAACTTCCAGATCGCTATTAGCGATCTCTGTACCGACGCCCAACTCAAGAGCCCAGTCGTTGAAAAAGCGATAACCGAGGTTAAGTCCACCCACGATCGCTTCTTCGCCACCACCGACATAGCGGTCACTGTCGAGCGCGTATCCCGTTACTGAAGGCCCTACATAGAAGCCCTCGTTTGCATTAACACTGAGCGCGGCTGTCAACAGCACGGCTCCTACCGTAGAAATGATCTTGCGCATATCCGTTCCCCTCTTTATGAATGACAAGTTGATCGCACCCAAATGAACCCTGACCCAACACCGGTATGCAAGTACAGCTACTACCCCTCCAGTACCTTGCCCACCCCATCGGGCTCGCGATTATACATAGTAAATTTCGTTTTACCAGTATTTATCTCCGCCACAATGTAAGACTTCAATAGCCTAAATGCAAATTTACTTTCATATTTGTTTCAATATATTAGGTACTGTTTGCAGATTTTAGATCACAAAGCTTCCAGGTGCAGCGCGCGCTCCTCCATAATCCCCCGCCATTGTTGGGGGCCGCTGAGGTGGACTGAATTACCGCGACAATCCACCGCCACGGTCACTGGCATATCGACCACCTCAAACTCATACACGGCCTCCATACCCAGCTCAGCGAAAGCTACTACCTTCGCCGCAGTAATGGCTTTCGATACCAGGTATGCGGCGCCACCGACAGCCATCAGGTAGACGGCCCTGTTATCTCGTATGGCTTCGATGGCCGCCTGGCCGCGCTCTGCCTTGCCCACCATACCTATCAGCCCGGTTTGTTCCAGCATCATGCGCGTAAACTTATCCATACGGGTCGCTGTCGTCGGACCCGCGGGCCCCACCACCTCATCGCCAACGGGGTCAACCGGCCCAACGTAATAGATAAAACGATTTCGGAAATCGACCGGCAAGGGTTCATTGTTTGCCAGCATATCAGCAATTTTTTTATGGGCCGCATCGCGCCCGGTCAATAGCTTGCCGGATAACAAGACGGTTTCACCAGGTTGCCAGTCCTGAATAGACTGTGCGGTTACTGCATCGAGGTTAACGCGCCGGACGCTGTCACCAACCTCCCAGGCAACTTCGGGCCAATCTTCCAACGTTGGCGGCGTGAAACTAACCGGCCCCGACCCATCAAGGGTAAAATGAATGTGCCGTGTCGCCGCGCAGTTAGGAATAATCGCCACCGCTTTGTTCGCAGCATGAGTCGCATATTCCCGAACCTTTACATCAAGCACCGTCGTCAAGCCTCCCAGTCCCTGGGCACCGATGCCCAGGCGGTTGATGGCCGACATCAACTCCAGGCGTAGCTCTTCGCCTCGGTTCTCAGGTCCTTTCGCCACCAGCTCCTGAATGTTGATCGGATCGAATAAAGATTCTTTTGCCATCAGCATGGCCTTTTCGGCTGTGCCACCGATACCCACGCCCAACATACCCGGAGGACACCAGCCGGCGCCCATTTTCGGAATTTGCTCCACCACCCAGTCAACAACAGAGTCCGATGGATTGAGCATGGCAAACTTTGCCTTGGCTTCGGAGCCACCACCTTTTGCCGCCACATAAATGTCCAGTGTATCGCCAGGTACCAGCTCGTAATGAATCACGGCGGGCGTATTATCGCCAGTGTTGCTCCTGGCACCATCCGGATCATCGAGAATGGATGCCCGCAGGACATTCTCGGGCAACAGGTAGGCCCTGCGCACACCTTCGTTGATCATGTCCGTTACCGACATGTCACACTGCCACTGTACGTTCATACCAACTTTGACCAATACCGTCACAATACCCGTATCCTGACAAATTGGCCGATGTCCCATGGCGCACATCCGCGAGTTCACCAGTATCTGGGCCATCGCATCCTTCGCCGCTACTGATTCTTCTTTCAAATACGCTTCATGGACAGCGTGAATAAAATCTTTGGGATGATAGTAGGAAATGAACTGCAGGGCGTCAGCGACCCCCTGAATCAGATCTTGCTGACAAATAACAGTCATGATGCGTTTCTCGCAGGTTGTGTACGACGAGCGACTTATATCCAGGTTATCTACGCGCTCTACTGCGCGGGCTGGGCTTGCCGCAAAGTGTTTAAAGTTTGATTGGTTTGCCGACGAAAGGCATCGATCGACTCAACAGCAGTTTCGTTTGTTTTCAGGCGACTCTCCAGGGAGCGCTGGCGCTCTTCGACCTGACGCAATCGCTGCTGCGCCCCATCAAGTTGATCAACACGCTCTGCCACTGCGTCAATCCGTGCAGTCGCCGCCAGTGAGCCACTACCCATCTCGCTAATTCTGCCAGACAGTTTTTTGTCAGCGTCAGCTAGCGTTGCCAGATTTTTACTTAATCTCTGTGTCGCTTTATCACTCTCAGCGACAGCTAACTGCAATGCTTCAATGGCTTTTTTATTACGATCATTAGCCACCCCCCACAATTTTTTTATCTCGGACCATTGTGTTTCCAGTTGCTTTGAATGGTCAAGCAGCTTAACCGACAGCGCTGCACCGGATTGATTCAGGGACTCATCTGTCGATTCAATCTTGCCTGCCAGTTCATCAAACCGCTGTTGCAACACGGCCTGCGCCTGACTTTGTTGCCACGCAAACCAACCCAGTCCCACCAGCCCGACGGCAAGCAAAATAACCAGAACGATTAACAGGGAGCTCCCGGTTTTAGGTTTATCAACCCTGGCAGAGGATTGCTTGCGATTGCCCTGCGAGGGGCGTCGCGAACTGTCCTGGTAATCCCCTTGCGAACGATCTTGAAAACCGCTTTCGGAGGTATTTCTACGATTATCAGCTCGCGGCGCGCGAACATCGCCGTCGCGGCGGGCAACAATGGGTTCACGGGTCTTAATCTTATCCTCTGCCATAACTGACGACTCACTCAACCACCAGGTTACCATTCAGCCGCAATTATACACTGCGCCATAAAACGGAATGATAAAAAAACCGGCCATATAAGCCGGTTTTTTAAGCATACTGGGATTAAAGAAACTTAAGTAGCAGGACCAGCACCACAGTCAAAGCAATACTGCAGTGGATCACACCCTTGACCGATGTCATAGGGCCCTGCTTGCCGACAATGGCATTGACCTCAAGCGCCGCAATAACTGCAAGTACCGCATACAGGCCAACACCACCGCCGTCGGCATTCAGTCGCGCAGCACCGTAACCAATATGAGGGGACGCCAACATACAGTAGGCCATGGGCGCGGAAAACAAGGTATTGGTGCGTGACGCCAACAGCGCTTTTGCGCCGGCAGATGGCTTGTCGCCTTCCACCAGGCCCAGTGCGATTTTCTGATTGGGCCAGATAATCAGCCAAACGTTAAGGAACATCAACGTGCCCATCAGCGCACCGGCAACGATGTATTCATTCATGACACCCTGCTTTTGCACGCCCAGCAGCAGCACCACGCCGGTAATAAAAGTAAACATCGCGCCCCAGCGGAACCACCACAGCGCACTGGGCGCCAGCTTCGCCTTGGCGTCGCTCAACGCTTCCGGCGACGCCTCCTTGAAATAGCCGCCCTGTATGAAGTTGAAGTAATAGAGCAGACCAATCCAGGTTATGCCGAACAACAAGTGTGCCCAGCGAAAAAGAAAATTGATGAAGTCCATCGAAGTTAAGTTTTCCATTCATGTCACCTTTTGTTGTTAATTGCGGTTGTTAATTACTACTGGCAGTTCAGGGTTGTCGTGATTATTGGTTCAGCGTGGTAACGCCAGCTCAGTATCGTCGCTGTCGGACTTCGCCACCCAAAGTTTCCGCTACGCGCAACAAACAATCACCCCAAATGCGAATAATTTAAAATCCATGCCATTTTAGACATAAATCTGGCGTAAAAAAACCATATAAAATTAGTGGCTACTAAGTTGGCCAGGAGCGCCTCCCTGGCTACCGCTGGATAACACCACCATGATACGCACATAAAAAAGCCCCGCGATTGCGGGGCTTAGCTAAAGCATCGGAGCAGGCTTACATCATGCCGCCCATACCACCCATGCCGCCCATACCACCCATGCCACCCATATCAGGCATGGCGGAAGCTGAGTCATCCGACGGCGCTTCACTGATCATCGCTTCGGTAGTGATCATCAAACCGGCAATCGACGCGGCACCCTGCAATGCAGTCCGTGTCACCTTGGCCGGATCGAGAATACCCAGCTTGATCATGTCGCCATATTCACCAGTCGCGGCATCGTAGCCGAAGTTAGCTTTGCCTTTTTTGACCTTATCGACAACCACGGAGCCTTCCTCACCGGCGTTTTCAACAATCTGCCGCAAGGGAGTTTCCATCGCCCGACGTGCGATACGGATGCCAACAGTTTGATCGTTGTTATCGCCCTCGAGTGTTGCAATTGCCTGCAGCGCGCGGATTAACGCAACGCCACCGCCAGCCACTACACCTTCTTCGACTGCCGCTCGGGTAGAGTGCAGCGCATCTTCTACGCGGGCTTTTTTCTCTTTCATCTCCACTTCAGTAGCGGCACCAACCTTGATAACCGCAACACCACCAGCCAGCTTGGCCAGGCGTTCCTGCAGTTTTTCACGATCGTAGTCAGAACTGGTGTCTTCGATTTCTGCGCGAATCTGATTAACACGGCCCTTGATGTCTGCAGCGGTGCCGTTGCCATCGATAATCGTGGTGTTTTCTTTACTCATGCCGATGCGCTTGGCCTGACCAAGATGCTCAAGCGTAGCGCTTTCCAGATCCAGACCCACTTCTTCGGAAATAACCGTAGCACCGGTCAACACTGCAATGTCCTGCAGCATGGCTTTGCGGCGATCACCAAAACCCGGAGCCTTAC
Organism: Porticoccaceae bacterium; assembly: GCA_041603535.1. Lineage (GTDB taxonomy): Bacteria > Pseudomonadota > Gammaproteobacteria > Pseudomonadales > Porticoccaceae > HB2-32-21. The sequence continues at coordinate 53,468 of JBFIEE010000002.1, forward strand.
AGGCGGCGACCTTGACAATACCGCGCAGCGTGTTGACAACCAGGGTTGCCAGGGCTTCGCCTTCAACATCTTCGGCGACAATCATCAGCGGCTTGCCGGATTTTGCAACGGCCTCAAGAAGGCCCAGCAGCTCGCGGATGTTGGTGATTTTTTTATCGACCAGGAGGATATAAGGCGTCTCCAGTTCGGCGCTCATGCTTTCCTGGTTGGTAATGAAGTAGGGCGACAGGTAACCGCGATCAAACTGCATGCCTTCAACCAGGTCCAGCTCGTTTTCCAGACCCGAGCCTTCTTCAACAGTAATCACCCCTTCTTTGCCAACCTTATCCATCGCTTCGGCAATGATTGCGCCAACCTGGGCGTCGCTGTTGGCAGAAATGGTGCCAACCTGAGCAATCTCCTTGTTGTCGGTACAGGGCTTGGCCATGCGCTTGATCTCAGCAACCGCAGCGGTAACAGCTTTGTCGATGCCGCGCTTAAGATCCATCGGGTTCATACCGGCAGCTACTGCCTTGAGGCCTTCGTTCAGTATCGCCTGGGCCAGTACAGTAGCGGTCGTGGTGCCGTCACCCGCTTCGTCGGAGGACTTGCTGGCAACTTCTTTCGCCATCTGCGCGCCCATGTTTTCGAACTTGTCTTTCAACTCGATTTCTTTTGCGACCGATACACCGTCTTTGGTGACCGTTGGCGCACCAAAGGCTTTGTCCAGAATGACATTGCGACCCTTGGGGCCCAAAGTCACCTTGACAGCATCTGCCAATACGTTCACACCAGCCATCATCTTGCGGCGGGCACTGTCGCCAAATTTCACGTCTTTTGCAGCCATGATTTCGTTCCTTATCTAAATTCTGGGTTCTATGTTAAGTGGTTGATCAGGTGATCGTTTGCATCAGCCTTCAATGACACCGTAAATCTCACCTTCACTCATAATGATGAGCTCATCATCGCCATCCTTGATGGTGTTATTGTTAGTCGCGTAGCCGCCAAACAGCACCTTATCGCCAACCTTAACTGACAGTGGGTGAATGTCACCATTAGTCAACAAACGGCCTTCACCAATCGCGATAACCTCGCCCTGATTAGGCTTTTCCTTGGCTGAGCCGGGCAACAGAATACCACCGGCAGTCTTTTCTTCTTCTGCGTTACGGCGCACGACAACGCGGTCGTTCAATGGACGAATCTTCATCTCAACTTTCTCCACCTGTCTTAAAATTAAATTCCAGTGTTCGGGAAACACCCCGAAGCTGCCCACTATCTTGAGGCACCAAAAAGAAAATCAAGGCCCGCCTGTTAAAAAAACTCTCCGCAGGCCCGTTAATTATTTGAAATATCGCATATCACCGGTTTTGACCGTCAGTCCTCGCGACGGTACTCGCCTTCGAGCGGGGCTTTCGGCGACGAGCCCCGATCGTCGCTACCCGTCTGACCATATCCGCGCCGATAATAGCCGCTGACCAGATTACGACCCATCAGCCGCCCGACCAGCCAGCGCCGCGGTGCCGGCAACAGCCCCGCAAAACCGAGCGCGTCGGTAAAAAACCCCGGCGTCAACAGCAGCGCGCCGGACACTGCCAGGACAATGCCTTCCAGCATCTCCTGGGCAGGGATCTCACCACTCTCCATCTTCTGCTGACCCCGCATCAAAGTGGCGAAGCCCTGGCGACGCAACAACGCCAGCCCAACCACCGCTGTCAACAACACCAGGCCGATGGTTGGCCAGGCACCGATTACCCCGCCAACTTTGATAAGCAGCCACATTTCGGCAATTGGCACGATAATAAAAAGCAGTAGTAGAAAGCGCAATGGCAAGCTCCACATGTGGAAAATGGCGAGTCTTCGTTTTGACAATTGGGTTAAACGGTCATAATTCAAGCCGCGCTCAGGGAAAAGCGTTTTTTCCGCTAGCCCACTCCCGGACATTTGTTTAAGGTAGCGCCTCATCTGACCGAGGCAATTATGGCTGGCCCTTCTTTGTGGGCGACGGTATTCAACCGCCGCATGCTGATCTGTATGTTCACCGGTTTCGCTTCTGGGCTGCCCCTGTACATCCTCATCTCCCTGGTGCCAGCCTGGTTGCGTACCGAGGGTGTAGGGTTGAAGGAAATTGGCCTGTTTACTTTAATCGGCCTGCCCTACACCTGGAAGTTTTTCTGGTCGCCATTCCTGGAGAGGTACCCGCTGCCGCTACTGGGCCGACGCCGCGGCTGGATGTTGGCCACCCAGCTGGCCTTATTGCTGAGCATTGCCTGCCTACCTTATTTCGACACCGACGAGGAACTGTGGTCCATCGCCTGGCTGTGCGCGCTCATTGCGTTTTTTAGCGCAACCCAGGACATCGTCATCGATGCCTATCGACGCGAATTGCTGCCCGATACCGAACTTGGCCTGGGCAACGCGCTCCACGTCAACGCCTACCGCATCGCGGGGCTGGTGCCAGGCTCCATTGCGCTGATCCTCGCCGACTACCTGCCCTGGGAAACCGTCTTTCTGATCACCGCGGGTTTCATGTCGGTGGCCATTCTGTTCACCCTGTCGATTGCCGAACCCAAACACCCACAGCCCTCACCCCCGTCGCTACGCGATGCCGTGACGGAGCCGTTTGTGGAGTTTTTCCAACGGCAGGGAACCTCGCAGGCACTGCTGGTACTGAGCTTCATGTTCCTGTACAAGCTCGGCGACAATCTCGCCACGGCGCTGGCGACACCCTTCTATATAGACATGGGATTCGAACTGTCGGAAATTGGACTGGTGGCCAAGCACGCAGCATTGTGGCCGATGATCATTGGCGGCCTCAGCGGTGGCCTGTTAATGATCAAAATAGGCATTAACCGGGCATTGTGGATTTTCGGTGGTATTCAAATGCTCTCCATTCTCGGTTTCGCACTGATGGCCCGTGTCGGTGAAGGGATCTGGCTGCTGGCCCTGGTTATCGGCTTTGAATACCTCGGCGTAGGCCTGGGTGCAGCGGCCTTTATCGCCTTTATCGCCCGCTGCACCAGCCGCGCCCACACTGCCACGCAACTGGCGCTGTTAACGGCATTAACTGCTGTTCCCAGAACCGTCGCCAATGCCAGTACCGGCTTCATCGTTGAACAGATTGGCTGGGAGCTGTTTTTTTACGGCTGCACGCTCGCTGCACTGCCGGGTATGATGTTGCTGAGCAGAGTCGCACCCTGGCATGAACGGGGCACCGACCAGTCAGGCAATTCGACAACCTGACTTACCATCACAAAACTCAAAAATCCACAAAGCCCGCATGAGACTAGCGACATGACACGTATCTATACTCGCAGTGGCGATCGCGGTAGCACCGGGCTTGCCGATGGCACGCGGATATCCAAAACCGACCCGCGCATAGAAGCGATCGGTTCCGTGGATGAATGTAACGCCCAGCTCGGCCTGCTGATTAGCCTGCTTGAAAACCAGGCACTGGCGGAACCCTCCCCGGAAGGACAGACACTGGTAAACGATCTGCTACTTGTCCAGCATCAACTGTTCGACCTTGGCGCCATGCTGGCGGGCACCCCGGCAAGCCTGATCACTGCTCGCCATATCGAGGCACTGGAACGCCGAATAGATCAGCTCGACGAGGCACTGCCACCCCTCAGACAGTTCGTGCTGCCGGGCGGAAGTATCGCCGCAGCCCAGGCCCACATCGTCCGGACCGCGTGTCGGCGCGCCGAACGAAGCATCTTCGTTGTCGCCCAAACCGGCAGCGCTCCCGCGGCAGTAATGCAGTTTCTCAACCGCTTGTCCGACTACTTTTTTCTGGTCGCGCGAACTCTCTCCGCCACCGGCAAGGGCGATGTAAACTGGCTGCCAGAAGAACAACGCGGCGTCTGAAGGTATTGATTGTTAAACAGAAAAGCGGTGAAGTCCGGTAACCAGCAGAGGTTCTCCAAGAAAGCGCCTGTTGCGCCATCGTTAAGCAACTATCACCAGAAGCGCAATCACCACCAGCCAGCAGACAATCGCGTTGAAAAACAACCGCTCGACCCGTCGCACCTCGCCGCTGACCGAGGCGCCGGTCAGCTCGGCATCCGTTGTTATTGCCGAGTCCCGCTCTTCCTCAACACTGCCCAACGCGCCGTTTACCCAGGTTAACAGCGTTTGCTGCGTGCTTTGGTCGCCCCAGAATAATTCGCGCCAGTATCGCAAGCCGCGATTAAAGTGGCCGACCAGCGCCAGCGTCAGACCAACCACCCTGAGCGGCAGCCACTCCATCAGCCACAACCACGCCCGCCCGCTTTCACGCGTGCTCTCCGCCGATGATTCGTTTTGCCAATACAACACCGACAAACGGTAAAGCAACGCCAGAGGGGCACCACCAACCAGAAACCAGAACAACACTGCCAACTGCCTCTCAAAATAGCTATAGGCGAGACGCGCTTTTAATTCTTCCAGAAAACCCGCGCCGTCCATCGCTTGGCCGTCGCTGGCATCAACCGTAAACACCGCCAAACCACGAAATGCTGCCTGGAGATCATCCCGCTCCAGATCGTCAACCAGTTCATCCACCTGTGCGCGGGAATCGCCGCGGCCAAAAGCATAAAGTAGCACCCATAGATTGAGCAGGAAAAACGGCAGGCCCAGGGCGAAATTGCCGATCAGGTTGTTAGCGAGGTATACCGCCAGCACGGGCAATCCCAGCGTCACCACCATGCCAATACCTGTGGCGCCACCCAGTGCCTGCCCGAGCCTAACCTTCTCCTGCCAGTCAGCGAACCAGTGATCGTGCTGGATCACGGCAAAAAAGTGAGGCTGATAGAGCAGAATCAGGCCGCAGACGACAGCGAGAAATTCCATGGACTTACCTCAGAGAGCACTGACCGGGTTAACCAACTCGGCCAAATTATTGTCGTTAATATTAAACATCCTTTGTGCTTTGCGGTGACTCGACCGCAAAGAAAGTTCAAGGTGCACGAGGGTAGGCTAGAACCCCACACTCGCCAGATATCGCGGCCAGTCGAACGACGCCCCAGGGTCAGTTTTTCGCCCCGGCGCCACGTCACAATGGCCGACAAGGCGTGCCCTGTTCAAGCCCGGGTAAACCGTCATCAAGTGTCGCGTGACGGCCGCCAGCGCCTGATACTGCGCCTCCGTATAGGCTGTGTCATCCGTGCCTTCCAGTTCAATGCCGATCGAGTAGTCATTACAATTATCGCGACCTGCAAAGCTGGAGTGGCCCGCATGCCAGGCCCTCTCTGTGAAGGGCACAAACTGGGTCACCTGACCCTGGCGTTCAATAAACAGATGCGCGGAAACTTCCAGCGAGGCGATTTCGGCAAAATATGGATGCTCATCCGGGTTTAGTCTGTTACAAAACAGTTGCTCAACGTAGCCACCGCCAAAGCAACCCGGCGGCAGGCTTATGTTGTGCACAACGAGCAAAGATACCTCACCATTGCCAGGTCGCGGACTGCGATTTGGTGACGGGACGCGTCGGGCCGTCACCAACCAGCCATCTTCGATCAAGTGGGAAACCACGGATTTCGTTCCCGGCATGACCAGCATGACCAATAGCGGCGCTTATAACCCCTGATCTGTCGAATGGTCTCTGGCATCACGAATCACTTCCGCAAGAGCGTCGTCAAAAAGATGGGAATTATCGAGCACAATCAACTTACCCTCCTTCAGCTTGACGGCAAGGCGACCCCGACTTTCCACGGTCACTTTCTGACCGCAGCGATCGCCAAAGACAAAATTCCCCGAAGGTTTGACAACACCGAGCAGGCGGCAGCGCCGCGACTGCGCGTCAGCATTATTTGCCAGCTCCACCCAGGCACCTTTTTTAAGAGCGTCAACTTGCATCAAAAAACTTTCATCCACCAGGCCAGCTAAGGTCTCCTCGGGGACGAGGCGCTCGCCCGGCACCTCGACATCAATACTGTCAACCAATACTCGCAGGGTCACGTCACGGGCTTGTTCGGCGTCGGCTTTATCAAAGATAATGGGATGCAGGTTCTCCGCTCTATCCTTATCGAGTAATAAATAACGGCGCACATTGTCCAACATACGGCGCACTTCATAGCCTTCATAGGAGATATCCGTCAACGCCTCCCCCAGGGTGCCGAGCAGGCCATCAACCGCTTGATCATCAGTTGCCTCCGCGGTTTCAAGCGCCAGTAACCGATCGAGCAGGCGCACGCCCCGGGCCCATTGTTCTGAACTGGTACCGTACTTCAAGCGGGCGATAAACAACACCCGACTCCAGGCTTTTTCGACAAACTCTATTATCGCGTAGCCGTACTGATACCCCACCATACGCGGGATAACTATATCCTCCACACTGCGGCGCGCCTCGTTGATTTTCTCCCGTCCGGCCTCCTGCTCGATCACCCGCTGTTCCAGCCTGGCGATCCGCCGTCGATCCGCTTCGACGAATTTAATAAAGTCCGACAGCAAATCCGTCAGCTTGCCCAGGTCAGCTTCGGCAGCTTGCAAGCCCTCGATAACTTCGTCCAGTTTTCGATACAGTGGATCCGCGGATAAATTGTCGGTGCTCTGTAAGCTGTTAGCGACCGCGGCAACCTCATTAAGCAAGCGCCTGACCGGATGCTGATCACGATCAAACAACGACGGGTCAGCCAGCGCGCATTGCGTGGCAGGCAGTTCAATGCGCGCAAACATCGCCACCAGCCTGTCGGGTACCCAGCGCCGCGCGCAGGTCGAACTAAACAGGCGATCAACAAGCGTCACGATGGTCTGATCGATCTCATCCAGGTCGACAAATGTCTGGCCCTGTTGTGCTAACAAATCGTCAATTTGCGCCCGAATGCCGCGCACAGGCCTGGGCTCGCGCTGACCGTGCTCTGCGCCGCAGGTATTGCCGGAGACACCGTCAGCCACGCCGTTGGATCGGCCGTTAGAAAGGCCATTGCAACAAGCACGGGCACGACCATTGGCATCATTGTCACCACAGGCGGTATCGTGATCAGGCGTCTGGCGAGCACGATTTCTAAGCATATCCATCAATTCGTCACAGGGGATTCTGCGGCTTTTGGCATGCGGGGCGCTGTCAACCTTATTCCGTGGCGGCGCAGCGATGTCACGCGCGGAACACGATTCTGTTGCACCCGAATGCCGCCCCGCTTCGCTTGCATCAAACGTCGCGTCATACTGTTCCGCACCCTCCGCGATCGCCCCGGCGACAGAGTTACCCCTTGGGACAGAGTTACCCCTTGAATAGTTATGCCCCAAATCCTTGCGCGCTGACAGGAGGGGGCGCAGGCTGGCAATCAGTCGGCTGGGAGGGCGCACAGCGTCGACTTTACGTCGACCTGCCAAGCCGTCAGTGCGGGCGTCTATTTCGCCCCGAGTCCGCCCCGGATTCCCGGGACCGACCGCCTCATTTCGCTCCTCAGCAACGTTTCTGGTTCGCCCGCCGTTAATCGCCTCGGGCTTGATATCGGGCAGAATACCCAGATCCACCAACAGGCAGTTATTCTGATCCAGCAGCTCGTCAAGCCCGTTCAGCACCTGTTGTTGAAAAAGCTTCAACAGGGACAACCTGGGCTGTAAAGCGATATCGAGGGGACGCAGTGCCAACGCGAACTGCTCGGCAATTACTTCTGGACTAAACGGCAGCCGGGCCAGGTTGAGCTCCGTACCCGCGATCTCCGCGACACGGCGCTGCAACAAATGCAATGCGCCATGGTTATTGGCTACCGCGGCAGACACCATCACGTCAAACGCGATAATTTCTTCCAGATCGTCGTCACCAAGCAGGGACAATGGCCCATTATCAACCGCATAGCCGTCACCAGCCTCGGACCCTGGCGTTCGCCCCAGGCTATCAAAACCGGCGGATACGCCGTTCAGCCACCGCTCGATCACATCGCGCCGGTCCGCCCGGAGCAGCTTGATAGCGTCAAAGTACTGGGTCTGGCTCGCCGCGCACTCCAGGTCGTCGGCCTTCTCGAAAAGCACCTCTGTCACCAGATCAAACAGGATCCCGGACCGCTCGGTGAGGAAGTTGTGTGTTCTATCCCTCAGCATTTTCAGGGACGCAAGACGAGCCCGGTTGTAACCATCAACCGGACGACGGGGGGTGGATTGTAGGGGCGGTTCGTTCAACAACCGAGCCTTGCTTGCATCAAAACCACGTTTTATCCCATTACATTAATAGAAAATAAAAATAGCAGATAAATAACAAATGCAAACGGAAAACGACTCTATTTTTCATAGAGTTATGAGCCGATCTTGCTCATATACATTATATTTGTCAAGTATCTTTACGTTAAGCCTGCCGAGCAATACAGGCCCGCTGAGTCCTTCCTACCCATCCAGTAGCGAGGCCCGTCGCCCACACGCCTGCGCCAGAGCAATAGCTGACCATAACATCCGGTACCAGACTCCGGATTTTGCTAAAATGCCCCGGCCCGGACAGCACCGTCGTCCGTGCACATTGCATAAATAACCAATTGCGCCGGATAACCGGTTAACCAATCAGGCAAGCGAGGGCCAAACCGTGTTGGATCCAGCTCTACAACCGGCGCTACAACAGGACATCATCACCAGTGTGCAGCGGGCGCTGGCCGAAGATATTGGCAGTGGCGACATTACCGCGCAGTTGATTCCAGCGGACAGCGAATCTGCAGCGACGATTATTTCCCGCGAAGCTGCGGTGATCTGCGGCATTCCCTGGGTTAACGAGGTGTTCCGTCAACTTGATTCCGGCATCACCCTGGACTGGGCAGTGGCCGATGGTGACAATATCGCCGCGAACCAGACCCTGTGCACGCTCCAGGGCAATTCGCGCGCACTGCTAAGCGGCGAGCGCACCGCGCTTAACTTTTTGCAAACCCTGTCCGGCACCGCCACGGTATCGCGGCAATACGCGAAACTGGTCGAGCACGCCAGCACCCGTATTCTTGATACCCGCAAAACCCTGCCCGGCCTGCGGCTGGCGCAGAAGTATGCGGTCAAAACCGGGGGTTGCCATAATCACCGCCTCGGCCTTTACGATGCCTTTCTGATCAAGGAAAACCATATCGCCGCCTGTGGCGGGATCGACAAGGCGGTGGCGCGGGCGCGCGAACTCGCGCCTGACAAGCCCATCGAAGTCGAGGTGGAGACGCTCGACGAACTGGCACAGGCCCTGGCCGCACAGGCCGACCGCATCATGCTGGATAATTTTTCGGAACAGGATCTGCGGGAGGCCCTCAGCCTGAGTCGGCAATCTAACGTAGAACTGGAAGTATCGGGCAATATCGACAAGGACAGTCTGCGCCAGCGCGCCAGCTTAGGGCTTGACTTTATTTCTATCGGTGCGCTGACCAAACACTGCCACGCGGTAGATTTTTCAATGCGAATCCAGATATGAGTCGTCCATGTGGAAAAATTTAACCATCATGAGCTGGCGGTCATTTCTATCGACATACTTGCGAGCCAAACACACAAAAAATAAAGGCATAACACCACAATACTAAAACAGCCTTATTGACCGGTACGACGACGGAAATAAAACCCGCAGGCGGATAAGCAAAGTCTGACCAGGTTAAAGGAAATTCCGCCAAATATTATTGCGGTGGATACTGCTTGCCAATCAAGACCAAATCCTCGCGATAGAGCAGCATATGTCACGCTATCAACCCCCAACCCACCCGGCGATAAAATCATTATGCCTACCGCGTTTGAAAAAACCTGACAAACAAAGTTTTGAGCAAATGTTATATCGGTAAACGCCTGAATCAGAAACATATTTTTTTGTAAATTTAAAAGGAACGAAAAGATCGCTGCCGACGACAATGCAAAGATTCTTAAAATAGAAAAATCATAGACATGAATCACCCTAATCCTTGGAAATATATATCTCATATAAACGCAGTGAAATATTTTTAAAAACAATAAAATTCCAAATATTCCGTAAAACATATAAGAAATTCCAAAATCAGCAAAATAGGATTTCAAGCATATAGACCCCGGCAAGCATTCGTCGCGAAAAAGAAGTAGAAACGCGACTAGAACGCCCACGATCTGAACCACTACATCAAAAAGTTTATCTACTACGACTCCGCCAGTGTACTCAGCAACTCGAGGAGTGATAGATTTTCTATATAAAAAAGGTATTGCCAGCTCTCCAGATTTTCCCGGCGTTAACCCTGTAAAAAAGAGGCTTGTCAAATAAATATGTACAATATTTCTTGGCTCTATTGAACGACCAAAAAGTATTATCCACCGCGCGACACCTATGAGAACCATTAAAAGATAGCATCCCAAGGAGAGCAGAATGTAAAGATAATCAGCACGAGATAAAAAATGGAATATTTTCTCTAGGCCGATCAGATATATAACTGCACCTGTGGCAACTGGGCCTACCAGAAGTCCTATCCTTAAAAAAGCTCGGCCCATCTATGTATCTGCAATGCTATCTAAAAACATTAGGCGCACATCCATGCGACTATATTTCCTATGTCATCATGATTCTTTCGCGCCAAATACTCTATCTTCTGGACTGGGGGTATCGATTCAAAGGAAGTCAAGCGACGAATCTCACTGTAACACTCATCCCCCCATGCCGGGGAGACTTTCACCAGTCCATTCTTACCATATTCGCTACAAAAATTCCTCACTTTGTCTGCGTAATCAATTGCGATATATGGAACGGATTCGTTGTAGGCAAATATCAACGGATGCAATCTCATGGAGATCATGATATTACACCTCTTAACAATAGCTTGAATCTGACCGGCATATAATACCCTACAATCTACCAGATAAATGTTGGTTTCATCGCCGATTTCTTTGATCAAACGGCTACAAAGTAGTTCGTCTTCAGGATTCATTGTCGGGATCAATACCACAAAATACCCGCTTCCAATTAACTGCCGCACAAGTCGAACTGAGTTATCAAGACTCGACGCATTTAATTCATTACCACTTCCATATATTTTATCAAAGCTCTCCCACGCACAGGGAGTGAATCCAACCACCGAATCACTCTCAATATTTGGAAATTTTCCAACCGACAGTGATTTCTGACCAAAAGCAAAATCGTTGCTTACGGGCTGAACATTTCGGCCTAGTGATCTTAAAATAGAGTCCGAAGCTTTATCCCTCAGCGATAAAAAACTTCTTTTTCCAAAACAGCATTTTAAAAGATACTTTGACAGCTTTTTATCCAGTGGGCCGACTCCAGCGCTCGCCATACCGGTACGACCACCGCACAACCTTACCACCATAAAAAAAAGTCCAACAGCATAGAAACGTATCAAGCTTAAATCGTGAAACCAATGTCCACCGCATATCAATATTCTTGGCCTGGCACATATCACCGGCACAAGCCCCGACGCTGAGATAATGGTCCGCATGGCCACTACTCTCGACGTTTCTGTTGGCGAAAATATATCCAACGCCATGCGCAACATATTCTTTCGCTTCCCAGGGATACCTCTAATATCGACTCCGGAAGGTCCGATGGCTAGCACGTATAAACTTGCCTTATCTCTATACTCATCACACCGACTCATCAAACCGTCACAAAAAGACGAAAATATTGCCTCATCGCCTTTATTACCAGAATTCTTTAAAACAACAAAATAAACTCTGTTTTTACTATTGCCCTGTTTTCTAAAGAACTCCCTAGCAAGACCAAGACCGTAACACCAATGCGTAACGGCGTATAAACTGGCTAGACGAAATGCATACTGGATCTTTCTTTCCCTTAGCGCAACGAACGACGAATAGATAAGCATAACGCTCAGGTATAACGGAAACGTTAGAATCGATAAAATCGGAAAGACATACACTATTGAAAATAGTCTTGGATGCTTGTGAATCAGATGGTATCTTCCTTGCCCGTACGCATACATATTCTTGCCCCAGCTGCGGAAACTACTCCGCTGATGATGAATCACCTCCGCATTCGGAATATAGAATATTTTTCCTCCAATATTTTTCAGCCTACAGGAAAAGTCCGCATCCTCTCCTACCAGCGCAAAATGCTCGTCAAACCCGTCTAGATCCTCTAACGCCTCCCGTTTTACCATGATATTAAGCGTTGGCAGGTGATCCACTTCACGAATATCAGCGTAAGTAGTGCCCTGAACCGAGCCTCTCGACCCAAGATAAGTATTTAGCATTACTTTTAAAACCGGATAAAATTTCCCGCAATCAGGGGGCACATTGCCCCCACCAACAGCATCGGCATTTAGCGCTATTAGATTTTTATGTAATACCGACAACCAATCCGGTGGCGCAACACAGTCCGCGTCGATATAGGCCACAAGGCCGCCTGATGCACGGCGCCAACCCATATTTCTACTGCATGCGATAGATGGAACAGGATTACTGACAACTATTAATTTTTCGCATGTTTCCTTAGCTAGCTCTAATGTTCTGTCAGTACTGGCATTATCGACAAGAATTATTTCTATAGGAATATGCTCCATACCTGTCTGGTGTACAATTGAGTTTAGACAGGCGCCTATTTTAAGTTCTTCGTTTTTCGCGACAACAATTACGCTAATCCCATTATCGCTATTTTTTTTAGTATCTTCGCGCAAATTGCTAGCTCCACAAAATTGATCAACATGCTTGTCTTCCGGACCTGTGAGGCGCCCCAGCAGACTAAACGGCATACATCTTAAAAGCGTTTAACGTTCAGAATCTCGCTCTGCTTTGATTAGCATTTCGCTATTTTCTTTATATTGATTCAAAGTGATAGTCTTTCGCTTTATTATTCTTTCTACCCGCTCCATACGACCGACCGGGACTTTCACCACTTCGGTATCCACAACGATATCGTTAGCCAGCTCGCCTTTAGGCCAGAAACTATTGCTGGATTTCAATTTCTTTTTAGGTTTTGATATAAAGCTTATAAACGCTCCAACTGATCTTATACCTTCCCGTGGAAAGCGTATTGCCTGAATTACCTTTTTGTAAATATATCTGGATCGCAAATGAAACCTTGCGGTCGCCTTCCGACAAAACTCATCTAGCTCAACCGCATCAAGGTCGGGAAGATTAATGACACACCGGTGACTTCCGTCTTCGTTCAACCAATCGGAAAACTTGTCAGTTGCTAGCATGTTGCTGTCTTTGGCCCACTGATAGGCGCCAGTACCAGGATAAGGCATAACCGGGTAAAACTGTGCGCTATCGGGGTTCAATTTCACTGCGAGGTCGTAGGTCTTTTGCAAGCTTTGCCTCGTTTCTCCCGGAAATCCGACCATAAAACACCCATGCACCAACAAATCTAACTCTCTAGCAATATCCATAAACTTCCGCTGTTGCTCAAGTGTTTGGCCTTTCCTCATATTGACCAGGAGCGTTTCATCACCCGACTCAAACCCTGTTGCACACTCGCGCAAACCTGCGTCCTTCAGCGCCTGTAATGTCTCTCTATCGATATTTGTCCTAATGTTGGCAAAGAAAGGCAGTGTAACGCCTCTTGCCTTTTTTAAACGCGCCACCTCACGAGCCCATTCTCTATCGGCAGTAAATGTATCATCCTCAAAAACAATTTCACGAATTTCGGGCATATTTTCCTGAATCCACAACATCTCGCCGACTAAATGCGCCGGGCTTCGTGTTCGATAGCGATGCCCATGCATTACCTGGGGGTACACACAATAGAAGCATTTGGCTTTGCACCCACGCCCCCCTATCAACATCAACATTGGGTAGGTCGCAATAGTGAAACGGTAGTTCCTGGGTTTCAGAAACCGCTTATATATGGGGGCGATCCATGGCAATAAATCCATATTCTCTATAGGTGCTCGAAATGGACCCCGCTTGACCATTCCGTCTTCACGGTAGGCAAGCGCTGGGACACCCGATACTGCTGCCTTATTTTCTAACGCCGACAGCAAATCTACGACGGTCTGATCATATTCCCCAATAGCTATATAACTGAGTTGCCGGTTGTCCGCGAGTGTTTGTTCCCATTCCGCCGTCACATGGGTACCCACCATGACATACCTAGCGTCGAACCGTTGTTTCGCAAAAGCTACCGTGGCTAAATCATACTCAATACTAGCCGTGCTACTTTCCATCACAGCCACATCTGCTTTGAATTGCGCTATTACACTAACCATGCGCTCTCGAGAAATATCATCCGCCGGACAATCTAGCAGGTAAATGTGGTGGCCTGCCTGCTCCACCAACGCCGCACAATGCGCTAACCAATAAGGGTAGTACATTGTTCCGGATGAAATAACACCTGGACTGCGCTGAGATCGCGAATATTTATAGTCATTAAAAGGAGGGTTTATAAATATAATCCGCATTTTTTCCGCCATCCTGTTATATGGATCGTTTATTGAGTTGTCTTAAGCAGATCGCCATTTTTAACCATTTGCACTAAAAATATTCGCCTAAAATCTCAACATGCTAATCGCCAACCAGGGAGATTGACATAAAACTAATTGCCTTCCTCCAATAATTCGCACTCCCTGTCATCTCTCTCGGCTTTACCCAAACTTTCTACAGTACCAAGGTAATAACGAGACATAGTCATTTCTTTGTCATAGTAAATCTCAGCTTTGCTGTTCGCCCAGAGTGTTACGCCCTGGCCTGGGAAGTATTTGGCGATAGTGGTACCCCACGAATTGATCGGCATGCCAAAACCAGGAAACCAACCAGGGCAAAAACGTCTTATTTTATTGAACAGCGCGTCGATCGGGTACAAATGTTCTTTTTGTTGCTCCGCTGTCTCCTTGCTATAGGATAACGGGCAGCTAGCCAAATACTTGTAAAATTGGTCATTATCGCCCGCTTTGCTGTACGCAAATGAGGGGATAAGCTCGCACCCATCAACGTCCATGGTATAACCAAACTTCCTGTAACTGATCGCGTAAGCTCCCGCCATTTCTGTAAAACCTGGATTTGATAAACTGTCAGTTGGGGTTTTGAAAAGCGCCACTGTTTGACCAGAGAATTTCTCTGCCAGCCCATCCATTCTCGCTTCTACCGCGGCATTGTCCACTGGGAGGCCGCTGCGGATATTGACAAAGACCGATCCGGGATTAACGTCCTTTACCAGAAAAGAATAGGACAACCGATCCCCGGTTAGGTATAGATGCGCCTTTTTTTGATGAGTTTCTGGCACCTCAAATCCAAACCAGTCGTCCGTCCACAAGTCCTTTGCTATTCGCTCCAACCCAACCGAATTAATTACAACGCCCTGCATGATCACTAATATTAGCGAAACTGTACACGCCGCACTGCGGCCAAATAAGGATTTAAGTAATAAATAGAGCAGTGATCCCACCATAAAAAATAGCAGGTATCCGTAGCGCACATTACCTGACGAGAACGCCCACAGTGTAAACATCGTGACATAGGACAGTACAAACAATAACTCACGCGATGGTTTTTTTGTCATCACGAACGTTCTTGTGCCCAGGTACACAAAGGGCAGTGACAACACCATCAGGGGTGCGATGCGAAAATCAGGTGCTATTTTTTCAAAATAGAGCCACCTTAAAGGCAATGCCATTTTTAACGGGAAAAGCGCTAGCTCTTTTATCGACTCTATTCTAAACCGCCCATCCAGATAACCTTCTAGAGGATAATAAGGTGATTTAAAAATGCCGTTAAAATGCGGGAACAGGGGATTACCAAATTGTGCCCACATTTGCAGCATCCACGAACCTGCCGAAGTTAAAAACCCGAGGACACCGGCAAGCCCACACACCAGAAGTAGCTTTATACATTTCCATAAGCCGTAATTGAAATACGTATAAGCCACTGTGAATAGGGCATAGCCTACACAAAAAATCAGACCGGAAAGCTTCAAGCCGGCGGCAAAACCCATAAAGAATGCGGAGCCCCCCCAAAACAGCAGACTTGTGGCGCTGGTCGCACGCAATAGCAAAAAGACAGATAGAAGCTGGAAAATTGTTTGAATCAAATCGCCGTGGGAGGCGCCAATCAACTGTAAAAATGGCAAAAATGCGATACTTAATGCCAGTACCAGTATCCGTTCCTTAAATTGCTCTTTGCCCCATCCAAGCAACTCGCCACCAATCAGGTATAACAAGCTTATATTGAGTGAATGGATAAGTGCGAGGACTGACGCCACCGCAATAGTATGCCAATCGCTCCACACCATAAGGAAAAAGGCTACGTACATCAGCGGATTGGTGTAGCCGACCGATCCCGATGGAAAGAAGTCCTGGGCAGCCCTGTCGTGCCAGTAAGCGTGGCCGACGTAGTAATGGTAGTTGATAGAATCCCAGCTTAGGTCTCTACCAAATACGTAGTTGACCATAAGACAAAACATCGCGGCCAGAAACCATGCGGCGGCTTTTTCAAAGCGGTATTCATCATTGAGGCGAAGAGCATCCATTAAGTACTTTTCCTTATGATCACCAAACAATTGGGCCACTATTTTTTGCTGTAGAACTCGATCACATTAAAATAGAACGACAGGGCAACTGACTGCGCACCGGTAACAATAAATATAATGGCATAGACCACCGTGCCGATGGTTTCTTCAAGGTTTTGCGCGGAATAGTTCAGGCTTGCCCAGTGGCCCAGGGAGTTAAACGCAAAATATAAACCCAGAATCATCAAGCCAAAGCCGAACCCGATGCCCCTTTCAACGGTAAACGATCGCCACAGTTTTTCGAGGCGGGGCTTTTCTTTTAATACGCCGAAGCGGCTACCCAGGGTCCGCGCCACAATTGACATGCCCAATAGCAGATGACCAAGGATGATTGCGGCGCCGCCATACAGCATGGTTTGCGGACCAAGGCCGAGCCGACGGGCCAGCGGAAAGGCTGTTTCGATACCAGCGATGATGGCTATGCCGGCCAACATTAGCAGTAAGCCGGGATACAAAAACAGCCAGCGCGGGCTCAGCATCAATAAAAACCGCAGGTGCCGCCAGCCGTCACGCCAGGTCCGTAAATGGGGCTCCCGGTCCCGACCGTCGACGCTCAGGGTTGTTGGCACTTCGGTGATACGCAGATGGTTTATCGTCGCCTTGACCACCATTTCACTGGCAAACTCCATACCGTCCGTGGTCAGGTTGAGCGCCATAATTTTCTGGCGGTTAAAACCGCGCAACCCGCAGTGGAAATCCCCTACCTTGACGTTGTACATAATCCGGCCTATCGCGCTCAATACCGGGTTCCCCAGGTATTTATGCAAAAACGGCATTGCGCCGTCTTGTATCCCGCCCTTAAAGCGATTACCCATCACCAGGTCGTAGTTCTCCCGCAGCCTGATGATGAAGGGTTCCAGATCAGCAAAATTATAACTGTCATCAGCATCGCCCATAATCACATAGGTGCCCCGGGCGCTGGCGATGCCGGCTTTTAGCGCCGCACCGTAACCGCGCTCGGCCACCGCTATGACGCGCGCGCCGTGTTGTTCAGCTACTGAACGGGAATCATCGGTTGAGCCGTTGTCTGCTATCAGCACCTCACCGTTGATGCCGTGGTCACGAAAAAAGGCCAATGCCTTGCTAATACAAACGGGCAGGGTTCGAGATTCGTTTAAACACGGCATTAAAATGGACAGCTCAGGATCTGCCTCAGCCATAGTTAGTGCTCCATACACAAGAAAGGCACCCGAAGGTGCCTTGGTGAAGACTTGCGATTAAGCAAATATAATTACTTACACGAGCCTGGGAGATATTTAACCGGTATTGGATTAGCGGAACCCGGCTCACATAAAAATTTGAATATCTGAATCCCGGTGCCATAGTCGGATGTTTGAGCGGCGTTCGAGTCATCTACGTAAGGAACCAGGTCAACCGTCTTGGCATCAACGTTAGTATCGCCAAAGTTCTGGGTCGTTACAGTAATCTTGCCCGTGCCATCGGTACTGATGGATTTGACGTATTTGGTTATGCCAGAACCAGGGTTCGCCTCACCACAGCCCCAACCATCGGTGGTTGGCGAGGTCGCTCCGCTTGGCGCTGTCTGGTAGGCTTCCGAAATCGTCGTACGACACTGACTGGTGGCGAGGATAACTTCGGACATCTTCGACTTGATAATGTAGTCCTGGTAGGCGGGCAGCGCCACGGCGGCCAGAATTCCGATAATGGCTACCACGATCATTAGTTCGATCAATGTAAAGCCCTGTTGTAGCTTTTGTTGCATGTGTCGCATATTTTGCTGTTGCATTTTAAATCTCCTTGATAAAAATTGTTAGTTGACGCAGCGTATGGTCAGCATAAGGGTCATATACACCTTCCGTGCCAGTTTATTTTTTTCCATGTTATTGAATATGTTATAGAAACACCTTGGGCCTTCTTCTACCAACTGGCGGGGATTTTTTGGCCTGTGATTGACAAAATTTGTCACAAACACGCCACAAACCGCCCCTTGCGCGCAAGACTAGGCAGTGAGGATGCGGTTATAGTTAGGGTCTGAGTTAAAGCAATAGTTAAGGTTAAGGTTATAGCTAAAATTATAGTTAATGTAATACCTTGAAAATAAAGCCTAGCGTAGTAGACTTGCTCATGTTTTATTCCGTTTTGGCGTACTGACGACAGGCGGATACAGGCTGTGCGTTTTAAGTGGAAAGCGAGCCCGATAATGGCCCAATAATGAAAGTCGAGCCTAATGAAGACAGAAGCTCATGAAGATCGAAGCTCATAAAAATACACACAAACACCGCAAAGCCCTGCCGCCAGTTATATTAAGGGTTAAGGACCAAATACTAGAAACCAGACGCCATGAATACTCGTTCATTTAACACGCGGCGATCATGAACGCCAAAAACACTGTCCTCCGTGGCCTGCCGTTGCGCCTGGTTACTGATGCGCTACTCGATGAGCACGCGGCCCTCGCCGCGCTCAAGGTCTGCGAACGGGAGGGCGTATCGCTGACCCAGCACCTCGTTGAAATCAACGCATTGACTGCCTACCAGATCGCCAGCGTGACTGCCCAGGAATTTGGTGTGCCGTTTTTTGATTTGAGCTGCCTCAACGCCGCCTCCTGCCCGCGTCGGCTGGTGGACAATCAACTGCTGGCCAAGCATAACGCCCTGCCACTCGCCTTTAAGGCGAACCGCCTGCAAGTTGCCATGTGCGACCCCACCGATCAGCATGCCATCAACGAAATCCGCTTTCATATTGGCACCACGGTGGAACCGATTGTCGTCGAATACGACAAGTTGAAAGTTGCGCTGGATAATTATATCGAGAGCAACGAAGAGGACATGGGGCGCGCGCTGGGCGACCTCAACGATGTCCAGCTGGACGGCCTTGAGCTTGATACCGAGGAAAAAGACCAGGATGACGGGGTTGGTACATCGGACGTAGACGACGCCCCAATCGTCCGATTTGTTAACAGGCTGCTGCTCGACGCCATCAAGAAAGGCTCCTCGGACATTCACTTCGAACCCTATGAAAACAGTTATCGGATTCGCTTTCGCACCGATGGCATACTTGAAGAAATTAACCGTCCGCCGATCAATCTGGCGAGCCGCTTCGCCGCGCGGCTCAAGGTGATGTCGCGCATGGATATCTCGGAAAGGCGGATACCCCAGGATGGCAGGGTCAAGCTGAAGTTATCCAAAACTCGGTCGATCGACTTTCGTGTCAACACATTGCCCACCCAGTACGGCGAAAAAATCGTCCTGCGTATACTCGACCCTACCAGCGCGCAGATGGGCATCGAGGCCCTGGGCTATGAGCCGGATCAAAAAGAGGCGTATCTCAAAACGCTGCACCAGCCTCAGGGCATGATCCTGGTAACCGGCCCAACAGGTTCAGGAAAAACGGTCTCACTGTACACGGGGTTAAATATTCTCAATACCCCGGAGCTTAATATCTCGACGGCGGAAGACCCGGTAGAAATTAACCTGGAGGGCATTAACCAGGTGCAGGTCAATGCCCGGGTGGGCCTCACCTTTGCCGTTGCCCTGCGGGCTTTCCTTCGCCAGGATCCCGATGTGGTGATGGTGGGGGAGATCCGTGACCTCGAAACGGCGGAAATCGCAGTCAAGGCCGCGCAAACCGGCCACATGGTGCTCTCCACCCTGCACACCAACAGCGCCCCGGAAACCATCACCCGCCTGCTCAATATGGGGGTGCCGTCATTTAATGTGGCGACCTCGGTGAGCCTGATTATCGCCCAGCGCCTGGCGCGGCGGCTGTGCCAGGCGTGCAAGGTTCGTGCGGATGAGGTGCCTGACAAGGTGCTCATTGAAGCCGGTTTTGAGTCAATTAATATTCCGCTTGATGCCGTCCAGCTGTATCACCCGGTGGGCTGCGAGAAGTGTGTCCGCGGCTACAAGGGCCGGGTTGGCATCTACGAGGTGCTGAAAATGAGCCCGGCCATTGCCCGAATCATTATGGAAGGCGGCAGCTCGCTGGACATTGCCCAACAGGCCGGCCAGGAAGGTTTCAGAACTTTGCGCCAGTCGGCACTAAAAAAGGCGGCCGAAGGTATAATCGGGCTGGAAGAGGTCAATCGCGTAACAACGGAGTGAAGGCATGGCAAGCGCTCAACTGCAAACATATATCTTCAAGGGCACCGGCAGGGAAGGCAAGCCGGTCAAAGGCGAAATGGCGGGCAACAACCCGGCCCTGATCAAAGCCCAGTTGAGAAAGCAGGGTATCGTCGCCAAGTCTGTCAAGAAAAAACCCAAACCTCTGTTTACCAACGCCAAGCCCATCAAACCTGCCGACATTGCCCTGTTTACCCGGCAATTAGCGACCATGATGAAGGCCGGGGTGCCGCTGGTGCAAAGTTTCGAAATTGTCGCGGAAGGCGCGGAAAACGAAACCCTGAAAAAGCTCATTAACGAACTGCATGATGAGGTCTCCGCCGGCAACAGCTTTGCTTCGGCGCTGCGCAAACACCCCAAATATTTTGACGATCTGTTCTGCAGCCTGGTGGAAGCTGGCGAACAGGCTGGCGCCCTCGACACCCTCCTTGACCGCGTTGCCACCTATAAGGAAAAGTCTGAACAGCTCAAGGCCAAAATCAAGAAGGCGCTGACCTACCCCACCGCAGTGATCATTGTTGCCGTCATTGTTACCGGCATCCTGCTGGTCAAGGTAGTGCCGGTATTTGCCAGTACCTTTCAGGGCTTCGGGGCTGATTTGCCCGCCTTCACGCTGTTTGTTATGTCCATTTCCGAATTTACCCAGAAGTGGTGGCTACTGTTCCTCGTCATCATTGTCGGGACGGGTTACGCCTTCGGGCAGGCCAAAAGACGCTCACCAAAATTTGCCGATGGCGTCGATGCTGCCATGCTTAAAATTCCCCTCATCGGTGACATCCTTCACAACGCGGTGGTTGCGCGTTACGCGCGGACCCTGTCAATTACTTTTGCCGCCGGCGTGCCGCTGGTCGAAGCCCTTGAGTCAGTCGCCGGTGCTTCCGGCAACGCCGTCTACAGGAAAGCCATTTTACAGGTGCGTGATGATGTCACCACCGGCCTGACCATACATTCATCATTAAAAGCTACCGCCATTTTCCCGTCGATGCTGCTGCAACTGACCTCAATTGGCGAGGAGTCCGGCTCGCTGGATGAGATGATGGAAAAAGCCGCCGACCATTATGAAGAAGCCGTGGACAATGCCGTCGACAACCTCACCACGCTACTCGAACCGATGATTATGTCGGTGCTCGGCGTGCTGGTGGGCGGCCTGTTGATTGCCATGTACCTGCCGATTTTCCAGCTCGGTTCAGTCATTTAAACGTGCCCGGTGTTGACGAACTAAATGGGATTCAATCGCTGCCTCCGGGGCTACTGATTGCGCTGTCACTGATCGGTGGCCTGGTAATCGGCAGTTTCCTCAATGTGGTTATTTATCGACTGCCCCTGCAACTGCAAACCCTCTGGCGCCGCGATGCGCGGGATTTTTTGGGTCATGAACCGGAAGCGCTGGCGGATCGGTCTGCCGATAAGTTCAGTCTCATTTTCCCGCCCTCACGATGCCGCGATTGCGCGACGCCGATCAAGCCCTGGCAGAATATTCCGCTTATCAGTTACCTGCTGTTAAGGGGACGCTGTGGGACCTGCGCGGCGCCAATTTCCCTCCAGTACCCCACCGTTGAGCTAAGCTGCGGGTTGCTGTCCGCATTGGTCATCTACCAGTTCGGGCACACCGGGCAGGGCTTGCTGGCGTTGCTGTTCACCTGGGTATTGATTGCCCTCACCGGCATCGATTTTAATCATCAACTCCTGCCGGACAATCTGACCTTGCCGCTGTTGTGGCTGGGCCTGCTGGTGAACGTTTTTGGTGTATTTACCGACCTGAGCAGTGCCGTGATCGGGGCCGCCGCGGGCTACCTGTCGTTGTGGAGCATTTACTGGGCTTTCAAATTACTGACCGGCAAGGAGGGTATGGGCCACGGCGATTTCAAGCTGCTGGCCGCGCTGGGCGCCTGGCTCGGCTGGCAGCAGTTGCCCCTGATTATCCTGCTGTCATCGCTGGTTGGCGCGCTGGTCGGCTCACTGCTTTTGCTGGCGCAGAATCAGGATCGTCAGCAGGCCATTGCCTTTGGTCCCTACCTGGCGATAGCCGGGTGGATTGCCTTGCTCGCTGGCGACAGTATGACTGCGGCCTATTTGGCTGTATTCTGAGCGCCGGCTGTTGCAGTTGTGCGCCGCCCAAGCAACTTGTATCTCGACCCCGCTAACCAACGGCAGCAGGCCAACCCGACTAACTACTTTGCAAACTGACCTGAGACAGGTGCTTTTTTAACCCGGCTTTGAACGCTGATTTTTAAAACTTATCCTTAACACGGATATTGAAAACTAATTTTGAAGACTGATGTTGAATACTAAACCTGGGATGCAAGCCCGAATATCATGACATTTATTGTAGGTTTGACCGGCGGTATTGGTAGCGGCAAAAGCGCGGTCGCGGCGCTGTTTCGCGAGCTCGGCATTAAAGTCGTGGACGCTGATATCGCGGCGCGCCGAGTCGTCGAGCCAGGTACCCCCGCGCTGTCCGCCATCGCTGACTATTTTGGCGCCGATATACTGCAAAGCGATGGCACGCTTGATCGCGCCGCGCTGCGCAAGATCGTTTTTGATAGCGAAGAAAAGCGCCAGTGGCTGGAGCGTTTGCTGCATCCCGCTATCGGCGCGTGGCTGGGCCATGAGCTGGCGACGGCGACCAGCGCCTACGCGATTCTCGAATCACCCCTGTTACTTGAAACCGCTCAGCACAAAATGATTGACCGCGCATTGGTGGTGGATGTCGATGAGCAGGTACAGATAAGCCGGGCATCGGCACGCGACGGCAACACGCCCGAGCAAATCAGGGCAATTATAGCGACGCAGATGTCGCGGCAATTACGCGTTGCGCGGGGCGATGATGTGATCGACAACAGCAGCTCGCTGGCGGCGCTGGACAAGCCCGTGCGCACGCTCCACGAAAAATACCTCA
The DNA here is from genome assembly GCA_041603535.1 of Porticoccaceae bacterium. GTDB lineage: Bacteria > Pseudomonadota > Gammaproteobacteria > Pseudomonadales > Porticoccaceae > HB2-32-21. Next base: position 76,779 of record JBFIEE010000002.1, read on the forward strand.
AGCTGGCGGCGGCCAAAGCGACTGGCGGTGCTGCCGTGCCAGACTCGGGGCAAGGTTCTGGGCAGAATTCCGGGCAAGGTTCGGGGCAGAGTTCCGGGCAAAACTCATGACAGACAATATCGTGCTGCAGTGCCCGGAATGTAAAAAACCTGTTCACTGGAATGACAAATTTCCCCATCGACCATTTTGCTCTGCACGCTGTCAGCAGCTGGATTTCGGCGACTGGGCAAACGAGGCCATCCGCATTCCGGGACCGGCTATCACCGACCCCAGCATGATCGACGCGAACCGGGACGAGAACCAGGCTGAGGACTTCGAGTCAGACCACTAAGCGCCGACGATACGGGCGAGAACGGCGCTATTTGCCGGCGGAAACGCATAGTCGCGTAGATTGTCCAGCGCCACCCAGACAATATCCTGCCCTTCATTGCCCCGGGCGACGCCGGTGTAGCGGGTTACGGCCCAACTTTCCAGGCGAATGTTTTTATCGGGATAATCGTAGTCTTCGCTAAACAATGGCGTAGCGCCCGTAACACGGATAGACAACTCTTCCAGCAACTCGCGACACAGGGCATCGCGAGACAACTCACCCGGCGCGACCTTGCCACCGGGAAACTCCCACAGCCCACCCTGGTGCACGTGCGAAGGGCGTTTAGCGATGAGGATTTTGTCCCGCGCCGGGCTGTAAATCACGCCCGCGACAACATGAATACGTGTCACCACATACGCTCAGGATCGGTACTCGGCATTGATGCGGATATAGTCGTGGGACAGGTCCGTGGTCCAGACCGTCTGCGCGCGGGTGCCGCGACCAAGATCAATTTTGATCGCAAATTCCGGTTGCGCCATCACGCGCTGGCCATCTTCTTCGCGATAACTGGCGGCGCGGCCACCCTGCTCGGCAATGAGCACGTCGTCGAGCCAGAGTGTGACACCGTCCACCTTGAGTTCGGGCACGCGGGCACGGCCGATTGCAGCCAGGATCCTGCCCCAATTCGGATCCGAAGCGAACAGCGCTGTTTTAACGAGGGGAGATTCAGCCACCGTATAGGCAACATTCAGGCACTCGTCGTCAGTGGCGCCGCCGCTGACCATGACGGTAACAAACCTTGTGGCACCTTCACCGTCCTTAACAATGGCCTGGGCAAGCTCCACGCACAGCGACTCAAGGGCCAGGCGGAACTGCGCGACATCATCAGCACTCTGCAACACCACACCGCTCGCGCCGGTGGCGACCAGCACAGCGCTGTCATTGGTTGAGGTATCGCCATCGATGGTGATGCGGTTAAACGACGCGTTCACCGCATCGGCCAGTATAGTTTGCAGCTGCGCCGGTTCGACACATGCGTCAGTCGCGAGGTAGGCCAGCATGGTCGCCATATTCGGCTTGATCATCCCCGCACCCTTGGTAATACCGCTGATAGTAACGGTAGTGCCAGCGACAATTATCTGCCGCGATGCGGCTTTGGGTCGTGTGTCAGTCGTCATAATGCCCAGCGCGGCATCCAGCCATGCCTGTTCACTCAAGGCGCTAACAGCTGCGGGCAGGGCCTCGGCAATTTTTTGCGTCGGCAGGGCCTCACCGATCACGCCGGTCGAAAAGGGCAGCACCTGGCACGCCTTGACGCCGGTTATTTCGGCAACACGCTGGCAAACCGCAGTCGCGTCGGCAAGTCCGACCGCGCCGGTACCTGCATTGGCGTTACCGGTATTGGTCACCAGATAGCGGATGGCAAGACCTTCAGCCTGTGCGCTGGCCAGGTACGTTTTAGCCAGTTGTACCGGCGCGGCGCAAAATGCGTTACGCGTAAACACCGCGGCGATGTGACTGCCCTCGGCGAGCGCCATCACCACCAGATCCTTGCGCCCCGGTTTTTTTATGCCTGCGCTGGCCACACCCAGCCGAAAGCCTTTGACTGGATAAATGGTTCCTAATTCGCCGTCACCTACCGCCATTTTTTCACTCGATTACTCTGGATAAATATTCTGCAACTAGCCCGTTTTTCCGCAACGACCAGACACCTAGCCCAGCCGACCATGACAGTGCTTGAATTTCTTGCCGGACTGACACGGGCAGGGTGAGTTACGGCCGACTTTTTCCTCCCCACGAACAAAAGGCTGGCTGCCGGGATCCTGCTTCGCAGCTGGATGATTGCGTCTATCACCGTCACTGCCACCGCCACTGTCACCGTCCACTCCACGGTCGTCAGCCAACGCCGATGCCTGGGCATGGCCGTACTCAACCTGCAGTCGATTCCGCTCGGCGACGCGCTGTCGCTCCAGTTCCGCCACATCATCGGGTTTGCGTATTTCTACCCGGCTGAGGAAACGGATGGCTTCGAGTTTGATGTTTTCGAGCATTTCCTGGAACAGCTCAAATGACTCTCTTTTGTACTCCTGGCGCGGATTCTTCTGCGCGTAGGCACGCAGCCCGATACCCTGGCGGAGATAGTCCATACTCGCCAGATGTTCTTTCCAGAAATTGTCCTGGATCTGCAACAGCACCTGCTTTTCCAGCACTGTCATATCAGCGCCGATTAAGGCTTTACGCGCCTCGTAAGCGCTGTCAGCAGCCTCAAGTATTCTTTGGCGCAGACCATCCTCATTAAGCTTCTGGTCTTCATCGAGCCATTGCTGAACCGGCAGCTCCAGATCAAACTCAGTGTGCAGTTGTTCTTCCAGCTCATCAATATGCCATTGCTCGTGCAAACTTTGCGGCGGTATGGAGTGCTCGATAATTTTGCTGACGACATCGTGCCGAATAGCCTGGATGGTGCTCGATATGTCATCCGCACCTAACAGTTCGTTACGCTGCTGATAGATCACCTTGCGCTGATCGTTGGCAACATCATCGTATTCGAGCAGCTGCTTGCGAATATCAAAGTTGCGCCCTTCCACCTTGCGCTGGGCCTTTTCAATGGCATTGCTGACCATGCGGTGCTCGATCGCCTCGCCCTGCTCCATGCCGATGGCCCGCATCATGTTTTTCACCCGATCAGAGGCAAACAGACGCATCAGCGTATCTTCCATGGACAGATAAAAACGGGATACCCCAGGGTCACCCTGACGCCCAGCCCGACCGCGCAGCTGGTTATCAATGCGTCGCGACTCGTGGCGCTCAGTGCCTAGAATATGCAAACCGCCAGCGGCGATAACCGTCTCATGCCGCGCCTTCCAGTCTGCCTTTACCGCATCCTTCTGTGCCTGGCTCGGGTTGTCCAGTGCCTCGATTTCCACCTCCCAGTTACCGCCCAGCACGATGTCGGTACCTCGACCCGCCATGTTGGTGGCAATGGTGACCCTGCCGGGGCGGCCAGCCTGGGCAATGATGCTGGCTTCCTTTTCGTGGAATTTGGCGTTTAGCACCTGATGGTCTATGCCTTCTTTTTGCAACAGCGCTGACACCAGTTCCGAAGTTTCGATGGATGCGGTGCCCACCAGAACAGGCGCGTTTTTGGCTGTACAGGAACGGATGTCTTCCACCACGGCAGCGAACTTCTCTTCGTGGGTCAGGAAGATCAAATCGTTGAGATCGTTGCGGGCGACACTCTGATTGGGTGGGATGACGACCACCGGTAAGCCGTAAATTTGCTGGAACTCAAAAGCTTCGGTATCTGCCGTACCCGTCATGCCCGCCAACTTGCGGTAAGTTCGAAAATAGTTTTGAAAGGTGGTTGAGGCAAGCGTGTGACTTTCGCTTTGAATCTGCACACCCTCCTTGGCCTCGATGGACTGGTGCAGGCCTTCGGATAGTCTGCGTCCGTGCATCGTGCGGCCGGTGTGTTCATCGATCAGCACCACTTCCCCACCCTGGACAATGTATTCAACGTCGCGGTGAAACAGGTGGCGGGCACGCAACGCATTGTGCACATGATGTAACAAATTCAGGTGCGCGGGCTGGTAGAGACTTTCACCTTCGTCTAGCAGGCCTTCTGCCGCGAACACGGCTTCCACCTTTTCATGGCCCGTTTCAGTCAACTCGACCTGACGGGTTTTTTCATCGATGATGAAATCCCCATCGGATCCGTCTTCACCGGCGTCTTCGCCGTCAATATCAGGTGCAACCGGTGTCAGCAACTGCACGATGGCATTGATTCGTTTGTAGAGCGCCGAATTATCCTGAGCCGCGCCGGAAATAATTAATGGGGTGCGTGCTTCATCAATGAGAATGGAGTCAACCTCGTCGACAATCGCATAGGCCTGGCCACGCTGGGTTTTGTCCTGCAGGTGCAACACCATGTTATCGCGTAGGTAATCAAAGCCGAACTCGTTGTTGGTGCCGTAGGTAATATCAGCAGCGTAGGCCTGCTGGCGTGTCACCGCGGTGGCCGTACGACCTTCAGCATTTTCGGTAGCGCTGATCAGAAATGAGTTGGCGGTGCCCTGCCCACCGTACGACTGGATAATGCCGACATCCATGCCCAGGGCGTTATACACCGGCGCCATCCATTCGGCATCCCGCCGCGCCAGGTAGTCGTTGACAGTAACGATGTGCACACCATCGCCAGACAGCGCATTAAGGTAGGTAGCTAGCGTGGCTACCAGTGTTTTTCCTTCGCCGGTGCGCATCTCGGCAATTTTGCCTTCGTGAAGCACGATGCCACCAATCATCTGTACATCGAAGTGGCGTAGGCCGAGGCTTCGCTGTGCAGCCTCGCGAACGACAGCAAAGGCTTCCGGGAGCAACTTGTCGAGGCTTTCCCCGTCAGCAAAGCGTTGGCGAAACAGCACGGTCTGCTGGCGCAACTCCGCATCACTGAAGGCCTTGACTCTGGGTTCCAGGGCGTTAATCGCACCTACCGATTTGCGCAACCGGCGCAGCTCGCGCTCGTTTTTACTGCCAAATACCCGCTTGAATACGTTTGCAACCATGGCCGTCTTTAATACCCGCTACATTTAAATTCGTTGAATTGATAAACCCGTCTATCGCCAGTCCCCTGGCAACATTGGCAACTTCAACGAATGGTGCGTCGAACGTAACTGGCAGGGTCGACGTGGCGGCCGTTTTTGTAGACTTCGAAATGCACATGGGGGCCGGTGGAACGGCCAGTGCTACCCATATGGGCGATGATCTGATCCTTCTTGACCAGATCCCCCACTTTGACGAGATTCTCTTTATTGTGACCATAGCGCGTGACAAACGCATCGCCGTGATCGATTTCGACCAACTCGCCGTAACCCCGCAAGGGTCCCGAGCGCGTCACTATCCCTGCAGCCACCGCGATTACCGGCGAGCCTTCACGCCCGGCGAAATCAATACCCTTGTGCCAGGCCCGGCTTCCGCGAAAAGGATCGCGGCGTAAGCCGTAGGGTGATGACATCCAGCCTTTTGCTATCGGCCGACCCGATATGGTGCTTTCGCGCTTGACCTGACCATCGACCATCATCATTTTGAGCAGTTCAAGCTGGCGCTCCCGATCCGCCAACTGTAATTCAAGCTCCCGGTAAAACGACTCGACACCGGAGGCTTCGGCGGTCTCTACCGGGGCCTCATCCGGCCCACCGAGCGCGGGGGGGCGACTAAAATCAAACTCCCCATCATCAAGGCCGGCAAGCTGCGTGATACGTTCGCCCAGCGCATCCAGCCGCACCACTCGCGCCTGCATCTCGGCAAGCTTCAACGAATAGGCCGCCAGCTGATTTTCGGCACTGATACGACCCTGCGCCAGAGCTTCCTGTTGCGAATCCAGCTCGGCTGCCAGGGCGTCGAGCACCCCGGCAAGCTCGCCACCCCCGCTGGCGCCGACCTTAAAGCCCAATAATATACCGCCACCCAGCGGCACACCCAGTACACACAGGGACAGCAATACTTTCGCCCAGTTATTCAGGTTCAGAGCCACTGACCGGCCCTGCCGGGGATTCAAAAATATAACTTTCATATCATTATGTTTATTGTTTTGTTCGGCTTTGACATTGCTGACTCTCGACTGCGTTCAACTGGCGACCAGCGGCTTAACATAAGATATTGGCGCATCCTGTTCGTTGTGCTCAAAAGTAACGATTTCCCAGGCATCTTCCTGCGCCAGCAAGGCCCGCAACAAGGCATTATTCAGCGCATGACCAGACTTATAAGCTTCAAATGCGCCAATCAGGCTGTTACCCAGGAGGTAAAGATCACCTATTGCATCGAGAACCTTGTGTTTTACAAATTCATCTTCATAGCGTAACCCGTCTTCATTGAGGACATTGTTCCCATCGACGACGATGGCGTTATCCATGCTGCCACCACGAGCCAGACCTTTGGAGCGCAAATATTCGATTTCGTGCATAAAACCAAAAGTCCGCGCCCGGCTCACCTCTTTCACAAAGGAGGTGCTGGAAAAATCTACCGACGCCTTCAGGTTACGGTTACGAAACACCGGGTAATCGAAATCGATCGCGAATGTGACTTTAAAACCGTTAAAAGGTTCAAACATGGCAGTCTTGTCATCTTGCTGCACCTTGACGGTGCGCTTTATGCGGATGAATTTTTTCGGTGCCGCCTGTTCAACGATACCGGCGGACTGTATCAGAAACACAAAAGGTCCAGCACTGCCATCCATAATTGGCACTTCACCGGAGGTTACATCGATGATCGCGTTGTCGATACCCAGGCCAGCCATCGCCGACAACAGATGCTCGACTGTTGACACGCGAACATCGCCGTTAACCAGCGATGTGGACAGGGTCGTGTCGCCCACATTAACGGCCTTGGCTTCTATTTCGACTATCGGGTTGAGATCAGTACGGCGGAACACGATACCCGTGTTGACCGGTGCGGGCCGCAGCGTGAGGTAGACCTTTTCGCCGGTATGCAGCCCCACGCCAGTGGCACGAATGGTGTTGTTGAGGGTCCGCTGTCTTATCACTGGCACTAAATCCGAGGCAATCAGCGGCGCATGTTAGCAAAACTGCCGGACGCGCTCTACAGTTAAAAAACACGCCTTGTGGAGGGGATCACACAAAGCGTGCCATCGGCCCTGGCCTTAATCCGCCTGGCGGCGCAGGAATGCCGGAATATCCAGATAATCCATATCTATTTCCTGCCTGACTTCCGCACGGCGCATTTCTCGTTCCTGTGCGACAGCACGGTGATCCACCTGATGGTCAGCGTCCACCGCGGATGCAGCACTCGCCCGACCGCGCGGACGCCGGGTAACAGTAGGACGATCCAGCATCCCGTAATCGATCTCACCACCGGGTTTTAAGGTATTGTCGATCACCTTGGTAGGCGCCGCTGAACGGACGCTTTCTTCCGGGCGACCGAGACCGGTGGCAACCACGGTGACGCGTAACTGATCACCCATCGCCGGATCAATGACCGTGCCGATAACAACCGTGGCGTTGTCAGAGGCAAACTCTTCGACCGTGTCACCCACTTCCGCAAACTCGCCCAGTGACAAATCCGGTCCAGCGGTGATATTGACCAGAATACCGCGCGCGCCGCGTAGATCGATGTCCTCCAGCAACGGGCTGTGCACCGCGCCCTCTGCCGCTTCGCGCGCCCTGCTTTCGCCGCTGGCTCGACCGCTGCCCATCATCGCCATGCCCATTTCAGACATAACGGTGCGCACATCGGCAAAATCGACGTTGATCATGCCCGGGCGGATAATGAGATCGGCAATACCCTGTACCGCGCCGAGCAATACATCATTCGCCGCCTTGAAGGCATCGAGAAGGGTGGTTGATTTGCCGAGCACGGCCAATAGCTTTTCATTGGGCACCGTGATCAGCGAATCCACTCTATCCTTGAGCTCCCTGATACCTTCCTCAGCAACGAGCATGCGTTTGCGCCCTTCAAAATGAAAGGGTCGGGTCACCACTGCCACGGTGAGAATACCCAGCTCACGCGCCACATCCGCAACAATCGGTGCGGCGCCAGTGCCCGTACCACCCCCCATGCCGGCGGTGATAAAGACCATATCAGCGCCTTCCAGCACGTCGGCAATGCGGTCTCTGTCCTCAATAGCGGCCTGGCGACCCAATTCAGGATTGGCACCTGCACCCAGTCCCTTGGTCATGCCGTTACCGAGCTGCAACAAGGTACAACCCGTAATGTCCTTGAGCGCCTGTGAGTCGGTGTTGGCGCAGATAAAATCCACTCCCTCGACCTCTCTGTCGATCATGTTTTTGACGGCATTGCCACCACCACCGCCAACACCGATCACCTTGATTTCCGCACTTTTCGGAATACTATCGATTATTTCAAACATATCCATCACCCCTCGGTTAACTTACCAGTTTGTCGGCTGACACCTTGAAAACTACAAATGATCCTGAAACCAGCGCTTGATCCGACCAAGCAAACCACCATCAGTTTTACCTTTACTTACCTTGCCACCACGTCGTCGCTGCTGCATGCCATACAGCAGTAAACCCACACCTGTCGAATAAATCGGGTTGTTTACGATATCCGTCAACCCACGAATACCCTGAGGACAACCCAGCCTCACTGGCATATGAAAAATCTCTTCGGCCAACTCCACCACGCCCTCCATCTTTGCCGTGCCCCCCGTCAACACCACGCCAGCGGCGAGCAGGTCTTCAAAACCGCTGCGCCGCAGTTCTGCCTGGACGAGCGTAAACAGCTCGTCATAGCGAGGCTCGACGACTTCAGCCAGCGCCTGTCGAGATAAATCACGGTGAGGGCGATCCCCCACGCTAGGCACCTTGATGGTTTCATCTGGCCCGGCCAGGGTGGCCAGCGCACAGGCGTATTTGATTTTTAAATCTTCCGCATGGGCCGTGGGCGTGCGTAAGGCCATGGCGATATCGTTTGTCACCTGATCACCGGCAATGGGAATCACGCCGGTGTGACGAATCGCCCCGTCGGTAAAAATCGCAATGTCTGTCGTCCCCCCACCGAGGTCAACCATGCAGACCCCCAACTGTTTTTCATCCTCGGTAAGCACTGCGTAACTGGATGCCAGTTGCTCAAGGATAATGTCGTCGACTTCGAGTCCACAGCGGCGAATACATTTTTTGATGTTCTGGGCAGCGTTGGCCGCGCAGGTAACCAGATGTACCTTGGCCTCCAGCCTTACACCCGACATGCCCAGGGGTTCGCGTACCCCCTCCTGATTATCAATAATGAATTCCTGGGGCAGTACATGGAGTATTTCCTGGTCCGCCGGAATTGCCACGGCCCGAGCGGCATCAATCACGCGCTCCACATCGAGCGGCAGCACTTCGCGATCACGGATAGCGACGATGCCGTGGGAGTTGAGGCTGCGTATATGGCTACCCGCTATTCCGGCGTACACGGAATGAATATGGCACCCGGCCATCAATTCCGCTTCTTCAACGGCGCGCTGGATAGCAGACACTGTCGACTCGATATTCACCACCACGCCTTTTTTCATTCCCGAGGAGCGATGCATTCCCGTGCCAACAATCTCCATTTGGCCATCAGCACCGACGACGCCAACAATCGCAACAACCTTCGAGGTGCCGATGTCCAGTCCGACAATCATTTCCTCATTATTTCCGTTCGCCATATTCAGAGCCCCATCTTCAGTTCTTCGCAGGCTTTGCCGAACTGTGTTGCGTGCCTACCCGATCTGCTTATCGCCACGATACTGCCACCCCGTTTTCATAACGCGCATCAACCGCCAATATTTCGCTGCGCCGGGTGCTTAACTCCTGCATCCACGCCCGCAAAAAACGACGCACCTTGGCCAACACGTCCTTTTCGCCGAGCAATACCGCAAAGCCATCGTCCAGACGCAGGCGCCAGCGGTAGTGCCTGTCGGCACCAAATTCGACGACTTTCAGGCCCTGAGCCAGGAGTAATTGACTGACATCGCGGTACTCCCGCATCACTTCATGCATGCTGCCCGCCGGCCCGAATAGATAGGGTAAGTCGGCAAGCGCATTGGCATCTTCAACATCCAGCGTTTGACCACGTTGATTTAAAAAACTGTGTTTCCCCCAGCGCGCGATGGGCACCTCCTCAACCACCGCAATTTCGATACGGTCCGGCCAGTAGCGGCGCGCCGTCGCCTCCGCGATCCATGGGTGTGCGGTCAACGTTGCGCACACCCCATCCAGATCCAGGCTCAAAAACCCCCCATCCAGCGCGGCACTGACCAGAGTTTCAATTTCTGCTGGTGTAACCCGCGACGTGGGCGTGGTAATGGCAACAGTGGCTACCGGCACGTCGAGCCAGCGATAAGCCATCACCCCGGCCCAACCCATGAGGCTAACCATCGCCAGAATACTCAACCGCGCCAACACCTTGCCGATCTTGCGCAACCATGTCAGCGCGCGCGCCATGCTGGATGACTGGCGCATTGCAGCTTGCTGATAACGTCGCTGCCCCGCCATACCCATCACTGTGACACCTCTGTCGGAGAGGAACCTGACCCGGATAACGGCAAAGATGAAGCCGGGGACGTTGCCGGAGCAGCAAGTGAGGAGGCCAGTATCTCTATCAATAAACTGTTAAACGACATGCCATCTGCTGTTGCGGCCATCGGTACCAGGCTGTGATCGGTCATTCCCGGCACGGTATTCACTTCCAGCACGTAAATGCCGTCGTCTCGGCCCCGCATCAGATCGACCCGGCCCCAACCCGTGCAGCCCAGACTATCAAACGCCCGCATAGCCAACGCCAACATGGCGCTTTCTTCTGCTACGGACAGACCACAGGGACAGATGTACTGCGTGTCGTTGGCGATGTACTTGGCTTCGTAATCGTAAAATGGCCGCGCAGTCTCCAGCCGGATGGCCGGCAAAGTCCGACCATTGACTATCGCCACCGTATATTCTGGGCCGGTCTGCCATTGCTCTGCCAGCACCCAACTATCGAATTTACTGGCCGTCTGCCAGGCCGCCATCAGTTCACGGGGCGAGCTGGCTTTACTCATACCCAGGCTTGAGCCTTCCCGGGCGGGCTTAACCATGGCGCTGCCACCCAGGGCGGCCAGCACCTCATCCCAATGGCTATTAACATCCAGCACAGCAAAAGTCGGCGTTGGCAAATCGATGCCCCGCCAGAGCTGTTTGCAACGAATTTTGTCCATGGCCAGCGCCGAGGCCAGCACGCCGCTGCCAGTGTAGGGAATAGCCAAACTTTCCAGCGCACCCTGCACCACGCCGTCTTCACCACCGCTGCCATGCAGGACAATAAACGCCCTGTCTGGCCCCAGTGCCTGCAGACGCTCAACCCAGTCGCGTCCAACGTCAAGGCCCACCGCGTCTACGCCCAACTCCTGTAAACCGCGCAACACCGCGCGACCGCCCTTGAGTGATATTTCTCGCTCCCCCGACAAGCCGCCGTAGAGTACGACCACCCGGCCGAAGTCACTGGCATTACCCAGGTTTGAACGACTCGCCTGATGTTTCGAGTGACTAACCATTATTGGAGACGACTCGCTGCTAACAGCTTGACCAGTTTGCTGACACTGCCTGCGCCCTGAGCGATGACAATGTCACCGGCGCGCACCAGTGCGGCGATAATGTCGGGTACCGCTTCTATGGATTCAGCCAACACCGGGCTGAGGCCGCCGAGGGCACTGATCGCAGCGCATAACTGTTCACTCTCCGCACCAGCTACTGGCTCCTCGCCTGCGGGGTAGACCGGTACCAGCACCAGCGCATCGCAGGCGGACAACACGCGGACGAACTCACTGAATAAATCGCGCGTGCGTGTGTAACGATGGGGTTGAAAAACCAGTACCAGACGCCGCCCCGGCCAACCGTCGCGCACAGCTTTGATAGTGACTTCGACTTCGCGCGGGTGGTGCCCATAATCATCTACCAGCATGGCGCTACCTGCGCCCACCGGATACTCCCCATAGATTTCAAAGCGTCGGCCAACCCCCTCAAAGCGATACAGCCCGGCAAGAATATTTGTATCCGCTATCCCTTCGTCGGTGGCCACCGCAATGGCAGCGGTGGCGTTGAGCACGTTGTGTTCGCCGGGAATGTTGAGTCGCACGGCAAGGTCTGGCAGGCCATCGGGGCGGTGCACAGTAAATTGGCTACTTCGCTGCTCCAGGTGCAGATCGGAGACCCGGAAATCGGCATCGTCGGCAAAGCCATACGTAAGTATCGGACGCGCGATCCGCGGCATAACGTCCCTGACCGACGGATCATCCACACAAAGCACCGCAAGACCGTAGAACGGCAGATTATGGAGAAATTCGACAAAGGTGTTTTTCAGTCGCTCAAAATCAAACGCGTAGGTTTCCATGTGATCGGCGTCGATATTGGTCACCACCGCGAGCATCGGCTGCAGATGCAGGAATGAAGCATCGCTCTCGTCAGCCTCGGCGACCAGATAGCGGCTTTCCCCCAGTTGTGCATTGGTGCCCGCGCTGTTCACACGGCCGCCGATGACGAACGTAGGCGCCTTGCCGCCTTCGGCGAGAATACTCGCCAGCAGGCTGGTTGTGGTCGTTTTACCGTGGGTGCCAGCCACCGCGATGCTATGCCGATAGCGCATCAGCTCGGCCAGCATTTCAGCCCGCGGTACCGCCGGTATGCGCGCTTCACGAGCCGCTACCAGCTCGGGGTTATCATCCTTGATGGCCGAAGATACCACCACCACATCGGCTCCGCATATATGATCCCCGTGATGACCGATAAACACATTGGCCCCCAGCGACCGCAACCTGCTGACGTTGTTGTTCTCCGAGAGATCTGATCCAGAGATCTGGTAACCCTGATTGCTCAGCACCTCGGCTATGCCGCACATGCCGCTACCGCCAATCCCGATAAAATGAATACGCCGGATACGCCGCATCTCTGGGACTTCGTAGACACCGCTCACACCATCACCTCTTCACAGACATCAGCCACCATACCCGTGGCCTGAGGCCGACTTAAGCGTCGCGCCGACTGGGCCATAGCCTGGAGTCGAGGCCCGTCGCGGAGTAAGTTAGCCAGCAGCGACGCCAGCGCCGCTTCATCAAGATCACGCTGGGCAACCAGTACCGCCGCCTGTTGATCCACCAGCCACTGCGCATTGGCCGTCTGATGGTCATCAATGGCATGAGGAAACGGCACCAACACCGCGCCGACGCCCGCTGCTGCCAGCTCCGCTACGGTGAGTGCGCCAGCCCGACACAGCACCAGATCGGCCCACCCGTAAGCATCGGCCATATCACTGATAAACGCCGTCGTTTCGGCGATTACATGAGCATCGATATAGGCCTGACGGGTTAGCTCCAGGTGATTGCGGCCGGTTTGATGGCGTATCTCCGGGCGCTCGGCCAGGGGTAATTGGGCCACAGCCGCGGGCACTGCCCGGTTAATCGCCAGCGCACCAAGGCTACCACCGAGAATCAGCAGGCGAGGCTGACGCCCGTTGTCGCCGACGGCGCGCAGTTCCGGCGCGGGCAGCTGACTAATAGCCGGGCGCACAGGATTACCACAATGTTCCGCACCCGGTAGACTTTGCGGAAATCCCTCGAGAACGCGAGTGGCGAACCGGGCGAGTATGCGGTTGGTGGTGCCGGCAACGGCATTCTGCTCGTGAATCACCAGTGGCCTGCGCAGCAACCAGGCGGCTACACCCCCCGGACCAGAAGCAAAACCACCCAGACCCAGTACGGCATCGGGACGTAAGTCTCTGACCACCGCCAGCGACTGCCACACCGCACGCAATAACTGCCACGGCGCTTTAAGCTTACCTAGCAAGCCTTTCTTGCCCCGCAAGCCACCGATATCGATAAAGCGGATGGGGAAATGATGGGCGGGCACCAGTTGCGCCTCAACACCGCGACGCGTGCCCAGCCATGAAATTAACACGCCTCGGGCGCGCAGTTCTTCGGCCACCGCCAGCGCCGGAAACACATGCCCGCCCGTCCCTCCGGCCATGATTAACACCCGTTTAACCTCCATGTCCACTGTGCCAGTTTGATGGCGTCGATTGCGGCGCACGATTCACTTCCATACCAGCACGCAACACCAGGGCAGCGATCAAACTGCACACCAGCAGGCTACTACCACCGTAACTGACAAACGGTAGCGTCAGACCCTTAGTGGGCAGCAAACCCGAAGTCACACCCACATTAATGAAGGCCTGTCCCGCCATCATGATGCCGAAACCAAATACCGCGTAGGCGACAAACCATATCTGGCGGTCAGCCGCGCGCCGGGCAATGGTGAATATTCGCGCCACCATTAGCACCAGCAGACCAATGACCGCGATCACACCCAACAGGCCAAACTCTTCGGCAAAAATAGCAAACACAAAATCCGTGTGGGCCTCCGGCAGGTAAAACAATTTCTGCACACTGTTACCGAGACCAACGCCAAACCATTCGCCGCGGCCAAACGCAATCAACGACTGGGTCAGCTGGTAGCCGGTATTGAACTGGTCCGCCCAGGGATCGAGGAAAGTAATCAGCCGCTGAAAGCGGTAGGGGGAAGCCATGATGAGCGTGGCCACACCAGCCGAAGCAAGCACCATCAAAATGGCAAATTGCCAGAGCCGCACACCCCCTAGAAACAGCATACCCAGCACCGTGCCACCAATCACCATAGTCGAACCAAAATCTGGCTCGAGCAACAGCAGCACCACGAACACGGCCAACACAGCAAGTGGGTTAACAAAACCCTGCCATCGCTCGCGCAGTTGCATCTGATGACGTTGTAAATAAGCGGCGACAAACAGGATCATCGCCAGCTTTGCCAGTTCGGACACCTGCAGGGTCAGCGGACCAACGCGCAACCAGCGACGGCTGCCGTTGACCTCGTGGCCAATACCCGGAATCAACACGACAACCAGCAACACAGCGGTACCGATTAACAAGGTGCCGGCGTACCGATACCAGAAATGCAGGGGTAGTTGTAGAACCGCCAGCGCACCGCCCAGGCTTATCACCAGATAGACTAAATGGCGCTTAAAAAAATAGAATTCATCACCGTAGCCATAGGCCGAGTAGCCAATGGATGCGGACATCACCATCAAGGCACCAATCGATGTCAGCGCGCACACGGCTAGCAGCAGGGGTTTGTCCAGTTCAGCCATGACATTCGGCTGCCATAGGCGGATCGGCAATTTGGCAGCGGACATCAACATAGCACTGCCACCGCGGCGGCAAAGCTATCGCCCCGCTCAGCAAATCCGGAAAACATATCGAAACTCGCGCAGGCTGGCGACAACAGAACCGTATCACCAACGCAGGCATACTCCGCCGCCAGGCTAACGGCGGCCGTCATAGAGTCCGCACACAGAACGTTGGTCTCAGCCGTCAGGCATTGGCTCAGCAGCGCCGCATCTTCGCCGATTAGAACGGCGACCTTAACCCGGCCCTTAACGGCCGATTTGAGCACGGAAAAATCCTGCCCCTTACTCTGGCCGCCCGCGATCAGAATTACGTTCATGTCACCGGTGTTGGCCAGCCCCTGAAGCGCAGCGATGGTGGCTCCGGTGTTGGTCGCCTTGGAATCGTTGATCCAGGTCACACCCTTGCTGTCAGCGACCGTCTGGCAGCGATGGGGCAGACCAGTGAAGTGACGCAGCGCCTGCAACATGGCGTCACGAGGCAGACCCACCGCGTGACCCAGAGCTAATGCCGCCAGTGCATTGGCCACATTGTGACGCCCCCGAATACCCAGCTGGGCTACCGGTAGCAGCGCTTCAAATTCATAGGCCAGACAGCTCTCGCCCTGCTCTGTGAGCAGACCAAAGCCATTGAAATCGGGCTTGCTAAGACCAAAACTAAACGACTGTACGGAGGTGGGCAGCAACGGCTGAGACAGCATGTCATCGCGATTGACAACCACCTTTTTAGCACCGGTAAAAATACGGTGCTTGGCCCGATGATAATCCAGCAAGGTGGCGTAGCGATCCATATGATCAGCGCTAACATTCAGTACCGTTACCACCTCGGCATTAAGCTGCTCCACCAGCTCAAGCTGGAAGCTGGACAACTCAAGGACGTAAAGATCCCGATCATCCGCCAGCAAATCCAGCGCTGGGCAGCCCAGATTGCCGCCGACGCCGACGTTTTTCCCGGCAGCAAGGGCCATTTCACCCACCAGGGTTGTCACCGTACTTTTGCCGTTAGAACCTGTTATAGCAACCACTGGCGCCCTGGCCGCCGCCATGAACAGCGCGATATCGCCGGTCACTGCCACACCCTGAGCGGCGGCGGCCTGCAGGGCCGGATGAGCGACCGACACGCCTGGACTCACGATCAGCCTGTCGGCGGCACCCAACGTGACTGGATTAAAGCCGCCCAGTTCGACCTCAGTGCCGGGCAATGTGCGCTGTAATTCAACCAGACCCGGCGGCTCAACTCGGCTATCGACCATCACGAAAGCATCGCCGCGAGCGGTCAAATGTCGAGCCACAGATAAGCCGGTAGCGCCAATGCCCACCACTATCGCCAATCTGTCGCTCGCTATCAGTTTTGTCACCGTCTGCTCTTGCATCGATCGTTCTGTTGATTATCTCGTTGTCATCTTGGTAAATGTCATCTTGGTAAAAGTCATCTTGGTAACTGTTTTCGCGGTGGCTGTTATCGCAGTTTTAAGGTCGCCAGGCCGAACATCACCAGCATCACCGTAATAATCCAGAAACGCACGATCACTCGCGGCTCTGGCCAGCCCTTCAGTTCGAAGTGATGATGAATCGGCGCCATGCGAAAGATCCGCTTGCCGGTTAGCTTAAAGGACGCCACCTGCATGATTACCGACACCGTTTCCAGGACAAAAATACCGCCCATGATAAAGAGCACTATTTCATGTCGGACGATGACCGCAATAACACCCAGCGCGGCACCCAGGGCGAGAGCGCCAACATCACCCATAAAAATTTGCGCGGGATAGGTGTTGAACCATAAAAAGCCAAGACCCGCCCCACCGAGGGCCGCACAAAACACCACCAGCTCCCCAGCGCCACGTATGTAGGGAATATGCAGGTAACTGGCAAATTCGACATTGCCCGCCAGGTAGGCGATAACCCCGAGGGCCGCGCCAACTAGCACGGTAGGCATAATAGCGAGCCCGTCGAGACCATCAGTGAGATTGACAGCGTTGCTCGCACCCACAATCACGAAATAGGTCAGCACAATGTAAAGACCGCCCATTTGCCAGGCGACACTTTTGAAAAACGGCACGATAAATTGCGTTTCGGCATCGGACCCCGCCGTAACGAAAAGGAATGTGGCGGCGCCTATGCCCGCCACCGATTGCCACAGATACTTCCAGCGAGCGGGCAAACCCCGGGAGTTCTTTGCAACGACCTTGCGATAATCGTCTACCCAGCCCACCGCACCAAACGCCAGCGTTACCATGAGCACAGTCCACACGTAGCGGCTGGTCAGATCCGACCACAGCAAGGTGCTGACAACGATCGACAGCAATATCAGCGCGCCGCCCATGGTCGGCGTACCAGACTTACTGAAATGGCTTTGCGGGCCATCGCTACGCACCGACTGACCGATTTGTAGTTCATTTAGCCGTCTGATCACCACCGGCCCCAGCACCAGGGATATAGACAACGCGGTCAACGCACCCAAAATTGCGCGCAGGGTGAGATACCTGAAAACCCGGAAGGTGCTTACAAATTCTGATAGATAGTCAGCCAGCCAATACAGCATCAGCCTGTTCCCCCTGCCGCGATCTGCTTAACCAGGTCTTCCATACCAGCGCTTCGTGAGCCCTTGACGAGCACCGTTACCCCCTCGTCCAGACTCTGCATCAGGCCATCAAAAAGTGCGGCTTTGTCCGCAAAATGACTGCCACCTGACCCGAAGCCCGTGACGGTCTCGGCACTCAACTCACCGATGGCTAACAGCGCATCTATGTCACGAACGCGGGCGTATTCGCCAATTTCGCGATGCATCTGTCTGGCGTCAGCGCCTAGCTCGGCCATATCACCGAGCACCAGGATCCGCCGACCTTCGAGGCCCGCCAATACGTCGATCGCGGCCTTCACCGAACCGGGGTTAGCGTTATAGGTATCGTCTATCACCTGGCAACCGTTGATACCGGCCTTGAATTGCATGCGCCCCGCCACCGCTACCACATTTTCCAGGCCCGCGGCGATGGCTGTCAGATCCACACCGGCGGCCAGCGCGCAGGCCGCCGCCGCCAGGGCATTATTGACGTTGTGCCGCCCCGGCACACGCAGTCGCACCGGTATCCGGTTGCCCCTGATGTGTAACACGAATGCGGCACAGCCCTGGATGTCAAGACGAACATCACTGGCATGAACGTCGGCATTGTCCCGGTCAAAACTAAACGTCACGGTATTCAGACAAGGTAAATTACCCTGCCATTGTTCAACCCAGCGCTCATCAAGATTTAACACCGCAACGCCGTTGGCCGACAGGCCGCTATAAATCTCGCCTTTGGCTGCTGCCACGCCGGCGATAGAACCAAAGCCTTCAACATGCGCAGGCATGACATTGTTGACCACGGCGACGGTGGGTTTCGCGAGGTGCGTCAGATAGTCGATTTCCCCAGCCGCACTGGCACCCATTTCGATCACGGCAAAGCGGTGCTCTGGCCGTAGCGCCAACAGGGTTTTGGGAACACCGATATGGTTATTCAAATTACCTCGGGTCGCCAATACCGGAGCCACGCAACCGACGATGGCGGCGATCATTTCCTTGACTGTCGTTTTGCCGCTGCTGCCGGTCACCGCGATCAACGGTCCCGCAAACTGCTGACGCGCCAGGCACGCCAGCTGGCCCAGAGCGCGCACCGTATCCGGCACCACCCACTGCGGCACATCGAGCTGTTTATCCGGATATTGCACGACGAATCCGCTTGCTCTCGTGGCGGCCTGCTTGAGAAACAGGTGACCATCGAAGGTTTCACCGCGCAGTGCGACAAACAGGTCACCAGCAGCCAGCGTTCGAGAATCCGTGGACACGTTCTGGAAATGGCAATCGGGAAACAACAGGGTGCCACCGTAAGCTACTGCCGCCTCTGACAAGGTGATCTCATGCACCGTCATTGCCCTCACCCCTGCCCCGCAATGCGAGACGCGCCTGAGCTGAGTCGCTAAATGGCAATTGCTCACCTTTGATAAGTTGATAATCTTCGTGGCCCTTACCGGCAATCAGCACGGTATCGTGACTGGCGGCATTGACGATCGCGAACCGAATGGCCTCAGCCCGATCGTCAATTCTGCGCAATGAGGTGCTCACAGCCACCGGGTCATGCACGCCGGTCACCCCGGCCAAAATGTCATCAATTATCGCCGCCGGCGCCTCACTGCGTGGATTGTCAGTGGTCACGATAACTTCATCGGCGATCCGAGCCGCCACTGCAGCCATTTCCGGGCGCTTGCCTTTATCTCTATCGCCACCACAACCAAATACGCACCACAATTTGCCAGCCAGCTCTTTACCCGCGAAACCACGAAGCGCCTGGAGCGCCTTCGCCAGTCCATCCGGGGTATGCGCGTAATCAACCACAACCCGCGGGCCAACCTGGCTAATCACCTCCATGCGTCCGGCAACTGCCGACAACAGGCCCGCGGCGGCAACCACCTCAGCCAGCGCAAAACCACTGGCGCAGCCCGCGCCGATGACCGCCAACAGATTGCTCAGGTTGAATTCGCCGATCAGTCCGCTGCTGAGACGCGCACTGCCCCATGGGGTGACAATTGTCGCCACCACGCCAACGGCAGACCATTCAACATCAGTAACATGCAGTGACGCGGCGTGATCAACAAGGGAATACGGGTAACACTCAACAGACGCGGCGAGGCCATCGGCGAGTGTTCTGCCAGCCGGATCATCATGATTAATAACGGCGTATTGCAGACCGGGAAACTGAAATAATTTGTTTTTGGCAGCCAGATATTCTGCCATCGTCTGATGGTAGTCGAGATGATCACGACTCAGATTGGTAAACACGGCGCCATCCATGTGAATACCGCTGACCCGACCCTGGTCAAGACTGTGAGAAGAGACCTCCATGGCAACACGCTGGACGCCACGGCTGTACATATCAGCCAGTATCTGCTGACTCGACACTGCGTCAGGTGTTGTTAAACCCGTCGCCGTTAAACTGGTGGAGCTCAATCCGCTAACGGAACGAGGCGTTGACCGGTCGCTGGCGTCCTGCGTGGCGGCTTCCAGCACCCCATAACCCAACGTACCGATAACGCCCGTGGACTCACCCAGATAGGAGAACAACTGCGCCAGGAGCTGCGAACAGGTAGTTTTACCGTTGGTACCGGTGATTCCCACCACCTTCATATGATGGCTGGGCTCCCCGTGGAAACGTCCAGCCAGGGCACTGACCTTGCCAGCCAGGCCGCTGATGCGCCAGGTCGGCACAGCATATTCCCGCGACGCAAATTCCTGCCACCCCTCCTGTTCCGCAATGACCGCCACTGCCCCTGCGGCGACTGCCTGATCGATGTAGGCGCGACCATCGCTCCTGACCGCCTGGTTGCCGCTGGCAGCGCTGCCACCGCCAACGCCCGGCACCGCTATAAACAAATCGCCAGGCCTGATTTTTCGACTATCCATTTGCAGACCACTCACCTTCAGCGGCGCCATGAAACCCGGCAGCGTTTCTGCGCCCAGCAACTGAGCCAGCGACATACTCGAATCACTCATCTGCGCCGCCATCACGTCGCGCCACCTCGCCCAGCCGCCGGCTTTTTGACCAACACGTTATTGCGATTACTCACGCCGGGGTGACGCTTCGGGACTTCGACCACCTGGTGGCTCTCATCGACCTCCTCCAGCATGGGCGGTATGTTGAGTAGCCTCAGGGCATCGGTGGTGACCTTTGCAAACACCGGCGCGGCAACCAGCCCGCCGAAATACTGTTCGCTGCGCGGGTCATTGATTACTACGACCGTGACAAGACGTGGCGCGTCAGCAGGCACCATGCCGGCAAACAACGAAATGTATCGATCCTTCTGGTAACCGCCCGCACCAACTTTGTGACTGGTGCCAGTTTTACCGGAAACCTGGTAACCCGGAATCGCAGCTCGGGTACCAGTACCGCCTTTTTGTGTCACAGCCGTGAGCATCTCGCGTACATCTGCAGCGATCAACTCGTCTATCACCCGCTCCCCAACAACGTGCCCGTTGTCGTCCTGATCCGCTAGTTTGAGCAGGGACACCGGCTTTTTCACACCACCGTTAGCCAACACGCCGTAGGCCATCGCCACCTGCAAAGGCGTCACGGTCATACCGTAGCCAAACGCCATCGTGGCTCGCTCAACCGGACGCCATCGCGAGTTGTTCGGCAACATGCCGGGGCTTTCCCCCGGGAAACCCGTCCCCGGACTCTGGCCAAGGCCAACGCGCTCAAACACCCCACGAATATTCTCTGGCTCCAGTTCCATCGCCACTTTGGTGGTACCTACCTGACTGGACTTGGTCAGAATACCCGCAATATCAAGCGGGCCGTAGTTGACCGGATCGACAAACGTTTTTGAGCCAATGCGCACCGAACCGGGGCTGGTGTTAATGATGGTGTCCGGCGTGAATTTACCGCTCTCAAGCGCTGCAACCATGGTCAAGGGCTTCATCACGGAACCCGGCTCGATAAGGTCAGTGACCGCCCGATTACGCATCGCCGCCGTATCCAGACGCCCGCGATCATTTGGGTTATAGGACGGCTGATTGACCATCGCCAGCACTTCACCCGTTGACACGTCGAGTATGACTATCGAGCCGGAGGCGGCGCTAAAACGACTGATTGCTGATTTCAATTCCCGGTAGGCCAGATACTGGAGACGCAAATCAATACTCAACGCCAGATTCCTACCCGGCTCTTCACTGCGCAGCAACTGCAATTCCTTAATCACTCGCCCTCTGCGATCCTTGAGCACCTGCCTGGCGCCCGGACGACCCGACAGAGACCGATTAAATGCCAGCTCCATCCCTTCCTGACCAGCGTCATCAACATTGGTAAAGCCGAGCAGCTGCGCGGTGACCTCGGCAGCAGGGTAGTAGCGCTTGTACTCAACCTGCTTGTAAATACCATCAATGCCGAGACTCAGCACCGCCTCAGCTTCATCCGGCGTCAATTGGCGGGACAGGTAAACAAATTCCTTGTCCGCGTAGGCGGCAATGCGCCTCGATAGCAGCTGCGGCTGGACATCCAGCTGGCGCGCTAACGGCACCAGATTATCGTCGTTCAACTGCAGTACCTGCGGATTAGCCCATAGCGACACCACCGGGGTACTTATTGCCAGAGGTTCTCCCCGTCGGTCGGTAATCACGCCGCGATAAGCAGGAATCACCTCGGTACGGACAGTACGCGCATCACCCTGATTCTGTAAAAATCGGAAGCCACGATCCACATCCGGCATCACCTGCAATTTCGCCACCTGCCAAACAGCCATCAACGGCAAAGTAACAAGGCCCGCGAGGAGAAGCCGGTAACGCCAACGAGATACCCCCAGTAAGCGGGCGCCGGACTTTACCCCCGCAAGCGGAGATCCACCGTTAAACCTGTTGCGCGGCGCCGATTTCATGGCCTGACCATTACGATGTGCTCCAGCGTCGACACCTGCATGCCAAGGTTTTCCCTGGCCAGGGTCTCAATGCGCTGCAATGACGCCAGGGAGCTTTCTTCAAGTAAATATTGCCCCCATTCCACTTCAAGACGATTTTTTTCCTGCTCCAGAACTGCCACATCGCTATACAACAAACGGCATTGATGACTGCTGTAAACCACCGCCAAACCCGTCAGCAACGTCATCGCCCACACCAGGGGTATCACGCGTGAAACACGCAGGCCTGCAATTGTTCCAGCATCATTGGTCCGCGTCATACGAGCTTCTCGGCCACTCGCATCACCGCGCTTCGGGCCCGCGGATTGGCGCGTATTTCCACCTCACCAGCCTTTGTCGAGCGCCCCACGGAACGCAGGCGCCGTATAATTTCACTGTCTCGCAACGGCAGCCCTTTCGGAAAAACGGGGCGTTCGTGACCGCGAATGAAGCGCTTGATGATGCGATCCTCCAGCGAGTGAAAACTAATCACCACCAGTCTTCCCCCGACCGCAAGGACATCGAGTACGCTATCAAGCAATAACTGGAGCTCCTCCAGCTCGCGATTAATAAAAATCCTGATCGCCTGAAATGATCGAGTGGCCGGATGTTTATGCTTTTCCCAGGTCGGGTTCGCCGCAGCGACAATTTCAGCCAACTGACCCGTTCGCGTAATCGGGGTCTCGCTGCGCGCAGCGACAATGGCCCGCGCCATGCGCCGTGCGTGCTTTTCTTCACCGTAATCTTTCAGTACACGGGCGATTTCATCTTCGCTGGCCAGCGCCAGCCACTGCGCAGCGCTCTGTCCTCGGCCCGGATCCATGCGCATATCCAGCGGCCCATCCTGCAGAAAACTAAAACCCCGCTCCGCATTATCAAGTTGCGGCGAGGACACACCTAGATCAAGCAGCACGCCCAGCACTTCGCCGATCCCACAATGTTTTTGCACCATCAGCCTGAGCTCAGAAAACGAACCCTGCTCAATGGTAAAGCGCGCATCCTCTTTGAAGCGAAGACGCGCCTGAGCACAGGCCTCCGGATCCCGGTCAACGGCCAACAATCTGCCACTGTCAGACAATCTGGCAAGAATTTCCGCGCTGTGACCGCCGCGACCAAACGTGCCGTCGACATAAAACCCCTCCGGGTCGGTCACCAGAGCCGCGACTGCCTCACGCTGTAACACAGTGGTATGGGCATCAGTGCTTGCAGATGTCACCGGTCACCCCTCAAAGGGACAGAGATTGTATTTCGGGCGGAATTACCAGCTCGCCCGCAGCTTCTTTCAACCAGGTCTCACGCCGACTATTCCAGATATCCAGGTTCCACAGCTCCAGCCGATGGTTTTGACCCACCAGCATTATCTTTTTGTCCAGTTGCGCGTAAGCTCGCAGCTCAGTTGGTATGAGGATACGGCCACTGCCGTCTAGCTCCAGGTCACGGGCGTGACCGATCAATAAATGTTGTAGGCGACGAGTATCAGGATTAAACGTTGACAACCCACCGATCTGAGCCTCAATACCTTCCCACACAGGCAGCGGGTACATGAACAGGCATTGCTCCTGGGTATCAATGGTCGCCACCAGGCAATTGTTGCAGGTCGCGGCCAACACGTCGCGATACCGTGCCGGCATTGCCATCCGGCCTTTGGTATCCATGTTGATTTCGTTGCTGCCTCGAAACACCGAAGACCCCATTTATTGTTTTGCGAGATGGGATTTTCTGCGGGATCATCCACTTTGACCCACTTCTACCCACTAATCGACACTATATTCCCAAAGTAGTCAAAGTCAAGGTAACAATCAGGCAAAAAACACTAGAAAGTGCAGGCATTTGCGTGGAAATACCGAGGTATTGAGCAAAGATAGTAAAAGCTGGGAAAATGGCCAAAATATGGAATTAAGGATTTTTAATCTAAAACAGAGGAATAACTTACAAACCTAAAGTAATTGCTTAAGAAAAAGATCGATTTGATCTATTGATGGACTTATTTAAGAATTTAAGCGCTTAATCGTCTCACCCTGGGCTCAGGGTCAACTTGTCTGCCGCCGGCTCCAGAGACGAGCGGTGGCAGTAAAGCGGGAGTCGGCCTGTAAGCCGGGTTCTGTCGTGAACAGTCATTCATCTGGGATGCGCGTCGCCGCGCACCTCAAGCAACCTACCCGAATCCGGCACGGGCCGCACCATTGGATTCCTATTTGGTCTTGCTCCGAGTGGGGTTTACCCTGCCACGCCTGTTGCCAGCCGCGCGGTGCGCTCTTACCGCACCATTTCACCCTTACCGGCAGCGAACTGCTTAGGCGGTATATTTTCTGCGGCACTTTCCGTAGGCTCGCGCCCCCCAGGCATTACCTGGCACTCTGCCCTATGGAGCCCGGACTTTCCTCCGTCCCGGCCCCACCAGCCCAATATGGAACCAGCGAGTTACCGGGCCAGCGACTGCTCGGCCGACTCCCGGGGCGCAGGTTATCACGAATCCCCGCTACCGGTAACGGCCTGGGCTATTGCCGATAAACCGATTACCAATAAATAAAGGCGCTTCTACCCGCTAAAAAAATAAACTACTATCAGCCGACTAAAAACGCGTTGCCCGACCTTGACCCGTGGCAAGTTTGCTTACGGCTTTGCGATAACTAAACCACCAACCGCCACATATAACTAACCACGACCTGCAGGAGTACCCACATGCCAAAAGTAGAAACCGCTACGGGACCCATCGACGTTGAAGATATCGGCATGTGCCTCATGCACGAACATATCATCATCGCCGACTGGGATATGCGTGCCAACTACGACGACTACGTCGATATAGAAAAAGAAGTCCCAAAAGCTGTCACCTCTCTAAACAAGGCCAAGGAACGAGGCGTCAGGACTATCGTCGATCTAACGCCGATCAACCTCGGCCGCGATATCCATTCGATCCTCGCCGTATCGGAAGCAACCGGTGTGAATGTCATTTGCCCTACCGGTTTTTACTGGACAGAGGAGCCCTGGATGCACGGCTGGGATGCTGAATACCTGTCAAAGTACATGATTCGCGATATCACCAAAGGGATTCTGGATACCGGTATTAAAGCGGCTATTATCAAGTGCGCCACCGACCACACCGGCGTTGATGACTTTAACAAAAAACTATTGAAAGCCTCCGCGCTGGCACATCGGGAAACCGGTACGCCTATTTCTACCCACACCACGGTCGCCAATTCCTCGGCCCGGGATCAGGTCGCCGCCTTCAAGGAGTTTGGTGTCGATATGAGCCGTGTGGTCATTGGCCATCTAGGCGACTCCACAGACATTGCTTACCTCGAAGGAATACTGGCCAGCGGTTGTTTTATCGGCATGGATCGCTTTGGGCTGGAAGCTTATCTCCCCACCGACAAGCGCGTACAAACCGTAGCCACGCTGTGCGCAAAGGGTTATGCCGGGCAAATGGTCAT
Source organism: Porticoccaceae bacterium (assembly GCA_041603535.1). Taxonomy (GTDB): domain Bacteria; phylum Pseudomonadota; class Gammaproteobacteria; order Pseudomonadales; family Porticoccaceae; genus HB2-32-21. The sequence goes on from JBFIEE010000002.1 coordinate 102,627, forward strand.
TTCTCATGACTCCTGCAGCTTCCAGGATTTCTTTGACGGCGAATACATCGAAAAATTTGCCCCCAACTGGTGTTACGAGCACGTGCCAAGGGATGTCCTGCCCGCTTTAGCCGAAGCTGGGGTCAGCCAGGCTGACATCAATACCATGATGGTTGCCAATCCGAAAAAGTTCTTTTCTACGTCGGGCAAGTATTAGTACGACTACTTGCCAGCCCCAACGCTCAGCACCTGGCCGGCGTGGACATTGCGCCGGTCTTTTTTCACACACTGGCCAACAACCTTCTCACACCGACCAACAAGTCATCGGAGAAACTACCCGCTGCCATTTAAAAACCGATTTTTACTTCGCCTCCGAGCTTAGGACACGGATCAGCCCCTCCTGGGCGCAGGAGGCCACCAACACACCGTCGCGGGTGTAAATCTTGCCGAAATTGAGCCCACGGCCACCCGAAGCCGTGGGACTATCCATCACATACAACAACCATTCATCAATGCGGAAGGGTCGATGAAACCACATCGCATGGTCAAGGCTGGCCGATTGCATTTCACCACGAATAAATTGTTTACCGTGGGGCCGCAGCGCAGTGCCCATTAAATAAAAGTCAGAACTGTACGCCAGGATGGCCTGATGTAGAGCGAGGGGTACTTCAACCGCGGACATGGATCGCATCCAGAACATCTGCTCAGGCGGATGACTGTCTGCCGACCAGAGCTCTTCCGGTTGCACGGGGCGCATCTCAACGGGGCGATCACTGACAAAAAACTCGCGCTGATCCTCCGGCAACATTTCAGCCATGGAAATCCTGATTTCCTGCTCCGATGACAAACTTTCGGGGGGCGGCGCGACCGGCATCTCGCACTGATGAGACAAACCTTCCTCGCCTCGCTGAAACGACATTGACGCACTGAAAATCGCCTTGCCATGCTGGATCGCAACAACTCTACGCGTCGTAAAACTACCGCCATCGCGGATAAGGTCCACGTCGTAAACAATCGGCGAAGCCTTGTCCCCAGGGCGTAAAAAATAACCGTGGAAAGAATGTATTGCGCGGTCTTCAACGGTGGCTGATGCCGCTGCCATGGCCTGCCCGAGCACCTGTCCGCCAAAGACATTGGGCGAGCCGATATCCTGATTAAAACCACGAAACAAATTCACCTCGAGGCGCTCCAGGGTCAACAGGGCGATTAATTTATCAATAGTCATATATAGTCCATACTCCTTACGCTACTACTGGGAAGACTCGAGACAATGGTATGGTTGCCGGGCAACTGCCGAGTAACAATCAGTCCCCTAAAAATCAAAATGATCGGGAGGCGTGACCCATGATTTCTGCACAGATGCCCTACAAAAAGAAAAATGTGGCTGTTAACGGCTACAAAATGAGCTACGTGGAAGTGGGTAGCGGCGACCCCATCGTCTTTCTCCACGGCAACCCAACATCGTCCTATCTATGGCGCAACATCATACCTTATTGCGAAAAGCTGGGCCGCTGTATCGCGCCGGATCTTATCGGCATGGGCGACTCAGACAAATTATCGCCATCGGGTCATGACAGCTATCGCTTTGTCGAGCACCGCGAGTTTCTGGATGCCCTGCTGAGTAAACTGGGCGTCACCCATAACGTCACCCTGGTGGTGCACGACTGGGGTTCAGCACTCGGCTTTGACTGGGCTAATCGCCATCGCGACGCCGTCAAGGGTATCGCCTACATGGAAGCAGTGGTAAAGCCCCTCTCCTGGGACGAGTGGCCCCGTTCTATTCGCCCTGTTTTTGAAGGCTTCCGTTCGCCGGACGGCGAGGAAATGGTGCTGAAAAACAATACATTTATCGAACAGGTGCTACCCGGCGCAATCATGCGCAAACTATCCGATGAAGAAATGGCCAGCTATCGCAAACCGTTTCTCAAACCGGGCGAGGACCGCCGCCCAACATTGAGTTGGCCACGACAAATCCCTCTCGCAGGGGAACCCGAGGATGTCGTGAATATCGTCAATAATTACGGCGCCTGGTTACAGCAAAGTGACCTCACCAAGTTATTTATCAATGCGGACCCCGGTGCGATTTTACGCGGCGCGGCAAGGGAATTCTGTCGGAGCTGGCCAAATCAGACTGAAGTAACCGTCAAGGGCAGCCATTTTATTCAGGAAGACTCGCCGGATGAGATCGGTCAGGCTATAGTTGCCTGGCTAAAGGTGAATGACACCGAATAAGTTTAAACACATGCCCCCCAGCAAATTCTATAACTGATGCAAACTTATCTCCTTACTCAATTCACATCCTGCAGTACGAAACCGGCACCATAAAGACTTGGTCGGCTGGCCTTCCAGCAAATTACAGAACACAAGCATGCCCTCAAATAGACGTATTGCGCTGGAATACACTTACATTACTCGCTGCATGTACCGCTCGTCTTAGATTATGACCTTTTGTCCGGAAAATAAACCTATTTCATACTTTTGCAGCGGCACCCCTCTATCTTGGAAATGCAAGTCAAACTTTTATTTTTTGATTCTAGTCAAAGTAATTTCGTCAAACTTCGTCGAATATTTGAGCGCGGGGCAGATCTGCACATCACTATCTAGTTTACCGTTTCTTACTCAACAATTTGCTACTCAACAGGAGGAAAGCTCAAAAAAGCAAAACCCATTCCGCGCCGGTATTTGTTAGAACGCTCAATCCATCTGCAGAGCACCTGATGTCTACCAGCGCCGAATTATTAAGTGCAACTCATGGAATATTTAAATATGTATAACAACCTAAGGAAGAGGCTCTCTAAAACAATGAAAAACATATTAAGGAAAGATTCTATATTCAAGATAAGCGCGTTAAGCATTCTGACAATACTCTTCACGATCACATCGCCCCCGGCAACGGCTGGCACCCTGTTTATGGCGGCAGACATTGAAGATTTTGCTGGAGGTTTGGCCTGTGGCCCCTCTGCTGGGGGCGGGGCGGGGATTGACCGGCTGGGTAAAGTAACTACCAACGGGTCGCTGGTGACCAATGTCGAGGTCATCTGTACGGATTTCCTGATTAACGGTATGGCGGATGCGGACGGCAAGCTATTGGCTGGTACACCTGGTGCAAACCCGCTGAATACTGTGAGCTTTGATGGCGTCTTGATCAGTTCTGTCGCCGCGCCGGGGATTCCAAATAGCGGCTGTTGCAACGAGGAAATGCTCTTTGTTCCTCAGGGCGACGGTACTGCGAAGTTTTATCACGCGCATTACGCTGATGTAATCCGGGAAATTGATCCGGTCACGGGTGTGCAAATCGGAACAAGTTTTCCACAAACCGATGTGGTGGGGATGGCACTGATCAACGGGGAGATATGGATATCTAAATGGAGCGGAAAAAAAATCGGTACCTGGGATCCGGGCACCAATATATTCACCTCAGTGTTTTCACTTGTCGGCCTCGGCAATGCCGGCGCACTGGCCTGGGATCCGGTCAGCGAAATACTCTGGGTTGGCTCACAAGGCGGTAACATAACGCCATTTAACTTGGCTGGTGTTCAGCAAGGAGTCCCCGTACAGCCTTTCGGAGCATTTGGCCAAACGATTGACGGTATGACCTTTTTGGGAGAAGTGACCGAAGTAGAACAATTCATGAAGACTATTACCAAAGGTCCCGATGCTGATGGTGACGGCGAAATTGATGCAGTGATTGCACTCAAACAAGCCGTGACTACTGAATATGTTTGGGAGATCAACTACAACGGCCCAGCAGATTACGATGCGATAATTACAGATCGTGCTCCGGCTGAATCCGTGGTGACCGCGATAAATGCAGATGGTACCGATCTGCCACTGGGTTGCGGTGGAGAAACCGATTTCAGTGATGCTTCAGGCGAAACTGATGTCTCTCGCGGCGGTAAAGCTGGCAAGAACTGTCATAGCGACACCGGCCTGAATTGGGAACCTGCGAGCAATAGTGAAACCCTCGAAGTTACGGTTGAGATGAGAGAAAGCCCAGGAAAAGGTCACAGAGAGACCACCTTTGCTCCGACTTCATGCGGTGCGCTCTACCTAAACAAAGGTGCGGTTGCGACCTTGCTTGATCCAGCTACGGGTGAACTTGCAACAAATCCCGCTACCGGTGAGCTGTTAGATCCTCTAAGCTCCAATCAACTGTGTATTGCAGCAGTGCGAGATCCGAGTGAGTTTGGTTTTGATGCCGACAATGACGGTGACAACCTGGCGGATCATGCCGAAGCCTGTACCAATGAAGTACGCACAGACCCCTGCCTTGCAGACACCGACGGTGATGGCATTAACGATAACGTAGACAGCTGCCCGGTTGACACCAACGTAGGCGACACTGATGGCGACGGCATTGATGATGCCTGCGACCCGGATGACGACAACGATGGCATTCCGGATTCAGAGGACCATTGACCTCTGGACGACACCAATACTTGCCTCGTTTGATAGGCACTTATGTAGTTGTCTGACTACACACTGGTATAGGATATTTTCACCAGATAGTTAGAGGAAGTCTTTGAGGGAGGGAATGAAAATTCCCTCCCTTTTTTACTGCGATTTTTATACGGTAGACATCACACCTACTACTGTTAGCTAATCACTGGTCATTTGCTGTGCGACTGCCATTTGATACAACTTGTTTTTTGAACCGCCGGTAATTCGAGCCGCAAGACTGGCGGCCTGTTTTACCGGTAACTCCTCAAGCAAAACATTTAACACCCGCTCCTGTTCACTATCTTCTTCGCTCTGCGCAACTCCGGCAAAGCCATGCACCAGGAGCACAATTTCTCCACGTTGCTGATTCGTATCGCTTTTAACCCTCTCATCCAGCTCGGCCAGCGATCCGCTCAAAATCGTTTCATAGGTTTTGGTCAGCTCGCGGGCCAGTACGGCTTCTCTATCACCGCCGAAAATATCGCAAAGATCCCTTATTGTGTCCTGAATGCGATGCGGGGCCTCGTAAAAAATCAAGGTGCGTGGCTCTTTAATAAGTAACTGCAAGGCTTTTTGTCGTTGTGTTGTTTTAGCTGGCAAGAAGCCTTCAAAGACAAAACGATCACTGGGCAGGCCCCCGGCACTGAGTGCCGCCATCGCCGCGCAGGGGCCAGGAACCGGGCTAACGGTACAGTCTAAATCCAGTGCTCTGCGAACCAGGCGATAACCGGGGTCTGAAATCAGCGGCGTCCCAGCATCGCTGATCAAGGCGACATTATCACCACGCCTGAGCACCTCAAGAACCTGGTCGACTTTCGCAGTGTTGCTATGGTCGTGATAAGAAATCAGCCTGGTGGCGATATTAAACTGCTTCAGCAACTGACTACTGCGACGGGTGTCCTCCGCGGCAATCAGATCAACGTTCTGGAGTATCTCTATGGCGCGGGGTACCATGTCGCCCAGATTGCCAATTGGCGTCGCCACTACAAACAATGTCCCGGCCATAGATACAAGATGCCCTTAAAATTAAGTGTTAACTACGTTTTTCTCATTCTGGCAGCACTCGTTCTGGCTGGTTGCGCAGAGCAGTCCATACCACCGGCACAGCAAGCATACAGCACCGAGCAATTGCTGGCTCAGCAGGCTGAAAAATCGTTGCAGGCTGCCAGCACCAGCGCATCGCCCGCCAAGGAAATCCATCTGCTCAACGCCGCACAAAAATATGTCGATCTTAACGACCGATCGCGGGCTGAAGAGATTCTACGGGGACTCGACAGCAAACAGCTACCGGCAGAAGCTTTAGCGCGATACACGTTACTTTATGCCCGCATTTTGTTGGCCAGTAACGATCATTTCCGCGCGCGTGAACACTTGACCGGCGCACCCTTGATGGCTGCTCTCCCCACGCTGCCTGAGTCAGCACAAATTAGCCTGCGCCGCGACCGCGGCGATCTATTTTCCCTGCTCGGCGAGGAGGATGCGGCGGTGGTTGAGTATGTCGAGCTATCGCGACTGCTGAAAGAACCCGACGCCATCAACAAGACCCACGCAAAAATCTGGCAGATACTCAGCCAGGCGCCGGACAACACTTTGCTACACCGTGCTACCGATGCCAAGGGCATGGAGTTGCGAGGCTGGTACCAGCTCGCCCTGGCGACCCGACAGAGTCTCGGCGATGTGCGTGTTCAGCAAGAGCATATAAACCAGTGGCGAGCACAATGGCCCGCCCACCCGGCAATATTTTTCCCGCCACCGAGCCTCGGACGTACCGAGCAGGCCGCCACGACTGCATTACCGGCCCGCATAGCGCTACTGCTGCCCCTGAGCGGCAACTACGGCCAGGCGGGAACGGTCATCCGCAACGGTTTTCTGGCAGCCTACTACGACAATCTGGCCAATGGCGCACAAACCCCTTCCATACGTATTTACGACACCGCGAAACAAAATATCACCGCCCTTTACCAGCAGGCCATTGCCGACGCTGCCGAAATTGTGATTGGACCGTTGCGCAAGGAAGATCTTGCCGAACTGGCCGCTCTCGACGATCTCCCGATACCCGTGCTCGCGCTGAATTATCTCGATACCGAAACCGGAATCTCAGCGAACACCGTTGCTGGCGGTATTAGCCACGCCAATTTGTATCAATTCGGTTTATCCGTTGTCGACGAGGCGCAGCAGGTAGCACAACGTGCGTGGCTGGAAGGACGTCGCTCCGCCCTGTTGATAACCCCGGCGACGAGCTGGGGTGACAAAGCTCGCGAAAGCTTTACAGAAGACTGGCTGGCCCGTGGCGGCACGACCGTTTCAACCACCCCATACTCGCTGACACTGTCCGACTTTTCCAGTATCTTAAAACCAGCGTTGTTGATTGATCACAGCGAAACTCGCGCCGCCAAACTGCAACGAACTCTGGGAAAAAATATTGCGTCCAAAGTTCATCGTCGCCAGGATATCGATATGATATTCATGGTCGCACAACCCGAGCAGGGCCGCTCAATTAAACCCACTCTGGATTTTTTCTACGCCCATGATTTACCGGTTTATGCAACGTCACATTTGTATACCGGCATTGAAGACCCGAGCGGCAACAGAGATCTTGAGGGTATTCGCTTTAGCGCCATGCCCTGGACGCTGCCGGGTACGGTGACAGACCGTTTGATACCCGATGACAGCCTGCAGTCCGCCTACCGACACCTCTACGCTCTTGGCATTGATGCTTACCAGTTACATCAGCGGATTACACTGATGGGTGCAGCCCCCGATGCCCAGTTTTTCGGCCACACCGGCACCCTCAGCGTTGCCCCTGGCAACCTTGTTAAACGCAGCCAACCGTGGGGCGAATTCAAGAACAACAAGGTTCGACCTGCGCCGCTGATACAACAGGAGTAGTGATGACGCGACAATCTGTGGAGTCACGTGGTGCCGCCGCGGAGCAACAAGCCTGCGACTTACTCCGTCGCAACGGACTCACCATTCGCGCACGCAACTACCGCACGCGCCAGGGTGAAATTGACATCATTGCCGAGGACGGCAATACCCTGGTATTTGTCGAAGTTCGCCTGCGCAGCAACAGCTCTTTTGGCACGCCAAACGAAAGCATCACGCCACAAAAACAACAGCGCATTCTACGGGCGTCGCAACACTACCTGCAGAGGGAAAAAATAGGTGATTCAAGACCCTGTCGTTTTTATGCCATATTCCTGACCGCGCAACACGAAAATCCCCCTGACGTTTCCGCTCAATGGATCAGAGACGCCTTTGGCGGTGGTACAGGCTGGTGACGGAGACCTGGCCGATCAACACGGATGCAACCATGGAGGATCTGATTGACAATCACTTTCACCAGAGCATTGAAGCTAAAATTGAGCATGCTGATTCACTTACCCTGCCGCTGGCCCACGCTGCTACGCTGCTCACCGACTGTCTGTTACGGGGTGGCAAGGTATTGATCTGCGCCGAAGGTATGTCAGCGCCGCTGGCCAGTACGCTGGCGCACTGCATGCTCCACGGACAGCGACTGGAACGACCCGGTCTGCCTGCACTGGTCTTGAGCCAAAGCTTTCACAACCGCAATATCCCCGAAGGCCTGTTCAGCAACCAGATTAGCGCCCTGGGCGCCAGGCAGGACATACTGGTCGCCATCAGTCCCGGCCAGCCCACGCATTCACTTTTGTCCGCAATAGTCACCGCACAACAATGTGGACTCGATATAATCGTGCTAACAGCACCCGGCCACGAACCCATTGCTCATCAATTAAGGAAATCAGACGTGGAACTCTACGTTAATAATGACAACCCTTACCGCGTTCAGGAAATTCATCTGCTGACATTGTTTTGTCTTTGCGAACTCATCGAAAGCAATCTGTTTGGAGGAGCACTCTGATGGCAAAAATCTGGCCTGGCCTGCTACTAACCGGCATCGTTACCGTGGTTGTCGGATGCGCCAACACGATCAACGCAGTGACCAGCGAACCCATAAGACCGAATCCCGGCAGAACATCTTTGGGTACTGATATCGACGACTGGCAGATGAACACCCTCATCTCAGTCAACATTAAAAAGGCCCATCCGCAACTGGATGCCGCCCATGTCAATGTACATACCCACAACAAAGTAGTCCTGCTGACTGGCGAAGTGCCGTCGACTGAAATGCGTTCGCTGGCTGGCGAAACAGCGCGGGACTTCCGCGGTGTCAGGCAGGTCTACAACGAATTGCAAATCCAGGGTGCGACCACCTTGCTGGCCCGCACCAACGATAACTGGCTGACCACCAAAGTAAAAAGCAAACTACTGGCAAACCGCGATATTGAAAGCACCCGGGTCATGGTTGTCACGGAAAATGGTGTGGTCTACCTGATGGGTCTGGTAACGCGCGGCGAAGCAGATCTGATCACCGGCGTGGCCAGTAACACCCGAGGGGCACGTAAGGTGGTCCGCGTTTTTGAATACCTGGACGAGTAGACCCCCGGGTGAGGGCAATTGCTAAATCCGTGCTGGTGGTAAATCGTTTCATCGACGGGACAAATCGTTCCATTCAAACCGCTTCACCAGCAAGTATGGCTTGCCAGCACGCCGCGCCGCTACCGCGTTTCCGCCCTACCGAGATACCCCATGGCTAAACCACTGTGGCAGCCCAGCGCGGAACATATCAACCAGACCAATATGATCGACTACATTCGCTTTATCGAAGGCGAATACGGTGTTGCCTTTGAAAATTACCAGCAATTGCACCATTGGTCCGTCGAGCATGGCGAGGACTTCTGGGCAAGTATCTGGCGCTACAC
>JBFIEE010000003.1:0-110915 GCA_041603535.1 Porticoccaceae bacterium
GGAGCAGTAGCCGCAGGTGGCATAAGTCCAGTCGCTGACTTTTTTGTCGGCGATAATAATGGGGTTTTTGCGCGGGCGACCAAACAACATATCAGTGGCTCTCGATGTTCAGTGTGCATTCACCCACCAGCACCACTTCGCCGCCGACTCGCAGCGTGGAGGGTTTGTCGCTGTGGTGGTCCATTTCAATGTGCAACACACTGCGCCGGGTTTTATCTGTGCCGCGATCGATGGTGAAGGTGTAAGTGCCTTCGCGCATATGTTCGTGACTGCCGAGATAACCGGCAAAGCAGGGCATCACCGAGCCGATGGGCGGGTCTTCGTTGGCGCCGATGCCGGGGCCAACTAAACGTCCATGAAAGTCGGTTTCCTGATAAACGGTGCGGTTACTGAAGATAAAAATTTCCTGGGCGGCCATGGCGGGTGCGCTGGACTGGCTCCAGGCGTCGAGGCTGAAACGCGCCTTACGCACTGCCTGCTGGGAAACCAGGGGCACCATCAGATAGGGGAAGTTGACTGACACCAGGCGGGTGCGATAGGTGTGGGTGTCGATGTCGCGCTCATCAATACCCAGCAGACGCGCCAGCTCCGCTTCGGTCGGCGTATAGCGGTCGACCACCGGATTCGCGGGCAGGGTGAACTGCACAAACAGGGGTTTGCCGTCCCGTTGGGTGAGGTTGGCGGCAATGTCGCCGGTGTTCTGGCGAAATGCCAACGTAGCGCTGTTAGTCGCTAAATCAATATGTCCGGTTTCTACCAGCACGCGGGCTGCGGCCAGCATGGGATGGCCGGCAAAATCAATTTCCCCGCTGGGACTAAAAATACGCAGGCGAAACAGCGGCGGCTGGTCGGCTGCGCTGGAGACACTGCCCATGACAAAGACGGTTTGCGACAGATTCAACTCCCGGGCCATTAAGGCCATCAGGTCGTCCGACAGGTCGCTGGCTGCGGGGAACACCGCAATTTGCGCGCCCTGAAATACCTGACTGGTAAAGACGTCCGCGGTGTAATAGGAATATTTCACATGGCCTCCAGCGAGGTGGAAATATCCACAAACACCGTGCCGTCGTTGACTCTGACGGGATAGGTAGTAATAAAAACGTCTGCGTCTTCAAAACACTGGCCGGTGGTCAGGCTAAAGTGCTGTTTGAGTACGGGCGAAGCCACGGCCAGTTGCTCACCGATGCTGCACAAAATACCGCGACCGAGCACATTGGCCTCGCTAAAGGGATCGAAGTTGCTAATCGCGTAAACGGTGTCCGAGTCTAGCGGTCGGAACAGGGCGATCTGGGTTTCCTGCGGCGTATTTTCGTTAATCAACGCGGCAATACCCGCATCAAAGGGAATGTCCGTGACACGACAAACCGGCACCCAGATGGCGCGGTCGGCCGCTGTGCCCTGCGCTTTACTCAGGTCTGTCATGCGGGTACCTGTTCTTTCCTGGTGACAGCAGATTTATCGGCGCCAGCATTGATGATTTCCAGTTTCTGGGCGGGGCGAATCTGACCGCGTTCTTCGACGAAAATAATATTGCTGTCGCCCTTGTCGCTGTTGACGAAGGGGCGGAACATTTTTAATTTCTCCGGGTTTTCGATGGTGGTTTTCCATTCGCACTGGTAGGTGCCGACAATTTGCGCCATCTCCGCTTCCAGTTGCGCGCAGATCCCCAGGGAGTCTTCGATGACCACCTCGCGCAGGTAATCCAGACCACCCTCCATATTGTTCAACCAGGTGGAGGTGCGTTGCAGGCGATCCGCCGTGCGCACGTAAAACATCAGAAAGCGGTCGACATATTTAATGAGCGTTTGTTTGTCGAGGTCGGTGGCGAACAGGTCCGCGTGACGGGGTTTCATGCCGCCATTGCCGCACACGTACAGATTCCAGCCTTTTTCCGTGGCGATAATGCCAAAGTCCTTGCTTTGGGCCTCGGCGCATTCGCGGGTGCAACCAGACACCGCCGACTTGATTTTGTGTGGCGAGCGCAGCCCCTTGTAGCGGTGCTCAACTTCCAGCGCCAGGGCGACGCTGTCCTGCTGACCGTAGCGGCACCAGGTGCTACCGACACAGCTTTTGACGGTGCGTAGCGCTTTGCCGTAGGCGTGACCGGTTTCAAAACCGGCGTCAATCAATTCCCGCCAAATTTCCGGCAACTGCTCCAGACGTGCACCGAATAGATCGATACGCTGGCCGCCGGTGATCTTGGTGTAGAGCTGGTATTTTTTTGCCACGGCGCCGAGGACGATCAATTTGTCCGGGGTGATTTCGCCACCGGCGATGCGCGGCACAATGGAGTAGGTGCCGTTTTTCTGCATATTACCCAGGTAACGGTCGTTGGTGTCCTGCAGGCCCGCATGTTTCGGTTCCAGCACGTAGTCGTTCCAGCAGGAGGCAAGAATGGACGCCACCGCCGGTTTACAGATGTCGCAACCGCGACCAGTGCCGTGTTTGTCGAGCAAATCGTAGTAGGTTTTTATCTCCTCGACGCGCACCAGGTGATAGAGATCCTGGCGGGAGTAGGGGAAGTGTTCACAAATATCGGTGCTCACTTCGAGGCCCATTTTTTCCAGTTCGGCGTTGAGTACCTGGCCAACCAGCGCATTACAGCCACCGCAACTGGTGCCCGCTTTGGTGCAGGATTTAAGCTCGCCGAGGGTGGTCGCGCCGTCGGCGATGGCAGTGCACAATGCGCCTTTGCTGACATCATTGCAGGAGCAGATCTGCGCGCCGTCGGGCAGTGCTTCCACGCCGAGGCCGGTGACGCCGCTGCCGTTCCGCTGAGGCAGTATTAGAGCATCCGGGAATGCCGGTAGGGGGATATCGTTGAGCACCAGTTGCAGCAGGTTGCCGTAGTCGGTGGCATCGCCAATCAGCACGGCGCCAAGGAGGCGCTTGCCGGCTTTGTCGACCACAATTTTTTTGTAAATTTCATCGCTGCCATCAATGTAGGTATAGGCGCGGCAGTCCGGCGTGTTGCCGTGGGCGTCGCCAATGCTGGCCACATCGACCCCCATTAATTTCAGTTTGGTGCTCATATCCGCACCGGTAAAACTGTTTTTGCTGCCACCGGTGATATGTTCGGCGGCCACCTGAGCCATTTTGTAGCCCGGCGCCACCAGCCCGTAGATGCGGCCACCCCACAATGCGCATTCACCAATGGCGTAAATGTCGGGGTCCGAGGTCTGGCAGTTGTCATTGATGACGATGCCGCCGCGCTCGCCCACGTCGAGGCCAAACTCCCGGGCCAGGGCGTCCTGGGGGCGAATACCGGCGGAGAACAGCAATACGTCGGTTTCAATTTCACTGCCGTCGGCAAAGGTCATTTTGTGAAAGTGCTGGTCGCCAGCGCGGATATTTTGTGTGTTTTTACCGGTGTGTACGAATACTCCCAGGTCTTCAATCTTTTTACGCAGCACGGCGCCGCCGCCGTCGTCGACCTGTACCGCCATCAGCCGCGGTGCAAATTCAACCACATGGGTGGTGAGCCCGAGATCCTTTAACGCCTTGGCCGCTTCTAATCCGAGCAGGCCACCGCCGATGACGACGCCGACCGAACCGCCCGCGGCGCCCGCGCGAATGGCTTCGAGGTCTTCAATGGTGCGGTAGACAAAGCAGTTATCCCGGTCGTGGCCGGGGATCGGGGGTACAAAAGGGAAAGAGCCCGTGGCCAGCACCAGTTTGTCGTAGGCCAGGGTTTCGCCCTTGCTTGAGGTAACAGTTTTGGCGTCGCGATCAATTGACACGGCTTTGTCGCCGAGCAGCACGCGAATATTGTGCGAGGCGTAGAAACCCTCTCCAACCAGCGACAGATCGTCCGCCGAGCGACCGTTAAAAAATTCCGTGAGATGCACACGATCGTAGGCCACTCGCGGCTCTTCGCAAAAGACGGTGATATCGAAGTGACCCGCAACGCCCGCGTCGGCCAGTGCCTGCAGAAATTTGTGGCCCACCATGCCGTTGCCGATGACTACAACCCTTTGCTTTGAACTCATTCTCGTAAACCCCTGTTACTGCCGCTGTCTGGCCGGTGGCTTATTGCGCCAACGCTTGCACCAACGTTTGCGCCAACGCTGGTCTTTATCGATCGGTTTAAAAATGGCCATCCAAAAAGAACCGCCGCTAACAATGTCGCCTCTCAATAAACACCACTAAAAGTCCTTAGCACACACTGTGCCAATGCCTGGAAAACCTTGATGTTGGTAAGTTAGCGTCGCTCTGGCTGCGGGGGGTGGTCGTAAGGGCGTTGAGGCGGGGGCTTAGGTACCGAGAAAGGGTGACCATAACTAGTATTTATAGATATGATCTTTATCAAAATGACTGATTATGGTGCGTCCGCCCCAAGTTTGGGCGGATTTTTGCCCCAGTCTCGACACTCAGGCCGGTGTTTTATGCACCACACCGGATCAGGATTGCTGCCCGGTTTATCCGCGTTAAAGTTATTTTTTCCTTAAGCATGTTGCCCTGCTTCCCTTTGGTGCCTTGCCTGAGGTGCCTGCACAGAGCAAAGACATTATGAGCGTTCTATTGGCATAACGGTTGCACTGCGGATGTTGAAAGGTGACACGGATCGGCCACGCCGCCCGTCATAACGTCCATATGTCGTTGCCTGGAAAATATTATTACGTGGAGAAACTGGTATTTTTATGTCGGAAAAACTGCAGTTACTGTCATTTACAGGGAAGTATCGAATCTTACACACCACCTGGCTGGCCTTTTTTATCAGCTTTATGGTGTGGTTTAACCATGCGCCGTTGATGGTCATCATTCGCGAGGTGTTCGCGCTCAGCGATCAGGAAGTCAGTGTGCTGCTGTTACTCAATGTCGCGCTGACTATTCCGGCGCGTATTGTCGTCGGTATGTTGGTGGACACCTACGGGCCACGGCGTTTATTTTCGAGTATTTTAGTGGTGTCCGGTGTGTTGTGTAGCTTCTTTGCTCTGGCGCAGACGTTCCAGCAACTGGCGCTCGCTCGATTTTTGCTGGGCTTTGTCGGCGCTGGCTTTGTGGTGGGTATTCGCATGATTGGCGAATGGTTTCCGGCCCGGCAGGCTGGCTCGGCGCAAGGCATTTACGGCGGCTGGGGAAACTTTGGATCGGCGGCATCGGCCATGCTGTTGCCCAGTCTCGCGTTGTGGTTTGGCGGGGAAAACGGTTGGCGCTACGCGCTACTGTGCACAGCAGCTATTTCGTTTCTCTATGGTATTTACTATTTCTTTTCCGTCACCGATACCCCTAAAGGCTCAACTTACTTCAAACCCAAAAAAATGGGTGCCATGGAAGTGACCAGCAAGGGCGATCTGGCACTCTATTTGGTGATGAGCGCTCCGATATACGGTGCACTCGGATTGCTCATATGGAAACTTTCGCCAGCGGGCATGGGCTGGCTTTCCGGCCAGGTCGCATTCGTTGCTTATGCGGGCATCCTGGGCATTTATCTTTATCAGGCCTATAAAATTATTGAGGTGAACAAGGGTATTTTTAGTCAGCAAGTCCCTGAGATGTTCCGCTACCGGTTCAAACAGATTGCGATTCTGGACCTCGCCTACCTGGTGACCTTCGGTTCTGAGCTGGCACTGGTTTCTATGCTGCCGCTGTTTTATACAGATACCTTTAAGTTATCGCCGATCATGGCTGGGATGGTGGCCGGGGCTTATCCGGTGATGAATTTGATTGCCCGGCCTGGTGGCGGCGTGCTCAGTGACAGGATAGGTCGCAAGCGCTCCCTGACTATATTGTTTGCTGGCATCGTGCTGAGTTTTATGGTGCTCGGTCAGGTTACGGCGGACTGGGCAGTAGCGGCGGTCGTCTTGGTTACGTTGGTGTGTGGTCTGTTTGCCAAGGGTGGCTCCGGCGCGGTATTTGCGATGGTGCCACTGATTAGCCGCCGCATGACCGGACAGGTGGCCGGTATGGCCGGCGCCTATGGCAACGTCGGCGGTTTGGTGTTTTTGACGGTGCTGTCACTTGTCGCGCCGCAGACGTTTTTTCTGGTGATTGGTGGCGTCGGCGCGCTGGTACTGGTACTCATTCTGGTTTTTCTGGATGAACCCCGCGGTCAAACTGCCGAGGTGCTCGAAGATGGTACGGTGCAGATGATAGACGTGGCCTGAAGCAGAACCGTACACTCGAGCAATGAATGCCAACGAGCTGATAAGTCTGGGTCAATATTCTGACCGGGGCACTAAAGACGATAACCAGGATAGCTATGGCGTGCTGGTGCCCAAAGAACCCGCTCTGAGCTACAAGGGTATAGTCGCCGTGCTGGCGGATGGCGTCAGCGGATGCGATGCCGGCAAGGTCGCCAGCGAAACCTGTGTGGCCAGCCTGTTGGGAGACTATTACTGCACGCCGGATTCGTGGACCGTAAAAAACGCCATTGAAAAAGTGCTGCTGGCCACAAATCGTTGGATGTATGGGCAGAGTCAACAGGGCCTCGACCCGCGCAAGGGCCTGGCAACCACGCTCAGTGCATTGGTGGTGAAGTCATCCACGGGGTATATATTTCACGTTGGCGATACGCGTATCTATCGCCTGCGCGGCAATGACCTGGCGCAATTAACCAACGACCACCGTGTCTGGGTATCAGCAGACAAAAACTACCTGACACGCGCCATGGGCATTGATCTACGACTGGACATCGATTACCACAAGTTTGTCGTTGAGCCGGGCGATATTTTTGTTCTCACCACCGACGGTGTTCACGAATATTTGTCTGACAGCGCGATTGTCGATTATGTAACCCGATACGAAAATAATCTCGACCGCGCGGCCCGCGAAATTACCACGCTGGCGCTCACCAACGGTAGTCCCGACAACGTGACTTGTCAGATTATCCGTTTTAATCAATTACCGGGCCTCGGCGAGGCAGCGCTCTATAAAAAGCTCACGGAGTTTCCCTTTCCACCGGAGCTAAGCGCGGGGATGAAGCTGGATGGTTACCGCATCGTACGCGAACTCCATGCCAGCAAGCGCAGCCAGGTTTATTTGGCAATAGATGAGGACAGTGGTACGCAGGTGGTGCTAAAAACGCCATCGATAAATTACGAGGATGATCCGGTCTTTCTCGATATGTTTATGCACGAGGAATGGGTTGGCAGCCGACTCGATAACAGTCATATATTGCGGGTTGTCGAGCAAAGCCGGCAGCGCAACTTTCTCTACTACGTTGCCGAATATGTCGACGGACAGACTTTACGCAGCTGGATGAATGATTGTCCGCAGGCGGATTTAACTGAGGTAAGAGAAATTACTGGGCAAATCGCCCGCGGTTTAATGGCTTTCCATAAAATGGAGATGATCCACCAGGATCTAAAGCCCGAAAATATCATGATAGACAGTCAGGGCACGGTTAAAATCATTGATTTCGGCTCCACTAAAATTGCCGGCGTAGAAGAAATTGCCTCGCCGATTCAGCGACTGACACTGCTCGGTACCAAAAACTATACGGCACCTGAATACCTGTTGGGTTATCCATGCTCACCGCGCTCAGATATTTTTTCGCTGGGCGTTATTGTCTATGAAATGATTACCGGGCACTTGCCATACGGGGATAAATATGATGAATGTGCCGTACAAAAAATGACTTATACTCCGGCACGTCGCTGGGTTCCGGAGCTGCCGGTGTGGATAGACGGCGCGCTGGAAAAAGCCCTGAAAAAGACCGCAGAGTGGCGCTATGGAGAGCTTTCTGAGTTTCTGCATGATTTATCTAGCCCCAACGCAGAATTCCTCAATACTGTCGACGAACCCTTATTGATACGGGACCCGCTGACATTTTGGCGAGGCTTAACTGCCATCAGTATCATCGTTAACGGCATTTTACTCATTAAATTATTCTGGTGAGCCGGCAGTAGGCCTGGGTCAGAATGATCGCTATGATCGATTCACTTATATGCTTCCCTCAAGGCGCTTAAATGCCGCTGGTGAGCCGGGTCGAGATAGGGTAATAGCAGTGACAGGACTTGATATACCCCCTGGCTCAAATCATTGTTGGAAAAGTCTGTTTTGGGCGTGGCAGTGAAGTGTTGTTTGAAGCTGATCCATTGGGTGCATACCAATAGCATCGTTAAGCAAAGGTCGTTCAATAAGGTTTCAGAGCTGACAGTGAGCGTGCCGCACCGTGTCAGTTGCTTGAGAAGAGCCAGTAATGCCGCGTCTAGCGCCTGTAAAATGCGACGAAATTTTTGGCCCAGTGATGGGCATTTTGAGATTATGTAATCCGTATCCTGGTAGATGAAGCGGTACTGCAGGGCTAACTCAAAACCAAGATGTAGAAAGAACCAGATATCCTCAATGGTCGGTTGTTCAGGGAATGTTTGCATTAGCAGTGGGCTCAGCTCTTGTTCATATTGAGCAAAGAGCTGTTCTATCAACTGCGCCTTATTCTTGTAATGGTAGTAGAGATTACCAGGGCTGATATCCAGTTCTAGAGCGACGTGATTTGTCGATACGGGTGGCGTACCGAGCGTGTTAAATAGCACCAGAGTGGTGTCGAGAATACGCTGTTTGGTGTTGGGTTTGCTCAACGTGGCAGCCTTGTTGTGTAATGCCTGGTAGTGCTTGCTCGGCAGAAAATCTGTCTGGTGTTGAAGATTGTTGTGCAACTGGTGGAATGTTAGTTATTTTACTCTAAATAAACCGCGTATCTTGCTTAACTTGCCGCGAAGTCATAGATTTTTGTGAAGTTATGTACCTCGCAGCTCAGTTTAAACAATTGACGAATTTGGAGCGAGATTATTATGGCTACTGCAAAAGGGTTACAAAACGCAAAAGTGCGGAAGATTCTCAATAAGAATGACGAGCTGGTAAGTAAAACTGTTGATAAAGGCCGGGAGCTCACCGAAAAAGCCCTGGAGCGAAATCGTGATATTTGGTTGGCCGGTCTCGGTGCCTTTTCTAAGGCGCGCGAGGGAAGCGGCGAACTGTTCAGTAAGCTGGTTGAATCTGGTGAAAAATTTGAAAATCGCTATAAAAATTTCGTTGACGAAAGTAGCGATTCTGCTTTGAAAACAGTGACTAACCTCCTTGACAAGATTCCCAACCCGTCAGAAAAAATTGAAGATGTGTTCGATTCCCGGGTTGCCAAGACCCTCAAGCGCCTCGGCGTGCTGCCAACTATCCATGCCTTGCAAACGCTTTCTGACCAGGTCGAAAATTTAACTGCCCTGTTTGAAGAATACGTCGATACGACGCCTGAGAAGAAGGTCGCTGCAAAAAAGGTCGTCGCTAAAACGCCAGTTAAGCACAAGCCAGTTGCGAAAAAAGCAGCCGTGGAAAAAACCGTTGCTAAAAATCGCCCCGTGACAAAAGCAGCAACCAAAAAGGCAGTCGTTAAAAAAACGTCAACCCAAAAGCTCACTTAACGGTTGCTAGCTGCTTCGGGACGAGGCGTTACTCCAGGACGCGCGGAATTTTTTCTGCGCTACCATCCAGTTAAAAAAGACCCTGGAAAGTTCTTATACGAACGTTTTCATGGGTCTTTTTTGTTTGGCGCTATTTTTCAGCGCGGGTTTAACAAAGGCCTGTTTGATTTTACGCCGTTTAATATCTAACCGGCCTCGCTGACGCCGGTAATCATCGATGAATCAGTAGTGCTTGATACCGGTTCGCTGGGTACGATGGGAGTGGAGTCCGGAGCGATGTTTTCTGTTGGGGTTTCTGTTGGTCGGGAGGCTGAACCCTCTAACTTTGCGTTTTTCTGTAAAGCCACGACGTTTTGTGAAACGTTCCGATTAGCCGGTATAGATTGCCCTTCAACTTCCTTAGCAGGGGCGGCCGTGGGCGCCAACGCAGCCTTTTTACCGGCAGGTGAAGCCTTTTTTGTTGCTTTGGCTTTACTGCGCGGGTCAGGTGATTTGCGCGTGGCGGGTTTTTTCTTTACGGTGTTCGAGGCATTGCTTTTCGAGCTTTCCAGCGGCGACCCAGCGTCGCCAGTGACGCTTTTTTTCATTCGCACCAGGGACGTTTTAGTCAGCGATTCGTACCTGGCAGTTTTGGGGTTGAACCAGTAAGTTCGGCCTTTTGCCAAGGCGCTAGCAGGCAGACCTTCGTCTTTTAGGACCTGCTTTCTGATCTGTTGCCCTAAAGTCATAGGCAATTTTTCAACAATACGGACTACCACTGGTCGACTTTTAGGGTCGAGCGAAGCGTTAACCAGGGTGCTGAGTTCGGTAGTGGAGAAATTCTTTTTATTACGGAGTGACAGCGCCACTGCGGGTATTTCGTAGTTGTAGCCATCAAGGCCTAATCCGTAGGCGGCGGCAAGGCTAACACAGTCGAGTTGCCAGACCACGTTTTCAATGGCGAGGCTGGCAATGTAATCGTCCTTGGTGTTGATGAGGTTTTTGTGGGTATCGAGAAAACGATAGTTGCCGTCTTCGTCGACCATGAACATATCACCAGATACCTGCCAGCAATCGCCTTTTTCAAATACGTTGTGAATGGGTTGTTGACGTAAGTGGCCATAATTAGGGTCCGACCTGGCCAGCATCATACCCGCAGTACCGTTGGGTGCCGGACACAGGTAACCAGCCGCGTCATAATAAGGTCGATTGTGGTCGTGATCCCAGTAGACCAGGGCGACATCACTACTTCCCGGGACGGGTTCAACGACCGGCCCAGGTTTTTTACAGGTAATGTTAGCGAGGTAGGCGTTGCTGTCTCGCGAAACAAAAATCTCCATTACCTTCGTCATGGGAAAACGCTGTAACACGCGTTTACACAGGGGTTCGGGCATCCCCACACCAGCAAATAAACGAATTGAATGACCGTTTTCCAGTTTATTGGCTGGAGAGTCCACCAGCTTACGCAACATGCATCCGGAGTAGAACACAACGCGAGCGCCATAGATTCTCGCTTCCTTCCAAAAAGTGTCGACGTCAAATCTGCCTGCCACGGCAACCCGAGCGCCGGCGACCAGCGAGGCACTGACCGATACCAGTAGTCCGGTAGGGTCATGCAGCGGCGTCCAGCAATAAGCTGTATCCGAAGAGACAAGGGCTGTGGCGGATGCGGTTCCCAGCGCCGACAGCGCCCAGCGGCGGTTAGTAATGTAATTGCAGTGGGTGTCGCCGGCTCGACCGGAAAACAAAATAAAAGCTGTGTCATCAGCTTTGCCGGGTGATGGTTGGTACCAGTCAGGGACCGCCACACGACCGGGATTAATTTCCTCCATGTCGTTGACATCCGGCGGTAAATTACGCTGCGAACGGCCAAAACCGCCCAGTATATTTACCTGGCCTGGAAAGTTTTTTACCGCGGTTTCGGCATTTTCAGGATCCGCGATCAGATGTTGGACTTTACCGAGCTTGAGTTCGGTGGCCAGTTGATGGTGTGTGCCATTATTGCGCAGTAACACGGTCACCGCGCCGAGCCGGTTGACGGCCATAATAGTTGCCAGTGACGAGGGACGCGCATGCATAATAATGCCCACATGCTCGCCAGTGCGGATGCCGATTGAAATCAGCCCGCGGACGATATTGTCGACACGCTTATTAGCATCCGCATAGCTGTGCGCTCTGCCGTGGTATAGAAAATAAGTATCCTGAGGTGCTTTTTCGGCCTGCTTTGCCAGTGCCAGCGCGAAACCTACCCGACTTTCACTATTAAGATTTTCCAGTCGAGATAGGTAGGATAGATGGGAGCTAAAATTGCTGGTGATCGATTGAATCGTACCCGTCGTTATCCCAAATAAATCTGCGGCCATACCAAACGTGCCTTTGCCGATCTCCCAGAGGGTTTTAGCAGTGGCCATGGGTAAAGAGTCTTTGCGACTGTCGGCGAGGACTTGCGCATTTTCGAATTGACCTAAGGCGCACACAGTGCTGGGTCGATCACCGCCACCGCCCTGCCATTTAACCCATTGCGCCACCGACGGCCAGGTTTTTTCCATGGCTCCCGAACCCACCACAATGCCCATATGACCGCCCTGCACAGGCAGTTCGAACAATTCAGCATTTGGCACGGCATCGGCGATACCACGAACTGAGGCGGCGCGGGCGATTTCGTCGTTGCTGCCAATAACCGCAAGAATGGGACAGGTTATTTCCGTTAGCGATACGGCTCGGCCTTCGATAACACAACCGCCGGACACCAGTCGGTTGCCCATGAGCATCTGAGCTAAAAATTCTCGCAGAGCGGGTCCTGGCCAGGCAACGAAACCTTCGCCACCGAGAAAGCTTCTACCATCCTCAGTTTGCAGCAGGGCGTCTCTATCATGTAGCGAGCCCAGAAAGGCGATTATACGTTTGACTTCCTTGGTGGGGCTCATCAGCTTAAACAGGTTTTTGGTTGCCCATGCCGGCACCGCCGACGGGGCGAGACTTTTGGGAATAACTTTGGCGATGGTTTCAAAAACTTTGGTGGTCACTTCGTCGGGCACACCGGGTAAAAAATTCTTATATATGTTCACCGGTGAACCAAAGGTGAATATTGACGCGACGTCTGCGGAACTCCGGTATGCTGTGGCTAGATAGCAGAAAATTCCCCCCTGCGAGTAACCGCCTAAATGGACGGGCATGCTTTTCGTTGATGAGACGTGGTCGATGGCATCGTTAACGGCCAAAATGTGGTCGCTAAAATCTCTCTCCAGGCCGCCCTCCTGATGCTCGGGGGCACCGAAATCCACCACCCAAACGGAATACCCCAGCGCCGTTAGATACGTGACTGCACTGCTGTCGGTGGACATGTCATAAACGTTGGCGGAAATCATCAGGGGTGGTACGAGAATGACAGGTACGCTTTTAGTATTTGATTGTTTGATCTCGTAACATCGCAAACGATAGTTAGCATTTTCGTTAGCAACGTAATAGACCGCGCCGGTACGCGGTTCCAATCTGCCAAATCGGGCTATGAACGATGCGTTTTTCAGCGCCATACTGATTCTAGAAGCAGCGCCAGAATGTTCGGTGGGTTTTTCGTTTTTTGCCATCACTACAACCTCAGTGTTACAACGATATGAGCGAACTTAACGTCTGTAGACGAGAGATTGAGTTAATCATAGGGAGTGGTTATTCATAAAATGAATTCAAGTTATCTATTGGAAGGTCGTGGCTCAACGCCTGGTTATAAATAAGTTTGATCGAAGGCAGCACCACATCAACCACTGTAATGCCCGGAATCTGCGTGGACATTTGGTAATCAGTTCGGTTGGGGGGTGACGAAAATAGTGCTTCGGCGATTATTTCTGCTCGCCACTAATCAATCGACGTCCGCGAGGGACGCCCACGAGTTATATGGAAAAACTAGGCCTTAGCAGGGAGTGGTGTTAAGCCAGTGAAGGACTCGTCGAGGGCCTGGTCGATAAAGCTATTGACGGTTTTTTCCCATGGGAAGGTGACGTGGTTGCCGTGATACCACTCAATTTTTGGGCGCCCCCAGTGCTCCCAGAGGTCTAGTGGGTCTTCCGGTCGGGCCAGTCGATCTAGGAGTCCGGCATAAATATAGCGGCGTTTAGCAGCGACCTTGGGTTTCAATACCGTGGGCGAGATGACTCGGGTCATTCGCTCTATGTCGTCCCAGGGCATACCAATATTATCGAGAAAGTACAGCAGATTTCTGCTGCCCAGACGGCGCGCAGCGCGCACCAAATTAACGGCGGGAACACCGGCAATAGCGCAGGCAAGGTTGCCTTCCAGGCCTGCCAACATGGCAGTGGTATAACCGCCCAAAGAAATGCCATGAACACCAATCTCCGGCGCGCCTTCTTTGCGAAGCCAGGCAATGATGCGTCGTAATTCGAACATTGCCTGCGCCTCGGTATGAATAAGGTTGACATAGCCAGGAGAAAGCACGCCATCGCCACTGGTAGGGCCTATTTTTCGCGGCCCATGAAGGGGGATGACGTATTGAAGTACATTGAGACCTTTATTCTCGTGCAAGGCTTTGGCGTGGAAGAAGGGTAGATCCATATACGGCACGCCCATACGGTAGCCGTGAATATTGATTAACCACGGGCGTTGAGGGCCAGAATGACGCAAAACCCAGCAGTGGGCGGTGTGATTGGCTGTATAACTCAGCCACCGATTGCGCCCTGATTCGCCCAGATGGGGAACATAACCGCTATCGAAAGTCATGTGTTCGAAATGAATGCCCCGCGAGGTTGCTTTCTTGAATTTCACCCCGTCCATTTCCGGTGGCGTCTGGTGATAGCCTCTGGGGTTATCCAGCCAGCCTTTCACTTCAAAAAATTCGAGGGCGTCCTCCATCTCGTCAGCACAACGTTTACGGAATCCAGGTGTTGGGAAACGTAGTCTGGAGGCCAGGCCTAATCCCACCATCAGGGCTTCGTCGACACCTACCATCGCCATTGAGGCCAGGGTCATTTTCGGGCGTGGCGCGTTCTCAGGCCAGTCCAATAGGTCATTTATGGTGTCGGAGCCGGGTATCCAGGTCGGGATTTGTACGTCGGGAAGATCGCGAGGTTTGGGTAAAAGGGACGCCAGTTTCATAGGTATTCTATCGCTGATTTAATGCAACAACCTGACATAGTACCCCCGCAAACGGCAATATGGAAATAAGTAGTGTGCCAGGAGGACACCAACCCTGGCGGCAAAACAAGTTACGCTTAGGCGAGTATCTGTTCCACCCAACTGCCTTTGGCGCGTTGCTGATGGCATTCCTCTGGCCTCTGGGCCAAATCAGATATAAAATTTGTCACTAAATTACCTGGGATGCTGCGCCATGAATTCAACGACGTTAATCCGCCTGCTGCCAGGAATACCCATTGTGGCGGGCGTGGTTTGGTTGATAGCCTTTAGCGAGTTTGTCAGCCCGATAGCCACTGTTTTACCCGGCGCCTTGTTGCTCGGTGGTGGCGTGTCCGCGCAGCTTCTAAAAGGCGATTTTCGGAGTCCGCAAGTGGTGGCAATGGGGGCTTTGCTGGGAATAGTAAGCGCCATTTTTCTCGTTGTTAGTCTCGATTTTTGGTCATTTATGTGCTTGCTGTCCCTGTCTGTCGCCTCGTTACTTGTCGCGGGAAGAGGCTTTGATGTATACCGGCCCCAGGGCGACGTTCCCGTGAATACTAAGCCGGTTACGGTGGCTGCTAAAGCCGCCCTTGACGAGGCCGCCCTCGGCGCGGTTATAAGCTTAATGCTGCGTTCTCCCGAGGCGGCATTAATCGAAAAAATCGCGGAGGAGAGCCATGAGGCTATAGGCTTGCTCGACAAAGAGGGATTTCTTGGCGCGCCGATGGATTGGCATCGCGACCCGGTCATGCCGGAAAATATTATTTTCCGGCCGGCCTCCTTTCGCGGCCTTGATTATCAGAAAATGAGTTTCGATAGCGGCTACCAGGTTCCCATAGAATTACCCGGGTTTGAGCGCTGGCAGCGTTTCGAAAATAATCGATCAGCCCACGGCGTGGTGTTGCGACATGCCGGTCCGCCACGGCCCTGGATGATGTGCATTCACGGGGGTGGCATGGGTGATGACGCTTTCAATATTGTGGGTATGCAGGCAGCCAAGTTTCACCGCGACCACGGTTTGAATGTGGTGCTGCCGGTTTTGCCGTTACACGGACCACGTCGCGTGGGCAGAATGAATGGCGTCGGCCTAATTGGTGGCCATCTGACCAACACCCTCTTCGGTCTATCTCAGGCGGTCTGGGATCTCAGGCAGATATTGGCCTGGGTGAGGGCTCAGGGCGAATTTGAGGTAGGCCTTTATGGTATATCGTTGGGTGGCTACACGACGGCGCTGTTAAGCTCCCTGGAAGCCAATTTAGCCTGCGCTGTGGCCGGTATCCCAGCGAATCAGCTGGCGCCCATGATTCTTAAACTTGTAGAGCCAAGGGTCCGTGTAGGACTGGCAGAATGCGGTCTTGACTTAAAAGAGATAGAACGTCTGTTTACTGTTATCTCGCCATTGGCAATGAGTCCGCAAATTGACGTCGACCGGCGTTATATATTTGCCGGAATTGCTGATCGCATGGTGCCAGCAAACCACGTGGCAACGTTGTGGCGTCACTGGGATAAATGCCACATCGCCTGGTATCAGGGCAGTCACGTGACCTGGCGCTGGGAAGGGCCAGCGCAGCAAATGCTCGACGAGGCAGTTGGTAAACATTTGCCTTTTTGACGGCACTAGTACCGCCGCGTTATGAAATACCTGGAGCGTTTCGAACGGAGCGATACCGGCGTCAATGACCGGTTTTACTTTGCCAGGACTTACCCCCGCCGTCGTGTATGCGCTCGCTCCGGCGCCCATAGCCGGATCACTTAAATCAGGTTGGCGGGTTGGCAAGCACGACCGGCGGGGGCTAGTGCTGCTGTATCTGAAACAGCGGACCCGATGCGTTGGCCCGCATAGCTACCACCTGAAAGCCAGTCCAAGAAAGTGTCTGCGCTACCGTTAGCGGCTCACTGAGGCTGATCATCGACCAGCCTTCCCAAGATGCCTTTACCGTCAACGCAGATCGCCGCTGCCTCGTGACAGTTGTGGCTGAGCGGTCGCAGCAGCGCGGGCTAGCGGGGAAGATCCAATGCTGCTGTGGCCGGGTAGCCGTGGCTTAGTGGTCTATGTGGTTTAGTGAGGGACAATCGATTGAGAATTGCCTGGGATTGCAGCTGTGCAAACCCCAGCTAAGCCGCACCAAATTTCGCCTTGCTAATTAATATGTTGCGCTAAGTTCTAACCATGCCTTGTCGATATTGAAGACGCCATCGGTAAACTATGAGGACGACCCGGTATTTCTCGATATGTTTATGCACGAGGAGTGGGTGGGTAGTCGGCTGACTAATAATCACGTGTTGCGTGTCATTGAGCAGCGCAGGCCGCGTCATTTCCTGTATTACGTTTCCGAGTACGTGGACGGACAGACCCTGCGCGGCTGGATGCATGATCACCCCGAACCGGACTTAACCGAAGTGCGTGAAATCACCGACCAGATCGCGCGGGGTTTAATGGCCTTCCACAAAATGGAAATGATCCATCAGGATCTGAAGCCTGAAAATATCATGATTGACGGGCAGGGGACGGTGAAAATTATTGATTTTGGTTCAACAAAAATTGCTGGTATCGAGGAAATTGCTTCGCCCTTACAGCGCCTGACATTACTCGGCACTAAAAATTATACCGCGCCTGAATACCTGCTCGGGTATCCCTGCTCGATCCGCTCTGACATTTTTGCACTCGGCGTCATTGTGTACGAGGTGCTGACTGGGCACTTGCCCTATGGCGAGAAGTATGACGAGGGCTCTGTGCAGAAAATGGACTATATCTCGGCTCGTCGCTGGGTGCCGGGATTACCTGTGTGGATCGACCGCGCGCTGGAAAAAGCGGTGAAAAAAAATGCCGAGTGGCGTTACGGTGAACTTTCAGAATTTATACACGATTTGTCGAACCCAAACGCTGTGTTTTTGCGCGAGTTTGACGAGCCATTGCTGACGCGAGACCCCCTGGCGTTTTGGCAGGGTCTCGCGATTCTAAGCGGTATTATCAATATTTTGCTGATTGCCAGTATATTTTCCTGAGTAACATTTGGCACCGACTATGGTAGCGAGTAGCGCGGGCCGCACGGATTTGTCTGCGGGTTTTCGGGCTTTAGTGCGCATCGCACTCAGCGAGGAAGGTGAGCAGGCTATCTCGGTAAGCATAGTAGTCAGGGTGCTCGAGTAAAGCTTTGCGCGTCCGGGGCCGGGATAACTTGATGTCGATAATTTTGCCCACCTGCGCTTCCGGGCCGTTGGTCATCATTACTACCCGGTCGGCGAGGAGAATGGCTTCGTCGACATCGTGAGTGACCATCACCGCGGTGAGTTTAGTTCGCTCCCAAACCTCCATTAATACTTCCTGCAATTCCCAGCGGGTGAGCGAATCGAGCATGCCGAAGGGTTCGTCCAGCAGTAATAACTTTGGCGACAGCGCAAAGGCGCGGGCGATGCCGACACGCTGGCGCATGCCGTTGGACATGTCCGCCGCCTTTTTGTCGAGCGCATCGCCCAGGCCAACTCTGGTGAGGTAGTACTCGACAAGGTCATCACGTTCATTTCGCTCGGCGTGCGGATAAACACTTTCGACACCGAGCACGACATTGGCCCGGGCGGTCAACCAGGGGAAGAGGCTCGGCGCTTGAAAGACCACCGCGCGATCCGGTCCCGCAGAGTCCACTTCTTTGTTGTCGAGAATAATACCGCCATTGCTGATTTCATTAAGTCCGGCGCACATGGATAGTACTGTCGATTTACCACATCCGGAATGCCCGATGAGCGAGATGAATTCGCCTTTGTTGACCTTTAAGTTGAAGTCTTTGACTACGGCGATCGGGCCTTTCGGGGTTGCATAAACCTTGTCGAGACCGGTGAATTCCAGGTAACGCTCGCGACCGAGATCTGCGTTGTTCGGTTTCAGGGCCGTGGTATCGAGCTTCCAGTCGATGCTGGTGTTGGGTCGAATGGGTGGCAGCTTGACCGTCGCCTCGCTCGCCGCTGTCTTAATCCCAATATCCATCAGGTATTGGGTAATCCGCGCGCGCAGGGCCTTGAATGCGGGATCGTGATTCATCTTTGCGCGGTCCCTGGGGCGCGGCAGATCGACGTTGAATTCTGGCCCAAAGGTGGCATTTGGCCCCGGCTTGAGCGGAATTACCCGATCTGCCATCAGCAGGCCTTCGTCAACATCATTGGTAATGAGTATCACGGTTTTTCGGTCCTGCTCCCAAATTCGCAGAATTTCTTCCTGAAGGTTGGCGCGCGTCAACGCATCAAGCGCGCTCAATGGCTCGTCGAGCAGCAGAATGTCGGGGCTCGCGGACAGTGCCCGTGCTACGGCCACACGTTGGCGCATACCACCGGATAGTTCGGCAGGACGTTTCTGGCTGGCTGGTTCAAGGCCGACCATTTTGATGTATTTACGCGTGTGCTCATCACGCTTTGCTTTTGGCCAGTGAGCAAATACCTGGTCAACGGCCAGTGCGACGTTGCCGTGCACTGTCAGCCAGGGCATCAACGAATAGCTCTGAAAGACGACGCCGCGATCTGCGCCGGGGCCGGTTATATCTATGCCAGACTTGGTGATGGCGCCGCTATCAGGCGCCATCAGTCCGGCGATGGCGGAAATCAGGGTGGTTTTACCGCTGCCTGAAAATCCGACGATCGCTACGAATTCGCCCTCCTGAATAGTCAGGTTAATGTTGCTGAGCACCTCGGTTCTGCCGGCGCCTTCGCCGTAGCTTTTGCTGACGTTTTTAAGTTCCAGTAATGTCATACGATTGTTCCTGATAATGGCAGAGGCAGAGCCATCGCTGATGGTTGGCGTATATCGGGGCATCCTGGCGCTTGCAGCGCACCGTATAAAGCTTGCATCGCACGACCCGAAGACAGACGCTTAGGCATTGTTATCCGCTTAGACATTGTTATCGCCAAATGAAAAAATGTTTTGCAGGGTTTGCATGAGTCGATCAAGCAAAAAGCCGATGATGCCAATGGTGAATACCGCGACCATAATACGACCCAGGGAATGGGAGCTGCCGTTTTGAAATTCGTCCCAGACGAACTTGCCCAGCCCGGGGTTTTGCGCGAGCATTTCCGCGGCGATCAACACCATCCAGCCGACTCCGAGAGACAGGCGCAGACCAGTAAATATCAGCGGTAATGATGATGGCAAAATGATTTTAGTGATCTGGGTCATCTTGCTGAGCCTGAGTACTTTGCCGACATTTATGAGATCCCTGTCGATAGAAGAAACGCCCACCGAGGTGTTAATCAGCGTGGGCCAAAGCGAGCACAGGGTGACAGTAATGGCGGAATTCAGGAATGACTTGTCAAACCAGGAGTTATCCGTGGTGACATACACGGCGCTGACGACCATGGTGACAATGGGTAACCACGCGAGCGGTGAGACCGGTTTGAAAATTTGAATCAATGGATTGATGGCAGCATTGATGGTCGGGCTCATGCCACAGACAATGCCCAGGGGTACCGCTACTATGGTGGCCAGGATGAACCCGGTAAAGACCGTGTAGAGACTGGTAACGATCTGGTCAAGGTAAGTGGGTTTGCCGGTGTAGGAGCGGGTTTTAATAATGGTGTTGGGATTTGCCGCGAGCTTGTCGGCGTTGCGGTCATTTTGACGTTGGTAAAATGCTCGTTCTTTGCCGCGTTCAACGCGATGCTCTTCCATCAACCCTTTTGATTCCTGCCAGACCTGTGCGGGTCCGGGTACGACGCCAAGGCTGGTTTCAATTTGCGCTGCGCCCCAGTGCCACAGCAACAGAAAGCCCAGGAAAAATATTACCGGCGCACCAACCATGCGCAACATCTCACCTAGCTGTGTGCGTGGATTTTCACCGCCAGCAAGTTTAACCAGAGGCACAAACCAGGTCAGCCCAAGCAGATCGAGAAGCTTATTAATGCGTACATAAAGCGGCGTCCCCGGCCGTGGCCTGTCACTTTGAGTGGCTGATGTCGGTGGTGTTTTCGGTGGTACAGCAGGGGTATTTGGCCGTGTACTTGGTGTCGAATTCTGTGGCATATGTGCTGAGGCGTGAGCAGATGAGTTATCTGGATTCGTTGGCATAATCTTGTCCAGGTTCTGAGTGGTATTGTCATTTAGGGGTGGCGTAACAGTTTGTAAGGGAGGCGCGATAGTTTGATTCATGATTTCTTGCTCCCGTTGCATACCCACTGGCCGGTGGGTATGCAGGCACGATGATTACTTGAGGGCGTTGTCGGCCTTGAGGCCAATGGGAAACTTCTCGAGATAGGCATTTGGCTGAGTGCCGTCGAAAACAATGCCGTCAATGAAGTCGCGCTGTGGTGGTTTGAAACCGGTTTCAGAGGTGAAGTTGGGAAAGTTTTCCGCAGTGATAACACCGTCCGCGATCAGTGCTTGTGCCGCTGCAGTATAGATATCCGCGCGGTAGACAGTTTTCGCTGTATCGATGTACCAGCTATCAGCTTTGTTGTCGCCGATCTGTCCCCAGCGGCGCATCTGGGTTAGATACCAGATGGCGTCTGAATAATAGGGGTAGGTCGCGTGGTAACGGAAGAATACGTTAAAGTCTGGTATATCGCGTTTGTCACCTTTTTCATATTCGAATGTGCCGGTCATGCTGTTGGCGATAACGTCGTAGTCGGCACCGACATAATTTGAGTGAGACAGGTATTTGACGGCTTCGGGGCGATTAGCATTACTGTTTTCGTCAAGCCAGTACGCGGCCCGAATCAGGGCTTTAACAACGCGCACGGTCGTATTAGGGTATTTTTCAGCGAACTCCCTGGTAATGCCGAAGACTTTTTCCGGATTGTTTTTCCAAATTTCATAGTCAGTAATGACGGGGACGCCGATACCTTTAAATACCGCCTGCTGGTTCCATGGTTCGCCGACACAATAGCCGTGAATCGTGCCAGCTTCCATGGTGGCAGGCATTTGCGGTGGTGGCGTAACCGATAACAAAACATCGGCATTTAGCTGGCCGCTGATATCGCCCGTGGCGGGCGCGTAGTACCCGGGATGAATGCCGCCAGCGGCGAGCCAGTAGCGCAGTTCATAATTATGGGTAGACACCGGAAACACCATGCCCATTTTGAAAGGTTTGCCTGCTTCTCTAAATTTATCGATAACCGGTTTGAGGTAATCCGCCTTAATCGGGTGCACAGGTTTGCCGTCACTTTGCAGCGGAATATGCGGCTTCATTTGCGCCCAGACGTCATTTGAAACGGTAATGCCGTTGCCGTTGAGATCCATGCTAAACGGCGTGATGATGTGGGCTTTGGTGCCGAAACCAATCGTCGCGGCCAACGGTTGTCCGGCTAGCATATGTGCCCCATCAAGTTGACCGTCGATGACTCCGTCGAGAAGAACTTTCCAGTTAGCCTGAGCTTCCAGGGTCACGTACAAACCTTCGTCTTCGAAATAGCCTTTTTCATAGGCAATGGCAAGTGGCGCCATGTCGGTGAGTTTGATAAAGCCAAATTTCAAATCGGCTTTTTCAGGTTCGCCAATCCCTGTGGCGGACCAGGCTGCCATGGATAGTGCCGAGCTGGCAATGATAATTGCGCTTGCGGTGGCGTTTGCTAATGCCTTTGACTTTGTGCGGGACGCTATTTTCTGGATGCTTATATATGCTGAAAATACTTTGCTTATTATCTGAATAAACATAAACATAACTCCTTGGTGTACTGCGTTCACCATTAAAGGTGATATTTAAAAACGGTTACGAAAAATTTGATGCTAAAAACCGAATTCTCGGAACAATAAAAATCAAGTAGTAAAATAAAAAATGCCCGTCAGTCGCAAATGTATGGTAATTGCGAGTGATGGGCATCGTTGCCAAAGGTGAACGTTTACAGCGAAATAAGTCGGAATTACCTGGCTGCCATACTGATAAATACAATATGTATGCCAACATTCAAGAAAATATATGCAGACTAAAAAAATATCTAAAATGGACATTTAGAGGGGTTTTCAGGCGCTTCAAAAGCTGCACGGCTCTGTAGAACACTATTTGTATTTACGATCAAGGTTCCGCTGCCTCTGAAATTATTGGTGTCGGAAGGAGATTTATGCCGGCCTGGCTGATGGTGTGCACTGTTGTGGGTTGGCCGACCAGAAGTGGTGCGCGTTTGGCGGGAGGTGGATATAAAAATTAGCAGGCGCATGGCAAAAGCGTTTTGTCGCCGAGAATGCGGTCTGGGCCAAGTTGAATATGCTTGGCGAGTGTGTGGGCCTCGCTATGGTTGACCTCGGTCTTGTAGTCCTGTTGTGGCGAATCCCAGCCCAGGTAGGCGGCGGCTTCGCGAAACAGGTCGGTTCGATAAACTTGTTTACTCTGTGAGCAAAGCTGTTCGCAGGTGATAGTTTTACCTACCATGTCGTAACTTTTTCTAAGCAGGTATTCCGCTCTGGAGCGCCATGGAAAGCCAGCGTGGTGGCGGTGAAAAACGAGGAAGTCCTCGTTGCTTACCGGGATGCCGTGTTTGCGGTATCGAAACTGGCCGATCAGGGTCGGTTCGATGAAATATCCCGGTAAATCGAGATAGTGCTGACGCGCGAGAATGTTAACGGCGCGCCGGCGGTTTTCCGCCTTCGATAACCATACTGAAGCCTCCATAACGGCCAGACGTAAACGAAGATGGGTAGTGGGATATAACTGGTGCCAATGTTCGGTGACCACCAGTGCCTTTTCCGGGGCGTTATTCCAGATTTGATAACCGGTGACCATAACGTCACCCACGCCAGCCAGCACTGCAACGGAATTCCACGGTTCACCGACACAAAATCCATCTATCGTGCCCTGGGACAGGTTGTCTACCATTTGTTCTGGTGGCAAGACGATGATTTTGACGTCCCGGTCGGGCGAAATGCCGCCTGATTCAAGCCAATGGCGCAACTGGAGTGTGTGCATGGAATAGGGGTAGACGGTCGCGAGGGTTAGTTGTCGCCGCGAATTTTCAATGAACTGGCGTAAGCGCCGCGCCGCCAGAATGGGATCTGGGGCGCCGTTAGAGTCATTCTGTGGTAGGTTGAGGCGTTCGCTAATACCTGCGGCAAGGGTGATTGCATTACCGTTCAAACTGAGCATCAGGCCGGTGATAAAGGCCTGGCGGCCATTGTCCCTGTGGACATCTGCGACAGCTGGCCCCATGAGTGGCATGGGGGCCAACATTTGCGCCGCGTCCAATGCGCCAATCGTCACTTTGTCTCGAATATTGGACCAGGAAACCTCCCTGCAGAGCTCAACCTCCAGGCCGTATTGGGCAAAGAATTTTTTCTCCTGGGCGATAATGAGTGGCGCGCTGTCGGACAGGCGCATAAAGCCAATTTTCAGACGGACTTTTTCCGCTGAGTCAAGATTGATTGCGTTCATTTATTCGTGCCTCGGTTCGTACCTCAGTTCGTGGCTCTGGCTGCGCGCCAATCTTGTCCTTATCGAGAATGGCAATCACATTGCGGGCGACTTCGGCAATGGCCTGACTGTTGTTCATGGCCAGCGTGCGCATATTTTTGTAAGCGAGTTCTTCCGATATTCTTTGGTGTTTCATGAGCAGGCGTTTGGCCCGTCCAATGCACTGATGGTCGGCCAGCTGTTGTTGGCTGTCGTTAAGCTGACGGCGTAGCGCCTGGAACATTTCAAACTGAGCGATAGCGACGTCAATGATTGGTTTTACTTTGTCGGGATTAATGTCTTCCATCATGTATGCGCTTACCCCTGCGCCGATGGCCTGATGAATAAAATCGGGATCGTCCTCGTTGGAGAACATGATGACTGGTGTTGGGTTATGCAGGTTGATAATTGCCAGGCTTTCCAGGATGTCTCGGTCAGGTGATTCGATGTCAATCATGACGACATGGGGCTTATGCTGCTGTATCTGAAACAGCAGGCCCGATGCGGTGGTCAGCATGGAAACCACCTGAAACCCAGACGAAGTAAGTGTCTGTTCTACCATAGCAGCCCGCTGCTGTTGGTCGTCGACCAGCATTACCCGAATGTCCTTGCGGTCAGCGCAGGTCACGTTGGCATCCCCGCGGCTGAGCGGCCGCGGCAAGGCGGGTTAATGGAGAGCCAAAGCCGCTGTGATTTATTAGTCACGGTGGTTGATTGGTCACGGTAGTTCAGTGCCGGGGGAATGACTGAGAGATGTCTGGAGCTGGCCCTGTGCAAATCCCAGATAAGTTGCACCACATACAGCTTCGGTGATCAAAACGCTGCGCTGAGTTCTAGCCATGCCTTGTCAGTGTCGACAGAAAAGTCATCGGCATCGTAGGCAGCATATTTGAATAATACGCTGTAGTTTTTGCTGATAGGGTATGTGGCGACAAAATCCATCTCGCTACCGTAATCCATACCCCCTTTTTCGGCTTTAAAGTCATGGTAAAAAGCGATCAGAGTCACACCGGCAATATTGGTTGCCAGTTTCAGGTAGCTATCCTCGATGCCGTTGACCGGTGTAACGAGGAAGTTATCCGCAAAGCCCTGAAATTTGTGGAGTGTGGCCAGCGGTGTTTTAAAGCTGACCCCGTTGTCGCTGCTCAATACCTCGCGGCCAAGGGACAGGCTAAACGGCTTGAACCGGGTGGTTAGCTCACCCAGGTAGTAATTGGCGGAAAAATCGGCGGGGTTATTATCGTGTTCTTTTTGTTTGGCTGCGGTGAGCTGAATACCGAGACCTACGCTTTCTGATAGTTTGACCGCGCCAATATAATCGAGGCCATAGGTCTTGCTGGATAAGGCGGGGGCTTCGTCGAAGTCAAGGATATAGCTGAACGCAGAAACGGTATGACCTTCGGCGATTTTATAGCTGAGCAGGGTGGCATGGGTATCCCCTTCAAACTCTGCATCGGCCCCCTCGGGGCCAAATATACGATTGACCTGCCAGATATAGCTGTAGTCAACAGTTAGCCCCTCAAGGGGTGTTAGCTGTATTCTGGCTGCATCAAAAGTTTGTTCGTTCTGACGCCAGGCCACACCACCAAGAAAACGTTGGCCGGCATGATCAATGCGTTGGCGGCCGACAGCCGCAGTGTTTTTTTCATTAAAGGCGTAATTGATAAAAGCCTGGTTTATTTCGGTGTAATCGGGATCAGCGACTACCGGGTAGGCGGTCTTGCCGTTCTCTGTGTTGTTAAAATTGTCGCCACCGAGGTAGGCGACGTTATCGACTTCTACAACGCCGTGAAAGCCGCTTATGTTGCCTGACGTCAGTGTCACCCTTGATCTTAAAGTGGACGCGCCAGCGTCTTTTGGCAGCCCCTTCTGATCGACAAATTCATAACGGTAGCGCAAATTCAGGGCGATATCGCCGTCGTCAATGGCTTTGCTGATGCGGTCTGTCGTCGAATCTGCAGCGGCCAGGGTCGCTGCGGTCAGGCCGATCAACAGGATCCCAACAACGCTGGGGTTATTAATTTTTGTGCGTATTAACATGCCAACTCTCCTGGGTTAATTACAACTGACAATAATCGGCTGATCATCGCCTGCAGTTGGTTGGGCAAAAAAAAGTCCATAGACCACCAGGGGGGCGGATGGTCTATGGACAGCGTTGCCCAACAGGCGGAGGCTGTTATTAGCGCTGAAACTGCCTGCCTGTAACAGGCTATACAAACTTTGTGCCAATCTACGTAATGGCTGTGGGCGGGCAGTTTGCGACTGCGTTTGTGATGGTTTGAGGGGATCGTGTCTTACAAATGTGCAGCATGCGTCTTTTTAGGGCGGCGGCCTGGGGTGGCGGCCCGAGGGTATGGGTCGAGGCGGGCACTGAGTAAGAAGCGCTTGACGATCAGGCGATTCGAAGCGGCAGACTGGATACTTCGGATTTGATCTATCGTATTCCTGCTCTGCTGGTGGTTGAAGATGTCGTGGTGTACTGCGTCGGTGGCTCGTAGCACGGGGGTTCTGTAACGCCAGTGGTTCGAGGGGTCGGCGCTGTGCTAAATTGCGCGGCATATTTTTCCCCTCATGTAGAACAGGTGCCCAGGATGACCGGACAGCAACTCCCTTCGCGATTAACAGCAGATCATATTCGCCGACACTTTGTCGACGGGGTTAATGTCTTCGTGTCCGGTGGTGCCGGTCAGCCCGACGCGCTGATTCGGGCAATAGAGCAGGCAGAATTGTCCTCCAGCTTCCGCGTCATCGATAATTCACTGCCCACCATGACGCAACTCAATCCCAATCAGTTCTCGTCGCGTGCGCTACTGAATACCGGTTTTTTCGTGGGGGCTTACCGTGAGTATTACGCCCAGGGCAAGCTTGAATTTGTGCCCGCTTTTCACTCAGCCCGATTTCGGGCAATTGACGATGAATACAATATCAACGTTGTATTGATCAAAGTGTCTGAGCCGGATGCAAAAGGTTTCTGTAGTGCAGGGCTACATGCCGATTATTCGGCGACCATGCTGGTGCAGGCTGATCTGATCATTGCCGAGATCAATCCCTGCATGCCCTATATCGACGATGCCCTGAAAATATCGTTAGCGGATATCAACTATTGTGTGACCAGTGATGAACCCTTGATCGAATACGGCGTGGCGCCCAGTACCGAAACTGATATAAAAATTGCCAGTTACATCGCTGATCTGGTTGAAGATGGTGATTGTCTACAGCTAGGCATCGGTACATTGCCGGTATCGATTCTTGAAAGCCTCACCAGTAAGCAGGATTTGGGTATCCACACCGGTTTACTGACCGAAGCAGTAATGCCGCTAGTGGAGGCGGGCGTAGTTAACGGGCGCAGGAAAAATATTGATACCGGCAAAATCATCACCGGTATTGCCGCGGGGAGCACGGCGTTTTATGAGTGGTGTGCGCGCTGTCCGGATTTGCGCATGAAACCGGTAAATTACACTCACGATGGCGGTGTGCTGGCCAGTATTGATCGACTGGTTGGCATTAACACGACACTTGAAATAGACCTGTTTGGCCAGGTGAATAGCGAGACCATTAACGGTAGGCAGATTGGCGGCGTTGGAGGTTTGGTCGATTTCCTGCGTGGCGCGCGCACATCCCGGGGCGGGCGCAGCATCATTGCGCTGCACTCGACAGCCCGTAAAGGCAGCATTTCCAAAATTGTACCGTTGTTGAGCAGCGCACCCGTAACGGTGATGCGTGACGACACCGACTATGTGGTGACTGAGTTTGGTGTTGCGCGGTTGTCGAATTTGTCGGTGGAAAAACGCGCGCAGGCGTTGATTGATATTGCGCACCCCGATTTTCGAGTATCACTGACCAGCGCCTGGCAGGAGCTATTAGCCAAATTCTAGCCTGGCACCCAGGTTCTTTATGTCCGGCGGTGGCGGTGAGGAGCGACAGGGTTTGCCTGAACCGAAAGTGACTATCGCTCACATCTTAAACTTGGAATCCTCGATCAGGCGAACACGAATAGTGTCAGACGTCTTGTTAGCGTTGTTTGAAAATCGCGCAAAACTACTTCTAATCGACTACAGGATACACAGAAATCAGACGAATACCCCTTATTTAAAGGATCAAGTGAAGGTGATCGAGCGTGGCGGGGGGCTTGAGTCTGCACGTTCACCGTGGCGATGTCTAGTGAATGCCCTGAAACTATTTCATCCCGAAACTGGCGGGGTGGTCGCTAGCATGTGAAATTCGACTTCTCTCTAATGGGGTTCTAAGCTTCGCCGGTTACAGTAAACTTGGCTTGAGTTTTTCATATAAGAAAAAGATGCCTGACCGCATGAGCTTGCCCCTGTTACTAGTTGACGATTCAAGTTTTCCAGATGAATGATTATCCGAGCCTTACCCGAGTCATGGGATGTAAACGTTACCCAGGCCTGTAACGGTGTAGAGGCTTTGGACGCATTAAAAAATGGTTCCGGGGAAGTCATGTTTCTTGACCTCTCCATGCCGATTCTGGATGGCTGCGGTGTATTGGAAAGTGTTCGCGCCGAAAATATTCAAACCAGGGTGATTGTGCTTTCTGCCGATATCCAACCAAAAGCCGAAGAAAGGGTGAAAGCCCTTGGCTCACTGGCTTTTGTTAAAAAGCCGTTTAGCAAGGAGTCGCTGGCAGAGGTTCTGGCCAATTGCGGGATATACAGTGATGACTGAGCTGTTGAACGACGAAGAGAATGAAATCCTGCAGGAGGTCATCTGTATTGGCATGGGCCAGGCTGGCGCCTTACTGGCAGAACTACTTGATGTATTTGTCCATTTATCTGTTCCCCAGGTCTGCTGGGTCGATGGCAATAATTTTGTTGAGCAGGTTGTACAGCTGGTGGAAGGTTACGGAGACAGTTGGACAGGCGTGCGTCAGACCTTCTACAACCAGCTGGAGGGAGAGGTTTTTGCTTTATACGGGGCAGTCGGCACCTGGGCAAGCTGATGGGGTCCGATGAGGAAGGTGGTGCGGCTGAGGAAGAGCGCCTGCTTGAAGTGACCAATATATTGATGGGAGCCTGCTTGTTAGGTGTTGCCGAGCAGTTGAATGGAGAAATTGATTTCTCCTGTCATCTGGTGATGTTGCTTTCTGAGTACTCCATTGAACAACTGCGTACCGGCCTACTACAATTTATGGAAAGTTTTTGATGGTGGCTGAGCTACAGCGTGCCGGACTTGATTTAGCAGTTGAGGGAAGTGCGGGGACGCATGGAAGAGTTGAGTAACCTGGATTCCTTGACGGGGGTTTATAACAGATGCTATTTGCAGGTTCAGTTAACCCGGAATTTTATCGAGTTGTGCGCAATGGCAGTGCATTATCTGTGTTGTTTATTGATCTGGATTATTTTAAGCAAGTTAATTATACCTGCGGCCATCCGGCTAGAGACTATGTTCTTGTAAAGGTCGCGCAAAGGATTAAGGAAGCGGTCCGTACGACCGACTACCTCGCTCGTTATGGTGGCGAGGGGGTTGCAGTTGTACTATCCGACACCTGTACTACCCGACACCGGAATAAATGGTGGTATTAATGTCGCTAATTGAATTCGGGAGAGAATTGCCGACGCGCCCTTTACTTTTGAAGGCCAAACTATTGCGATGACTGCCAGCCTGGGGTTAAGTGAATACCGCGAAACAGTGGAGACCCCAGAGTCATTGCTGGCGGAGAGCGACGAGGCGCTCTATAGCGCGAAACAGAGTGGACGCAACAGAGTGGTCTTTTATAAGGCCAGCTGAACGATGATTTTTGATTGTTGCGTAGTATATGGCGCGTATTGGCAGGAAACGGCGGCTTTGACCGCCTTCTTTATTTATGATCAACGGGTGAGTGGTGGCAAATTTTTGGTGTTATCGGCAAGTGATATTTTTGGGGTAGTCGACGGCTGTTGACGACGATCGGCCGTGACGTATGGCTTGGTGCATATCACCACCCAATTATCCTGTGTCGCTTTTTTTATACTGGCTTGTCATTAAGATGCAGTACGTTAGAATCATATGAAACTGG
Organism: Porticoccaceae bacterium; assembly: GCA_041603535.1. Lineage (GTDB taxonomy): Bacteria > Pseudomonadota > Gammaproteobacteria > Pseudomonadales > Porticoccaceae > HB2-32-21. The sequence goes on from JBFIEE010000003.1 coordinate 29,835, forward strand.
ACCAATGAACGATACCGGGCAACACGTGAAAGCCGAGCTCGCAAAAAAAACTCAAGGCATATGGAGGGGATCGTGAAAAAAATAAGTGGCTTTTTTCTGACTGGCATCGTGTCAATGCTGCTGTCCACCAGCCTGGTGGCAGAAACCTGTAAACCAAGCAAATGGGGCGCTGAGGATGAAATCGGCTCAGCTAATCTGATGACTGCAGCCAGTGTGCTGGCAGCGTCTAAACTCATCAAGCAAGGTAAAACCCAGCACCTTGGGGTGATTATCGACAAAGATACGCCGGCTTTTGGACCGCGTAGTTTGAATTTACAGATCGTGCAACCGGGGCAGGAGTGGGGGCGTTCGTCGTTCGCGAACGGCTTTAACTACAACGATGATATGTTTCAGGGTTGGTTCGGCATTGGCTCTCAGCTCGATGGCCTCAGTCATCCTGGTCAGCACGGGATGTTTTATAACTGTAATGCGGGCAAGGACTTCGTCCAGACCACTGGCGTGACAAAAATGGGCATCGAAAAGGTGCCGCCCATGGTTGCTCGGGGTGTGGTGCTGGATATGGCTGCCCACGCCGGGGTCGCTTATCTGAAGGGTGGCCAGTATTTCTCCGTCGCCGATGTGAAAGCCGTGGAGGAAAAGCAGGGCACCCCGATTCGGGAGGGCGACGTCGTACTTTTCCACACCGGCTGGACGGAAAACATGATGGCCCAGGATCCCCAGACCTGGGGCAGCCAGGAGCCGGGAATATCCGAGGAAGTCGCGCAGTACCTGGCTGATAAGAATGTCGTGGCGGTTGGCGCGGATACCTGGGGCGTTGATGTCGTGCCGCCACAAAACAAGGATAATATGTTTGGCGGTCATATTATCCTCATGGTTCAGAACGGTATTTATCTGCTGGAGACCATGCAGACCGGGCCGCTGATTAGAGATAAAGCCTTCGAGTTCTTTTTTGTCCTCGGGCCCCATCGCGTCAGGGGTTCGGTTCAGGCGATGATTGATCCTATCGCCATTTATTAGAAAAATTAGCCTGAGGTAATACTCTTCCGCGGCCCGCCCGGACCTACAGGTTTGGGCGGCTTTCTGGCAGAGTCCTCAATAACTAGAATACGGGAGTAATTGATGGATTCGCTGCGCATGTGGGCCTGGCTGTTTTTGTTTCTATATGTCGGTGCAATGATCGGCTTTGGCTATCTGGGTATGCGCCACGTTAAAAACAGCGACGATTTCTCGACCGCGCGTGGGGGTTATGGCATGTGGTTCCTGGCTTTTGCGATGACCGCCACCACCGCTTCCGGCGCGACGTTTTTGGGTATCCCCGGCCTGGGCTATCGGTTTGGCTTGCCCGCGCTGGGGTATGGTCTGGTATATCCCTTTGCGGTTTATCTGGGTGTTTGGCTGTGTTTCAAACAGGTACAAAAAGCGGGTAATAAGTTTAGTAACCGCTCCATTCCAGAATTTTTGGGTGATCGTTTTCAGTCCGAGGTGCTGCGGGTAATCGTTGCGCTCTTCTCCATTGTGTTGCTGTTCTATCTGGCCGCCCAGTTGCTGGCCGGCCTGGTGATGTTTGAGCAGATGTTGGGTCTCAATGCGATCGCCGCTTTGGCGGTTACCACAGCTGTGTTACTGGTCTACGTGGTATTGGGTGGAGCCCACGCGGATATCATCACTGACGGTGCCCAGGGTGCCACGATGCTCGCGTTGGCGGTGATGATTATTGTGTTGTTTATCAGCGGGTTCGGTATCGATGGCGGTCTGCCCGCTGTTATGTCGCGGCTGGAAGCGTTGGACCCCAAAACTGTTCAGGTCCACTACGAGGGCTCTGGCATTCTGGATTCCTACTGGGATTTTGGCGCGATCTTTCTGGCGCATTTGTCGCTTGGCATGTTGCCGCATATCGGCAATAAAGTCTGGGCGCTAAAGGAAGGCGTAGGGCGAACCAGGTTTCTGCTGCTGTGTCTGGTGATGGGTATTGTGCTGGCGTCAATGATTTTTGGCGGTATTCTGGCTCGCGCCGTGCTCGGCGATAGTTTGCTGGCCGAACCGGGTGGCGCGAATCAGGCTATTCCGGCGTTATTTATCGCGTTATTTCCAGCCTGGTTGGCCGCCTTACTTGGCATCGCTATTCTGTCGGCGATTATGTCCACGGCGGATGGTCTGGTCATCTCCACTTCGCAGGTATTCGCCAACGATATTTATCGACGCACGCTGGCAAAACGGCTTCATCCGGACGCCACTGAAGCCGAAATAGATCACAATGTACTGCGTATAAGCCGCTGGTCTATTGTTGTGGTACTGGCCGGTGCCGCAGTGCTGGCCTGGTTTTCCATTGGGCAGAATATCGCGCTGATGGTATGGGTAGGGCTGGGCGGTATGATGGCCGCTTTGGCTGGACCTCTAGTTATCGGCGTGTTCTGGCGGGGTGTTACCAGGCAGGGTGCGATATGGGGTTTTGTGACTGGCGCGGTGGCGTTTACCGTGTTTAGCAACGGCTGGATGCCCGACGGCGCAGTAGATGGCAACCTCGTTGAGCAGGGCTTGTGGTGGGTGGCCGGCCAGGCCAATAACCCCTTTGCCTGTACAACGCTCGGGGAGGGGTTATCCATCCTGGTGACGGTGCTGGTGTCACTGTCAACAAAAGCCTTACCGGCAGAACACCTCGACGTTATTTTTGGCACGGAAGCGGTACCCGGTGCATAACCGATAACCGGTCTGGGGATTCGTCGTGCTACATATCAGGAATACGGTCTCTATCCCCGATAGTGAGATAGAACTTAACCCAATCCGCGCCCAGGGTGCGGGTGGTCAGAACGTCAATAAAGTATCGAGCGCCGTACATTTAAGGTTTGCTATCAACGCATCATCCTTGCCTGACGATTACAAGGCGCGTTTGCTGCGGTTTAAGGACCAGCGTATTTCCAGCGAGGGCGTGGTGATTATTAAAGCTCAAAAATATCGCACCCAGGAAAAAAATCGGCTGGACGCCGTGGCGCGTTTGAGAGAATTGATTCTGGCCGCAACGGTTACCTACAAAGCGAGGAAAGCCACCAGGCCCAGCAAGGGTTCGCAACAAAAACGCATGGACCGGAAAACCCGGCATGGTAAAACAAAAGCGCTCCGCGGCAGTGTCCGCCAGGACTGAATGACGTGTAATGCACCGATAATAACCCAACGAAAATGCTGAAACCACAAATACGTTTCTTCTCCAGGATATAGAAATTATGCAGCCACTATTTTTACGCGACGGTGAGTACTACGTACCGACGGAAACTGCGGCTAGCCCCTGGGGCCCGGTTACCCTCCACGGCGGCGCCTCAACAGCCCTCATGGTAACGGCCATGGAAGACCGGTTTTCAGCGAGCGATATGCAGCTGGCGCGACTCACCGTGGATCTGTTTCGCTCGGTGCCAAAAGCGCCGCTGAGAGTCGAATGCGAAACCGTGCGTGATGGTAAACGGGTAAAGATGTTCGATGTCTCCCTTTATCATGACGATACTGAAGTGTGCCGCGCCAGCGGTCTGGTACTGCAAAAATCCGAGGTCGAGGTGCCTGATTACGCGAGGCAGGAAATCGCCCTGCCGGAACACATCGCGCGGGCGATGGATCAGCAGCCAGTGGTCGGTATCGGCTCTGAGCATCGCATGTACGAGGGTGTATCGACGCCAGGATTGCACAGATCAATTCCGCTCAAACCGGTTTTTCTGCGGATCGGTATTGGTCATGGCTGCAGCTGGCTTAAACTACCAGTACCGGTTATTGAAGGCAGGGATAACAGTCCGCTATTGCGCGTCGCAGCATTGGCAGATTTTGCTAACGGCTTTTCCCAGGTTCAGTTGACTGAGGAAGTCGGTTTTATAAATGCGGATATAACCGTCAACCTGTTCCGCATGCCGACAAGCGAATGGTTGTGTATCGATAGCTGCGCTTTCCCGCAAATTACTGGGCTGTCTATGGTGGAATCAGTTCTGTATGACGAGAGCGGCATGATTGGCCGGGTAGCACAATCAAATCTGACTATGCCGCGATTTAAAGCATAACCTAGTCTTCACACCACAGCGGGCTATTTGAGATTTAGAGCGATAAAAGAGTAACAAGGAGTGGCTAGCGTCCGATGTTGAGAATTCCCATCACCGTTTGTCACGGCACCACATCGCAATGGGCGGAGTATCCCTTGACGCCGGAGCACCTAGGCCAGATGTTTGCGCTGGCCCGTGACCTGGGATTCGAAGCCATTAACTATGACCAGCTTGAGGCGTTGCTGGACGGCGCGGAGCCGGGCACCGGTAACATGCCCAGGCAGCCGGTCATGTTTGATTTTGACCATGCAGATAAAACCATGCTCACGGCGGTGCAGCCATTGCTGGCGCAGTATGGCTACAGTGGCACGTTGTTTTTTCACACTGGGGTGATGGGTGACTCGCGTCTTGCCAGTAAGGTTTTGAGCTGGGAGGAAATAGCCCAGTTGATGGCACTTGGTTGGGGAATAGGCGGTCATACGGTTAGTCATCCGAACCTTTCTCGCCTGGCCTACACCGATCCTGACGGCGACCAGGTGGAGCAGGAATTGTGCAGGGCCGATGCGGAAATTAAACGGCAGCTCGGTGAGGCGCCCAAAGATTTTGCCTATACCGGTGGCACATGGAGTGCGATAGCTGAGCAAAAAGTGAAGGCGCGGTATCGCTTTGCACGCCTGTGGGTTACCGAAAGCACCTGTCTCGCTGACGGGCGGCGTACCGCCGTCGCGGATCTAATGGGCGTCGGCGGTGCTGACGAAGCAGATGGCGGTCCGGCAAAAGCAGCGCGCTATATCACCCCGCAAAGCAATCGCTACCGCCTGCCGGCGATGGAAATCTGCAGCGGCTTGATGAACCAGCTTGATCAATACCGTGACTACCTGATGGGTGCACTCGACGGGCGTTGAATTCCCGTGTCATGTTTTATCTTAAGTGGCCTGCCGGTGGCCCGATCTGTTCTCAAGCTGGCGCCTGGGCACCGGGCTCAGCAAGTCGATAATAATAGGGCAACCCATGATGGCATGGGGAAGTGGCTGATATGGCTGCTGCGCGCCAGGATTTTGGCTCGCTTTAACTGAGCAGCATCGGCTGGCATAGTAAGCAGCTGGAACTACCCTGGAAGCAGGACCCACGTGCTGTGTGTAGTCGAAAAAAAACTATCAAGGCAGGGCCACAGGGCTGCGGGGATGGACTATCGTTGGCACTGGACGAAGATGGCAGTGCAGAAAATAAAACGCTTTAAGTGATCAGGGGTCATCGACAATGAGTACTTCGAACAACAAGTTTAATGTGGTGGTTGTGGGTGGTGGCGCAGGTGGTCTCTCTGTTGCCGCCGCATTGCGGCGAAGAAGGCCGGAGCTTGATGTGGCGATTGTGGAGCCCAGTGAAAAGCATTATTACCAGCCGGGATGGACGCTGGTAGGTGGCGGCAGCATGACCGCTGCGCAGACAATGCGTTATGAGGCGGCCTGTATACCCACTGGGGTAACCTGGTTGCGAGACAGCGTTGTGAATTTCGAGCCAGACGGCAACCGGGTGATGCTCGCTTCCGGCGAGGCTGTTAGCTACGATTACCTGGTGGTCGCTGCGGGGCTACAACTTGACTGGGGCAAAATAGACGGCCTACCTGCCACACTCGGAAAAAATGGCGTCACCAGTAATTATCGCTTTGACCTGGCGCCTTATACATGGCAGTGCATTCGTGAATTCACGGGTGGCCGCGCTTTATTCACGCAGCCTGCGATGCCGATAAAATGTGCGGGGGCGCCGCAGAAAATACTTTATCTAGCTGCCGATTATTGGCGGCAGCACGGCACCGCGGCTGATATTCAGTTCTTTAATCAGGGCGGTGCGATGTTTGGTGTGCCCCTGTTCGCCAGAGCGCTGGATCAGATTATGACTGGCTATGGCGCAAAGCCACGGTTCGGACAAAACCTTATCGGCGTTGATGGCAAGGCAAAGACGGCGACATTTCAACTCGTTAGCGACGGCAGTACGGTGACGGAATCCTTCGATTTGTTGCATGTCACACCGCCACAAAGCGCGCCAGACTTTATTAAGACCAGTCCATTGGCGGCAGAGTCCGGCTGGATGGACGTCGATCGCCATACCCTGCGCCACACTCGCTACGCCAATATCTTTGGTCTGGGCGATTGCACGAACACGCCAAATGCCAAGACGGCAGCGGCGGTGCGCCGACAATTTCCAGTGGTTGTAGCCAACTTGCTGGCTGTGCTCGATTCGCGGGACAACGCGGGTGACCTCCCCAGTTACGATGGCTACGGTGGATGTCCCCTGACCGTTGCTTACGGCAAAGTGATGATGGCGGAGTTTCGCTACGATGCTGAAGTGGTGCCAAGCTTTCCCCTGGATCCGCGGGTGCCGCGGCGCAGTTACTGGTGGATGAAGCGCCGCCTGTTTCCCTATATGTACTGGAACGTTATCCTCCGTGGCCGGGATTGGCGCTGGCCGGCGCCCAGGCCGCGATACAACGCTGTGTAGTCAGCTCTGCGTGATCAACTCTGCGCAGGTTAGTCAGCGCGGCATGGCAACGCAATACAACTCAGCCTGATCGGCAGGGTTCTGCCCATGTTTCCCGTATGTCACTTGTGCGCTAAACACCATGTTCTATTGGTAGGTGTTTTTCCGCGTGTTGGGTTAATAGCCTGGCTCAGTATCGACCCGCTTTGCCCTGGCAATGCGCATTGGGCTAAAGTCGGGCACAATACGCCACTGAAAAAAATGAGCGCGGCTACCCGCTGTTGATTACCTCGGTGCACGCACCGCATTAACCACGAGAAATTCGCTACCATGTCGATTCAAGCCATTCGAACCGAAGAAAACATTATTACTGACGAACCCTACTACGAACCCGTAGGCGACGAGGTTGAGGTGTTTGCTGCCGCCTACCGCAATCAGCTGCCAGTGCTGCTAAAAGGACCAACCGGTTGCGGCAAAACGCGGTTTATTGAATACATGAGCTGGTATTTAGAGCGACCGATGATCACGGTGGCCTGTCACGATGACTTAACGGCGTCCGATCTGATTGGCCGTTACCTGGTAAAAGGCGGAGAGACCGTGTGGGTCGATGGTCCTTTGACACGGGCTGCGCGCAACGGTTGTATCTGTTATCTGGATGAAATTGTTGAGGCACGCAAGGACACCTCCGTGGTGATCCACCCCCTGTGCGACAACCGTCGCCTGTTACCCATCGAGAAACTTGGCGAATTATTGCAGGTGCCCGACACATTTTGCCTGGCCATTTCCTACAACCCAGGCTACCAGAGCGTGATGAAAGACCTTAAACAAAGCACGCGGCAGCGTTTTGTTGCCCTTGAGTTTGACTACCCCAATGCCGAAAAAGAACAAATGATCGTCGCAAAAGAAGCACCGGGCATCGACAGTGTGGTGGCCAGTCAGTTGGTCAAGTTTGGCGACATGACGCGCAACCTTAAAGGCGTTGGTCTGGAAGAGGGCGCCAGTACTCGCCTGCTGGTGAATGCGGCGAAACTGATCGTCGATGGTATTTCGCCAGTAGTGGCGACGGACGCCGCTGTCGCGCTGTCGTTAACCGACGACGTCGATATGTTAAAGGCCGTGCATGAACTCAGCCGCTCTGTGTTTTAGATTGATGTTGTCGTCTTAGTATGTCACCGGTGAAACTGGCTGAAAGGCCTGGCAGTGCTTCAAATAAAGGGCCTGATGGGGTTTTAAATAAAGGACGCGCGGGTGATAGCCCGGCAGGCGCGACGGCGATCCGGGACGAACTCAAAAAAATCCTCGGCAACGAGCCTGACCAGCCTGGACAGGATGTAGAGCGCTTTGCCGCGCTCGATGCATTGAGGCGCGAAGATCAGTTTTTTATTGTTCGCTGGGCTGACATCATCAGTCAATCGCACGCCGATCTGGCCATTCAGTTTGTTAGCAACGCGCCAAAGGTGTTCGCAGCGCTGGATCAGGCCGGTGTTGAAGCGTGGCTGATGGCGGCAATGCAGCGGTTTGATAATGATGATCTACAAGGCGCTGTGGACGCCCTGACCGATCCGGCCGGGTTTATGGCGGACTATATTTTTCGCCTCAGTCGTTGCACCTATGATTCCGTCGGCCAGTTTCTGCAACATTTTGTCATTGGGCTGGGTGGGCGCGAATTAACTATCACCAAACATCACGAAGCTTACACCGATACCGAAAGGGTGTTCTTGCCTGATCAAATCAAGGAGTATGCCGAGCGGGAGCTTAATTTTTCCTTGTACAAGTTGATCACTGTGCACATGTGGGCGCAAACGCGTTATGGCATGTGGCGATATCAGGCTCTCGAGCAGTTGTTTCGCGTCACTAATTCCGCTGTTAGTACCGATATATTTAATCGCCTCGAATGTATTCGCCTTGATGCGTGTATCGCTCGTGATCTGCCGGGTATACACCGGCAACTTGAGCAGCTGGCCTATTATTCCGATGAACATAAATGTGAGTGGGACGCTTTCAAAAAGGCTGCGTCCATATTGACTGAACCCGCCGCTACTGCGCTCGACAGCATTGCGATGATCGAGGGTTTCTCAGGTAAGCAGCTACCACAATTAAAACGCTATCAGGGCAGGCTGGATCTGGCCAATGTTCGCAAAGCGATGCTGGCCCGTATTGAACGCGAGAAATCTGCGGTCCAGGAAGCGCTTGGCGAGCTACAGCGGACGCTCCAGCAGATGATCCACCGGGGTGATGCCGCGGCAACGGATGAGGACGACAAGCGTTTTAGCCTGATGGACGCGGATGATCCAGGCCAGGGCGATGGACCTGTTGAGCTACGCTACGACGATCAACTGGTAGAAATGACGCCTGAAATTGAAGCCTTGATGGAGTCTATCATGCAGGACTTCGGCGAAATACCTGAGCATTACCTGGATGGCATATCGTCCATTCCTTACGCCAGTGACCGCGAATCAGATCTGGGTGAGATCGGCCTGGATACTGAAGACTATACGCAGCTGGACAACACCATCAGGTATCGAGAGTGGGATTACCTCCGCCAGCGCTATCGCGAGGGATACTGTCTGCTCAACGAGCACGATGTGCCACCGGTTGAGGACCGTTTTGTCGAAAAGACCCTCGAGAAATACAGCGGTCTGCTTAAGTCGATCAAGAAGACCTTTGAAGCGGTGCTGGGTGAATCGAAGCTCCTGCGCAAACAATCCCAGGGCGATGATATTGATCTCGATGCGCTGATAGAAGCACAGGCAGACTTTGCCAGTGGTCGTGAGATGAGTGACAACGTTTATACCCGGTATCGCAACCGTGAGCGCAGCATCGCTGTGATGTTTATGGTGGATATGAGCGGATCAACCCACGGCTGGATCAATGATGCGGAGCGTGAATCACTGATCCTGCTGTGTGAGGCGCTGGAAACTCTGGGCGATCGCTATGCGATTTACGGATTTTCCGGGCGCACCAATAAACGCTGCGAAACCTATCGTATTAAGCGTTTCGACGAGACGTACAGCAGCGCCGTTCGCCAACGCATCAGTGGTATTCGCGCAAAAGGGTTTACCCGCATGGGGGTCGCGATTCGACATTTGGGCCATTTGCTGAATTTAACCCGGGCACGTACCAAGATTCTCATCACACTCTCCGACGGGCGACCAGAAGATTACGATGCCTACAGAGGGCGATATGCGGTCGAAGATACTCGACACGCCCTGCTGGAATTGCGTCACGAAGGCATCCATTCGTTTTGTATCACTATTGATAAGGAAGCCCAGGACTATCTGCCGCATATGTACGGAGCGGCTAACTATACGGTCATTCATGAGGTCAAAAAGCTGCCACTGAAAGTCGCGGATATTTATCGCCGTTTAACGACGTTGTAGACCATCTTGCCTGGATCGGGGATGTTGCTCAGGGTGGGAGTCGATCAACGTGGTCGACAGTAGCGAGAGGCCGGTGTAGCAAAGCTCAGCGGGCTTGCAGGAGAAAAGTCAACAACGGGTAACCCCAACTTACGGCTAGCTTTGCTCAAAAAGGGCGTTTATGCTTCGGCCTTTCAGGCCCGGTGACTAAACCACCAACTTTTTTAGGCAGGTTGTCACTGTATCAAAGCACTGTCGCCGACCGCGCTGTTACGCATACGTCAGCGGGGTCAGGACAAACTTAACCAACGATGTGGTACTGCCTGGCGCCCCAGTGGCGCATCCCGGACTATTGTCATTAATGCCGGGGAACAGGGTGATGGCTTCAAACGGCGAGACAGGGTGTCGACGCCGCTATTCGTTCAGGGATGGTTGGTTTTATTCGCTTCACCATGGTGGGTATGGGTGATAGCAGAGCGATGGCCGAATGCACGGGCGGTCGCGCAAACTAAAGGTATTAAAAGAGGCAACTACCATGTCTGTACTCGTAGGAATAATCATGGGTTCGAAATCCGACTGGGAAACCATGCGCCATGCTGCGGAAGTGTTAGATGAACTCAAGGTGCCACATGAAATAGAAGTGGTGTCGGCTCACCGCACCCCCGATAAGTTGTTTGCCTATGCAGAATCAGCAGAGTCGCGCGGTCTTCAGGTGATTATTGCCGGCGCGGGTGGTGCCGCTCATCTGCCGGGCATGGTGGCGGCCAAAACGCTTATTCCAGTCTTCGGCGTTCCGGTTCAGTCGCAGGCGCTTAATGGCATGGATTCGTTGTTGTCCATAGCGCAGATGCCGAAAGGTATTCCCGTCGGAACGCTGGCAATCGGCAAGGCGGGTGCTGCCAATGCGGCATTGCTTGCCGCCGCCGTCCTGGGCAATCATTACCCGGAAATCCGGCAGGCCCTCGGACGCTTCAGAGAAGCTCAAACCAATTCAGTAATGGCTAATTCGGATCCGCGAGTTTAGATGTGAGCGTTGGCAATAGCGTTGGTGCGAATGTTGGTGCGAGTGTTGGTAAGAACGTCGGCATTTTGGGAGGCGGGCAGCTGGCGCAGATGCTGGCATTAGCTGGTATACCATTAGGTCTGCGATTTGTTTTTTTTGATCCCACAGAAGATTGTTGTGCAGCCGCGCTTGGACAACACATAAAGGCTGATTTTGACGACTGGTCGCAGCTAAAAATATTCGCTGAAAGCGTAGATATTGTGACCTTCGAATTCGAGAACATTCCCTTAGCAGCAATTGAATATGTCCGTAACATCAGGCCTATCTACCCCGAGATCAACGCCCTGCAGGCGAAACAGGACAGGTTGGTAGAAAAGCAATTGTTTCAGCGACTGGGTATTGCGACACCAATGTTTGTCGATATCAAATCCCGGCATGACCTCGACGAGGCGCCGGACATCCTTGGCTTACCCTTTGTTATCAAAAGTCGCTACGGTGGCTACGACGGCAAGGGTCAATGGTTGGTAAAGTCTGCAGATCAAACAGCTGATGTTTGGGCGCAGATCGACGGATTGCCGTGCATTGCCGAGCAGTGGATCGATTTTTCCCGAGAGGTATCGATGGTCGCTGTGCAAAACAGGCATGCTGACAAGGTGTTTTATGACCTCGCGGAAAACCAGCACAATCGAGGCATTTTGCACACCACCATCAATCGCCCTGGGGATCCCATGGCGGGCAAAGCGCAGGCAATAATCAGTCAGTTGATGGATGAATTAAATTACTGCGGTGTAATGGCGCTGGAGCTGTTTCAGATTAACGGTCAACTGATGGCCAATGAATTCGCGCCGCGTGTGCATAACACCGGGCACTGGACTATTGAAGGCGCTGGCACCAGCCAGTTCGAGAACCACCTGCGCGCCATTTTAAATCTACCGCTCGGCGATACCGGGCATAACGGGCAGTGGGTAATGTTGAATTTGGTGGGCGATCTGCCTGATTTAACTAAAGCTTTAAGTTTGGCGAATAGTCATCTCCACGATTATCGAAAGCAGGCCAGACCTGGTAGAAAACTGGGGCACCTAACCGTTCGAGCTGATCCGCGGGAAGGGCCGGACCGTCTGGCCCTTCGCTTGAAAGATTCTTTTGAGTTTTTGAACCACTAGCTAAGCTACCTGCCATAAGCCACTGCTGTGTGCCAGGGGCTTTTCTTTTGCCAGTAGGCCATTCTTTTTCCGGTGCGTAATTCGAACTGGCACCCAGTGGCTATCTCGTGCAATATCTACCGGCGAATCTACAATCCTTATCACCAATTAAAAAAAGGGGAGCGACGATGAAGATTAATTCAGTGTTAGGCCCAATCGATGTCGAAAGTTTGGGCACCACCTTGATACACGAGCATCTGGGCATCGGCTGGCCGGGCTGGGAGCTCGATCATCAGGATTTTGACCGCAAAAAAGAAGGCGCCAGAATTGTCGATAAACTAAAAGAAATCCAGGATCTTGGCATTACCAGCTTCGTTGATCCCTGCCCGATGGAGCTCGGTCGCGATCCTGAATTTGCCGCCGAAATGTCAGAAAAGTCCGGTATCCAGATTGTTATTGCGACTGGCTTATATAATGACGCGCTGGGCATTCCCCAGCATTTCCGGCTGATGGATATCGATGGTATCGCCGAGCAATATGTCAGTGAGATTCAGGATGGCATTGGCAAAACCGGCATCAAGGCCGGCATTATTAAAACCGCCAGCGGCGGTATCTACGGTGTCACGCCGCCTGGTCAGGGCATTAAGGAGAGCGAGATAAAATGTCTGCGTGCCGCGGCGCGAGCAAGCAATGCGACCGGCACACCCATTCTTTGCCATAACGACGAAATGGAACCCTTTGGCCGCGAAACCCTGGATGTTTTCGAGGAAGAGAAAGTCGACTTTAACAAGGTGCTGATTGGTCACGCCTGCGGTGTCGGCGACATGCGTTACTATTTTGACATTCTTGATCGGGGCGCATGGCTGGGGTTTGACCGCTTTGGCATTGAGTCCATTGCCTCGGACAAGTTGCGTCTCGCCTCACTGCTCGGGCTGCTGAGTGTCGGCTATGATCGCATTATGCTATCCCATGACTCTCTGCAATGCTGGCGCGGTCGCGATACCGGTGTACTGGATGGTATGGTTGCGGCATCACCAAACTGGGACCTGGCGCATATTTCGCGCAATATTTTACCTGCCATGCGCGAGGCCGGCGTGAGTCAGGACAAAATAGATACCTTGATGGTGAAAAACCCCTGTAGCTATTTTCGGAAGAAATAGTGCTGCTGCAGCAAGAAATAGCATCGCTAAAACGAGATTGGAAAATAGTGCTTGCGGATCTCGCCGATACCATCGGCGCGATCCGCTAAGAGTTAGCGCCAACTGCGCGTTATGTGTTGACGGACGGTTTGACTGCAATTCTGTGCTCTGGTCCTCTGGTAGCACACCCCCTGGGCCGGTCAAGGGTTATCAATCTTCCCGACCAGGCCTGGTACCAAAACGGTGGCAATTAATAAAGCGTACGAAGTTCTTTTTGGCTTACGTTCACTCAAATTCTATGTGTTTTGGCAATTAATTGGAGTAAAAGTCTCAGCTTTTATGCTGTTGGTCAGGCGTTGGGTCGTCAAGCTCAACCTCCGTGCTCTGCCTGTCGATTGAGCCTATATCCAGCACAGGTGCAGCATCAATATGTTGCGCATCCATCATATGGGCAACGCGTTGTAGAGAAGCAATAATCATCGTCTGTTCCCACTGTTGTAGCTCGGTGAATTGACGGGTGAAGTGTTCCTGTAGCGGTACCGGGGCATCTTTTAAAATACTGACACCAGCATCTGTCAAATGAGCGTGCACTTTACGTTTATCTTCGTTGGAGCGCTCCCGGTAAACGAGTTCCCGCTTCTCCAGGCGATCAAGAATAGTGGTCACGGTTGCCTGGCTGAGGCTAACGTCATTCGCCAGCTCACCAATAGTGACGTCACTTTTGTCGCGAATAGTCTGTAGCAGCAAGATTTGCGGGGTGGTCAGGCCGGTTGTTTTCGCCAAATGCTTTGAATGGAGGTCGGTGGCCCGGATTACCCGGCGTAAGGAGACTAAAACATCATCAATACTATCCAATTCAGCGCCTTCTATTCGCGTCGATCGGTTCTTGATCGAGATTATATTTTGACTGCACACGACTTGCTATCTGTTCCTGCTTTCCGGGGGAATAAACTTCAATCGTTATCTGCTCGCTGGGTTGACTCGATACCCCTGATTCGAAAACGTATCGTGCTACCCCCGTTGCATGAGACTATGATTAGTGTAAAATGTTTAGTGTACTAAACAATATATCCGGGGGCGTGAGCATGTTCCGGTGTTGCACAGTGGTTACCGGGTAGTTATCGCTAATCGGTACCAACCTGTTGTTATCATTCTATTTATATCCAAAAGTTATTGTTTAGCACTGTAATTATATTTATATCAACTTTTATTGCCGGTGGCGCCACTAATGAGCCAACAATTTACCTTCTATCGGCCATCCATGGAGGATGGCCGGGCTGTTTCTCAACTAATCAGTGCCTGCCCACCGCTCGACACCAACTCGCCTTACTGCAATCTGCTGCAATGTCACCACTTTGCCAGCACCGCGGTTGCGGTCCGGTGGCACGACGAACTGGTCGGCTTTATCAGCGCTTATCTGATTCCTGATAAGCCCGAAAGGCTGTTCATATGGCAGGTAGCTGTCGCTGAGAAGGCGCGCGGGCACGGTATAGCTTCGCGAATGATCGCCCACATTCTCGACAGAGAGGTATGCCAAAACGTTCATTTTATAGAGACCACCATTACCCAGCCCAACGCAGCCTCGTGGGCTTTGTTTGGCCGGGTCGCCAAGTGCCACGGAGCTCCACTATCCAGTGAAGAATTATTTACTAAAGACCGGCATTTTTCCGGCCAGCACGACACTGAGCTGTTGGTAACCATCGGGCCGCTGCAGCGCACCGTCGCGGCAACCAGCGCAAGCGCGTCGACAAACATCGTTATGAACGCTAAGACAGGAAGCTAGGTCATGAAAATATTTGACGAAATCGAATCAGAAGTACAAAGCTACGCACGCGCATTTCCCCGGGTGTTTAACAAGGCCCAGGGTGAATTCCTTTACGATGCGGAAGGCAATAAATACCTCGACTTTCTTGCCGGGGCAGGCACGCTGAATTACGGCCACAATAACTCGGTGTTCAAGGAAAAGTTGCTCGAGTACATCAATAACGACGGTATTACCCACGGCCTGGATCTGCACACCAAAGCCAAGGGCGAATTCCTCGAGGCGTTTAACGAAAAAATTCTCAAGCCGCGTGGCATGGACTACGTGGTTCAGTTTACCGGGCCAACCGGTACCAATGCGGTTGAAGCGGCCATGAAAATTGCCCGTAACGTCACCGGCCAACAGAATATTGTGACCTTCACCAATGGCTTCCATGGTGTCAGCCTGGGTGCGCTGGCGGCCACCGGTAATGCCCATCACCGAGACGCAGCGGGTGTAACGCTCAGCGGCGTTCATCGTATGCCCTACGATGGCTACCTGGGTGATGGTATCGACACCACTGCGTATCTGGATAAAGTATTGACGGATTCCAGCAGCGGCATTAACTCACCCGCAGCTGTGATGGTTGAAACCGTGCAGGGCGAGGGAGGCATCAATGTTGCCAGCCTGGAATGGCTGCGTAATTTACAGTCCGTGTGCCGGAAGCACGGGGTATTGTTGATTGTTGATGATATTCAGGCAGGTTGTGGGCGCACCGGCGATTACTTTAGCTTCGAAGCGGCCGGAATCGAGCCGGATATCATCACGCTGTCCAAATCCCTGGGCGGCTACGGCCTGCCTTTTGCTGTGGTATTGATGAAACCGGCATTGGATCAGTGGAAGCCTGGCGAACATAACGGCACCTTCCGCGGTAATAACTTTGCCTTTGTGACAGCAAAAGCTGCCATCGATCACTATTGGTCGGATGATGTTTTTTCAAAAGCGATAAAGCGTAAGGGACAGTATGTCTCGCAGCGGCTCACTACCATTGTTGAACACTACGGCGAAGGTCACTTTACAACGCGCGGGCGTGGCCTGTTTCAGGGCATTAACTGCGTGAGTGGCGAACTGGCCGGTGCGATTACACAGCGCGCATTCAAAAGTGGACTCATTATCGAAACCAGCGGCGCTGACGATCAGGTGGTGAAGTTCCTGTGTCCGTTAACCATCAGCGATGAAAACCTGAAAAAGGGCATTGATATCGTCGAGCAGGCCATTAAAGAGGTGTGCGCCAAGGAAGTGTCGATTCCTGAAGAGGTCAATTATTTCGACGAGCGACGGCGTGTAAGTGCTTGACTGGGCTAGTTAGGGCGGAAGCAGTCTGGCAACTGTGTATCTGGCCTGGTTAGCGGCAGCGACTGCCATTCCCCCCGATAACTAGGACCTGTTGCCGTAATGAGTGGCGACAAGACTTATATGCCGGTTAGGTCGTGTGCTGCAGCGGTAAGGTTAGTCACCCTGAATTTTTTGAAAAATGAGGAGTATTACATTGCTTGTTAGACACCTGAAAGACGCAGAAAAAACTGATCGACGCATCATCTCCCCCGATGGCAACTGGGAGAGTACGAGACTGTTGCTAAAAGATGACCAAATGGGTTTTTCCCTTCACATTACCACGATCTACGAAGGCGTTGACTTCCAGATGCATTATCAACACCACGTCGAAGCCGTGTACTGCATTTCTGGTGAAGGAGAAGTGGAAACATTGGCGGACGGCAAGGTCTATCCCGTCACTCCGGGCACCTTATATAACCTGGATAAACATGACAAACACACCTTGCGCGCATTCAGGGAAATGAAGTTGGTCTGTGTATTTAACCCGCCCCTGAACGGCAAGGAAGTCCACAACGCTGAAGGCGCTTATGAGCTGGATGCCGAAGCCCTTAGCGAATAAGAAGCCGTTAGCGAGTAATAAAGCCATTAGCGAATAAACGCCATTAGCAAACAGAGGGAACAGCTGGTGAGTGTCGAGATAAAACCCTCACCAGGAAGCAATCCACCCGATTATGAATTTAACAACCGTACCAGAGCTGCTAACACAGCAAGACCACTATCCGTCCAGAGGCACGCTGAAAGCGCAGCTGGGCAAACGTTTAGATCCGGTAATTTATGCAGCGGAATCGACACCGGCACCGATCGACCATAAGTGGGTGAAACACTATGAACAGAGCGGTTTTCTGATTTTAGAGGATGTGTTTAGCGAACAAGAAGTCCGCAGTTTTCAACAGGAACTTGACCAACTTAGATCCGACGAAAAAATTGCAGCGTCGGGCGAGACGATCACGGAACCTGGCAGCGGTGACATACGCTCGATTTTCAGAATCCATCAGGTCAGTCCAGTCTTCAAAAAGCTGGCAGCCGACCGGCGTCTGGCGGGTCTCGCGCAGTATCTGCTGGATGATCAGGTGTATATTCACCAGTCCCGCTTAAACTACAAACCCGGATTTCGCGGCAAGGAGTTTTACTGGCACTCGGACTTCGAAACCTGGCATGTCGAAGATGGCATGCCAGCCATGCGGGCGCTAAGCATGTCCATCACACTAACCGAAAATCACGCAACTAACGGTCCGCTGATGTTGATACCCCGGTCGCACAAACGCTATGTCGTGTGTGAGGGAAATACGCCCAGCAATCACTTCAAGTCTTCGTTAAAGAAACAGGAGTATGGGGTACCCAGCGACCGCTGTCTAAGCCAGTTGACTGATGTCGGCGGTATTGTCACCGCAACGGGCAAACCGGGCAGCGTGATCGTGTTCGATTGCAATACCATGCATGGCTCAAACGGTAATATCACGCCGTATCCACGATCTAACGCCTTTTTTGTTTATAACGCTATTAGCAATCGCGTGGTCGATCCATTTTGCGATCAGCCGCCACGACCAGAATACATTTGTAGTCGCGAGAATATCGCGCCTGTTGTCGTCGAAGCCGAAGGAGGTTAGCCGTGAACGACCAACAACGCGACACCCTTAAACAACTGATGAAAACGCGTATCAAGGATATCGAGATGTTTCTATCGTCTTCCAGAGAAGGTGGCGATCTGGATGATGATTCAGCGAACGTCGATCAAAAAATAGCGTCAGCCGTTAATTCGCAGGTAACCGAAAACGAAAAACGCGAGCTCACCCTGCTAAACAACAACCTGCAATGGGTTGACAGCGAAGATGCCGGTTACTGCCAACAGTGTGCCTGCGAGATACCCTTTGCGCGATTACAGGCCGTGCCGACTACGCGCCTGTGTGTCGCCTGTGCCGAGTAGGGATAATCCTGCACAACACTAATTAACCCAGTCCTGTTTGCAACCGTAAATATGAAGATAAATAGCAATAAACCAGCACAGCATAGTGTCGAGAAAATCGGCGGCACGTCGATGAGCGACTATGAAGCCGTGCGCGATAACATTGTTTTGAGGCCTCGCGACGAGCAAACCTTATATCAGAGAGTTTTTGTCGTTTCGGCTTATGGCGGCATCACTAATGACTTGCTGGAGCATAAAAAATCCGGCCAGCCCGGCGTTTACAGTTTGTTTGCCAGCGGTGAAAACGGTGACGGCTGGTTTGACGCGATGGCGCAGCTGGAGCGTAAATTGCGTGGCATCAATGGCCAGCTGTTTACCAACGAGGCAGATCTGAAGCGCGCCAATCGGTTTATCGATACGCGTATGGATGCCGCTCGCAAATGTTTGACGGATCTTCAAGGCTTGTGTCGCCATGGCCATTTTTCTCTGGCCGAGCACCTCGATACCGTGCGCGAAATGCTGGCCAGTATCGGTGAGGTCCACAGTGCCTGGAATACAGCGGCGCTATTGCAGCACGATGGTGTTAATGCCCATTTTGTGGATTTGAGCGGTTGGCAAACCACCGCGCACGTACCTCTCGATGAACGTATATTGCAGGCTTTTGCCGCCATTGACCTGGCAACCGAGATGCCGATTGTCACCGGTTACGCACATACCAACAGCGGGCTGATGGCCAGCTTTAATCGCGGTTACAGCGAGATCACTTTCAGCCGCATCGCTGTATTGACCGGCGCCAGGGAGGCGATTATTCATAAGGAATATCATCTCAGCAGTGCTGATCCGCAGTTGGTCGGCGAAGCGAATGCTGTCCCTATTGGCCGAACTAACTACGATGTAGCCGACCAATTGGCTAACCTCGGTATGGAGGCGATTCATCCTAAGGCTGCGAAGGGGCTGCGACAAAATGCCATTCCCCTGCGTATCAAAAACACCTTTGAGCCGGAGCACGCCGGTACTGTAATTGCCCAGGATTATGTCAGCGATACTCCTCGCGTGGAAATCATTGCTGGCAGCCAGGGCATTTACGCGCTGGAACTGTTTGACCAGGACATGATGGGGCAGATTGATCTCTACGACCGGGAAATTCTGGCGATGGTGCGCCGCTTTAAAGCCGAAATCGTCGCCAAGGATATTAATGCCAATACCATTACCCACTATCTCGCTACTAACCTGAAAACCATCAAACGCATCAGAAATGCACTTCAGGATAAGTATCCTGATGCTGAACTGGATCAACGAAAAGCCGCTATTGTCTCTGCCATCGGCAGTGATATGCGGGTTCCTGGCATGCTGTCCAAAGCTGTTGCAGCACTGGCGGAGCAAAATATCAATGTGCTGGCCATGCATCAATCCATGCGTCAGGTGGACATGCAGTTCGTGGTCGATGAGGATGACTATCAGTTGGCGGTTAAAAGTCTGCATCAATGTCTGGTGGAAGTGCACGAGCACGGCAAAGCGATATGCGCGGCATAAAACTGATTCTGCATTGATCCGTGTGTAAAAACATTTCCCGCAACACGAAAGCGATTAAACCGAATCCCCCGTACTTGAGGCCCGTTCATGGATAGAACCCTGATTGCTGCTTCCTTTATCAGTTGCCTGCTGGCTTTCACGCTGATTGGTCTGTCGTCGCTGTTTAAAAGCCGGGGCAGCCGACACGATTACTACCTCGCCGATAGCACCGTCAGCCCCTGGCTGGTAGGCTTATCCGCTGTGGCGACCAATAACAGCGGTTACATGTTTATCGGCGTTATTGGCTATACCTATGTGACAGGCCTTGCCTCCATCTGGCTGATGATAGGCTGGATAGCTGGCGATTTCCTTGCCTCCCTGTTCGTGCATGCACGCCTGCGCGAGGCGACGGAAAGCAGCGACGAAGTCAGTTATGCCGGGGTGCTGAGCACCTGGTATGGCGCGAATAATAGCCAGCTACAACGAGTGATCGGCGTCATCTCGCTGATATTTTTGTTGGCCTACGCGGGTGCACAACTGGTGGCGGGGGGTAAGGCGCTGCAAGTGCTGTTTGACTGGCCCGCCTGGGCGGGCGCTTGTATCGGTGCCGCGGTGGTGTCCCTCTATTGTTTCGCGGGCGGCATACGGGCATCCATCTGGACAGATGCCGCGCAGTCTACGGTAATGATTGTCGCCATGGGTTTATTGCTGGTTGCGGCGGTACTGTCGCTGGGTGGGATCGGTGGGGCTATCGCCAGTATGCGGGGCGTAGAAGGCTTCCTCGACTGGTTTCCCAAAGATCTGGCGCTGCCCGGTATTGCAGGGGGCGTGTTGTTCGCGGTGAGCTGGCTGTTTGCCGGCCTGTCAGTGATCGGACAACCCCATGTCATGGTGCGGTTTATGGCACTCAACGACAGGGTCGGCATGCGTCGGGCACGCGGCTGGTACTACCTGTGGTTTATCGCTTTTTATGGCATCACCACGGGCGTGGGTTTACTGTCCCGTGTCTATTTGGCCGATGGCGGTAGTTTTGATGCCGAGCTGGCCCTGCCGATGATGGCCATTGAATTACTGCCGCCGCTGTTGGTTGGTTTGATATTGGCGGGCATTTTCGCGGCAACCATGTCCACTGCCGATTCACTGATACTCAGTTGTTCCGCGGCAGTCACCCACGATCTGCTGCCCCATAGAATCGAGCGACCGCTATTGATCAAACTAACCACCATTACCATAACCGGCTGCGCGTTGTTACTCGCACTGTCCAACAACCAAAGCGTTTTCAGCCTGGTGGTCATGGCCTGGTCCGGACTGGCCAGTGCCTTTGCGCCTTTGCTCCTGGCCCTGTGTCTGGGCATGAACCCACGTCAGTCAATCAGCATTATCGCCGCATTAACGGGGCTGCTAACCGCGCTACTGTGGCGTTATTTGGACTGGCATCACGCCGTGTATGAGGGCTTACCGGGGATCGTGGCCGGCTGCGTTGTGCTTATGCTGTGGCGCGAGCGCAACTTGATCGTGGCTGGGGCGCCATTAGATAGCGATGCAAATTCCCGGCAACGCGCGTGAACCAACTGATTATTGACTGAAGAATAGCAATTTCCTCCTTAAGCCAGGGGGTAGTAAGGTACGGGTATCCTCGAAGGGTTCGTGTCGCGGACGGGCTTGCCGCCGCTCGAACTTGGATACCACAGTGCTTTGTGAAGTGAAAGTTGCTTTTGGATTGAAAAGCTTGGGAGGTGTATGGTGCCCAGGAGAGGACTTGAACCTCCACGACCTTGCGATCACTAGCACCTGAAGCTAGCGTGTCTACCAATTTCACCACCTGGGCGTGGGCTGTATTTCGCTTCCCTCTACGGGGTTGCGCACTTTACTGTTCCAAAAGTTGCTTGTCAATTGTCCGCGGGGTCGGGTAGTGTCGCTGTATTGTAACGCCGCTCTGCTATGATAGGCCGATGAAAAAAACGAAACATGTTGATCCTTATGCGGCTCGCGAAGCGGACCGTTATGAACACCCCATCCCCAGCCGCGAGTACATATTAAGTTACCTCCAAAATAGCGTCGGCCCGTTGACACACGAAGAGCTGTGCCACGAATTCCGGTTACGGGATGATGATGCCATTGAGGCTTTGCGCCGCCGTTTGGGCGCCATGGAGCGTGACGGTCAGACAGTGAGAAATCGCAGTGGGGCCTACGGCACGCTGGATAAAATGAATCTTGTCAAAGGCCGTGTCTCGGGCCATCCAGAGGGCTATGGTTTCGTCATATCGGCTGGCAGTGACCACGATATATTTCTGTCCAGTCGCCAGATGCGTCTGGTGCTGGATGGCGACGAAGTGCTGGTGCGGATATCAGGCCAGGATCGGCGCGGTCGGCCGGAAGGATCTATTGTTGAGGTTGTCGAGCGTCGCACAGAACGTTTGGTAGGGCGCTATTTCTCGGAAAGCGGAATTCATCTTGTGCGCCCGGATAATCCGCGTATCAGCCAGGATATCTTGATTGCGGCGGACGAAACCGGTATTGCACAACCCGGCCAGATGGTGGTGGTTGCCGTTACCCGGCAGCCCTCTCGACGGCATCAGCCAGCAGGTCGTATCGCGCAGGTGCTGGGCGATCATCTGGCGCCGGGTATGGAAATTGACCTGGCTATTTACAACTTTGGTATACCGCACATTTGGCCGAAACCTGCAGAAAAGGAAGTCGCCGATATTGCCGAAGAGGTGCTCGACGATGACAAGCTGCAACGGGTTGATTTGCGCAATCTGCCGCTGGTCACTATCGACGGTGAAGATGCGCGGGATTTCGACGATGCGGTTTATTGCGAGCCGGTAAAAGGTGGTGGTTGGCGTTTATATGTCGCCATTGCTGATGTGTCTCACTATGTCCTGCCCGGCACTGCGCTGGATATGGCAGCCTATGAGAGAGGTAATTCAGTCTATTTCCCTGGACAGGTCGTGCCGATGTTGCCGGAAAAGCTGTCCAATGGACTGTGTTCTCTGAAGCCGGAGGTAGACCGTCTGTGCATGGTTTGCGAGATGCGTATAGATGCGAAAGGTGAAGTCAAAACGTTTCGCTTTTTTGAGGCGGTCATGCACTCCCGCGCGCGCCTGACCTACACCCAGGTGGCGGCAATGATTGCGCAGCGGGGTGATGGCGACAGCCGCGCCCGGCAGCAGTTCAAGCATATTGTCGGGCATATTGATGCCCTGCATGACCTCTTTCAGGTGTTGCGTGTCAGTCGTGCTGCGCGAGGCGCTATCGATTTTGACACAGTGGAGACGCGGATCCTGTTTGATGAACAGCGCAAAATCGAACAGATAATTCCTGCGGAGCGCACCGATGCTCACCGGCTCATCGAGGAATGCATGTTGTGCGCTAATGTCTGTACAGCAAAATTGCTGTCAGAAAGCAAACTGCCCGTTTTATACCGGGTTCACGATGGGCCTCGTGAGGAAAAACTCGCTGATCTGCGGGAGTTTTTGGGCGAGCTCGGTTTGGGTCTGCCTGGCGGCGATGATCCGACGCCAAAAGATTATCAAACGGTGCTCAGTCAGGTTGTCGGGCGACCCGATGCCGATATCATTCAGTCGGTCATGCTGCGGTCGATGACCCAGGCCGTATATCAGGCGGACAATATCGGTCACTTTGGGCTTAATTATGATTCCTATACCCATTTTACATCGCCGATTCGCCGTTACCCCGATCTCCTCGTTCACCGGGCTATTCGAGGTTTGTTGCGCGGCAAAAAACGTAGCGCGAATTTAAAACGTGTAGCCGATGCACCGTCTCAGCCTCTGGAAGTCAGTTATCCGTACAACACTGGGCAGGTCGATGAGGCTGGTAGCCACTGCTCCCTGACCGAACGTCGGGCGGATGAGGCGACGCGCAGTGTGGTCAATTGGCTGAAATGTGAATACCTGCTTGAGCACGTTGGCAATGAGTTCCGCGGTGTGGTGAGTGCCGTGACGGGGTTTGGTCTGTTCGTCGAACTTGATCAGGTTTATATCGAGGGTCTGGTGCATATCACCGGCTTGCCGAAGGATTATTACCAACACGAAGCTGCGCATCATCGCCTTGTTGGAGAGCGTACCGGACGGGTTTTTCGCCTCGGTGATGTATTGCAGGTTCGCGTTGCACGAGTGGATATGGATGAGCGTAAGATCGATCTTGAGATGGTCGGTGGCGGCGCAGCTGAAACGGGAACTGGGGCGAAAAAGCGGCGCAAAAAACCGGCGGGGTCAGTGCGGACCAAGGGCTCGCCCAGCCGCGGTGGACGACAGGACGACGTGCCGGCAGGCAAACGTAAGCCCGGGAAGGGCAAGGCGGAGCGCGGTAAGGCTGGACGTGATAAATCTGGGAAAACTCAGCAGAGCAGGGACGAATCCCACAAAAAATCCAACACCCCAGCTACAGGAAAGAAGACGAAGAAGACCGGCGGTAAGAGCAAACGTTAGGCAAACACTGTGCTGCCGAGTGTTACTGCACCCCGTAATAAAGCTGGGTAAGACCCTGGTTGCATGCATAAGCCGGATGCAAAATTCTCCCGATGACATTTCAGTACTTGTTCGACTGACTGAGAACCTGGCTTACTCTGCACATTGCAAGATGTGCAGGCGAGTCGTATATTTGGTTCACTGCTATCCCATTATCACGAAATAGAACAACTATAAAGGGTGTGTGTCATGGCTGAACTATTCTTGTTAATCCTTATTCTCGGTGCGGGCTATTTATTGTTCTGGCCCGTTCCCATTGATCCAAAGGGCTGGAACCCACCTGTTGCACCACCCTACGAGGGCCGTTTTGCGCATCGCAACAAAATGTCCAGCGCCGAAAAATTATGGCTGGGCAAGATTGTCGGACCGGAAGCCACCACTATCAAGGACGGCTATATCTACACGGGTTTGGGTAACGGTGACGTTGTACGTATGCAGCTTGAAGGGCTGGGCGAACCGGAAGTACTGGCTAATACTGGGGGGCATCCCCTGGGAATGAAATTTGATGCCAGTGGCAACCTCATTATTTGTGATGCTCACAAAGGGCTGGTTTGTCTGACGCCATCGGGTGAGGTCAGCGTGTTGAGTGACTCCGTTGATGGCCGCAAGTACAAGGTGGCTGATGACCTCGACATCGCTGCGGACGGCAAGATTTATTTCAGCGATATTTCTTCAAAGTGGACTCTGGAGCAGGCTGATTACGCCATCATGGAGGATAATCCCCTTGGTGTACTGGTTTGTTATGACCCCAGCACGAAAACCAGCAGTGTCGCGCTGGATAATATGCACCTGTCCAACGGCGTTGCTATGGGCCCGGACGATGAATATGTGCTGGTTAACCAGACCCTGGGCTTTTGCGTAACGCGCCTGTGGTTGAAAGGGCCCAAAGCGGGTCAAAGCGAACCGTTTGTGGAGAATTTGCCGGGGGGGCCGGATAATATTACCTACAACGGCAAAGGTACCTATTGGGTAGCGTTGGCGTTCCCGCGTTTCCCCCGGCTAGAAACCCTGGCCTCAAGGCCGTTTCTTAAAAAGCTGATGTTACGTTTGCCCAAATCGCTGGCGCCCGTGCCGGAATTTTTCGATGGCCTGAACCTGCCTGCTTATGGTCTATTTGTCGGCGTTGATATGAATGGCAATATCACCCATTTTGTCGACGCCCATGACGGTGCCTTCGGTATGGTAACCAGTGTGCTAGAGCATGAGGGCCATCTGTATATTGGTGGCATAGCGGCCGATTACATCGGTCGTATGCCAGTACCCGATCCAGTTTAAGGGTCCTCGATATAAGCCTGGTGGCCGAACAAACGAGCAGAGAGAAGTTAGTTTTTGTTACAGCTGTTACACCCGGGACGGCCTCGCAAGCCAATACAAAAGTAAGTGGTCTGCGACGTCATGGCCCGGGACAATATGAGGGGCGCTATTCGGCGCCTTTTTTTTGAATGACCCAGAGCCGGGCATTAAGGCAGCCAATCCGGATTCAGGAACGCCTGACTGCAGAACTTCGTCTGCAATCGCGGCGGATTAAACTGAATTCTTGCGTACAAGCGCCTAAAATGACTACCGCATACTGGCGGAGATTAGTGCGTGAATGACGATCGAGACGGACGAGAAACGTCGGCTGAACACATAGCGCAGCACAGGCAAACTGCGCATGACAGGCAGAGTAAGACACCAGGTGAATGGGCTTTTGGTATTCATGCGGTGCAGGCATTGTTAAAAACGGATGCCCGTCAGATCAATGAGCTACGATTCCTGCGGGGCCGTAAGGACCAGCGTCAGCAAAAGCTCCAGGCCCTGGCCGATACCCAGGGCATTCCGTGGCAGTGGGCAAGCCGTAAGGAGCTCGATCAGCTGGCAGACGGCAATCACCAGGGAGTCGCGGCATTGTGCCGCGCCAGTACGACCGGCATTGCCGACGAATCGGCTCTCGATACGTTGCTGGCCAGGCTTGCGGAACCTCCTTTACTATTAATACTTGATGAGGTTACCGATCCTCATAATCTTGGCGCCTGTTTGCGAACTGCCGATGCCGTGGGTGTCCACGCGGTCATTACAACGAGGGACAGATCTGCGGGTATTACGCCTGTGGTGCGCAAGGTCGCGTCTGGGGCTGCTGAGTCAGTGCCGTTTATTGTGGTGACTAATCTGGTACGGACGATGGAGCGTTTAAAAGACAGCGGTATCTGGGTGATGGGCACTGACGACTCAGCCGCCGATGTTTTGTACGACGTCGACATGACAGGGCCATTGGCGCTGGTCATGGGGGCCGAGGGCCGGGGTTTACGACGCTTAACCCGGGAGTCTTGTGATCGCTTGATCAAACT
Organism: Porticoccaceae bacterium; assembly: GCA_041603535.1. Taxonomy (GTDB): domain Bacteria; phylum Pseudomonadota; class Gammaproteobacteria; order Pseudomonadales; family Porticoccaceae; genus HB2-32-21. Next base: position 56,337 of record JBFIEE010000003.1, read on the forward strand.
TCCCATGCAGGGTGTTGTCAGCAGTCTTAACGTGTCAGTGGCGGCAGGTGTCTGTCTGTACGAAATCACCCGACAACGCCATTACGTGAATTGTACAGCCTAGCTATCTGTGTGTGAACCAGCTAGCTATCTGTATGCGAACAAACTACCCATCCAGAGCGACTGGTTAAGTCGGTAAGCCACGTAAAGTGATTGCGCTAAGCGACCAGGTCAGACAATTAGGCTGGATGTCGGTGTGGCGCTGCTAATCGCGGTGGTTTGGGACGCTAGCCTTCAGCACAAAATAAGCTAGAATCACCCTTTTACTGCTTGGTTCAAGGGCGGCCCGCAGCTCGTATCGCAAGGTATTGCGCTATATAGCAAAATGCTACCGCTGAAGTCATGGCGCTATCCACTATCAATATTCCCAATACCCTAAGTGGCACTCGCATTGCGCTGGTGCCGGTATTGTTGTCGCTCGCGCATTACCAGCTGGAATACTGGTTTTTATGGCTGCTCGCATTGTCGTTGCTGACAGATGCGGCGGATGGCTATCTGGCCCGTAAGCTTAATCAGATTAGTGCGCTGGGCGCCAAGCTTGATAGTTGGGGTGATTTTTTTACCTATGGGGCGATGGTGCTCGGTTTGATCTGGTTGTGGCCAGGTATTTATCAACGGGAAGCGCTGTTCCTCTACACCGGTATGTTGTGTTATCTGGTGCCAACCGTGATGGGCTTGCTGAAATTTCGGGAATTACCCAGCTATCATACGTGGGCGGCCAAGACCTCGGCAGTACTCATGGCGCCGGCCTATTTTTACATGGTGCTGTCCGGCGAGTCATTTATGTTTCGCCTTGTTGTGTTGTTCGATATCTGGGTGGCAGTTGAAGCGGTGTTTATTACCGCGATCCTTAACCGTAACCGTGACAACGTGCCGACCGTGTTTCATGCCAGGGAGATGATGCGTCGACAGGGTGCCCGGCTGCGGGAGCGTCGCGCCCAGATTCGGGAGAAAATTACCGGCAAAAAATCCACGGATGATAGCCATCCTGCCGAGTAGTTGTTTTTGGCAGGGGAGCTAACGCTGATCGCTCCCTAAGGTATCGCAGTGGTTTTACGGTCTTAATTACCCTGCTAGCCCTGTTCCACCAGGCCATACACAGGGCTTGGTGATCGCTCAATTGTCGAGTGACATGAGGACGTGTATTGACTTATTCATGCACGGCGACGGTATACTGTGGGGTCTTACTACTCTACCGCGCATGCGCTTTTGATTTGGGCTTCGCCCCTCCAGGCACTGCATGCGACAAATTTGACAACACGAAAATTATATTTTGAGGTTATTAGCATGGCTGAATCAAAACAAATCGGCAAAAAGGACGGTGTCGCCCAACTTAGCTCATTTAGTCCACTGTCGGGGAGCGACAAGCACCCGCAGTCCTATTACGATGAGATAAAGAAGAAGTTTGGCGAGGAGCGTGACCTGCGTTTGAAGTATCGCCCAGAAGGTACAGCGCAGTTTAATTCCAATCTTGAAGGGAGTCTGGAGCATTTTGGTGAGGATTCCTACGCACGTGACGTGAAGCCTCGTGAAGTGCTCAACGATACGGTCGAAGTACTGTTTATTGGCGGCGGCTTTTCTGCTCTGCTCACTACCTCCCAGCTCCGTGCTGTTGGCGTTGAAAGTATCCGCATTGTGGAACGGGGTGCAGATGTTGGTGGCACCTGGTACTGGAACCGCTATCCCGGTGCGGCCTGCGATGTGGTGTCCTATGACTACCTGCCGCTGCTGGATGAAATGGATTACGTGCCCAAGGATCGCTATGCCAAGGCACCAGAAATTTATGCACATTGCCAGGCGATTGCCAAAAAATATGACCTCTACGATCTGGCCGTGTTTCAAACCACGGTGACGTCTACGGTATGGGACGAAGAAGAAAAAATGTGGCACGTCAAAACCGATCGGGGCGATCATATGAAGGCGCGCTTTGTGATCTGTGCCAATGGCCCGATGTCTAAGCCGAAGCTGGCCAAGATAGACGGTATCGAACGGTTTAAGGGGCATTCTTTCCACACGTCACGCTGGGACTATGACTATTGTGGCGCAGATCTTTCCAGGCTGGCCGACAAGAGGGTGGCCATTATAGGTACCGGTGCAACAGCGGTGCAGGCTATTCCAGGGCTCGGTGCGGCGGCCAAAGAGCTGTATGTATTCCAGCGCACACCTTCGTCAATCGATATTCGCAACGACTGGCCAACTGACCCCAACTGGGCGCGCAAGCTGACCCCGGGTTGGCAGGGCAAGCGCCGCCAGCGCACTATTGATGGTCCGCAGCTGACTGAAGCGCAAAAAGCCGCGCAGGCGGCATTGTCGAAAGAAGAAAAAATCCGCAAGCAGGAAAACGCCAATATCGACTACATGATGTGGATTCATCAGCGCATTGACGAGATGGTTAAGGATAAGGCAACGGCGGACTCCCTGAAACCCTGGTACATGTTCATGTGTAAGCGCCCCTGCTTCCACGATGAGTACCTGCCTACTTTTAATCGTCCCAATGTGCATCTGGTGGATACTCGCGGTAAAGGCGTAGCAGAAATTACGGAGAAAGGCCCGGTATTTGACGGTAAGGAATATGAGGTCGATCTAATTATTTACGCGACTGGTTTCGAAGTACAAAAAACCGGCATCTACAACCAGATTATTGGTCAGAACGGTCTTGAGATAAATGACAAATATAAAGACGGTATTCGTACCTTGTTTGGTATCCAGTCTCATGGCTACCCCAATATGTTTATTATGGCGGGTTACCAGGCGTCATTTCAGTTCAACATCACTGATGTTCTAACTGTTCAGGGTGGACACATTGCTGCGTGTATTGATTACGCCCGCAAGCATAATTATCAGGCGATCGATATCACCCCGGAAATCGAGGAGTGGTGGGTGCAGGAGGTGATTAACCACAGAGGGAAGACCGATCGCAATAAGGAATGTACGCCTGGGTACTACAACTTCGAGGGCGAAGACAACCGCCGCCAGGACGGCACTTATAACGGTGGCTTCAAGCGATACATTGAGCAAATAGAAGCCCTGCACGGCAAAATGGACGACATCTTTATTGCTACCAAAAGTGCGTAATCAGCGGGACAAGTCGTGAAGTACGCCATGGGCAGGTCGCTTGACCTGCCCATGGCGTAGCTCGGGATCTCTGTGCGGTCAAACTGGAGGTCATCGCTACCCCAGCTTTACTTTCTCGGGCGCCGCTTTACTGGGAACTAAAGCTTGCTGAGGGCCAAAAATAGCGGTTGCGGGCCAATAATAAGTGCTGAACGTTACGCCAACTTAATGTTTCTGGTGTGGCCCCTTAATCAGGTCTCTTACTTTATCGAACAGGGTGACGGATCTCAGGTCATTAATTTCGCCGGCATCAAGAAAGACTTTTTTGCACTGCGGACATGCTTCCATCCAGATGTGTGGTTGCGCAACGTCGGAGATCTTATCCATCCTGACGGCACAGGCCGGGCAGTTAATATTATCGATTTTGTCGTAGTTCTTGCTGTCGCGAGGGTAACCGGTGTCGATGCCAAGGTCGGACAGGCCCTCTTGCTTCAGACTTGATAAGCGTTGTCCCTTCAGCAGTTCAAGCGTGTCTGCTTCACAGAGCAGTCCTTTACAGCCCGTGCAGCGATCCACATTAAGGCCGAGAAAGGATTCTGGTCGAAAAGCGTTGTTACATTTGGGACATAGCATGGATCAACTCCTTTTTCATATTATGTGGGGCAGTATAGACCGGTTTGTTTTTTCTGGGAACGCGCTAGATCAAGGATTAATTAATTGCGTGTGCGCTTCTGGTGTCACTGCTACGACTCGCAAAAGACTGGCCCTGGAAAACCGATTCACGCAAAGTGCAAATCGCGATAAACCGGTTCATCGTAAATGAAGGAGCTCGGGGTAAGCGATCAGTGCGGGCGATAACAGGGCTGCCTGGTCGAGCCCCCACTGGGCGGTGGTTGCCAGAACGCTAAATAATATCCAGATCAGCAGGTAGCCTGCAGTGAATACCCACGTCGGTGTAATGGTGTTACCGTCTTTTTTGGCTTTCTTCGCTACGGCGTGGTAAATCAGTACAGCGGGGGTTACGGAGGGCAGCATCATGCCCACCATCATGACTGACCACATCAGGAACATCATTGCGGCATAGCGCCGGTCCCAGTCACTGATTGCCATGGTTGGCATGTCGGGAATGGCCGCCATCGAAGCCATATCGGCAGCCATGGTATACAGATACCACCACGCCAGCAGCGCGACGCCAGCCAGGGACATGAGGATGACCAGTGTGTCAAAACGGCGGATGCTGCCGCCAGCTATCATGCTGTGCTGTACTGCCGCAGGCTCAGCTCATCGCCAGGGTTTTGTGGATTACGCCGTCCTGATTCCAGAGGATATGGCTAAATTGACCGTAACTCTCGCTTAACTCGAGTGCGATTTTGCCGGTCGCTGAGGAATTGCCGACACCCATTTCAGCGTAGGTATACTCAAGCCCGCCCGGCAGGTGGATCCCAGCGCGGGATTCTTCGCCACTAAACGGGTTGATCAAGGGTGAGCCAGCAGATTTGACCAGGTTCGAGCATGTTATCTGTGCTTTGCGAGCATCCACATCAATGTCTATTTCCATCGGGGCATAAAGCGTATCGAGCACTTCAGACATGCTGCTGTTGTAAACATAAAAAATATTGGTGCCAGGTAGCGTGGCTTTGCCATGGGCGATTTTTTTTCCATGGCGTTGCTCAGTATTGGCGCGTTCATCAATAATGACTTGCTGGCGGCCGTTGCCTTCGGCAATTTCACCGGGCCAATGCAACAAAATGAGAAAATCCAGGTCATCCAGGGGGGTGCCATTGAAATGACCTTTCCGGATCAAGTTGCTGACCACCACCTGATAGAATCCATGGCTAGTCGGCGCGTTAAACTGGCAGGGGCAACCGAAGGCGCAGTTGCAGTTACCAAATTGGGTAGCTTGAATTTCCCATTGATCAGTCATTATGTTATCTCCCTGTCTGCCTGGTGTGAGTGATACCACGAAGCCTGTGACTTGACGAACGACATAAAGAATAGAAGATAGTTTCAGTCTGTCAGGGCGATGGGCCTACCGGGCAAGGTCTGGAGAAAGGGATGTTCAGTAGAGACTCGTGACCTGTCCTGACCGTACATTCTGCAAGCCGTGATCGCGCAGCAAATGGATAAATCGCAGCGTTTTGAAACCATCAAACCAGGTGTGCATGTGTTTGTTGTAGTTAATCTGCGTGTTGCTGGTCTTTCTTGCAGCCCGGCTGGCCTGTTCAATACCCAGTTCAGCCAGCGCGCGTTTGGTAATCTCGGGCAGCGATAAGTCGGCTACTGGATAGACCCGTGTGTCGGGCATCAGAATCAGCCATTGATGTAGATGGGCAAAAACGTCAGGGTGGTAAAAAATGGCAGCATTATTGGCATCCTGATCCGTCAGTAAACGGCTAATGGCCGGTCCCGTGCCAAAAGGGACGCGATCTGAAGGTCGCGCTTCGATCTGAATTGGAGATGTCGTCAGGCTCAAAATGGGACCAACCTTGGCAGCCTTGTTGAGCAGGTAAAAATCCTCCGCGCCGCTCCGTTTTGGAAAGCCGCGTACCTGAGCATAGGCCGTGTCCCTGATCGCCAGTGCGCTGCCGAGGGTGTGATAGGCGTATGGCGAGCCTGCAGCCCGCAGGCCGTTAACATAGTGATGCATTCGTTGCTCATAGAGCCTGGTTGCGCGACCGATATCATCATCGTTGCAGAGGTGTAAAAACGGGTATACCGCAGCGGCGTACTGCTGTTGGGCGCTTGCAGCTAAAGCAGAAAAATAGTCTATCGGTAAGTGTGCATCGGCATCGGATGAATAAATCCACGGTTGTGAAATATATCCGAGGTTCATCAGTGTCAGTGCCAGGTCGGCGCCGATCTTACGAGCTAACCCGACGCCCTGTTTACCGGGAATGGCCAAGTGGGAGAAGCGATCGACCAGGAGCACGGCGCTGAGTGTTCCCTCCAGGTTAAGTAAATGCAGATGTTCGTTGCGCCAAATCGATGAAGTGCGGGTGGCAATGGTAGCCCAGAGGTGGGCATTTTCCGGGACGGCGCTGGCCACGGTGTCGGGCTGGTTGACCACGACTATCAACAATAAGGAGTGGTAACGCATCAAGGAATCGGCCAGACGATAAAAAAAGTCGGGTGACTCCCGGTATGCGGGTATTACGAGGACGTCGTGGAACCGGCTTGTCTGTGGCCAGGGTGGGCTGGCGTTGGTGATCAGGCGCGCTTCAGGCTCACCGTAAGTGGCGAGATACTTCACAACCGTGCGGGTGGCGGATTTGACGGTCGCGGTCGTGTCTTTCAAGGCAGAGCCTGCTGGTAATACCCGTCAGTGCAGCGCGGGTCGATTGGTTAAGGTGCTCGCCAGACTGGCCTCGATATCCAGCCACTGGTCGAGGCGAGCTGCGATGGTGGGCTCGGTAAAATGGTTGCCTGCGAGCTGGATGAATAGATCTCGATGGCGATCTTCGGAGCCGCTAATAGCCGTGTAGAAAGTTTTTAGCTCACCTTCCTGCAACGCCGCTGCAACAAGGCCAAAGCGTTCGGCGCCCCTGGCCTCTATGACGCCGCCCAGCAACAGTCGGTCGAGAAAGTAATCGTCTTTGCCGTTGCGCAATTGTTTGCGCAACTGGTTGATGTAGGTATCTTTACTGTCTTTTTGTAATTGCAGGTTGCGGGTCGCCATGATTTTCACCACTTCTCGAAAGTGATCAAGCTCCTCAATAGCGAGGTCGATCATGGCTGATACGATATCGGGTTTGTCGGCGTAGTGAAGTGCCATCGACATCGCCATACCAGAGGCCTTTTTTTCAGCGCCAGCGTGGTCGAGCAGAAAACTGTCAAAATCCGCCAGTACGGCGTTGGTCCAGCTGGTGGTAGTGGTATACCTCAGTTTGATCATCGTGGAGTAAGTGTTTCCATCAGGGTATTATGATGAGGAATTATCGCAGAGCCGGGCAGGAACCGATACAGAGGCAGGCCGGGGGACGCTGACCTGGATATAGAAACTGAGCTGGATACAGAAGGAGTCTCAATGGTTATTAAACCGAAAGTGCGCGGATTTATCTGTACCAATGCGCACCCCGTAGGGTGCGCGGCCCACGTGCAGCAGCAGATAGATTACGTCAGGGCCCGGAGCCCTATAAGCGATGGTCCGAAGAAGGTATTGGTGATCGGCTCGTCGACCGGTTACGGTCTGGCCTCGCGGATTACTGCGGCCTTCGGCTGTGGCGCCGATACCCTGGGAGTCTTTTTTGAAAAGCCTCCGACCGACAAGCGCAGCGCTTCGGCGGGTTATTACAATACCGCTGCCATGCAGGCAGCGGCGCGCCGAGAAGGACTGTATGCGGAAGGTATCAATGGCGACGCCTTCTCCGATGAGGTTAAAGAGCAGGCCATTGCGATGCTCAAAAAAGACATGGGGCCGGTGGATCTGGTGGTGTATTCTCTGGCGTCGCCGCGGCGCACCGATCCGCGCAGCGGAATCACCTACACGTCTGCGCTTAAGCCAATTGGCGAGCCCTACACCATGAAAGGCGTCAATACCGATACACTGCAGATTGATGAAGTTACGGTTGAACCGGCTACCGAAGAGGAAATCGCGAGTACCATAAAAGTGATGGGAGGCGAGGACTGGGAGTGGTGGATGGACGAGCTGGCGCACGCCGGTTTGTTGGCGGAAGGGTGTAAGTCCACCGCCTATACTTACATTGGCAAGGAGATGACCTGGCCGCTGTACGGGCACGCCAGCATTGGCATGGCGAAAAAAGACCTGGATCGCGCCAGTGCGACTATTGATCGAAAATTGCGGAATCTGGGTGGGGAGAGTCGGGTATCGGTCCTCAAGGCTTTGGTTACACAGGCCAGCTCGGCGATTCCCGTCATGCCGCTTTATATCTCAATCCTCTACAAAATCATGAAAGAGGAGGGTAGTCACGAAGGCTGTATCGAGCAGATTCACGGTTTGTTTGAACGCCAGTTGTACCCCATCGGCGAGCGCGATCTGGATGAACAGGGCCGCTTGCGGATGGACGGACTGGAGCTCAAGGACAGCGTACAGGACAAAGTTAAGGCCTTGTGGGACAGCGTCACGACTGACAATATAAACGAACTAACAGATTTTAAAGGTTATCGGCAGGAGTTCCTGAAGTTGTTTGGCTTTGGGATAGAAGGGGTTGACTACGAGGCAGATGTAAACCCGCTGGTGGAATTGTAAGCTGCCCGTTGGGGCTCTTGAAATACGCTCAGTCCAGAATAAAGCATACGCGGCAGGATTGGTGGCCAAATGGTTGCGGTTAGTGGCGCTATAGGAGATATGTAATGACGACGGTTGACCAGTTCTCACCCCTGGTGCGGCGAATTACCGCGCCCAATGGCAGCGCGATGACCGGCGCAGGTACCAACACCTACCTGCTGGGGAAAAAAGAGATCGCGGTACTTGATCCGGGCCCCATATACGATAGCCATATAGATGCGATCATTGAAGCCGGTGAGGGCAAAATTCGCTGGATTATTGTCACTCATACTCACAAGGATCATTCTCCTGTGGCGGCCATCCTTGCCGAAAGAACCGGCGCTGAACTCCTCGGCTGCGTGATGGATCAGGCGGACAGCTTTCAGGACGAAACATTTAAGGTGGCGAACAATATTCGTGACGGCGAATTGTTCAAGACCAATGAGTTTACCCTGGAGGCGATTCATACGCCGGGGCATGTCGGCAATCACTTTTGCTATTTGTTGCACGAAGATGGCATTTTGTTTGCTGGCGACCACATCATGGACGGGTCAACGGTAGTGATTATTCCACCGAGTGGTGACATGAAGGATTATCTGGATTCGCTGGCGAAACTCCGGCAACACTCGCTTCAGGCCATTGCGCCAGGACATGGCAATCTGATGCCCGAACCCCTGAAGGTTATCGAGGGTCTGACTCGTCACCGTATGATGCGTGAGCAGAAAGTGATTGCCGGAATGGAAAAGCTCGGTGAGTCCAGTTTGCTCGGTATGCTGTCAACGGTGTACAACGACGTGGATAAGGGTGTGCTGTTTTATGCGCGCTTTTCGCTATGGGCCCATTTGCTTAAGCTTGAGCGTGATGGTCGTGCCCACCGGACGTCGCGCAACGCTGAGTTTGATCAGGAATGCTGGGAGCTTGTTTAGCGAATTGCTGAGGGTGCGTCAGGGTTTGGGCCTGTAAATGCCCTGGGTTTACTCACCCTGCCGCATGCGTCCTTAACAGATACTACTTGTTAGAGATAAGTTAAATGGATATGTCGTCGCACAATCTTCAATCCCTTTTCGAGCAGTTAGGTCTGCCGTCGTCGGAAGAACAGATCTCGATTTTTCTTGACCAGCATAGTCCGTTAGACCCGGACGTGACGTTGGTGGAAGCCGCTTTCTGGAACCCGGGGCAACGGGCCTTCCTCATTGAGACCTTAGCCGAGGACTCCGACTGGACAGAGCTGGTTGAGCATCTGGATGCCGTACTGCGGCGCTAACTGGCGCGTTGAGGACTAGCTGATTAGAGGTTGGCAAGCAGGTCTTTTGATCGGCGATGTGGCGCAATTGCAGGCAGGTCCTGTGGTTGGGGCAAATAAACTGAGCGGTGCTTGTGCCGGCCTGGTCACCTCAGTACCATTACGCTTTTTTCGCGGAGCAGCTCGATGATCGCAGGCAGTATTGTTGCCCTGGTGACGCCTATGGTGCCCGGTACGCTGGCTGTAGATATCGCTACGTTAAAAAGACTTGTCGAATGGCACATCACTGCTGGTACCGATGCCATTGTCGCAGTGGGTACGACCGGCGAGTCTGCCACACTTGACGTAGATGAACACCTTGCAGTTATCAAGGCCTGCGTAGAGCAGGCGCGCGGCCGCATTCCGATCATTGCCGGAACGGGGGCTAATAGCACCAGCGAAGCTATCCAGCTCACCGATGCGGCGAATAAGAGTGGCGCGGATGCCTGCCTGCTCGTCACGCCTTACTACAACAAACCTACGCAGGAGGGTTTGTTGCGACATTACGAGGCGGTGGCCAGTGCGGTGGATATCCCGCAGATTCTTTACAATGTACCGTCTCGCACAGCCTGTGATATGTTGCCCGAAACTGTCTGCGCACTGGCGCAGGTCAACAATATCGTTGGGATAAAGGAGGCTACGGGTGACATGGCTCGGGCGCGAGCAATTATCGCTGGGTGCCCGGCTGAGTTCGCTGTGTATTCCGGGGATGATGTCACTGCTGTGGAACTTATGTTGCTCGGTGGTAAAGGTAATATTTCGGTAACCGCTAATATTGTACCTGCGCGCATGCATGAGCTTTGTGCGGTTGCTACTGCAGGAAATGTGAGTAAGGCGAGAGAATTGGGCAGCGTCCTGACGGTGCTACATGACGCTTTATTTGTAGAGTCAAACCCCATTCCAGTCAAGTGGGCGTTGGCGGAAATGGGCCTGATCGCCCACGATGCTATTAGACTTCCGCTCACCCCTCTTTCTAAAGTCTGGCACCAGCAGTTGCGTTCGGTGCTAAGTGATGCGGGCTTGTTGCCCGCGAACTGACAGCGACATGCTGTCTGGAGAATTTATGCGTAAATTTTTGTCCTGCCGACTACTCATCAACGGAAATACTAGAAAGGTCACAATTGTGGCCAGTCTGCTAGCGTATTTTCTAGTTTTGACCGGGTGCGGGATGTTTGATGATGACGGGATGTTCCGTAATAAGGGTAAGGATTACAAGCTGGCTGCCGAAAAACCTTATATAAAAGTCCCTGAAGGACTGGATGGCGACGCGCTCGGTGAGCTTTATCGGATTCCACTAATCCCTGAGACCAGTGTTCTGGATGAAGAAGAGGGTACGCCCCGTCCCCAACTTCTTTCCACGAATGTGCTGGAAGAAGAGGTGAAGGTACAGAGTCTGGGCGAGCGGCGCTGGATTTTGATCAACCGTGAGCCGAGCGAGGTATGGCCACGTGTGCGCAACATACTGAATCGTAATGGTATACCGACGGCGTCGCTTGATGCCGCGAAAGGGGTGATTGAAACCGTATGGCTAGAATTTGATGATAGCCCTGACAAAGCTCACCGTTACCGCTTTTCCATCGAGCAGGGTGTGCAGCCGAAAAGTACGGAAATTCTGATTTTGCATTCAGCTATGACGAAGGCTGCTGAAGTCCCCGTCTGGCCAGCTCAATCGGATGAAGAAGCGCGTGAGAAAACCATGTTGAATGTTCTTGCCAGCTCCCTCGCCGGGGATGAGTCGAGCGGCACGGTGTCCTTGTTGGCTCAGGAAATCGGTGGTGCGTCAAAGGTTGACGTGCTGGCTCCAAAGGGCAAAGAGCCCTATATGTTGCTGAAGCTTGACTACGATCGGTCATGGGCCTCGGTGGGTTATTCAGTTAGCAGGGATAATTTTAGTATTGTCGATCAGGATCGTACCGGGGGAGTGTTTTATGTCGGTTACAGTCTGGAGGAAGAAGATAAGCCTGGATTTATTCGACGTTTATTCGGGGCTGAAACCGCGGATAAAGTGCCGGAAGCGAAATACCAGGTAAGGCTTATTCGTGGTGCCGAAGGCGTCGAAGTCAGGGTGTTTAATGGTGAGCAAAGTGAGCTCGAACGAACCGAGGCGCTGCGGCTGTTGAATAAAATTCGCGCGAATTTGTCCTGATCGGAATTTGTTGGCGTGCGCTTAACATCGTTTGGCAGCGGAAGCCGGGGTAACGCCACGCTAGTCGAGTCTGCCAATGCCAGTGTGCTGGTCGATTGTGGCTTCTCAGTCCGAGAGCTGCAACGACGTATGGCCGAGCGCGACCGCCACCCCGAGCAGTTGACGGCCATTTTAGTGACGCATGAGCATAGCGATCACATTCGTGGTGTATTTGCGCTGGCCAGACGTTTCTCCTTGCCTGTTTACATGACGGCAGGGACGGCTAAGTTCTGTGCTGGGGAGCGCCTGGGCAACGTTGAAATAATCGACGCCCAGCGAATGTTTAACATCGACGACATCGCGGTACAACCGGTCGCCGTGCCTCACGATGCTCGCGAACCCGTGCAATTTGTTTTCCATAACTGCGGAAAATCCGTGGGTATACTGACTGATTTGGGCAGTATCACCGCTCACGTAATCGATGCTTACCGGGCGTGTGATGGCCTTTTACTGGAAGCCAACCACGATCGCACAATGCTGGCGGAGGGCTCATATCCTTATCCGTTGAAACAGCGTGTCGGCGGTGACTGGGGGCACTTGAATAACGAGCAGGCGGCTGAACTACTAACTCATGTGGAGCGGCAACGCCTACAGGGTCTTATCATTGGCCATATGAGCGAGCAGAACAACTGCCTGGCTGCTGTACGAAGGTATATTGATCCACTAGTGGGCAGTGTCGGGCTAGTACGCTATGCGAGTCAGGATGGCGGTGCCGACTGGCTGACTGTCGAATAAGATGCAGACAATTGACCGACGATTACGCATTGTCCTGTGTTCCACGTTAAAGTTCTGTGCGATTAATTAGTTACTGATTCAATCAGGAGAGCCTTTCTATGAACAAGGGTAAAGAATTGTACCGAGGCAAGGCAAAATCGGTTTATATAACAGATGACCCGGATTTGTTAATCCTTCTTTTCCGCGACGATACGTCTGCGTTTGACGGTAAAAAAATACAGCAGCTTGATCGTAAGGGCATGGTCAACAATAAGTTTAATGCCTTCATCATGACCAAACTTGCTGAAGCGGGCATTCCGACACATTTCAAGTCATTGTTAAGTGAGCACGAATCGCTGGTTCTGAAGCTGGCAATGATCCCCGTTGAATGTGTTGTGAGAAATATTGCCGCTGGCAGTATCTGTAGACGCTATGGCGTGAAGGAAGGGCTTGATTTGAATCCACCCACTTTTGAGTTTTTTCTGAAAGACGATGGGCTCGGCGATCCGATGATTAACGAATTCCATATCGCGTCATTTGGCTGGGCACTGCCGGAGCATGTGGCCAGGATGAAAGAGTTGAGTTTTGCAGTCAACGACGTGGTTAAAAACCTGTTCCGACAGGCCGGTATACTTTTGGTGGATTACAAGCTGGAGTTTGGTCTGCATGAAGGTCGGGTTATCCTCGGCGACGAGTTTACCCCTGATGGCTGCCGTCTCTGGGACGCTGACACCAGGGAGAAGCTGGATAAGGACCGCTTTCGCCAGGATCTCGGCAATGTCGTTGAGTCCTATGAGCTGGCAGGCCGTCGGCTTGGTTTAAATTTCGACTGAAGCAGCTTCCTCAGGGGGCTTATTCGCCAGGGTATTTTTGGGTGCGTAGTGCTCATATTAGGTGCAGAAAAAACTTAATGCCCGCTGAATTGTCCACAGTTAATGGCATCTTCTAGAGACAGTTTCTGGAATCCCTCGCAAGTCATTGATTTTTTTAATCAACTTTTCCAACTAGTTGATATATATAGATATTTTTATTTGGCCAAAAAGTAACCATTCTGTAGCAAAGCTATGTAATACGCGGTTCTCTCATCGTTTTGTAAAAGTAATCCACGTAGTTATCCACAGATTCTGTGGGTAACTGCTGTCAACCAAAGATTGTTATAAACGCTTAGTTATGCAATGCGCCGGGAGGATAATTTGCTCGACTTTTTCCGCGAGTCCGCTGGCCTCTTTGCAGACCAGGCGATCATTGCCTGAGAGATTGATATGTGTGAGGTGAGTGAGCTTATGCAGTATCGATACATTCTTGAGGTCATTGCGTGAAAGATCCAGCACGACTATATGAGTGAACTTTTCAAGACCATCAAGGCTGGTAATGCCCGCTTCGCTGCAGCGCAGTGTAGCCAGCTGTGAGGCCTGAGTCAGTTTCTGGTCTTTGATGGTGAGTGTGACGCACTCATCAAGTGGTGAGTCAGTTATGGTGTAGTCGCTGAACAGGGTGGGAGGGTTGTAAACTGGAGCGTCGTTAAAGGTAACGGTGTACCGGCTACAGGCGCTGGTGATCAGGGTCAGTAAGGTGATACAGAAGACTTTTTTCACAAACTGATCCCGATATGATTACACGGACTTAATCATAGCCTTGTCAGCACAACATGGCTACCATGAGACAAGGCCCTTGAAACAAAGAATCCAGTGCGCTGTCAGATACTGCCTGACGGTGATGCGGCTAGATTTACAGAGAATTTATCACTGCGCATCGGTGATACTTAATCGGATGGGGCGAAAGCCGGGGAGATAACTTTGGAAAAAGTAGTGTTAGTAACGGTGGCAATGACATTGGTTGCCTGTATGTCGACGGATCCCTACACGGGCCAGCAAAAGGTCAGTAACACGGCCAAAGGCGCGGGTATTGGTGCCGTTACCGGCGCGCTTATCGGTGTAGCGACATCCAGCAAGAGTGATCGAGAAAAAGGGGCGTTGATTGGCGCTGTTGGAGGAGCCGCTATTGGTGGTGGCGCGGGCTTTTACATGGACAAGCAGGAAGCTGCGTTACGGTCAAAACTCGATGGCACAGGTGTGAGAGTGGTCAGAGAAGGCGATAATATACGCCTGGTGATGCCTGGCAATATCACCTTTGGTACTGACCGTCACGAAGTCCAGCCCGAATTTTATTCAACGCTGGAGTCCGTTGCCGTCGTGTTGAAAGAGTTTAATAAAACCAACATCCGTATTGCAGGCCATACCGACTCGGTGGGTAGCGATAGCCACAATCAAACGCTCTCTGAAAAACGGGCCGGCAGTGTTGGCCAGCTGCTGATATCTTATGGTGTCCTGCCGGGCCGTGTTCTGGTGACAGGTTTTGGTGAACGGTACCCTGTTGCTAGCAATGATACCGAGGGCGGTCGTCAGGCTAACAGGCGTGTCGAACTCGAGTTGGTGCCTTTCCAGTAGACTGGAAGATCGGAGTAACTGGTCTGATATAACCGTTGTGGGTAGTGCCGCAACGGTTTTTTTATGGGGTGTATGACCTTATTTCCCGAGAATAAGCTTACGTTGTTCGCCCAACCAGGTTACGAGCGAATTGCGGCAGGCACAGCCCATGCCCTGGGTATCTCTGTGATCCTGAAGCTGGAGCAAATCGCCACTGACTATTATCTCGATTATGGAGACGGCGGCCTCTCTCTGGTTAAGCAGCCAGGTAGCGGCGGTGGTAAAACTGCTTCGCGGGTCGCAATCAGTTGTGATTTCGTGACGGGGGCGTCCCGGCATCGGCGTCTCTACGGCGGCGGCATTCGGCAGGCGCTGGCGCGCGCTGTCGGTCTATCTGGCAATTTTAAACCACTTGTTGCAGATTTAACCGCGGGGTTGGGGCGTGACAGTTTCGTGCTGGCGAGTCTTGGTGCGCGTGTCATTCTTATTGAGCGCAATAGCGCGGTGTCCGCGCTGCTGGCGGACGGGCTGGACAGGTTGCGTCAACGTGCGACCCTGGACGCGGTGCTGGCGGACATTAGTGGGCGGCTTACACTGTGCAAGGCGGATGCTAAAGACTGGCTGTCGGACTTTGACGAGCAAGACAGGCCTGACGCGATTTATCTTGATCCCATGTTTCCCGAGCGTGGGAAATCGGCCAACGTCAAAAAAGAAATGGCGATTTTTCATGATGTGGTCGGCGACGACGCGGATGCGGATGCTTTGTTAGAGGCAGCCCTCGAGGTTGCGCATTATCGAGTGGTGGTAAAGCGTCCGCGCCGGGCACCGCCTCTGGCTGATCGAACGCCAGGCTTTGCAATTGACGGCAAGACGACACGTTTTGATATTTATCCCCTAAAAAAAATACCGCGCTAGTTTTTCGTGACAGGCGGTAAGCGGATAGTCGCTCCGGCTGGTACTGTCGTGAGGTTGGTGGTGTGGCCGCGTGAATTGGTCAGAGCCAGGACACTGCCCGTAACAATCAGACCGATGCCGATAAATGTGGTTGGCGACCACTGGTAGCCCTCAAAAAAGGTGGAGATTAGTAGCGCCACGACGGGGAACATCAGAAAAGTGTAACCCGCACGAGCCGGGCCGATAAGTTCTAACAAGCTTAAATAGCAGGCGAAACCGATAGCAGTTCCAAATGCTGCGAGGTAAACCAGCGCCAGTGAATATCTGACAGTGAACTCGTAATTAAACTCCTTGTCACTGCCCAGCGTGACCATCAAGAGCATGACACAGCCGTAGAACATGCCCCAGGCGTTGTACTGGATGACGGGTAGATGACGGCGTGTGCTCATAAATGTAGCCAAAATACTGCCAAATGACGCAAGTAAAGTCGCGCATAGCGCGAGCAGGAGCCCCCGTACGCTATCGTCGCTAAGGGATAATTCCGTTAGCTCTGCAGAAAACAGCAGCCCAATGCCGGTCATGCCGAGCAACGCGCCCAGTACGACTCGCAGCTGTATTGGGTTACCCAGAATAAGGCGGGCGGTAAAAATGTTAAAAAACACAATGGTTGAAAACACCACGGCTACGAGTCCGCTAGTGAGCAATGCCGAGGCCTGGTAAACCAGATAGTAGTTGCCGGAAAACAACAACACACCGAGTCCGGCGAAGCTCAGGTGATCAAGGGGCGGGAAGCGGAGCGACAGGTGTTTGGTGCGACACCATGCAAACAGCAGTATGGCGGCGATGGTGTTGCGGTAAAACGCTGACACGGCAGGGTCAACCACACCGAGGTGCAGTTTGATGGCCAGCCAGGTAGAACCCCAGATAAGTACGGTAATGACAAAAAGAACCACTATTTTCACGAGGATGTCCAAAACTGCTTCGGTTGGAGTCTTTGGCACCGGGTCGGCCTTGCCGACATCAGCTGCTTATCGGGTCGCCTCTGTTATCGGATCGGGCATGTCGAACAAGGACCGCCGGGTTGTTGGCAACCAACTCCTGGCGCTAGGTAAGGAGCCGCTCCAGGGTGCCCAGGTAAATTTCCCTCAATGTCTCCAGATCAGCGACGGCGACATTTTCATCGATCTTATGAATAGTGGCATTAATGGGGCCGAGCTCGATGACCTGGGTGCCGAGTGTGGCGATAAAGCGACCGTCCGATGTGCCTCCAGCTGTAGATAGTTCAGCGCTAAGGCCGGTGTGGCAATGAATGCTATCGGTGACGGCGGCTACCAGCGTCCCCGGAGCCGTCAAAAAGGGCTCGCCGCTGAGCTGCCAGATAATGTTATAGCTCAGACCGTGTGCTTGAAGCAGGCTCTCAACCCGCGCCTGTAAAGTCGGCGCGGTAACTTCAGTGGAAAAGCGAAAATTAAAATCAATAACCACGTTGCCAGGAATGACATTGGTGGCACCTGTACCGGCATGGATGTTGGATATCTGAAAACTGGTCGCGGGAAAGTGCCGGTTACCTCGATCCCACTCGGTCAAGCTAAGCTCTGAGAGGATGGGCGCAACGCGGTGGATAGGGTTTTCCGCCAGCTGTGGATAGGCTACATGCCCCTGGACACCGTTAACTATCAGGCGCGCATTTAGCGAGCCGCGGCGGCCATTTTTTATCGTATCGCCTATCTTTTGTGAGGACGATGGCTCCCCGACAATGCACCACTCGGGAACAATGCCTTTAGCTTTTAACCAGTCGACGACACGGGTGGTGCCATGTGTGGCAATACCCTCTTCGTCACTGGTAATCAAAAAAGCGATACTGCCCTGGTGTGCTGGGTATTGCTTAAGAAAAGCTTCGCAGGCGGTAATCATTGCAGCCAGCGAGCCCTTCATGTCCGCAGCACCGCGACCGTAGAGCAAACCATTGTTCAATACGGGTTCGAAGGGTGGGCTCTGCCACGTATCTGAATCACCGACGGGAACGACGTCCGTATGTCCCGCGAAGCAGAGTGTCGGCTTGGCGCTGCCCTTAATAGCCCAAAAATTCTCGACATTCTCAAAAGGCAGACGATCGATGGCGAAACCCATTGCTTCGAGACGCGCAATCAGCAGCGCCTGACAGCCAGCATCATCAGGCGTGACCGATTGACACCGGATCAATGCACAGGTCAATTCAAGGGTGGGTGAGGGTTTTGCCAGTGGTTCTGTCATGATCCGCGCGTCGGGGTAAAAAGGCAGTGTAGCTCAGTGGCGTATTAAGATCAGCGTTAAGATCAGCGGCCAGTAAAGAACCGCAAGCAGCGGGCCGCTCCCGTAAAAAAGCGGCCGCGCTTTTGCCTGGATAAAGATTTAGTTATGGGCATGCAGTGCTTCGTTTAGCTCTACAGCACTTTGATTGGTCAGGCATTCCACTGCGCCATTGAGTGAATTGCGCCGGAACAATAAATCCGATTTGCCAGCCAGTTCTCTGGCTTTGATTTCGCCTACTCTCTTGCCCTGGTCATCGAGCATAACGACTTTTGTCCCTGCGGTGATATAGAGCCCGGCCTCTACCGTACAGCGGTCGCCAAGGGGTATGCCAATGCCGGCATTGGCGCCCAGTAAACATTCTTTACCTAGCGATATAACGATGTTGCCGCCGCCGGAAAGCGTGCCCATGGTGGAGCTGCTGCCGCCAAGGTCGGAACCTGCACCGACAAATACACCAGCTGAAATGCGCCCTTCGACCATGTTTGGACCTTCTGCGCCTGCGTTAAAATTAACGAAGCCCTCGTGCATAATGGTGGTACCTTCGCCGATGTAGGCACCCAGTCGTACGCGGGACGTATCGGCAATTCTGACGCCTTTAGGCACAACGTAGTCAGTCATTTTCGGGAATTTATCAACGCAGTTCACTTGCAGGGCAAGGCCCTGCAAGCGGGCAGCGAGTTGTCTCTCGGGCAGTTCGGCAAGATCAATCGCGCCCTGGTTGGTCCAGGCGACGTTGGGAAGCACGCCGAAAATGCCGCTCAAATTCGTTCCGTGAGGCTTGACCAGTCGGTGCGAAATAAGATGCAGTTTCAGGTAGGCCTCTGGAACGGAAGTGGGTTCGCTATCCGTTGCGAGCAATACGGCAATTATCGGCTGGGTACTGTCAGCCAGGGTTCGCGCGAGCTCAGCCTGGGCGACTTCATGCTGTTCTGCAAACGCTGTGGCAAGCGCATTGAGTCTGGTCGGATCGAGTTCGATGACAGCATTACTAGCAGCGATCGGCAGCACTGCGTTAAGTGCAGCGAGTATAGTTTTGCCGGGACGCAACAGGGGCCTGGGGTAGAAAACCTCAAGCCAGTCACCCTTGCTATTTTGCGTGCCGACGCCGATTGCGACGCTGTAAAATTCTGTCATGGTATTGCCTCGTCAGGATTGAGCGAAAATATTTTCGTATTGGTCGGGCTTGAAACCAACAAAGATCGCGCCGTCATATTCCAGGACAGGCCGCTTGATCAGGGTTGGGTTAGCCAGCAAAATCTGGGTCACGTTGTCTTCACCCAGTTGTTCCCTGGTCTCGTCGGATAGCTGTTTCCAGGTGGTACTGCGTTTGTTAACCAGTGTCTGCCAGACGATTTTGCTGAGCCAGTGGTTTATCTGATCGTCACCTAAGCCGTCTATGCGCACGTCATGAAATTGATAAGTAATGGCTCGTTTGTCCAGCCATTGCCGAGCCTTTTTCACCGTATCGCAATTTTTAATACCAAAGAGCACCGCCACCGTCATGTACCCCGTCAAAAAATGGCAGCACAGAATAGCAAAATCGTGCGGTTGATTGGTAGCAATAATCGGTCACTGGGCCGCGGTTGGAAATACGTGTTCAGGCTTTTTTGTGTCGCAGTGGTGACTTCCGTCTGGGGTAGCATGTGGTGCATATTTCGCAGACCGTGCCATCACAGCCGCGAGCACTGCAATATTCCCGGCCATAATAAATAATTTGCAGATGTAGTTTATTCCATGTATCGCGCGGAAACAGTCGCTTCAGATCCCGTTCGGTTTGCGTGACGTTATTGCCGTTGCTGAGCCCCCAGCGCTGGGCCAGCCGGTGAATGTGGGTATCGACAGGGAATGCTGGGTGTCCAAACGCCTGAGACATGACCACGCTGGCTGTTTTGTGGCCGACACCGGGCAACCTCTCCAGGGCTTCTATATCTTCGGGAACCTTACCGCCGTGTTCTTCCAGTAAAATTTTCGACAGCTGCGAAATGGCTCTGGATTTTTGCGGTGATAATCCGCAGGATCGGATGAGCACCAGAATCTCATCGACATCCAGTTGAGCCATGTCGACGGGGTTGTTGGCGCGGGCGAACAAAGCAGGTGTGACCTTGTTAACACGCTCATCGGTGCATTGTGCAGAGAGCAGAACCGCAATAAGTAGCGTGAACGCATCGTCGTGCGTGAGAGGAATGGGCGGCTCAGGATAGAGCTGCGAGAGCTTTTGCAGAATATATGACGCGCGTTCCTTCTTTAGCATCAGAGACTCTTGATAAATGTCCTGATTCGATGGGCCGCTTCCTGGCACTGTTCCAGCGGTGCGACCAGAGCCATGCGGATGCGGTTTGCGCCAGGGTTTCCGGCGGCGGTGTCCCGGGCCAGATAGCTCCCGGGCACCACGCTGACGTGTTGCTGTGCGTAGAGGTCACGCGTAAAAATCGTGTCGGCGATAGGCGTCTCGGGCCAGAGATAAAAACTTGCATCTGGCAACTGGATGTTCATTGCCGGGCGCAGTATCTCTGTCACTGCCGTGAATTTCTCACGGTACAAAGCGCGATTGTTTTGTACATGAGCTTCGTCATTCCAGGCAGCTATGCTGGCCAGCTGGTGTTGCACCGGCATGGCGCTGCCGTGGTAAGTGCGGTAGAGCAAAAAGCTTGCAAGAATATTGGCATCACCGGCGACGAACCCAGAGCGTAATCCCGGCAGGTTGGAACGCTTCGACAGGCTGTGAAAAACTACGCAACGCCGAAAGTCGTTTCGCCCGAGTTCGGCGCAGGCTTCGAGGAGGCCCGGTGGTGGCTGATCTTCTTTATCGTATATTTCTGAATAGCATTCGTCACTGGCAATAACAAAATCGTACTGGTCGGCCAAAGCAATCAGGCTTTTCAAGCTTTCGATGTCGAGTACGGCCCCTGTCGGATTCCCCGGTGTACAGAGGTATACCAACTGGCAACGTCGCCATACTGCTTCGGGGAGGGACGCAAAATCCTGTCGGTAGTTTTTGTCAGCGGTGCAATTGAGAAATATCGGTTCAGCACCCGCGAGTAACGCGGCACCTTCGTAAATCTGATAAAAGGGGTTTGGCATGACGACGGCTGGCAGTATATCGCCCGGGGAAGTACGTCGATCGACAACGGTCTGAGCAAAGGCAAAAAGCGCTTCCCGAGTACCGTTGACCGGTAATACTTCGGTGTCCGGGTTGGGGCGTGCAGTGAGCCTGAAGCGGCGCTGCAACCACGACGCAATTGTCTCGCGTAACTCTGCAATGCCCTTTGTAGAGGGATAATGGGACAGCGAGGCAAGCTCATCGGTCAGTTTTTGTCTGACAAACCCCGGTGCTGGATGTTTTGGCTCCCCGACAGACAGATCGATATGCTCGAGCCCTGGTGGCGGCGCGATCCCCTGCTTGAGTTTGCGCAGTTTCTCGAAGGGGTAGGGCTGCAAACGTTGCAGATCGACATTCATAGTAGTTCTCAGTGGCTTGGCGATGGGCGGGAAGAGTAATTAGCCGGCGACATAAACGCTTGTCTGTATATCAGCCAAGTTAGTCACTGAACGGATCAGGCACGAAAGCCGATCAGCTCCAGGGGTGCTCCCGAGGAAGTATCTTCGAGATTCCGGCTGTCGAGTTCGCTGCAGATAGTCGCCTCAATCTTTCGGCAGAGGGCTTCATCCGTGATGGGCTGGTCATCGGTGTCGGTCAGATAAAACACATCTTCCACGCGCTCACCCAGGGTGGCTATTTTCGCACTGTGCAGATGCAGGTCAAAGCGCATGAAAATCCGCCCTAGCTGGGCCAGCAGGCCGGGACGATCAGGGGTGACTACTTCCAGATAGCTGACGGTGTCGCTTAACGTGTTGTCAATGTGAGCGGAAGTGCCGATGGTCAGTTGCTTTAGCTGGCGTGGTGTACGGCGTTGCACCTTGAATACCTGTTCGGAGGGCGCCTGCAGAGCCTTGATCAAAGCGCTGCGAACACGGAGTTCCTGTTCCTGTCGACTGGCAAACGGTCGGTCTTGTTCGTCCAGGACATAAAAAATATCGAAGGTATTGCGGTGACGACTGCCCGTATAAAGCTGCGCATCGACGATGTTGAGACGTAGGCTGTCCAAAGTGGCCGCCGTGATCGGAAAGACGTTGCTGAGTCCTTTGGTGTGTACGAATATCCTTGTCGCGCTGGCGTTTTCGACGCCGGCGTCCTCAATGAATACGACGGGTTCGCTCTGGTCACAGGCGGTATGCACTTTTTCAGTGTACGTGGCGATAACTGATGCGCTCTCACGTAAAAATAAATCATCGTCGAGGTCGCCCCACAAGGCCAGACTTGCCGATTCGGTGATGCCCCGTTCAGCCAATATAGCCACCGCTTCGTCACGGGTGTTTTTGATCCATTCCTGCCGATCGGCCGGATTTTCGAGTCCTCTTTTCAGCGCTTCTCGGGTTGCGAAATACAGTTGCCGCATCAAAGAACCTTTCCAGCTGTTCCACAGGGTTGGATTGGTGGCGGTAATATCAGCAACAGTTAGCGTAAACAGGTAATCCAGGTGCAGCTGGTTGCCGACCAGAAGGGCAAACTTATGGATAATATCTGGGTCGGAGATGTCTTCTCGTTGTGAAATACTCGACATTAGCAGATGGTGTTCGACCAACCATTTCAGCAAACGAATCTCCTGGGCGGTGAAGCCATGGGCGATGGCGAATTTTTCCACGTCGACCGATCCCAGTTTGGAATGATCCCCGCCACGACCCTTGGCGATATCGTGGTAGAGCCCGGCTACCAACAGTATCTCTGGTTTGGGCAGGTTTTTAAAAACATGAGAGGCGACCGGGAAATCTTCTGTCATCTGCGAGTTACCCAGTCGGCGCATATTGCGTACAACCTGTATGGTGTGCGCATCCACCGGATAGATGTGGAACAGGTCATGTTGCATTTGACCGATGATAAGATCGAACTCGGGCAGATATTTGCCGAGAACCCCATAGCGGGTCATGCGCTGGAGTTGTGGGGATAACCTGCCCTGGCAGCGCAGTAGCCGCATGAAGAGCGCGCGATTGTTGTCATCCTCACGAAATGCATCGTCGATCCGATGGCGATTTTCCCGAATTTGACGAATAGTCCTGGAGCGTACACCAGCGATGCTCGAGTCTTCGCCGAGCAGTACGAAAATTTCCAGCAACGCCGAAGGATATTGGGCAAAGAGCGTGTCACTAATCGCCTCAATGTGGTCGTCACGGATTTGAAAGCGTTCGTTGATAACTCGCGTCGAGGCGGTTTTGTCACCGCATAGAATCACTTCGTCAAGGTACTGCGAGAGCACGTCGTTCTGTTCGTGCATGGCGAGTACAACGCGATAATATCGTTGCATGAATTGCTCTACGGCAAGGCGTTTGTCGTTGTCGGTATAGCCGAACATTTCAGCGAGTTTGCGCTGATAATCAAACAAAAGACGTTCTTCCGGGCGATCGGCGATCATGTGTAAACCGTAGCGGACGCGCCAGAGAAATTCTTCACCCTGGCCGATTAGCTGAAACTCCTCTTCGGATAAAAAGCCGGTAAGGATCAACGCGGCGCGTGCGCTAACGCCATAGTGACGTTTCGCGATCCAGTCGATGGTTTGAATGTCGCGAAGTCCGCCTGGCGCTTCTTTGATGTTGGGTTCGAGGTTATATTCTGTATTACCGTGCTTTTTGTGGCGCCCGGCCTGCTCTTTGCGTTTGGCGCGAAAAAAGGCTTCTGAGGGCCATATTTTTGCCGGTCCGGTCTGTTCCCGCATGGCTTCGCTCAATTGAGCATTGCCGACCAGCAAGCGGCTTTCGAGTAAATTGGTGACTACAGTGACATCGGCTTTTGCTTCACGCACGCACTGCTTAAGGGAGCGCACACTGTGGCCGATTTTAAGTTGTATGTCCCATAGAAAGGTTAAAAAATCACTGATGCTTTTCCTGTACCGGTCATGGTTTTGCCGCTTGGTCAGAATCAGTAAATCGACATCCGAATGGGGATGCAGCTCAAAGCGTCCATACCCGCCGACTGCCAGTAGGGCAATATTGTTGTTCCACTCAAAACGCTGCCAGGCATGCAGGAGGATCCGGTCAATAAACGCTGCGCGCTCTCTGATCAGCGTGCGGATTTGTTCCCCCTGTTCAAAACGTGTATTGAGATGGCGATTGGCTGCACTGATGGCATTGCGATAAATGGGGATTGGCAAGCCGTGCTCAAGATCGGATAAGAAACGTTTCTCATCGAAAAAAAGCAGTGGTGCCGAAGTCGTTAGGTTCATCGCTCAATGCGTCTGATGTTGTTGCAGAAGGCAAGCGCGATATGCTCGGTGTATAAGTTTCATTATAAGAACGGGAGCTCGTCACGGCGGGCAGTCAGCACCTCAACACCATCGCGGGTGACGCAAAGAGTATGCTCCCATTGCGCCGATAGACGGCCATCGCGAGTCTCTACCGTCCACCCATCTTTTTTTAACTTGGTGTGGTGCTTGCCTGCGTTGATCATCGGTTCAATCGTAAAGGTCATGCCTTCCTTTAATTCCAGGCCAGTACCCGGTTTGCCGTAATGTAGCACCTGGGGGTCTTCATGGAACTCGGTGCCTATGCCATGACCACAGTACTCTCTAACGACGGAGTAGTACTGGCTTTCTGCGTAGCTTTGGATAACGTGACCAATGTCGCCTAAGTGGATGCCGGGTCTGACGATGGCGATAGCCTTATACAGACACTCCTGAGCTACCTTAACAAGACGTTGGGCGTGATCAGGCGCTTTCCCCACACAAAACATTTGGCTTGTGTCGCCGAAGTAACCATCTTTGATGACCGTTATATCGAGGTTGACAATGTCTCCGCTCTTGAGGATCTTGCTTTCGCTGGGAATGCCGTGGCATATGACCTGGTTGACTGATGTACAGATAGATTTTGGGAAGCCGCGGTAGTTAAGGCAGGCAGGTATGGCTTTCTGCACTTTAACCATGTAGTCGTGGCAGATGCGATCGAGTTCGAACGTGCTGATGCCTGGTTCGACGTAAGGCGCGATCATCTCCAGTACCTCGGCCGCCAGTCTTCCGGCGACACGCATTTTGGCAATTTCCTCGGTGGACTTAATGGCTGTGGGCATGTGGCAGTTCACGGCTTAACGGTGCTGGGCGGGACATTGTAACCAATTTCTCGCACTCGCGAGTCTTGTCAGACATTCGGCAGATACCCAACCTTCGCCCGTTTTTGCTTCAACAGGGCATCGGAATATGGTATAAAGCGCGCCCGACGGCACAGCTGTCTGGAAAACCCAAATACGAACACATATCGACACATTAGATCCGGGTGCCTGCCTCGTTAAACAGCGGGTTGATCAATGGGGTATGTGGGAGAGTAACCCTAAACCACAGGAAAAGACTATGACTAGCGTCAGTATGCGAGATATGTTGCAAGCGGGTGTACATTTTGGCCACCAGACCCGCTTTTGGAATCCGAAAATGAGCCCTTACATATTCGGTGCACGGAACAAAATCCACGTTATAAATCTTGAGCACACCTTGCCGGCCTTTAATGCCGCGTTGGAACAGGTGCGTCAGTTGGCCGCCAATGGCAACAAAATTCTGTTTGTCGGCACCAAACGTGCTGCTCAAAAAATAGTCAAGGAGGAAGCGGAAAGAGCGGGCATGCCCTACGTGAGCAATCGCTGGTTGGGTGGTATGTTGACCAACTATAAAACCATTCGTGCCTCCATCAAGCGCTATCGGGATTTGCAGGAGCAGAGCAAAGATGGCACCTTTGACAAGCTGACTAAAAAAGAGGCCTTGATGCGAATTCGCATGATGGAGAAGCTGGAGCGCTCTATCGGCGGTATCAATAATATGGGTGGTTTGCCGGATGCCTTATTCGTGATTGACGTGGATCATGAGCGTATCGCCGTGCAAGAGGCCAACAAGCTTGGTATTCCGGTGATTGGAATTGTCGACACCAATAGCGATCCAGATGGGGTAGATGTCGTGATTCCCGGCAATGACGACGCCATCCGTGCCGTTGGCTTATACGTGAAAGCGATGGCTGATGCGGTTCTGGAGGGCAAAAATGGTGGTGCTGATCTGTCGGTCCGTGACGAATTTGTTGAAGTGACCGACGAAGTATCTGACCCGGTTGCCGGGCAGACCGAAACCTCGGCCACCGAAGAGCAGACTGCTTCGCAGGAATAGACAAACGATTGGCAGAGGTATTCAGTACCCTGCTGCGTGGGACAAAAAGGGGGCGCTGCCCCCTTTTTGTCAGCTAACAATTGAACAATTGAGAGGATTTCCCGTATGACAGCTATCAAGGCTTCCCAGGTTAAAGAACTTCGTGAGCGAACAGGGCTGGGGATGATGGAATGTAAAAATGCGCTGGTTGATGCAGCTGGCGACATTGAGAAAGCCATTGAAGATTTACGTAAATCAAGCGGCATGAAGGCGGCAAAGAAAGCTGGCCGCACCGCTGCCGACGGCATTGTTGCTTTACGGGTCGCTGAAGATGGAAGCTATGGCGTCATTGTTGAAGTAAATTCGGAAACTGATTTTGTCGCCCGGGATGATAACTTCAAGGACTTTGTTGCGATGGTGGTCGACAGAGCTTTCGCTGGCAAGCTCGCCAGTGCAGCAGATGTTATGGATGCCGATATGGAGGCCACACGGCAGGCGCTGGTGCAAAAGATTGGAGAAAACATCAGTGTGCGCAGGGTCGAATTAGTGCAGGCCCCATTGCTTGGTGGCTATGTGCACAGTAACAATCGCATTGCCGTGCTTGTCGCATTGCAAGGTGGCGACGACGCTCTGGCCAAGGACGTCGCCATGCACGTCGCCGCGGTTAATCCACAGGTGGCGACCCCGGATGAAATGCCGGCTGACGTAATTGCCAAGGAAAAAGAGATTTATATGGCGCAGGCGCGAGAAAGTGGCAAGCCCGATGATATCATTGAGAAAATGGTGTCTGGACGAGTCAATAAGTTTCTTGCTGAAAGCAGTCTCGTTGAACAGCCGTTCGTCAAGGACCCGGATGTCAAGGTGGGTAAGCTCTTAAAGGATCGCGGCGCGGAGATCAAAGGTTTTGTTCGCTTTGAAGTCGGTGAAGGTATCGAGGTCGAGGCAGTTGATTTCGCCGCAGAGGTGGCCGCGCAGGTGAAGGCGAAGGAATAGCACTATAAGGTGTAACCAGTCAGGGCGGGAGTGATGATGTCGGGCAGCGGCAGCAAGGATAAAAAATATAAGCGCATTCTGCTCAAACTGAGCGGCGAGGAGCTTGTTGGCGATGAAACTTTTGGCATCGACCCCAGGGTACTTGATCGCACAGCGCGGGAAATTGGTCAGCTGGTGGGTATCGGGGTGCAGGTGGGCCTGGTTATCGGTGGTGGCAACCTGTTTCGTGGCGCCGCCCTGAATGCAGCCGGGATGGATCGAGTCACCGGTGATCATATGGGTATGCTTGCCACCGTGATGAATAGTCTGGCGATGCGAGACGCTCTGGATCGCAACGGCATAACTGCGCGGGTGATGTCTGCGATTCCTGTGGACGGCGTGGTAGAACATTATGATCGTCGGCGGGCAATTGGTTGTTTGTCTGCCGGTGAGGTGGTGATTTTCTCTGCCGGCACTGGCAACCCGCTGTTTACGACCGACTCTGCGGCCTGTTTGAGAGGGATCGAAATCAACGCCGAGCTGGTTCTTAAGGCGACCAAAGTAGATGGAGTTTACTCGGCAGACCCGTTAAAGGCGCCTGATGCGAAACGCTTTAAGCGTTTGACCTACGATCAGGTGCTCGAGAAAAAGCTTGAGGTCATGGATTTTACTGCGATTTGCCTGTGCCGGGAGCACGGTATGCCGGTGAGGGTTTTTCGCATGTCAAAACCAGGCGCATTATTGGATATCATGATCGGCGGTGACGAAGGAACCCTGATAGAGGAGGGTGTCGTTACAGACACTAGCAGACGAGAGGCCTGAATATGATTAAAGAACTGCAGCAGGATGCTGAGGAGCGCATGGAAAAAACCCTTGAAGCCTTGCATCACGCCATGAATAAAATCCGTACCGGTAGAGCGCATCCGAGTATCCTGGAATCGATTATGGTCTCTTACTATGGCAGCGATACGCCGCTTACCCAGATGGCCAATGTGTCGGTGGTCGATGCGCGCACCCTGTCCGTTGCGGCCTGGGATAAAACCCAGGTACCCGCTATTGAAAAAGCGATTATGAAATCCGACCTGGGACTCAACCCTGCCACAGCCGGAGAAGTCATTCGTATTCCGATGCCAGCGCTCACCGAGGAAACCCGGAAAGGTTATATCAGGCAGGCGCGGCAGGAGGCTGAAAATTCGAAGGTCTCAATACGGAATATTCGTCGCGATGTGTTATCTGATGTCAGAGAGTTGGCCAAAGGAAAAGACATCACTGAAGACGATGAAAGGCGGGCGCAGGATGTGATTCAAAAGTTGACCGACCGATTTGTCGCCGGGGTTGACGAAGTGTTAGCCGCCAAAGAAAAGGATTTAATGGAAATCTGAGGCCTTGTCTTTGTTACAGGCAATCATTATATGACCGACTTAACGGCTCAGCATGTCACGCCCAGACTTCGCCACGTCGCGATTATCATGGACGGCAATAACCGTTGGGCTCGTGAGCGTGGCCTCAATGGCATTGCCGGTCACCGGGCGGGTGTTGAAAACGTCAGACAGACTCTGGAGGCCTGTCGTCACCACGGCGTGGAAACATTAACGCTGTTTGCTTTTAGCAGTGAAAACTGGCAGCGCCCCCAAACGGAGGTGCGCGGTTTGATGTCGCTGTTTGCTACTTATATAAGAAAGGAACTTAAAGAATTGAGTGCAAGCAAGGTTCGCCTCAGGGTTATTGGGGAGCGCAGCAGGTTCAGTGAACGTTTGCGCAGGCGGATCACAAGGGCCGAAGCTCAAACTGCGGGCGGTGAAATGAACCTGGTGCTGGCCGTGGATTATGGCGGGCGTTGGGACATTACCCAGGCAGCGCGTAAACTGGCTGACAAGGTCGCCCGAGGCGATATGGCGGTGGAGGAGATTGATGAGCACGCGTTGGAGCGGCAACTCAGCCTGGCTGACCTGCCGCCGCCGGATTTGTGTATTCGAACAGCCGGCGAGCAGCGCATCAGTAACTTTATGCTGTGGCAGCTCGCGTACAGCGAATTTTATTTTGCTGATTGTTATTGGCCGGACTTCGATCGCGATGAATTTACGCTGGCTGTAGAGCAGTACCGAAGGCGGGACAGGCGGTTTGGTCTGAACGCTAGCCAGCTGTCTTTGCCCAGGCAGGAAAGTGCTTAGACAACGTATTGTCACAGCGATTGTACTTGCTGTTTTTTTTCTGACTGTTCTATTTGGATTGCCGCCCATTTTGTTTTCCGCGGTGATGGCTTTGGTCATCGGCTATGCCGCCTGGGAGTGGAGTGCTTTGGCCGGGTTTGCCGGTTTTACTTCGCGCCTGAGCTATGTGGTGGCACTGTTGGGCGTGCTAGCGCTGGTAGCGGCGTTTCTGGATTTAGATGCAGTCAGCGTGTTTGACGAGCGGATTCGAACCTTGCTCGCTGGGGCCTGCACGTGGTGGGCGATTGCGCTGTTGTGGCTACAGGGTTATCCCAGTAGCGCTATTTTGTGGGGTCGACGGTGGTTGTGTGCCGGTATGGGTTTCCTGGTGTTGGTGCCGACGTGGGTGGCCATCAGCGTATTGGCGCATAGTCAACAGGGGGCTTTGCTGGTGCTAGGTGTCGTGTTGTTGGTGGCGCTGGCCGACATCGGTGCTTTTTTTAGTGGTCGTGCGTTTGGGCGTCACAAGCTGGCCGCGCAAGTCAGTCCCGGAAAAACCTGGGAGGGCCTGGCCGGTGGTTTGATCGCGATTCTGCTGGTGGTTGCACCATTCGCCTTATACCTGGCGCAGGGTAATGTTCAGCAGGGTGTTCAGGTCGGCGCGTGGTTATTGGTGGCGGGTGTGACGGGTTTAGCATCGGTGATCGGTGATTTACTTGAAAGTATGGTAAAGCGTCATCGCGGGGTAAAGGATAGCGGCACCATTTTGCCCGGTCACGGCGGAGTTCTGGATCGCATTGATAGCCTGACCGCAGCATTACCGGTGTTTACACTGCTGTACAGTTTGCTTTATCCGCGCCTGCTATGACGCGCTTGTTGATCATAGTTGCAGCCGATCCAGCGCGGCGCGTAGCTGAGCTAGAATCCTGATTGATAGTTTGAAACGGTTGATATGCAGCAGCTAACCATTCTCGGCTCCACCGGCTCAATCGGCGTCAGTACCCTGGACGTTGTCGCGCGTCATCCAGAGCGTTTTACAGTCTTCGCGCTCACCGGCCATAGCCGGGTCGCGGAACTGGCGGCGCAATGTCAGCGCTTCAAGCCCCGATATGCGGTGGTGGCATCAGCGGTCCTTGCTGAGGAGCTGGCATCCTATGGCCTGCCTGAAACCGAAGTGCTGTTTGGCGGTGAGGGGCTGGTGACAGTGGCTGGCCACCCGCAGACAGACATTGTGATGGCGGCGATTGTTGGTGCTGCTGGTTTGATGCCGACATTGGCGGCAGTTAAGGCCGGTAAACGCGTCTTGCTGGCTAACAAGGAGGCGTTGGTTATGGCCGGCGGGCTGTTTATCGCGGCCGTACAGGCCTCTGGCGCTACGCTGTTGCCCATAGACAGTGAGCACAACGCAATTTTTCAGTGCTTGCCAACCGGTGCGGGGCATACCGGCAGTGCCCCGAGGGTTGCTCAAGCAGAACCTCTCGGTGTCGGCTGCGCGTTTGGGGTGAGGCGACTTTTGTTGTCTGGATCGGGCGGACCTTTTCGCACCACCCCACTTAATGAGTTGGCGACGGTGACACCCGATCAAGCATGCGCCCATCCAAATTGGCAGATGGGACGCAAGATTTCTGTAGATTCCGCCACCATGATGAACAAGGGCCTTGAGTTAATCGAGGCTTGCTGGCTGTTTAATGTCAATGAAGCCCAGGTTGATATAGTGATCCACCCAGAGAGCATCGTGCACTCTCTGGTAGAATACAACGATGGCTCCGTACTGGCGCAGCTGGGTAATCCGGATATGCGTACCCCTATTGCTCATGCGCTCGGTTGGCCGGAGCGTATTGAATCGGGCGTGGCCGCGCTGGATCTGGTGGCGACCGGATCATTAAATTTTGAGCGCCCAGATTTACAACGGTTTCCGTGTCTTGGTCTTGCCAGGGCTGCCGCCCGGGAAATGGGTGATGCGCCAGCGGCGCTCAACGCAGCCAACGAAGTCGCGGTTGAGGCGTTCCTGAGCGGATGGATAGGGTACAGCGCCATAGTGGAAATCGTCGATGGCGTTATGCAAGTGTGGGACACTGCTGAACCAGTCGAGTTGGCGGAAGTCCAACTGGCTGATCAGCGCGCACGGGCGCTGGCTAATGGCTATGTAGCCAAAATCAGGCGCGGCTAACGCAAGTGAATACGCACGGTCGCTGTTATCGATGGTGCGATGGTTTTGGCGTAGCGGTTTGTTGGGATACGCGTATTTAGACAGTCGGTAAGACCGTTGGATGTTCGTTAGTAAATTACTGTAAACGGATTCAGGATAACGCATGGCAATTGTCGAAATGATCCTTTACACGCTGTTGGTGCTTGGCGTGTTGATCACTTTTCACGAATTCGGTCATTTTTGGGTGGCGCGACGCTGTGGCATCAAGGTGGTCAGGTTTTCGATTGGTTTTGGTCCGCCCTTGTTGCGCTGGCGCGACCGCCATGACACAGAGTTTGTCATCGCCGCCTTACCGCTGGGCGGTTACGTCAAGATGGTTGATGAACGGGAGGGGGAGGTTGCCGAAGCTGATTTAGCCCACGCCTTTAACCGCAAGTCAGTGGGTCAGCGTATGGCGACGGTGGCCGCTGGTCCTCTGGCGAACTTTCTGCTGGCCATTATTGCTTACTGGATAGTCTACATGCTGGGTGTCCAGGGTATGGCGCCGGTAATTGATGAGGTGATGCCAGGTTCTGTGGCTGCTGCCGCAGGACTGGAAAGCGGTCAGGAAATCGTTGCCGTTGACGGGCGACCGACTGCAACCTGGCAGGAGCTGGGCGAGCAGTTGGTGAGTCGCCTGGGTGAAAATAGCACGATCCGTTTTACGGTTCGATACCCGGATTCCGAGCTTCAATATGACAACGTAGCAGAGCTGTCGGGGTGGGACATTGATGCCCGTCATCCAGATCCGATTGGCAGTATCGGTATCAAATTGTTTCAGCCAAAAGTTTTGCCCATTGCCGAAGCCCTTACTGCCGGAGACCCGGCTGAGGTTGCAGGTATGCAGGCGGGAGACCTGGTGTTATCGGCTGACGGCAAGGCAATGCCGGACTGGTCAATCTGGGTCGAATATGTCAGGGAAAGGCCACAGCAAACCATGCTGGTACTGATCGAACGCGGCGGACAGACAATTCCCCTTAGCGTTACGCCAAAATCTGTCGCCACAGAGGATGATCAGGTGATTGGCCAGGTGGGGATGTCAGTGGTTGCCCCCGAATTACCAGCTGATCTGTTTCGAGAAAGCAAATACGGTGTCATCGGCGCACTTGGCAAGGCCTGGTCGCAAACCGGTAAGACATCGCTGATGATTCTTTCGTCCATCAAGAAAATGATTGTTGGGGAGATTTCGGTTGAGCACTTGAGTGGGCCTATCACCATTGCTAAAGTGGCGGGCGCTTCCGCCAGCTATGGATTGGTGCCCTTTTTGCAGTTTATGGCCTTGCTCAGCGTTAGTTTGGGCGTGCTGAATTTGCTGCCCGTGCCTGTACTCGATGGTGGCCACCTCGCTTACTACACCGTTGAAATAGTTAAGGGTAGCCCTGTGTCTGACCGGATTCAGGAGATGGGCTATCGGGTCGGTCTGTTTTTGGTCGTTGGTTTGATGGTGCTGGCGCTATACAATGACGTTGCACGGCTATAAGTGATCGTTTAGATATTAACAACCAAAGAGTTAACCAAGCTTACATGAAACGACTTTTACTGCCGTTGCTGTTCTGTTTTGTTCCCCTGTTAGCTGTCGCCGACGTTTTCCAGGTCGAAGATATTCGCATTGACGGCCTGCAGCGGGTGTCGGCGGGCACTGTGTTTGCGGCACTGCCGGTGAGCGCTGGAGAGCTGGTTGATGAGGAGGGTATTCGCGAAGCTACTCGCGCATTGTTCCAGACCGGCTATTTTGATGATATTCGCATTGCCCGTGACAACAACGTTCTGGTCATTATTGTTGCCGAGCGACCTGCCGTGGCCGAGATCAATATCACCGGTAATAAGGCTATCGAGACCGAGCAGTTGCTAGACGCCTTGCGCGGCGCCGGGTTGGCTGAAGGGCAGATCTTTCGAGAGGCGGTATTGCAGGGTATGAGCCAGGAGTTGCGTCGACAATACGTGTCCCAGGGCCGTTATGGGGCGGATGTGGTGTCGGAAGTGCGCGAGTTGCCTCGTAATCGTGTCGCGGTCGACCTGACGATAGATGAAGGAAAAGTCGCCGCCATCAAGCACATCAATGTAGTCGGCAATTCGGCGTTTGACGACGAGCAATTGGTGGATCTGTTCGAATTGAAAACGACAGGGCTGCTGTCTTTTTTTCGCAACGATGACAAGTACGCCCGTGAAAAGCTGGCCGGCGATCTGGAGCGCCTCGAATCATGGTACCTGGATCGGGGTTATCTGAAGTTTGCCATTGATTCGACGCAGGTCTCCATAAACCCGGATCGGGATACCGTGTTTGTCACGGTGAATGTCACAGAAGGTGATGTCTATACGGTGAGCAAGGTCGAGTTGGCGGGCGAACTGATTTTGCCCGAAGAGCAATTGCAGGCGCTGGTATTAATGCGCGAAGGTTTGACCTTCTCGCAAGTTTTGATGACCACCACGAAAGAGCTATTCACCAAGCTGCTCGGTGCAGAAGGCTACACCTTTGCTGAAGTAGAAGGGTATCCCGAAGTCAACGAAGAAGATAAAACTGCCAAGGTCACCTTCTTCATTAACCCTGGTAAGCGGGCCTATGTGCGACGTATAGAGTTCCGCGGAAATACCAAAACTGATGACGAAGTGCTGCGTCGGGAAATGCGCCAGATGGAAGCGGCGTCGGCCTCAACCGAGCTGATTGAGCACTCCAAGGTTCGGCTCGAACGACTGGGTCATTTCAAGGAAGTAAAGGTTGAAAACCGGGAGGTTCCAGGCACCAATGACCAGTTGGACGTTTTCTATACAGTTGAGGAGCAACCGTCTGGTAGTATCGGTGCCAGTTTAGGGGTGGCGCAGGGCTCAGGCATTATTCTCGGCGGTAATATTCAGGAAAAGAACTTTCTTGGCACGGGTAATGCGGTCAGCCTGGGATTGAGCCGAAGCAAGTACCGGACAAGTGCTACGCTGGCTTACAGTGACCCCTATTTCACCAAGGACGGCGTGAGTGCCGGGTACAGTTTCTCTTACGTATCCACGGATTATGGTGACTTCGATGTTGCCGAATATACCTCGGACAGCTTTACCACAGGCATTTCCTTTGGATACCCGCTCAGCGAAACGTCGAGAATAAGTTACGGATTAAGTGTCGAGCAGTTGTCGATTGACGTGGGCTTGTTTCCCACCGCCGAAATTGTCGAATTTTTGGCGGAAAATGGTGACAGCTATACCATGTTGACCGGTGATCTGAATTGGTCTCAGTCGACATTGAATCGCGGCATCCTGGCGACGCGGGGAGCATCGCAACGTATCGGCATTGAGTTCACGGTGCCTGGCGTCGATCTCGAATACTACAAGCTGAGCTACGCGGGACAATATTTCAAGCCTCTGACCCGTGATTTCGTTATACATTTACGGACTGATCTTGGCTATGGCGCCGCACTGGGCTCTGACGGTCGACTACCGTTTTTCAAAAATTATTTCGGCGGAGGCTTTGGCTCGGTGCGTGGTTTCAAACGAAATTCTCTGGGGCCTCAGGACACGCCCTTCGGCGGCTTTTTCGATTCAGATCCTTTTGGAGGTAACGTCAAAGTGGTGGGCAGCGCCGAGCTAATTTTCCCTGTGCCTTTTATGAAGGATAATCGTAGTTTACAGGCGGCGGTATTCTTTGACGCAGGCAACGTATTCGATACCGACTGTAGTCCTACGCAGGTCAATTGTTTGAGTCCCGATTTGGGTGAGTTACGTTATTCATTCGGTGTTGGCGGCACGTGGATAAGCGGATTTGGACCTATAACCGTAAGCCTTGCGTCAGCGCTTAACGACAATGAGTTCGACGAGACCGAAGTGTTCCAGTTCTCCATGGGACAGGGTTTCTAAATAGTAGTTAAAAAGACGGCTAGATAAGTAGGTTAACAGCGAGATACACGAAAATTGAGGTGGTATGTGAAAAGGTTTTTAGCGTTACAGGTATGTCTGTTTTTGTTGAGTGCTGGCGCTGTCGCAGATAATGGCATCGCCGTGGTAGACGTGGCGCGAGCCATATTCAGTACTGAAGTGGCAAAAAAGCGACAGGAGGAGATGCAACGCGCGTCAGAGTTTTCTGCGCAGCAGGCCAAGTACGACAGTCTTGCTGCGGATATGAAAGCCCTGCAAAAAGAAGTAGAAGGCAAGGCGATGACCTTGTCACAGGACAATGCCGCCGAATACCAGAAAAAAATGGAATACCTGCGCGCTGACCTGGAACTGGTATCCCGTAAACTTCAGGCAGAAGTAAAAGAAACTCAGAATCGTGTGATGCAGGAGCTGCAACCCAGGGCTCTCGAAGCAGTTAAAGAGCTGGTTGCAGAGGAAAAAATTACTCTGTTGTTGCAGCGAGAGGCGGTGATATCTGCCACGCCTGAGATGGACGTCACTGCGAAACTGATTGACCGGATTAACAAAAAAACCCGTTAGTGAAGCGAACAAATGGATCTGGCCTACACATTGCGAGAGGTTGCTACGCATCTTGACGCTGAGTTGAGGGGCGATCCAGAGTGTGTGATCACGGGGCTAAGCACTCTGCAGGATGCCGGTGACGGTGACCTGGCTTTTTTGGCCAATAAGGCCTACCAAAAATTACTGGCGACAACGGCAGCTTCTGCGGTGATTCTGGAACCTGGAGCTGTCGACCAGTACACGGGCAATGCACTGATCCTGGAAAATCCATATGTCGGTTATGCTCGTATAAGCGCCTGGTTTGATGTCGTGCCGACAGCGCCAAAAGGGATTCACCGGAGTGCCGTCGTTGCGGATTCAGCGACTGTTTCACCGGAAGCTGCTATTGGCCCGTACGTGGTTATTGGTGACGGGGTGACCGTGCACCCCGGTGTTACTATTGGCGCCGGTAGCTTTGTTGGCGATCATTGCGTCATTGGTGCAGATACCTGGATTTCGACGAACGTCAGCATTTACCACGGTGTGAGCATTGGTCAAGGCGTTCGCATACACAGTAATACTGTAATAGGTGCTGACGGCTTTGGTTTTGCCAATGATCGTGGCCAATGGGTGAAGATACATCAGCTAGGTGGTGTTGAGATCGGTGATCGTGTCGAGATCGGTGCCTGTACGACGATTGACCGCGGCGCACTTGGCAATACGGTGATTGAAGACGGCGTTATCCTGGATAACCACGTACAAATCGCGCACAACGTGCGCATTGGGGAAAATACGGCTATGGCCGCCTATGCTGGCATAGCTGGAAGTACCGTGATCGGCAAAAACTGTATATTTGCCGGTCAGGCAGGGGCCGTCGGGCACGTCACAATCTGCGATCACGTGCATGCTATGGCTCGCTGTACTCTGTCTAAGTCAATCGATAAGCCGGGCTCGTATTCTTCCGGCCTGCTGATGTCAGAAACGACGAAATGGCGCAAAAATGCGGCACGTTTTGGTCAGCTTGACGATATCGCTCGACGCCTGAAAGCGCTCGAAAACAACCAAAAATAGCTGGCGGTAATGTTCCCGGTGGCCGTATCTAGGAAGCCTCATGCGCATTGATGAAATCAAGAAATTGCTACCGCATCGTTACCCCTTTTTGCTGGTTGATCGGGTGGTGGAATTAGAGCTGGGAAAGCGCATTGTTGCCTATAAGAACATCACCGCTAATGAGGAAGTATTTAATGGCCACTTTCCAGGCGAGTCGATTTTCCCCGGTGTAATGATTATTGAAGCGATGGCTCAGGCAGCGGGTCTTCTGGGATTTGCTACAGTGAACAAGCAGCCTGAAGATAATGCACTGTATCTTTTTGCCGGGGTTGATGGGGTGCGTTTTAAGCGTCCGGTTGTGCCCGGTGACAGGTTGATGCTCGAGGCGGCAATAGACTCGACCAAGCGCAATATCTGGCGTTTCAAGTGTCGCTCTACGGTTGACGGGCAGTTGACCTGCGAAGCGACCATACTGTGTGCCCTGCAGGGTTTTGTGAAAGAATGACGAACATCCATCCTACGGCGATAATTGACCCCTCAGTCGAGCTTGGCGAAGGGGTCAGTGTCGGGCCGTTGTCGGTCATCGGGCCTGATGTGAAAATCGGTGCCGGTACTGTGGTGGCGTCACACGTGGTCATCAAAGGCCCAACTGTTATAGGCTTGCAAAACCGCATTTTTCAATTTTCAACGATCGGCGAAGACACGCCGGATATGAAGTATGGTGGCGAGCCGACCCGCCTGATTATCGGTGATCGCAATGTATTTCGCGAAGGTGTGACCGTCCATCGCGGTACCCTTCAGGATCGTGGCGAGACCGTCGTAGGCCACGACAATCTGTTTATGGCCTATGTCCATATTGGTCATGATTGTGTCGTCGGTAATCACACCATTCTGGTCAATAATGCGTCCATCTCCGGCCATATTCATGTGGGAGATTGGGCTTTTTTATCGGGGTATACGCTGATTCATCAGCATGTCCGGATTGGACCGCACGCGTTTTTGGGTGCCGGTGCGTATTTGAATCAGGATTTGCCAGCCTATGTCATGGCGGCCGGGCACCCTGCTGTGCCGCGTACGATTAACAAAGTGGGTCTGGAACGTCGCGGTTTTAGCAAAGACCAGGTCGCCGAAATTAATCGCGCCTATAAAGCTGTCTATCGACAGGGACTAAAACTGGATGAGGCGCTGGCCCGCATCGAGGCGGTGGTTCAGCATCGTGATGTGTTGCAACCCTTCATCGATTCCATCCGTGCCTCGGAGCGCGGTATTATCCGCTAGCGATGACACCAGCACTCCGCATTGGTCTGGTAGCGGGGGAGGCGTCTGGCGACCGTCTCGGCGCAGGTCTGATTAAAGCTATTCAGGCGCAACGACCAGACACCCGGTTTGAAGGAGTTGGCGGGCCACTGATGATTTCGGCGGGCTTACAGTCACTGTTTCCGATGGAGCCCCTGTCCGTGATGGGCTTGATTGAGCCTCTGAAAAATCTACCCACCCTGCTGCGGATTCGTGGCAGTCTGAAAAAACATTTTATCGCGCAGCCACCCGATATTTTTATTGGCATTGATGCGCCAGATTTTAATCTGGGTCTGGAATTAAAATTGCGCAAGCAAGGCATTACTACCATGCACTATGTCAGTCCATCTGTCTGGGCCTGGCGCCAGAAACGTATAAAAAAAATAGCGCGAGCGGTTGATCACATGTTGACATTGCTGCCTTTTGAAGCCGATTTTTATACTGAGCATAAAGTGCCCGTAACGTTTGTTGGCCATCCTTTGGCCGATGATCTGCCGATGGATCCCGAAGGCGCGCGCGCGCGTGCCGAGTTGAACCTCGGTGCGCCATCCGCCCCCGTCCTGGCTTTGTTACCGGGGAGCCGACGTGGCGAGGTGGCGCAACTTGGTCGCTTGTTTCTGGAGACGGCGCGCCGTTGTCGAGAGGTGATGCCTGACCTGACATTCGTCTTGCCA
The DNA here is from genome assembly GCA_041603535.1 of Porticoccaceae bacterium. Lineage (GTDB taxonomy): Bacteria > Pseudomonadota > Gammaproteobacteria > Pseudomonadales > Porticoccaceae > HB2-32-21. The sequence goes on from JBFIEE010000003.1 coordinate 95,322, forward strand.
GCGGCCAATGCAGCACGTCGTCAGCAAATAGACCTGCTTATGATGGAGTTTGCCGATCTTCCGGTGACGGTTCTTGACGGCCAGTCTCACGCAGCGATGGCTGCCGCTGACGTCGTGTTGCTGGCTTCCGGGACGACGGCGCTGGAGGCTATGTTGCTCAAAAAGCCGATGGTGGTCAGTTACCGGACGGGGTGGCTCACGCATGCGATTATCTCGCGGATGTTGAAGGTGCCTTATGTCTCCTTGCCCAACTTGCTGACCGGGGAAGAGCTGGTGCCCGAGTTGCTTCAGGACGCCGCGACAGTCAAAAATTTAAGCGAGCGCCTAATGGCGATTTTCCAGCTTCCTCGAGAGGGTGAGGCGCTAAAGGAAAAATTCTATCAGTTGCATGAGCAGCTGCGCTGCAATGCAAGTTATAAAGCTTCGGCGGCTGTGCTTGATCTCATTCAGGCTCGCCAGAAGCATCGAATTTAGACGATGGGACTTTTGCAGGTGGGTGATGTGATTACTTACACCGGCGCCTTGCTTGCCGGCGTCGATGAGGTTGGCCGTGGTCCTCTTGCCGGGGACGTGTTAGCCGCCGCAGTCATGCTGAATGATCAGCGACCGATAGCGGGGCTGATGGATTCAAAAAAGCTGAGCGCAGAAAAAAGACGTAAACTATATGAACAAATCACCGCGGCGTCGCTCTGTTACAGCATTGGCCGCGCCTCTGTCGCGGAAATAGACGATATCAATATTTTGCAGGCGACGCTCCTGGCTATGTCTCGGGCCGTGGCGGGGCTGCCGATAAGCCCTGAATTTGTCGTCGTAGATGGCAACCGTTTGCCCCAGTGGCGGGTGCGGTCACAGGCGATAGTTAAGGGTGATACGAAAATTCCCTCGATCAGTGCTGCCTCTATCGTTGCCAAGGTCATACGCGATGCCGAGATGGCGGAACTTGATAAGGCCTATCCCGGTTATGGATTTGCCTTGCACAAAGGTTATGGCACCCGCCAGCATCTTGACGCCCTGGATCGCCTGGGCCCTTGTCCGATCCACCGCCGTTCGTTTAAACCGGTAGTCGCAGCGCTAGCACAACGGCAGGCAGCAGGCGACAACGCGCAAATCGACAATGCGCAAATCGAGAATGCGCGAACCCACAAAGCACAGATCGACAGGCCGCCAAAAAGGGCGGTGAAAGGTGGTTAGCTGCATTGCAACTGCTGGTTAACTGCTAGAGAATCGTGGTGTGAACAGTAAAGCAATATTACCGAGGACGGACATGGCGTACGCGCAAATTACTGGCTGGGGAAGATGCTTACCGCCGGCCCGGTTGACTAATCATGATATCGCGACGGTTATGGATACGTCTGATCAATGGATTACTGAACGTACCGGTATCAAAACAAGACGCATCAGTCATGTAATGAATGCGGACATGGCGCATGTCGCTGCCGCCAGGGCGCTCGCCTGTGCGGGTATCCACGCGGATGAACTGGATATAATCGCCTACGCGACGACTACTCCGGATGAAGTGATCCCCAATACCGCATCAATTTTGCAGTGTCAGTTAGGCGCTAGTAATGCGGCGTGTTTCGATTTGAATGCGGCCTGCACGGGGTTCTTATACAGTTTTAATATGGTTTCTGACATGCTTCGCTGCGGTTCCATCAAAACCGCGCTGGTGGTAGGTTCGGAGCGGCTTAGTTCCCTGATGGACTGGTCGAAGCGGGAGTCGGCGATTCTTTTTGGCGACGGTGCCGGAGCGCTTGTCCTTCAGGCATCAGAGCAGGAAAGCGGTTTTTTTCAGGGAAAACTGGGCTGTGTGGTGAACACCAGGGAGCTGCTGGCCATGCCAGATTTTGGTCTGCACGCTATCGCCCAACACCGGCCATTACAGGTCACGCTCGACTTTTATGGCAAGGAAATTTTTAAAAATGCAGTCGCCGGGATGGCGAGCGCCTGTGCAGAAGTATTAGAGGAATCTGCGCTGTCCCTTGAAGACATTGATCTCATTATTCCGCACCAGGCCAATGCCCGCATCGTTGAAGCGCTGATCAGGCGCCTCGGCGCCGACATGAACAAGGTGGTACTGACGTTGGATAAATATGCTAACACCTCAACCAGCAGCATTCCCATCGCGCTTTGCGAAGCGCTTGATCAGGGTCGCGTCAAACCGGGCATGACGATTCTACTGGTGGCTTTTGGCGCCGGACTGACCTGGGGGGCGACGCTTCTGAGGTGGGGTGATCGCGTAACTGCCCTGGGCAGCACAGATGTGGAATTACCCGCCACCGATAAGACCGGACTTGACTTGATTATGGAGGCCATAGCGGTTCGTGCCGGCGCCAGTAATCGGTACCGATGACACCTGAAACTGGAGGCCAAACGATGTTATCTGCTAGCTCACCCGGCACCGAAACTCTGGCTTTTGTCCACCTCCATCTGCATAGCGAATACTCTCTCCTGGATGGCACCATCGGGGTGCGGCGGCTGGCCGACACGGCCCGCGCAATGGCCATGCCCGCAGTGGCCATTACCGATGTTAGCAATCTTTTCGCGCTGGTTAAATTTTATAAGGCGGCCCAGGCTGCCGGCGTCAAACCGATCGTTGGTAGCGATTTTAATGTGGTTGGCGATGCGCCGGATCGGGCGGGTAGTCGACTGACCCTGTTGGTGCAAAATCAAACCGGCTATCAAAATCTCACAAAACTGATTTCCCGTAGCTACCTTGAAGGCCAGATCCAGGGTAAGCCAACGGTGCGCCGCGAGTGGGTGATTGAAATGTCGGATGGACTCATCGTCCTTTCTGGCTTTCAGGGCGAGGTGGGGCAGGCGCTACTATCTGGGCGACCAGGCCCGGCGAGCGACTTGCTCGATAACTGGATGGAGGCGTTTCCCAGCCGGTTTTATCTTGAGTTGTCTCGTACCGGCAGAGCGGGCGAAGAAGAGTTTCTTCATGCTGCGGTTGAGTTGGCGACAACGCGGGACTGCCCGGTGGTAGCCACTAACGATGTACGGTTTTTAACCGCCGCTCAGTTCGACGCCCATGAAGCGCGCGTGTGCATTTGCGAGGGACGAACGCTGGGTGATCCACGCCGCGAGCGGCGGTACAGCGAGCAGCAATACCTGCGCTCACCCGCTGAAATGCATGAGCTATTCGCGGATATTCCGGAAGCTCTGGTGAATAGCGTTGAAATCGCCAGACGTTGCACACTTGATCTGGAGCTAGGCTCCCCCCGGCTGCCGGAATATCCGGTGCCAGAAGGGTTGAGCGCCGAAGACTATTTTCGCAAGGCAGCTCAGGAGGGTCTGGACAAACGGTTGCGGACCGTGTTCTGCGAGGCTCAATCTGGCAACGTCGAATCAGATAGTCCGTGCAATCACAGCCGCTTTGACTATCGCCTGCGGCTGGAACAGGAACTCGACATCATTAATCAGATGGGGTTTGCCGGCTATTTTTTGATCGTCATGGACTTTATCCGCTGGGCCAAACAGAACGATATTCCCGTCGGCCCTGGGCGGGGTTCGGGGGCGGGTTCGCTGGTGGCCTATGCTCTCGAAATTACCGACCTTGATCCGCTGCAATACGATTTGCTATTTGAACGCTTCCTTAATCCGGAGCGGGTGTCGATGCCGGATTTCGATATCGATTTCTGCATGGATGGTCGTGACCGCGTGATTGCCTATGTCGCCGAGCGTTATGGGCGCGATGCGGTGTCACAGATTATTACTTTTGGCACCATGGCCGCCAAAGCAGTGGTCAGGGATGTGGCCCGTGTCCAGGGAAAATCCTACGGCCTTGCCGACAAGCTGTCGAAAATGATCCCCAATGAAATTGGTATGACCCTGGAAAAGGCCAGGGAACAGGAAGAGGTGCTTGCTGAGTTTCTTGAGCAGGATGAAGAGGCTCAGGAGATATGGGCCATGGCGCTACAACTGGAAGGCATTACCCGCAATGTTGGCAAGCACGCCGGCGGCGTGGTTATTGCCCCGACGCGGCTGACCGACTTTACACCGCTTTACTGTGACGAATCGGGCGCCGGTTTGGTGACCCAGTTCGATAAGGATGATGTTGAGGAGGCGGGCCTGGTCAAATTTGATTTTCTGGGGCTGCGCACTTTGACAATTATTGACTGGGCTGTCGCGAGGGCCAATAGACAGCGCGCTCAGGAAGGTATCGAGCCGCTGGATATTGCGCGTATACCACTTGACGATGCTGAAACCTATGGACTGCTGCAGCGGGCTGAAACGACGGCGGTTTTTCAGCTTGAGTCTAGAGGTATGAAGGACCTGATAAAACGCCAGCTACCGAGCCATTTTGAGGATATCATCGCACTGGTGGCGCTTTTCCGCCCCGGTCCTTTGCAATCGGGTATGGTCGACGATTTCATCAATCGCAAGCACGGCCGCCAACCGGTCGCCTATCCGCATCACAAATACCAGCACGCTTCCCTGAAGCCAATTCTTGAGTCCACCTACGGCATCATTCTTTACCAGGAACAGGTCATGCAGATCGCCCAGGTCATGGGTGGCTACACCCTGGGTGCGGCGGATTTGCTGCGCCGCGCCATGGGCAAGAAAAAGCCCGAAGAAATGGCCAAACAACGGGAAATTTTTCTGACAGGTTCCGTTGCTAACGGCATCGACCGAGACCTTGCAGAAAATATTTTTGACTTGATGGAAAAATTTGCCGGCTACGGATTCAATAAATCCCATTCCGCCGCCTATGCGCTATTAGCGTACCAGACGGCCTGGTTAAAGACCCACTACCCGGCTGCATTCATGGCTGCCGTATTGTCAGCCGATATGCAAAATACCGACAAGGTGGTTACCCTGATTGACGAATGTAGCGCCATGGGTCTGGTGTTGAGGCCGCCCGATGTCAATGTCGGGGAGTTCCAGTTTGCGGCGTCTGAAAAGCACGATGTTATTTATGGTCTAGGCGCGATTAAGGGTCTGGGTGAAGGTCCCGTTGAGAGTATTATTGCCGCCCGGCGGTCGGGTGGCCCCTTCAGCGATCTGTTCGATTTTTGTGGCCGTGTCGACGGGCGCAAGGTGAATAAAAGAGCGCTGGACGCGCTAATTCGAGCGGGAGCACTCGACGGCATTGGTCCTGGCGACGACCCAGATTTCAGTCGCGCAGTGTTACTTGCGGCTATGGATGAGGCGATGAAGCTCGCTGAACAACAGGCCAGGAACGCTGACAGTGGCATGGTCGATCTGTTTGGTGACACTGTGGCGGATAGCGCACCAGAGATTGGTTATTCGACTTTTGGCTCGGTGCGGCGCCTTAGCCTGCGGGAGCGGCTACAGGGCGAACAGGACACCCTGGGTCTGTATCTGAGCGCGCATCCGGTAGACGAATACCAGCAAGAGCTTAGCCACCTGGTGGGCGACCGTATCAGCGAGTTGAAGCCCTCGCAAAGCACCCAGGTTGTGGCCGGTCTGGTGGTTGCGGTGCGCTCGGTAAAAACCCGCCGCGGGGACGTGATGGGTATTCTTACGTTGGATGATCGCAGTGCGCGGATGGATGTCACAGTATTTGCCGAGCAATTTCGCGAATGTCGCGATAAAATTGGCAAAGGCGTTATGCTGGTCATCGATGGTCAGGTCAGCGAGGATGAATACACCGCTGGTTTGAAAATGCGCGCTGAGCGGGTGAGAACCCTGCTGGAGGCGCGTCAGGCGTCCCTAAAGAGTCTGTTAATAGACTGGCGGGTTCACCAACCTCGAGCGAGTGTCGAAGTTTTGAAGGAGATTCTCGAGCCTTATAACGGGGGGCAGTGCCCAATGAAAATAAGACACCGCTGCGCGGGTGCAGAGGGCGATATCCTGTTGTCCCAGGAGTGGTCGGTTAACCCGGATGATGAGTTGCTGGACAGGCTGCGTGACGCGTATGGGGAAAAGGCCCTACAGCTGGAATATTAGCGGCTAGGGTATTAATGGTTATTTTTAGACATCGCTGTCGCTACGGTCGTACAGGATAGGGGAACGACAACATGAACCTTGATTATCTGGATTTTGAACAGCCCATCGCCGAACTGGAAGCGAAGATAGAAGAGCTACAGTTGGTTGGCAATGACAATAAGCTCAATATCGCTGAAGAGATAATAAAACTAAGGGAGAAATCCCGGAAGTTAACCCAAAGCCTGTATTCGAATCTGAGTTCGTGGCAGGTTGTGCAGGTGGCCCGTCACCCCTTGCGGCCTTATACACAGGATTATATAGGCCGCGTATTTTCGGATTTTGAGGAGCTGCACGGTGACCGGCATTTTGGCGATGACAGGGCCATTATTGGCGGTGTGGCGCGACTCGATGACAAACCGGTAATGGTCATCGGTGAAGAAAAGGGTCGCGGGGTTCGTGAAAAGGTTGAACGTAATTTTGGCATGCCAAAACCTGAAGGTTATCGCAAAGCCTTGCGGCTGATGGAAATGGCAGAGCGTTTTAAAATGCCGGTGTTGACCTTGATCGACACACCCGGTGCATACCCCGGCATAGATTCGGAGGAGCGTGGCATCAGCGAATCGATTGCTCGCAATCTGGCCGTTATGTCGCGGCTAAAAACGCCGATTATTGCAACGGTTATCGGCGAGGGGAGTTCCGGTGGCGCCATTGCCATCGGCGTCAGCGACTGGTTGAACATGTTGCAATATTCGACCTACTTTGTGATTTCCCCGGAAGGTTGCGCCAATATTATCTGGAAAACTGCCGAGAAAGCGCCACTGGCGGCTGAGGCGATGGGCGTTACGTCGACGGTGCTGAGGGAGCTGGGTATCGCCGACGAGACGATTCCAGAACCACTCGGCGGTGCTCATCGCGACGTTGATGGGATGGCGGCGACGCTGCGCGAGCGACTTATTGAACAACTGGAGCGGCTGCAAAGCGAACCCATCGAAACCGTCCTCGAAAAGCGTTTTGAGCGGTTGATGTCTTACGGCAACGGTTGATTTGTTGTCGGCCAGATGTGGTGAGTTATGGCGCATCAGGTAGCCGTAGAAGACTGTCTCGCTGCCGTTTCACCGCAATTAGAGAACGCTGCGCACCTATACGTCGGATACAGCGGTGGTCTGGATTCCCATGTTCTATTAAAGGCTCTCGTGGACGTTGTTGGCGTCGAGCGTGTAACGGCCATCCATATTAATCATCAGTTGTCTCCCAGATCGAGGCAGTGGGCAGATCACTGTCAGCAGACTTGTACGGCTCTGGGTGTTGATTATCTGTGCCAGGACGTATCGGTCTCTACATCGGCAAGTACGGAGAATGCCGCTCGCGAAGCTCGCTATAAGGCTTATACCGATCAGCTGGGGGCGGGAGATATTCTGCTGCTCGCCCATCATGCTGACGATCAGGCTGAGACGGTTTTGTATCGACTGCTACGACGTTCCGGCCCGCGCGGGCTGGCGGGCATGCCCGTTAGCCGACCGCTGGGGGAGGGTAGGCTGCTACGTCCATTCCTGCCGCTTAACAGAGAAGCACTGCACCAATATGCCCTGGATAACGGACTTAGCTGGATAGAAGATGAGTCTAACCGCTCCCGCCAGTTTGACCGTAATTACCTGCGCCTCGAAATAGTTCCTGGGCTGCGATCTCGCTGGCCTGACTATGCGAAACGGATTGCCGCTTCCGCTGCCCTGTGCGAGCAGGCAGAGGCGCTCAGCGAAGATCTCGCTCGCCTCGATCTGAACAGCCTGGCGTTGCGCACAGAGCGTTGTGGGTGGAGTATTGAAATACCAGCCCTGTTAGCGCTTACCGACGTCCGCAAAGCCAATGTATTGCGGTTTGTGGCGCGATCAAGGGGATTTACGGTACCGGGGCATCAGGTTATAGGTGAGGTGACAGGGTCTTTACTCAAGGCCGAGGCTGATCGCAATCCAGTGGTTGTCTGGAGTGGTGGGCAATGGCGCAGGTTTCGCAACCGCTTGTTTCTCCTGCCCCAGTTTGATGACGAAGTGGACGCCGCCCCGATGGCGCGGACTCCCAGTTTGCCCTGGGCGGTTGAGGACAAATTAAAACTTGCCGATGGCGCCATATTGAGCGCTCAGTCTGCGCACGGAGAAGGCCTGGCGATAAAGTGGCGTGACGCCCTTTCTGTGACCCGTCGTCAGGGTGGGGAGCGATGTCGGCCCGTGGGTCGCGGGGGCAGTGCGAGTCTCAAGAAATTATTTCAGGAATATGCGCTAGAGCCCTGGTTGCGATCCCGTGTGCCGTTGGTTTACTGCGCCGGTGAGTTGGCAGCTGTCGGCGATCTATGGGTCTGCGAAGGTTTTCAGGCTGCAGCGAACGAACCTGGGTATCAGCTGTGTTGGCGTTATGGTGTTGGGGTATAACCGGTGCGAGCAGCGGTATAAAACCGAGGTGGCGAGTGGTGTGCGAGCAGGAAAATTCATATTGTTGTTTGAGCAATTTGGCACAGCTTTCGTTGAGCCGGGTTGTGCTTTCTGGTAGTCTGATTTCCCATCCTTGGCAGGGTAAGTGGTCTCGATAATACGGCCTGCTTACGCCCCCAGCATAGAAATTCCGACGATTGCCAAACAAGGGTTTACATGGCGCGATTTATTTTTGTTACAGGCGGTGTTGTATCGTCTCTGGGTAAAGGTATTGTCGCCGCCTCCCTCGGGGCGCTGTTGGAAACGCGGGGCCTCAAAGTCACCGTGCTCAAGTTGGACCCTTATCTAAACGTCGATCCAGGCACGATGAGCCCCTTCCAGCATGGCGAGGTTTTCGTGACAGAAGACGGTGCCGAGACCGATCTTGATCTCGGGCATTACGAGCGCTTTCTTAATTCCCGTATGACCCGTAATAACAATTTCACAACGGGTCAAGTCTACGAAACGATTTTACGTCGCGAGCGCCGCGGTGATTTTCTGGGCGGAACGGTTCAGGTTATTCCCCATGTTACCGATGAAATAAAGCGTCGTATCCTCAAGGGTGGCGAGGGCGCAGATATTGCGTTGGTAGAAATAGGCGGCACGGTTGGCGACATTGAATCGCAACCCTTTCTTGAGTCAATCCGGCAGCTTAAGGTGGAGTTGGGTTCAGCCCGAGCGCTACTTATTCACCTCACCCTGGTGCCCTATATCGCCACAGCAGGGGAGACCAAAACCAAACCGACGCAGCATTCCGTCATGGAATTGCGCTCCATAGGCCTGCAACCCGATGTCCTGGTGTGCCGATCAGAGGTGGCTATCGACGAGGGTTCCCGAAAAAAAATAGCGTTGTTCACCAGCGTTGAAGAGCGTGCCGTGGTGCCTCTTATGGACGCGGAAAGTATCTATACGATCCCCCGCCATCTGTTTGAGTGGCGGCTTGATGAACTGGTGGTAGAGAAGTTCCTGCTTAAAGTACCAGCGGCCAATCTCAGCCAATGGGATCTGGTGGTCGAAAATCAGCGTAACGCGACTGGCGAGGTGGTGGTTGCGATGGTTGGTAAGTATATGGAGTTGCTGGATGCCTACAAGTCGCTCAACGAAGCGCTGGGACACGCCGGGATACATAATCTGACCAAAGTCAAAATCCGTTATATCGACTCTGAGAATCTGGTCGATGACCTTTCCTTACTTGATGGCTGTCACGGTATCCTGGTGCCTGGCGGTTTTGGTGAGCGTGGGGTGGAAGGCAAAATACGTGCGGTTCGCCACGCCCGGGAGAATGGGATCCCGTACCTTGGCATATGCCTCGGTATGCAGGTGGCGATTATCGAATATGCACGCAATGTTGTTGGTCTCGAAAAAGCCAATAGCACTGAATTTGATCGCAATACACCGTACCCGGTTATTGGTCTGATTACAGAGTGGCTGGATAATACCGGCACACGTGAAACCCGTTCTGAAGCGTCGGATCTGGGCGGATCTATGCGGCTGGGGGCCCAGGAATGTACATTGGTGAAGGGTTCACTGGTGAGATCCATTTATGGCAAGGAGCTTATTCTGGAGCGCCACCGCCATCGTTATGAGGTCAATAACCACTACATCGACCAGATTCAGGCTGCAGGCCTTAAGGTCGGTGGCTGGTCGGTCGACAAGAATCTGGTGGAGGCGGTTGAGCTGCCCTCGCACCCATGGTTTTTCGGTTGTCAGTTTCATCCCGAATTTACTTCGACACCGCGTACAGGCCACCCGCTGTTTTCCGGGTTTGTGCAGGCTGCGCTAAAGCACGAACAGGAGAACTAGGGGTGGCGTCGGTCGCGATACCATACGGCGAGATTGAGGTGGCTAACGAGCTGCCTTTCGTGCTTTTTGGTGGTCTCAACGTGCTTGAGTCCCGAGACCTTGCACTGCGGGTCGCCGAATATTTTGTCGAAGTTTGTCAGCGGCTAGCGGTGCCCTTCGTGTTCAAGGCTTCCTTTGACAAGGCTAACCGCTCATCGGTCCATTCTTATCGGGGTCCCGGTCTGGAAGAGGGTTTGCGAATACTGGAAGCGGTCAAACAGGCTTTCGAAATACCCTTACTAACGGATGTTCACGAACCACCCCAGGCATCTGTGGTCGCGGAGGTCTGCGATGTTATTCAGCTCCCCGCATTTCTCGCTCGTCAAACGGACCTGGTTACGGCGATGGCCGCGACGCAAGCAGTCATCAACGTAAAGAAGCCGCAATTTATGAGCCCATCGCAGGTTGGTCATGTGGTGGAGAAGTTTCGCGAGTGCGGCAAAGACGACATTATTCTGTGTGAGCGCGGCACCAACTTTGGTTACGACAACCTTGTTGTGGATATGCTCGGCTTTCACACCATGAAAGCGGTCAGCAGCGGGTTACCAGTTATTTTCGACGTGACCCATGCGCTGCAGTGTCGCGACCCTGGCGGTGTCGCTTCGGGTGGTCGCCGTGAACAGCTTGCTGAGCTGGCGCGGGCAGGTATGGCCACCGGCCTGGCTGGCCTGTTTCTGGAAGTCCACCCCGATCCCGATCAGGCCCGGTGCGACGGTCCTAGTGCCTTGAAGCTGGCCTTGTTAGAGCCATTTTTACAGCAGGTAAAAGCCATTGATGAGGTGGTTAAGGCGCTGCCGGTACTTGATACGCGTTGAGCGTTAGCTCCTGTTGTTACCCCGATTGTTTTTGTTATTGTGACCTTTGTGATGTAACCCGTCGCGGGGATTGCTTTTTTACAATGGGCGTCAGTGGCGCTGTGCCACTAAGACCTTAGCGGATACCTTAGCAGATAGACCTTAGCAGAGGACAAAATGACCAAAATTGCCGATATCAGAGCTTACGAAGTACTTGATTCGCGGGGCAATCCCACGGTCAACGCCGATGTCATCCTCAAGGATGGCTCGGTAGGCAGTGCTTGTGCGCCTTCCGGGGCATCTACGGGCAGTCGCGAGGCGTTGGAGTTGCGCGACGGCGATAATAGTCGCTACCTTGGTAAAGGCGTGCTGAAGGCTGTGGCCAACGTTAACTCGACGATACGTGAGTTGTTGCTGGGTAAGGATGTTACCGAGCAGGGTCGGCTTGACGAATTGATGATCGATGCCGACGGCACTGAAAATAAAGCTCGGTTGGGCGCCAATGCGATACTTGCGGTCTCGTTGGCAGCGGCGAAGGCTGCGGCCATAACGAAGAAAATACCTCTTTACCAGCATATTGCTGAACAAAATGGCACGCCTTTGCAGTACACCATGCCGTTACCGATGATGAATATCCTCAACGGCGGAGAGCATGCTGATAATAACGTGGATATTCAGGAGTTCATGATACAACCGGTCCGAGCAAAGAGTTTTGCTGAGGCCCTGCGTCAGGGTGCCGAGGTGTTTCATACTCTGAAAAAGGTGTTGGCCGGGCGTGGACTCAGCACCGCAGTAGGCGATGAGGGCGGTTTTGCGCCCAGCCTGCCATCCAACGAGGCAGCTATAGAGATTATCGCCGAGGCGGTCAACAAAGCTGGTTACACCCTGGGTGATGACATGACTCTGGCGCTCGACTGTGCCGCTTCGGAGTTTTACCGAGATGGACAATATCAACTCAGTGGCGAGGGTAAATCGTTCACCGCGACGGCATTTGCCGATTATCTCGCTGATTTGGCCGAGCGCTACCCGATACTATCCATTGAGGACGGCATGGACGAAAGCGATTGGGCCGGATGGGCGGACCTAACGCAAAAAATCGGCAGTAAAGTGCAGTTGGTTGGGGATGATCTGTTCGTTACCAATACCCGTATCCTGAAAAAGGGCATCGCCGAAGGTGTCGCTAACTCCATTCTCATCAAGTTCAATCAGATCGGTTCATTGACTGAAACCCTGGCTGCCATAAAGATGGCCAGGAACGCAGGATACACGGTGGTTATTTCGCACCGATCCGGTGAGACTGAAGACACGACTATCGCGGATTTGGCGGTGGCAACGGCGGCTGGGCAAATCAAGACCGGGTCGCTGTGTCGCTCGGATCGGGTTGCTAAATACAACCGTTTGTTGAGGATAGAAGCGGAGCTCAATGGCACTGCTCCCTACCGGGGGCTGGCGGAATTTCGCTGACGCTAGACCAGGTGTGCTCGATTCATGAACGACTGCGAGGCTTGTTGAATGCGCTGGCTGCTGGTTGTTTTGCTAGGTTTACTTGCGATTTTCCAGTATCGGCTGTGGCTGGGTGAGGGTAGCTTTGCCGAGAAAGCCACGTTGCAGCGCCAGGTCGCGAAACAAACGGTGGAAAATAAGCAACTGGAGCTACGTAATCGGCAACTGGCAGCAGAGGTTGCCGGACTGCAGGACGGGCTTGAGGGAATTGAGGAGCGAGCCCGCCGCGATCTGGGGATGATGGGCGCGGGCGAGACCTTCTACCTGGTGATTGAACCGGCCAAGGACAAGAAGCCTTGAAATACTGGCTGGTCGTGCCAGCCGCTGGTATTGGCGCCAGGTTTGGGGGCGCACTGCCCAAACAATACAGTCAACTGTCTGGTAAAACGGTTCTCGAGCACAGCCTTGAGCGCCTGATGACGCTGACCAGCGAGGCCATCATCGTTGCGCTGCACCCTGCAGACGTTCACTGGCAGGCGCTAAGCGCCTTTGATAACAGGCACTTGCGTAGAGTAGAAGGCGGTGATGAGCGTAGTGCTTCGGTACTTTGTGCACTGAATTCGATTCGTCGGCAGGCAGCCGAGGACGACTGGGTACTGGTTCACGACGCTGTTCGCCCTTGTGTGGCGCCGACCGATCTCAATAAACTTTTGTTAAAGCTTGGCGACTCGCCTGTTGGTGGTCTGCTGGCGACGCCGGTCAGCGCTACCCTGAAGCTCGTTATGCCGTCGGGACACCCGCCTGGAACATCGATCGGGGGCGGAGATACGCACACCGATGCCGGCGGCTGGGTGGTCGACAGAACTGTTGATCGAGAGGGTTTATGGTTGGCGGGGACGCCACAGATGTTTCGCTATGGCTTACTGCTAGCGGCGCTCAACCATTGCGCTGCACAAGGACTGGCGGTAACCGATGAGGCTGAGGCTATTGAGTTATACGGTTCCCGGCCAGTGATCGTTCAGGGCCGTAGTGACAATATAAAAATTACTCATGCCGAGGATCTGTTACTGGCCGAATTGATACTTCAGGCGCAGCGTCTGGCGCAGGAATCCAGGATTGGGATCACAGAATGATGCGGGTTGGGCAGGGCTTTGATGTACACGCGTTCGAGCCAGGTAGCGGTGTCGTGTTGGGTGGCGTTCATATTCTCTTTGATAAGGCGCTTAAAGCACATTCCGATGGTGATGTGCTGATCCACGCGCTATGTGATGCCTTACTGGGAGCGGCAGCCCTGGGAGATATCGGCCGACATTTTCCCGATAGTGACCCGCGTTACCGAGGCATTAGCAGTGTCGAATTATTGCAGGCCGTCATGTGTTTACTGGCCGCACGGCAATGGTCGTTCGTTAATGCGGATATGACGGTTATAGCTGAAGCGCCAAAAATTGCGCCCCATGTCTCGGCCATGGTTAACAGGTTAGCAGCTGCGATCCCATGTCAGCCCGAGCAATTGAATATCAAAGCCACGACAAGTGAAGGGCTGGGGTTTATCGGTCGGGGAGAGGGCATTGCTTGCCAGGCCGTTGTGCTGATTCAGCCGTTGGTGTCGGCTTAGTAGACGCTTGTCAGATTTTACTTTGGTTGAGCAGAGTGGCGCATTATATAGTGCTTGCAGGTGAAGTTGGTAAGGCACAATAACTGAGGTAGATGACATGAAATTTGGCAAAGCGGGCTTGAAAAATAGGCTTCCCAGGAGCTTGGCGGGTTGCTTAACGGTATGGATGATCTGCAGTGCCTGGCCTGTATTGGCCGGCCACCCCGATGCCGGTGAGGGCAGTATGTCGCAGCGAATAACCGGTGCCGTGTTATCGGAGGTGCTGTTTGGTGACCGGGAGCGCCAGGTTTTTGATGATTACCTCCGTGAGGAGGGTTTCGAACAGGGCAAACACAAAAGTAAAAATAAGAGTAAGGAGCTACCACCGGGCTTGCGTAAGAAAATGGCTCGTGGCGGCGAATTACCGCCTGGCTGGCAAAAAAAACTGGAACGGGGTGAGGTGCTCGACGGAGACTACTACCGCTACTCGACCGGTTTGCCAGATCACATTCTGAGACAACTCCCCGCAGGTCCCCCGGGTACCAGTCTCCGTCGTGTAGAAGATCGAGTCGTGCGTGTTATGGATGCCACGAACGCTATACTGGATGTGTTCTATCCGGGCATGCGTGGCTACTGAGCAAGCTTTTTCACTGGATTTTTGCCGTGCCTGGGGTGAGCCGGTTGGGCGTGCTGATTTTCGAACGGTCGCGGAAGATTTCGTTGTAGTTGAAGTTGTTAGCGAGTTGCTGGACGCACCCCGGGCGAACGATGGCGGCCACGTCTATCTGCAAATTCGCAAGCGCCATCAGAATACGCGCTGGGTGGCAGCATTGCTGGCGCAACGTTTTGATGTGGGCGAGCGAGATGTGGGTTATTGCGGCTTGAAAGACCGTCGAGCCCTGACCACGCAATGGTTTAGCCTACCCTTGTCCGCCGGCGCGCCGGAGTTATATCCGGGTTCATTATCACTGCCGGATTGTGAAGTTTTGCAGGTCACACGCGGCACTCGTAAATTGCGGCGAGGTGCCCATAGCGGCAACATTTTCAGCATCCGATTGCGCAATTTTTCTGGCGATGTATCTGCCGCCGAACAGCGACTGATAACCATCGCCAACGAAGGCGTACCCAATTACTTCGGCGAACAACGCTTTGGTATAGGCGGCGCCAACCTACGTGCCGCAGACGCTATCCTGACCCAGGCCAGCATGCGCAGAGGCCGACGTCACAGCGGCACAGATAGCAAACGGGGTTTGTATATTTCCGCAGCGCGGGCTTATTTGTTCAATTGCGTGCTGTCGGCACGTGTTGCCAATGGCACGTGGGCGACGCCCCTTGATGACGAGGAGGTTGCGCGCGGGCCGTTGTGGGGTCGAGGTAGAAGCGTTGTCGGCGAGCGCCTGGCCGCGTTGGAGCGACAGGTGCTGATGCCTCACGGCGCCTGGCAAGGAGGGCTGGAGCACTGCGGCTTGCAGCAGGAAAGACGGGATCTGGTGCTGATTCCTCGAGAATTTCGCTGGCAGTGGCAGCACCGGGATCTGCAGCTTGATTTTGCCTTACCGCCCGGCAC
>JBFIEE010000004.1:0-104178 GCA_041603535.1 Porticoccaceae bacterium
ATGTTTATGTTAAGGCCAGTGACAGCCGCGTAGCCGCGGTCCCTGGTGGCGCCATCATAGCCGCAGTTTAATGCGCTACTCCTCAGCTTTCGTTACAGGGCCGCTAAAATCGGGCCAGCTTCGGTGATGCGCCAGTTCGTGCGCAAGTTTGCCTGATTTATGGAGCCGCAGATCGGCAAGCAGCACCTGTGAAGACTGAGTGAACATACTTTAAAAGCAGTGTCTTCTTGGGCTGTCAGTGGGTGAAACAGCTTGACCGAAGTGTGCTCTGGTCCTATACTCCTCCGCCCTCAAGACAGACGGTTTTACCAGGTCCGGATGTTGTGGGTATCACGCATAAGCAAGCCTTGGAAGCGTTGATGTAAGGTTATACAGAATTGATTGCGGGGTGGAGCAGTCTGGTAGCTCGTCGGGCTCATAACCCGAAGGTCGTAGGTTCAAATCCTGCCCCCGCTACCAATATTGCGCAGTTCGGTGCGTAGTGCGTGGAGCCCCTGTTTACAGGGGCTTTTTGTTATTGGATTAATTGACAGCGCAGCTTGCTGCCTGTTACCGGGCAAAAACGACGAATGACTGCTTCGCGAGACACGTTGGTAGGTCTAATAGAGCCTGTTGTAAGCGCAATGGATCTCGAGCTGTGGGGAGTGGAATTCTTCGCTGGCAGAAAGACCAGCGTGTTGCGAGTTTTTATTGATCGAGAGGATGGTGTCGGAGTCGAAGATTGCGCCCGGGTTAGCCGCCAAATTAGTGCGTTGTTTGATGTGGAAGACCCTATTAACGGCGAGTACACTCTTGAGGTGTCTTCGCCGGGATTGAGTCGACCACTGTATTCACTGACGCAGTACGGCCAGTATGTTGGCGAGATAATTGATTTGCAGTTGCGATTTCCGTTTGAAGGGAGACGTAAGTTCAAGGGTGAATTAACCTCCGTCGATGCGGAGGACATCGTATTGGTGGTCGACGATCATGAATATATATTTCCATTTGATAGTATTGAGAAGGCGAAAGTAGTCCCTCGTTTCTAGTCGAATACATGTGAGACTTACGGATGAATAAAGAAATATTACTGGTTGCTGAAGCGGTGTCGAATGAAAAGGGCGTCTCAAGGGATGTCATTTTTGAGGCGATCGAACAGGCGTTAGCCATGGCGACTAAAAAACGTTACGACGAGGAGTCTAACGTGCGTGTGGTTATCGATCGCGAGAGCGGTAATTATCAGACTTTCCGTTGGTGGGACGTCGTCGGCGACGAGACGCTGGCCGAACTGGGCACCCAATTTACGCTTCAGGAAGCTCATGAGAAGGATCCCGCGCTGGTAGCCGGTGATGTTTATGAAGAAAGTGTCGAAAACGTAGGGTTTGGCCGTATTGCTGCCCAGACTGCCAAGCAGGTTATTGTGCAGAAAGTACGCGATGCTGAGCGCGAGTTGGTTGCTGCCAAGTATCGTGACCGTGTTGGCGATCTGATTAATGGCACCGTCAAAAAAGTAACGCGCGAGCATATTATTGTGGATTTGGGCAATAACGCTGAAGGCATCTTGCCGCGAGAAGAGCTGGTGGGGCGCGAAGTTTTCCGTGTCAATGATCGCGTTCGAGCGATCTTACACGGTGTCCGCAGTGAGGGCCGTGGTCCGCAGTTATTGCTGAGTCGCGCATGCAATGAAATGTTGATCGAATTGTTTCGCATCGAAGTACCAGAAATTGCTGAGCAGGTGATTGAGATTCGAGCCGCGGCGCGGGATCACGGATCACGCGCAAAAATAGCGGTAAAAACCAATGACGGTCGGATCGATCCGATAGGTGCCTGTGTCGGCATGCGCGGTGCCAGGGTGCAGGCCGTGTCCAATGAACTGGATGGGGAGCGTATTGATATCGTGCTTTGGGACGATAATGCAGCGCAACTGGTCATCAATGCCATGGCCCCGGCAGAAGTTGAGTCGATCATCGTCGACGAAGATACACATGCGATGGATGTGGCGGTGGCGCAGGATAATCTTGCCCAGGCGATTGGCAAAAATGGACAGAATGTTCGTCTCGCTGCTGAGCTGACCGGCTGGCGGATTAATATTATGACCGTCGACGAGATAGAAGCGAAGCAAAGCGCGGAGGTGGGCGATATCATTGCCGAGTTTATGAAAAAACTTGATGTTGATGAAGACGTCGCTGTGGTTCTGGCGGAAGAGGGCTTTACCTCGGTTGAAGAGGTGGCGTACGTCCCCCTGGAAGAGCTCGCGACAATAGAAGGGTTTGACCAGGATATAGCGGCAGAATTGCGCGCCAGGGCGAAGGATGCCCTACTCACCCATGCCCTCGCTTCGGAAGAAGAGTTAGCCAATGCTGAGCCTGCCGAAGATCTTTTGACTATGGCAGGTATGGATCAGACGCTGGCCTACAAGTTGGCTGCCAGCGGTATCGTTACTATGGAAGACCTTGCGGAACAATCAGTTGACGATTTGCTGGACATCGAAAACCTCGATCCCGAGCGTGCCGGTCAACTGATTATGGCGGCTCGCGCGCCCTGGTTTGCAGAAGAATCTCAGTAACCACTATAAACCGGCGCGACAAGGTTATTAAATGAGGAAAACAAATGGCTGAAGTTACTGTAAGCGAACTTGCCGAAACCGTTGGTGCATCGGTTGAGCGCTTGCTGACACAGATGCGGGATGCAGGGCTGCCTCAGAAAACTGGTGATGAAAAAGTTTCAGATCAAGAGAAGCAGAAACTGCTGGCGCATCTGAAAAGTTTGCATGGTGAGCAGGCCGGTGATCCCAAAAAAATCACCTTGCGTCGCAAGAGTGTCAGTACGTTAAAAGCCGGTGCTGGCAGAAAAACTGTCAATGTAGAGGTGCGTAAAAAGCGCACCTATGTGAAACGAGAGTCCGGTGACGAGCTGCTTGATGGAGCGGCTGCAGAAACCCCGGTCGTAGCGGTTGCGCAAGCCGCCGGTGCTGCGCACAGGAATCTGGATGATGCTGAGGATAAGCGTTTAGCGGCCATCGAGGCACGCAAAAGAGATGAAGAGGCGGCACGGCTTGCTGCCGAAGCAGCGGCATTGAAAAAAGCCGAGGGAGAAGCGTTGCGTGCTAGTGTGGTTGCGACGCCTGAAGCGCCCGCTGCCGAAGAATCGACCAGTAAGCCTGTCAAAAAACGTGAATTGCGTGAAGACGATATTGAAGATAAGCCAAAGAAGAAAAAGCCTATAAAGGGCGCGCGCAAGCCAAAAGTAGATGAGCTTATCGCGGAAGGCGATCTGGAAGAAAGCGCACCCAAAAAACTCCGTTTAACGTCTGGCGGGCCGGTCGCCAAGGTAGAGAACGTACATCTTTTTAAGAAACCAACGGGCAAGATTATTTACGACGTAGAGATCGAAGAAACGATTGTTGTGAGCGACCTGGCGCAGAAAATGTCTGTCAAGGCTGCTGCCGTTATTAAAGAGTTGATGAAAATGGGCACCATGGCCACCATCAACGATAGCGTAGACCAGGACACCGCGATGCTGGTGGTGACGGAGCTGGGGCACAACCCGGTACCGGTCAAGGCAGAGGCCATTGAAGACGAGCTGCGTCAGGCACTGGCGTTCGCTGGCAATGGCGAACCCAGGGCGCCAGTTGTGACGGTGATGGGTCATGTAGATCATGGTAAAACCTCATTGCTTGATTACATACGCAAGACCCGCGTTGCCTCAGGAGAGGCCGGTGGTATCACGCAACATATTGGCGCCTATCACGTCGATACCCCCCACGGCATGATTACCTTTCTCGATACCCCGGGTCACGCGGCGTTTACTGCGATGCGGGCCCGTGGCGCGAAGGCGACGGATGTGGTCGTGCTGGTGGTTGCAGCTGATGATGGTGTTATGCCCCAGACCGAAGAGGCCATTCTCCACGCCCGAGCGGCTGGAGTGCCGATTGTTGTAGCCATTAACAAAATTGATAAGGAGGGCGCTGATCCCGACCGCGTCACCAATGAGCTGTCCGTCAAAGAAGTGATTCCAGAAGAGTGGGGCGGCGATACCCAGTTTGTCAAAGTCTCGGCGCATACCGGCGACGGTATCGACAGGTTACTTGAAGCCATCCTGTTACAGGCTGAATTACTGGAACTGACTGCGCCCGTCGATGTGCCAGCTCAGGGTGTGATTGTAGAGGCGCGTTTGGAGAAAGGTCGCGGCGTTGTTGCTACCGCGCTAGTTCAGTCAGGAACCCTACGTAAGGGCGACTTCATGCTGGCAGGACAGAGTATTGGGAAAATCCGTGCCATGACTGACGAGGCTGGTAAAGCCATTGTCGAGGCCGGGCCTTCCATACCCGTAGAAATCCTCGGTCTTGATGTGCCCCCGGAAGCAGGGGATGAGTTTGCCGTCATGAGTGACGAGCGCAAGGCCCGTGAAGTGTCTCAGTTCCGCCAGCAAAAAACGCGGGAAGCGAAGGTGGTTCGCCAGCAGGCTTCACAAATGGAGAACATGTTTGCCACCTTTGAAGGCAGCGGAAAGAAAGTCCTGCCGGTGCTCGTAAAGACAGATGTCCGCGGATCACTCGAAGCTATTTTGTCAGCACTGGCCGACTTTGGCACTGATGAAGTAGCTGTCACAGTCGTCTCTTCTGGTGTTGGTGGGCTTAACGAATCCGACATAGATCTGGCTACCACCACGGGCGCGGTGGTGATTGGTTTTAACGTGCGCGCCGATGCGGCCGCACGGCGCCGCGCCCAGGCTGAGGGCACGGAAATACGCTACTACAGCATCATATACAATTTGCTTGATGAGATTAAAAAAGCGCTATCTGGAATGCTCGACCCCGAAGTGCGTGAGGATATAGTGGGTATTGCCGAAGTGCGCGAGGCGTTCAAGTCGCCGAAATTTGGGCTGGTGGCCGGTTGCATTGTTATCGAGGGCACTGTGTACCGCAACAAACCGATTCGGGTGCTGCGGGAAAATGTTGTGATATATCAGGGTGAGCTGGAATCCCTGCGACGGTTTAAGGACGATGTCAATGAGGTTCGCAGCGGCACTGAATGCGGTATCGGAGTCAAGGATTACAACGATATTAAAGTTGGTGATCAGATAGAGGTTTACGACATCAAGCACATCGCTCGAGAACTCTAGAGCTACTGTTTCGTGCCTAGAGAGTTTAGCCGCAGTGAGCGGGTGGCCGATGCGGTGCAGCGCGAGCTGGCCGAGTTGATTCGCCAGGAGATTCGCGATCCGCGTCTGGCGTTGGTCAATATTACCGGGGTCGACGTCAGTCGCGATCTCGCTGTTGCGAAGATACACGTTAATTTTATTGCGCGCCCAGAAGGACCAGAACACGCTGACCGTACGATTGCGCAGGACATAGCAACGCTTAATAAAGCTTCGGGCTTTCTACGTACCCATCTGGCCCAACGCCTGCGCCTGCGAATAACTCCACGGCTGACCTTTGTATACGATGACACCGGTGATCGAGGCCAACATCTGGCGGCTTTAATAGACTACGCTGTCGCTCAGAATCGAAAGCCAGCGACAGATACAGAGGACGACTAGATTGGCAAAGCGTCGCACCAAAGGCAGGCCTGTTGACGGTATCCTGATACTTGACAAGCCCGCAGGATTAACTTCGAACGAAGCTTTGCAGAAAGTAAAGTATCTGTTTTATGCGGCCAAAGCTGGTCATACGGGTAGCCTGGACCCCCTCGCGACGGGCGTACTCCCGATATGCTTTGGTGAAGCCACCAAGTTCACCCAGTTTTTGCTGGAGGCTGACAAAGTGTATCGCAGCACTTTCAGTTTAGGAGTGGCCACGGAAACGGGCGATGCCGACGGGAAAGTCATAAATCGCATTGATGCAAGCGGCTTGACTGCCGAGCAAGTTGAGGCGGCGCTGCCGGGTTTTCGGGGCGAAATCGAACAGATTCCGTCGATGTATTCAGCGCTCAAGCATGGTGGCCAGCCGCTTTATAAATTAGCGCGTCAGGGTATTGAGGTCGAACGTGAAGCCCGCCAGGCAACCATCCTCAGGTTTGACTTGCTGGCTTTCAGGGCTGGCGAAGTGGCGGAAGCGGATGTCGATATACACTGCAGCAAAGGCACGTATATTCGTACCATCGCTGAGGATCTTGGCAAGGCACTAGGCGTCGGTGCACACGTGTCTGGATTGCGCCGTACGGCGGCAGGGCCTTTTAATCTCGACGATGCTATCACCCTGGAGCAGCTTGAGGCATTAAGGGAGGGTAAGCGGGCTGAAGATCTGGATTTTCTATTGCGGCCCCTGGATGCTGCGGTGGGTGATCGATTAGCTGTCGAGCTGTCCGAGAGTGCCGCATGGTATTTCCGTCGTGGCCAGCCGGTCATGACACCGGTGGTCTATCAGAATGCGATGGAAGGCGATATAGTGCGCATCTTTCGGGCCGACGGAGACTTTTTAGGCGTTGGCGAAGTTCTTGATGATGGGCGAGTTACGCCCCGTCGTCTGGTTGCGGGTCAGTAACGGACCTGTATTAGGTTGCTGAACTGTTTACGGCCGGTTTGTTCTTTATAACTGGTTGTTTCGGCACAAACTGGGTTGTCTGTAAATATGCACGGACGAACCCGTATTACTTGGCATATTTGGAGAGAAAGACATGGCACTGAGTGCAGAAGAGAAAGCGGTTATTGTTAAAGACAACGCACGTGGCGAAGGGGATACCGGTTCTCCGGAAGTACAGGTCGCCCTGTTAACGGCGAATATAAATAAGTTGCAGAGTCACTTCGCAAGCTACAAAAAAGACCACCACTCTCGTCGCGGTTTGATCCGCATGGTTAATCAGCGCAGGAAATTGCTTGATTACCTCAAGAGCAAGGATGTCGATCGCTATAGCCAGCTAATCAAGAAGTTGGGTCTGCGTCGATAGTAAATTCATAGCAATGGCCCCGTACCGGGGCCATTGCCGTTATTCAATAGGTGAAAATTGTGAATCCCGTAAGTAAATCATTCCAATACGGCAAGCATACCGTCACGCTCGAAACTGGCCGCATTGCGCGTCAGGCAACAGGTGCGGTGTTGTGCAGCATGGACGATACGACAGTCCTGTGTACGGTGGTAGCTGCCAAAGAAGCTCGAGAAGGCCAGGATTTCTTCCCACTGACGGTCAACTATCAGGAAAAAACCTATGCTGCCGGAAAAATCCCCGGTGGTTTTTTCAAGCGTGAAGGCCGCCCCACGGAAAAGGAAACCCTGACCTGTCGGTTAATTGACCGTCCCATCAGACCCCTTTTCCCCAATGGTTTTCGTAACGAAGTACAGGTCGTGTTGACAGTGATGTCATCTAATAAGGATGTTGACCCCGATATTGCTTCCCTGATTGGTGCTTCCGCTGCACTGGCTATTTCCGGTGTGCCATTTAATGGCCCCATTGGCGCTGCGCGGGTTGGCTACAATGAGGAAGAAGGCTATCTGCTGAATCCTACGTATTCGGCGCTGGAAAATTCCAGGCTGGATATGGTTGTTGCAGGCACCAGAGATGCGGTGTTGATGGTTGAATCCGAAGCCAAAGAACTGCCGGAAGACCTCATGCTGGGCGCCGTTCTTTATGCGCACCAGGAAATGCAGGCGGTTATCCAGGTTATCGAAGAGTTGGTTCGTGAAGCGGGCAAGCCCAAATGGGAATGGCAGGCGGAACCGGAAAAGACAGCTGTTATTGACAGGCTCAAGGCCGAAATCGGTTCAGCCATTGATGCCGCCTACCTTATTACTGACAAGCAGCAACGCAGTACCAAGCTGGGTGAGTTGCGTACCGCTGCCATTGCTAGCATGGTAGTAGAAGGCGGAGACATTAGCGCCGATGATATTCGCGATGCCTTTAAAAAGCTTGAGAAGAAGATTGTGCGTGGCCGTATCATCCGTGGCGAACCCAGAATTGATGGGCGCGACAACACCACCGTTCGTCCCATTGCGGTCGAAGTGGGTATGCTCAAGAATACCCATGGCTCGGCTCTGTTTACGCGTGGTGAAACCCAGGCCATCGTGGTCAGTACGCTCGGTTCTTTGCGTGATGCGCAACGTATCGAAGCCCTCGCCGGCAGCAAGGAAGACCCGTTTATGCTGCACTACAACTTTCCTCCCTATTCGGTCGGCGAAGCGGGTCGTATGGGAGGCACTAGTCGTCGTGAAATTGGTCATGGCCGACTTGCGCGCAGAGGCATTGCCGCTGTGTTGCCTGACCAGGAGTCGTTTCCCTATACCATTCGCGTGGTATCTGAAATCACTGAATCCAACGGTTCCAGCTCCATGGCTTCGGTTTGCGGTTCGAGTCTGTCACTGATGGATGCGGGTGTGCCAATCAAGGCGCCTGTTGCGGGTATTGCCATGGGTTTGGTTAAGGAGCCAGAAGGCTTTGCCGTGCTCACCGATATCCTGGGCGATGAGGATCATCTCGGCGATATGGACTTTAAGGTGGCTGGTACCGCTGCCGGTATTACCGCGTTGCAGATGGATATCAAAATCGAGGGCATTACTGAAGAAATTATGGACGTTGCGCTAACTCAGGCACTGCAGGCGCGGCTGCATATTCTCGGTGAAATGAACAGGGTTATTGATAAGAGTCGTCAGGAAGTAGCCGATACTGCACCGCGTTATGCAACCCTGAAGATCGACCCTGATAAAATCCGCGATGTTATTGGCAAGGGCGGTGCAACCATTCGCGCCCTCACCGATGAAACGGGTGCGACTATCGACATTAAAGATGATGGCAGCATTCGCATATACAGTGATAACCGTGACAGCCTGGATATGGCCGTATTCCGCATTGAGGAAATCACCGCTGAAGCGGAGGTTGGTCGTATTTATGATGGCACGGTGGCGCGGATTGTTGATTTTGGCGCGTTTGTGACCATCATGCCGGGTACCGATGGCCTGGTTCACATCTCGCAAATCGCTGAAGAACGGGTGAATAAGGTGACCGATTACCTGTCCGAAGGACAGCAGATCAAGGTCAAGGTGCTGGATGTCGACGCCCGTGGCCGTATCAAACTGTCAATGAAAGAAGTATCTGAAGCGGAAGGTGGCTTGCCCCGGCGGGATGTGTCGGAGCAGGCGGAAGATGCTCAGGATGCCGATCAGTCTGCCTGATCAGACATAAAAAAACGGGGCTAAAGCCCCGTTTTTTTATGTCTGCGAAAAGCTGGTTGCCAGGTGTGAAGCACGGTTACTTTGTTCTTCACGGTTCAGGCGCAGCTGTGCGTTAGCCTGCACTCTGTCTGATAAGTACTTCCAGCTTTGCCAGGCTGGCAAATACCATCAGGCCGACCCCACCACTAAAAACCGTTAAAGCCTCGTAGTTCAGTAAATAGGATTCCCCCAACACTCTGGTAAGCCCCGCTGCCAGGCACATGACAATTCCGAGCCCGCCCGCTGTGTTCGCCAAGCCTGCAATTATTTTAATCATTCTGCCTCCTGTTGGGCGCTTGTCTGGTAACGATAGCGACACGCGTTGCGATTGACAATAGCAAGCGAGGCGAGAGCATGACCAGATCGCGGGATGGTGAAATGGGGGAAAAATAATCGCAGGTTTTGAGTGCCGCAAAATTGACTATGCGGCGTCGGCTGTCTTTTAATAGGCGGACAGGGAGATCGTTAATCTGGCAGGGATCGAACAAGCGTATGTTTATAAACAGATTGTATGCTGGGGCGGCCCAAACCCTCGCCCTCTCAGGCCAGCGCACTGGTATTTATAAAAAACCGATTCAAAAAGCGCATGTCGGATTACTCGGTATTGAGGGTGATGTTCAGGTCGACAAGCGTTATCACGGTGGCCCAGACAAAGCCTTGCACCAGTTTGCAGTGGACAGTTATTCTTGCATTACCGCTCACTACCCATCGCTGGCAGATAGAGCTCTGCCCGGTTCTATCGGCGAAAACCTGACGATAGAGGGTATGTCCGAACAAACCGTCTGCATTGGTGATGTTTATCGACTGGGTAACGTGCGGGTGCAGGTTTCCGAACCACGCCAGCCCTGCTGGAAGATCAACGCTCGCTATGGAATCGACAAGCTATCCGAGTTTATCGAGCAGCGGCGCATTGCCGGTTGGTATTATCGGGTGCTGGAAACAGGCGAAGTAACGGTCGGGGACGAAGTGGTGCTCGTCGAGAGGTTTAACGAGAACATCACCATTGATTATTTCAATGATGTCAAAAACCAGCATCGACCGGCGCTGAATATGCTTGATCAGTTAATCGCCGCCACGGGTTTAGCCTCTGGTCTGAAACAACGCCTGGTGGAGCGCCGGGCCTACTTACAGGATATTTGAGCAATACCGGCAATCACCACGTACCGATTATGCGTTTACCCGGTATTGAGCCGATCCTTCCCGCGGGTTGTCTGCGAACTCCCCTGCCGAAAACTTGACTGCAATGGGGTGATAGCCAAATTTGCGATTAAGTCTACATGCGCACTTAGCTGGCCGCATGTTCGGCTATATGTGATTCTCGCCGTCATAAATACCCTCTAGTAAAAAGTCGTACCAGGCGGTAAAGTTCGCGTTGCAAATGATACCGAGCACCCCTTAAACAGGGCCGGTGGTGGCGACCAGTTAACCATCTTTGCCAGCGTTTTTCCCGCAACCTGAGAGTGTGTTAGCTGCGACCCGGTTATTCAGACTATCACTCGGGTAGCTGCAGGGTGTTGGTGACGGCCCTCAAAGTAACTCGATTCGTTAACCCAGTTCGTGAAGTATAAGGAGCAGTTATGCAGGCAGTGCCAGTCCAGTTTGAATCCCTCGATGGCCTGATCCTTAAAGGCGACAGGTACGGCGACCCAGCCAATCCCCCGTTAATCTTTCTTCACGGCGGTGGCCAGACCCGCCATTCCTGGGGCGATGCGGCGATCGCGGTGGCCCGGGCTGGCTGGTACGTGATCAATATGGATTCTCGGGGCCACGGCGAATCCGACTGGTGTCCGCAGACCAACTACGACGTCGATGCCTTCGTGAGTGATTTAAAAGCTGTGCTTAACACCCTGGCTTCAAAACCTGTTGTGGTGGGGGCCTCCAAAGGCGGCATCGTGGCCTTGGCTGCCGCATGTATTGATGAAACACTGTTGCGGGGGATTGTCCTGGTCGACGTCACGCCACGCCTTGAAGCGGCTGGCGTAGGGCGTATCCTCGAGTTTATGCGTGCCCGGCCAGACGGCTTTGCCAGTCTCGAAGATGCCGCTGATACCATTGCCAGTTACACCAAGCGTCAGCGCACCAGTAATCTTGAAGGTCTGCGTAAGAATCTTCGCGAGCGCGAAGACGGCCGCTTTATCTGGCACTGGGACCCCCACCTGATCGGTGGTGAATTTCAGAGCACCATTCAACAGCGGTGCCTGAGGCTGCTCGATGACGCGAATAAAATAACCATCCCCACCTTGCTGGTGCGCGGTGCGAAATCCGATGTGGTCAGCCATGAGGGTGTTGACGAATTTCGTCAGGCGGTAAAACACGCGGAATATATTGACGTGGCAGAAGCCAGCCATATGGTGGCGGGCGACCAGAATACGGTTTTTTCAGAGGCGGTGATTAATTTTATTGGCCGACTGGACGCATAAATTGGTCGGTATTCGTTAGCGTTATCAATGCGTGATGCCGATATCAGCAGCGGCGTTCATGGCTCAGAAACCCTTGGCGAACCTGAAACCATATGACGATCTCTTTGACCGCGGCAAGCTCCGTGAATGAAGGCCCTGCAGCGCGGCGCCGAGCTGTATCCGGTTGAAATCAACAGTCATTCGCTACCGTCAAATAAACTCAAACGTTAAAGCCCCGCCGCAACCTCCATGCCCTGACTTACCGCCGCCAGGGCGTCCAGTTCTTTCGCCTCGGCAGCGCCGCCGATTAATCGGCAGGCAATACCGGACGTCGTTAGTTCGTTAAAGAGCTTATTATTAGAATCCTGTCCTGTACACACAACGATACTGTCCACGGCGAGTAGCTTGTCTTCGCCGTTGACGCTGTAATGCAGGCCCTGATCATCGATTTTCCGGTAGGTGACCCCGGGGATGCTGGTCACCCCGGCGGCGTCCAGCTCGGCACGCAAGACCCAGCCACTGGTGAGGCCGAGGCCACGCCCCAGGGATTTTGGTTTGCGTTGCAACATGGTGATCTGGTGAGCCGGTGCCGGAAATTTGGGGCCGTCGGCTGACAACGAACCGGGGGTCGTCATAGTGGTGTCGACCCCCCATTTTTTCAGGAAGTCGGTGGTATCAGGTGCTCGGTCTCCATGGCCGTGAGTTAGTAGCACAGCGACATCAAAACCGATGCCGCCAGCGCCGAGAATGGCAACCCGCTGCCCCGCGATGGCTTTGCCGCTGAGCAGGTCGAGGTAGGAGATGACCGATGGGTGGTCGATACCGGGAATTTCAGGAATGCGCGGCACGATGCCAGTGGCGATAATGACATCGTCAAACTTATCTTTTAGCGAGTCCGCATCCACAGTGGCGTTGAGTTGCACCGTTACACTGAATTTTTCCAGTTGCGACTGGAAGTAGCGGATCATTTCGTAAAACTCGGTTTTGTCGGGAATAATTTTGGCCAGGTTAAGCTGCCCGCCGATTTGAGCGGCGGCATCGAACAGGGTGACCTTGTGCCCGCGTTCCGCCGCGCTGCAGGCGGCAGACAAGCCCGCCGGGCCCGCGCCAACCACGGCGACGGTTTTGTTTTGGACATTGCGAACAGGTGCTTCCTCTATCTCCAGCTCCCGCGCCGCTTTGGGGTTCACCAGGCAGCTGGTAACCCGGTCGGTAAAAATAAAGTCGAGGCAGGCCTGGTTGCAGCCGATGCAGGTGTTGATTTCGTTGGCGGTGTCCGCAGCGACCTTGCGCGCGAAATGTGGATCAGCCAGCAGGGGGCGTGCCATGGAGACCATGTGAGCATCGCCGCTGGCGATAATGTCTTCGGCCACTTCCGGCGTATTTATGCGATTCGACGCAATGACCGGAATACTCACATTCACCGTGATATTGCGAATGGCAAAACGCCAGGCCGCTCGCGGCACCATGTAGGCGATGGTGGGAATACGCGCTTCGTGCCAGCCGATACCGGTGTTGAACAGGGTCACCCCGGCGTGCTCCAGGGCCTGTGCCAGCTGAACGATTTCGTCGCCGGTACAGCCGTTCTCTACAAGGTCGATAGCTGAAATACGGTACATCACAATAAAGTTATCACCGACTTTTTGTTTGACGCGCTTGATGATTTCGATGGCGAAGCGCATACGGTTTTCATAGCTGCCGCCCCACTCATCGGTACGATTATTGGTGCGTGTTACCAGCATCTGATTAATCAGGTAGCCTTCAGAGGCCATAATTTCGACACCGTCGTAACCGGCCTGCTTGGCTAACAGTGAGCAATTGGCGAAGTCTTCGATCGTTTGCTCAAGCTCAGCGCTGCTCAAAATATGAGGGGTGCAGGGATTAATGCGTGATGGTATTGCAGATGCGCCCACAGGTTGGGGAATTTTGGCGTTACGCCCGGTGTGCAGCACCTGCATCAAAATCTTGCCGCCTTCGGCATGTACTCGGTCGGTGACGATTGCGTGCCTTGGAATATCTGCTTCGCTGGAAAAAACCGATGCACCCGTCTCGATAACGCCGCTCTCGTTGGGCGAATAGCCGCCCGTTACAATGAGCCCCACGCCGCCTTTGGCGCGCTCCCCATAAAAAGCTGCCAGCCTTTCATAAGGCCTGTCGAGCAGCTCCATGCGGGTGTGCATCGAACCCATCATCATGCGGTTTTTAATGGTAGTGAAGCCGAGATCAAGTGGTTGCAGAAGGTTCGGAAAAGTCATTAAAAATTCCTGGTGCGATACTTGCTGAAGGCGCGAGCAGACAGCGTAAGCGGTTGGTGATGCAGCGGAGCCAGTAAACCCAGCTGTCAAAAACCGAACATGATAGCGTACCGATTGGCGGCAGCGCCAGATGAAGGTGAGAGGGAAGAACGGGCCGGTGGGGCAGAGGTATGCGACGGGCGGGGAGTGGAACAAGGACGTGGCTCACGTATGATCACCACGTCCTTTCGCACGGCTATCACCGATTACGGTCCGGTACCGAAGCGGCAAATGCCGGTGTTACAGCAGGGCAAAACAGCTTTCCACGGCGGTTTGGTTAAAACTTTGTTCCCTTACCAGTACCTCGAATTTGACTTCGCCTTCGCTCAGGTTGAGTAATTCTGCGGGAACAACAAACTCAGTAGTGCCGGGGGGCAAAACGGTGTTGACGCGAAACGGCGTGCCGTCAATTTCGGCGACGACTTCGTAATTGACGACAGTAATACCGACACCGGGAATGCCAATCTCTGGGTGAGATTCCGTGACAGGGTCCCAGCTGATTGTTACAGGAGCACCGACGAGAGGCAGTGGCTCATCGCAACCGCTAGCTGCTGCCAGGCCGTTCACCGCAATTACTGGGGGCGAAGGTATAACATGGGTTACTTGGGTTTCGCCATCCTGGTCGTCACCTTCTGTGGTAGTCGCTTCTATTTCATAGGTGCCTTCCGGAAAGCGATCGAAAAACTCTTCCGGTAACAGAGTAAGTTCCTCTGGGTCATCGCTTTCAAAAGGCGGTTCAGCGCTTTCAAAGAATATTTCGGTGAGGCCCTGTTGCTGTAATCGACTTTTGACCCGAATATCCAGGATGGCGCGCTCCTGGTGATCAAATATCCGCAGACGTTTCCATGGATCCCCGTCAATCAGGCCGTGAATGCCGAGATCGCCGTCGGTGTTGTTGAGCTCAAAAAATATTTCAGAGACCTCTAGAGTTTCTTCGTCTTCCGTATCGTGTTCTGCCGCCAGGGAACTTACTGCACTCAGACAGAGGGATGTGAGAATGATGCCTGCTGAAAGCACAGATCCGTGTCTACGTGTTACATCGATAGATCGTTTCATGTCCAATACTCCGGTTGGTTTGAATGACAATTGAGCATGTCGAGCGTGGTGCACGTACGGTGTGCACTTTGCCCGCAGATTCAATCCGCCCGTAAGGGTGGCCATGCTCGGAATCGTGCCTACAGCGTAAGCAATGAACCTGACCACAGGCTTGTCAGAGTATTACCATTTGGAAAGGTATGAGCGAAGATTGGGTCAGGATATGAGGCGGAGCATGTGTGCAGCTGCACTGGCGGTTAGCGAGATCAAAACTCGAGAGAAAGTTGTGCGGCCAGTAAATGGCGGTGGGTAATTTCGTGATCGTCATCGTCAAACGCGGAATCCTGCCTGAAATGACCGTAAAGATAGTCGACTGCAAAATTCACGTGGTCAGCAATTAACCAGGCTGCGGACAAACCATACTGTCGTTGTGGTTCATCCGCGAGGTCGGCACTGGCTTCGATACGTGCCGACAATTGAACGCGGCGAACTGGAAACCAGCTAAATTCGACATTGGCTGCCCAGGGTTGGTTTTCCTCGGCATCCAGTTCGTTAAAGCTGCGCAGCGCGCCGACATATTCGGCAGTGACTTCATAGCGGTCGAAGCCAATCAGAGTGTGGGCGCTAAAGCCACCTACCCGCCGGTGATATTGATGGCGAAAATCGCCGAGAAGTTCCGCCTCACTCTCGGCGAGATCGGAAAAATAAGCGATGCTGAATTTGACCGATTCATCGTCATTGGCAAAGTCCAGGCCCGTCCCCCAATCTATCCTGCCTGCCGACTCGCCCGGTTTCTCAGCCCTGCCGTAGAGGGCGTAAGCTATCAGATCAACGGAGTCGCTAAGCGTCACGTCTGCGACGATAGCATCGCCACGGGTTTCGCCAAACTCCAGTATTGGACCGGTGACAAAATGGCTGTAGTACTCGCCAAAAGGTAAATAGAGGCGACCGGCCTCCAGGCTCAGCACTTCCCCTTCGTACACAATCAGCGCTTCGTCCACGAGCGTATGGTTGACGTCTATTTCGTGTTCGAGCACGAGTTCTGCGGTGAGGCGCTCGCGAACGCTGAAACTTAGGCCGAGCTGCAAGGTTTTATCGGTCAGATGGGTGCTGTCATTTGAACGACTGTTTGAGAACATTCGTTCGCTGTGCTCCGTTTCTATTTCGGCCAACCCTGAGGCGGTCAGCCAGTCGTTAATATGTCGACCTAACCCGGCTTCACGGCGTTCCGCAGGCGACCTGTATATGCGAACGACCTGGGTACTTTCTACAGCCGTCGTTGCCACTGCCCAGCGATTATCCTCCGCGCAAGCAACCCTGGCCAAAACGGTGATAACAAGGGCAACAAATGCTGCAGGGAATACTCTGGTAATCATTGGTGTAATTATGTTTATACCGTTGGCGAAAGTCTGGTGGCTAACCAAATGGTAATACAGGTTAGCACCCCGGCCCAACGTAAGGGGTTAATATTGCTCCTATACTTATAGCGCGGCCAATAAGCGGGGTACCGAGGGCTGTGGAAAATCAGGCCGCGCAATAACGGTGATTCATATGCGACTCCTGTTGATTGAAGACGACAAAAAAATTGCCCATTTCATAATGAAAGGACTGAACGAGGCGGGCTTTCGTGTTGAACACGCAGAAGACGGTGAGGCTGGTCTGGCGGAGGCAACAAACGGGGGCTACGACGCTGCCATTGTTGACCTGATGTTGCCCAAGCTGGACGGCTGGTCACTGATTGAATCTCTGCGAGAGCGTAAGATCGCCCTGCCGGTGCTTATTTTGAGTGCGCGTCGCTCTGTTGATGATCGGGTAAAAGGCCTGCAACTGGGCGGCGATGATTATCTAACCAAACCCTTTGCCTTTACCGAACTGCTGGCGCGGGTGCAGGCCTTGCTGCGTCGGGCTAACGGCAATACCGAGGCCACCAGCTTAACGTTGCATGATCTGTCCCTCGATTTGCTGGCTCGTACAGTGGTGCGGGGTGGTCAGAAAATTAATCTGCAGCCCAGGGAATTCTCATTATTGGAATACCTGATGCGCAATGCCGGACGGGTGGTGTCAAAAACTATGATTATGGAGCGGGTGTGGGACTACAACTTTGACCCTCAAACTAATGTTGTAGAGGCGCGTGTGTGCCGTTTGCGGGATAAGGTCGACAAAGGTTTTGATACTCAACTTATTCACACGGTGCGCGGACTGGGTTATGTCCTCAGAGTTTAGATCTGCATATACGCTGGCGTCGCGACTGACGCTGTGGAATGCGTTTATTTACATCGTCTTTTTTGGCAGCGCCTTCGCGTTGTTTTACGCAGGTATCAGCGCGGTAATGCACGAAGATTTTGACGCTGATTTGCGGGCGGATATCGAACAGTTTCGGGTGATGTTGGCGCATGACGGATGGCAGTCGGTGACTCGGGAGATAGACCGGGAGGTGCTTGAGGAGGGGCCTGAAAACATATACTTCCGTATTAGCGATAGTGCCGGCAGGGTTCTCCACGCGTCCGATTTGTCGCGCTGGCGAGATTTGCCGGTGGTGACCACTCTATCGGGGTTGGGGTATACGGAAGGGGCGTTACTTCCCATCACCGCGCCTGATGATGACTATACAGCGCGTGTTGCCGTCGGCCGGATAGCTGATGATCGCGTGCTGGAGATCGGTGAATCTACAGAGGAGCTAAACGATTTTCTGGAGCTGTTGATGATGACATTCGCCGCTACTTTTACTTTGGTGGTGGTGTTTGCGTCGGTAGCGGGCTGGTTTTTGGTGCGACACGCCATGAGCGGGGTTGTCGCGGTGACTGATGCTGCACTGGACGTTACCGGTGGCGCGTTAAACCGCCGCGTCGCTGTTGCGGCCAGGGGAAGCGAAATCGAACGGCTCGCAGACACTTTTAATACGATGTTGGAGCGTATCGACACGTTGATATCTGGTATGCGGGAAATGACGGATAATGTCGCACACGATTTACGCAGCCCGCTCGCACGGATTCGTGCCAATGCGGAAATGGCTCTGGCGAGCGCAGAAACCGTCGATGAGTATCGCGATGCTACGGCCGATACTCTGGAAGAATGTGACCGGCTGATGCACCTCATTAACGCGACGCTCGACGTTGCCGAAGTTGAGGCGGGTATCGCCAGATTGGATATGCGCGCAGTGGACATTTCAAAAGTGGCAGAGGAAGCCTGCGAGTTATTTGCGCCCATCGCGGAGGATAACAGTATCTGTTTGAGGGCAGAGATAGAGTCTGGTTGTCTGGTTTCAGGCAACCTTCCCCTGTTGCAGCGCATGCTATCCAATTTGCTCGACAATGCTCTTAAGTACTCTGAGTCCAAAGCAGAGGTGCTGGTTAAGGTTCAGTCTGGTGACAATTTTGTTTGTGTATCGGTGTGCGATACCGGTATCGGTATTGGTATTGAGAATCAGGCGAGAATATTTGACCGTTTTTTTCGCTGTGATCAAAGTCGCAGTAGATCCGGTTGCGGGCTCGGTCTAAGTCTGGTGCGTGCCGTGGCCAGTGCCCATGGCGGTCGGGTAGTCGTCACGAGCACACCAGATGTCGGCAGTGAGTTTAGCGTTACCCTGCCGGTATAGTTCGTTCGTCAGATCTGCGTGCCGGAAAACCCTGGATAAATTGCTTCATGGCCGAGGGGGTAGTTACCTTTGGTCTCCCGTCATTTCCGCTTTCCTGGCCACGTGTTGCACCGGTACCTCAAACTGGCGTGTCACACGTATGATAGGTTCCGTGCACAAACGCTGAGCGCTGTTTAATGACCTACCTCAACTGGATGATCGTTGTTTTACACGCCCTGACTGCGGTCGTTGCATCGTGGCACGCACTGTTATACAAGCGCGATTCGCGGGCAGCGTTCGGCTGGATTGGTGTCTGCATATTATTTCCGTTGGTTGGCCCGCTACTGTACTACCTGCTGGGCGTAAACCGCGTTGAAAACCGTGCACGACTGTTAAGCGGTAAAAAGCCGGATCGTCGTTTCGTCGACTTTGAACGTGGTGCGGAACTGCCTCGCCTCGCAGAGCTGGGGATTGGACTCGACGACAGTAGCACGGGGCTTGCTCGTGCATCGCTCGCTATTACCGGCCAGCGTCTTGTGCCTGGCAACCATGTGGCAGCGCTATTCAACGGTGAAAACGCCTACCCGGCAATGTTGGCCGCCATCGATAACGCCTCTGAAGCCATCTGCTTAATGACCTATATTTTTGAAACCAACACCATCGGACGGCACTTTATCGAGGCGCTCGGTAATGCGGTGACGCGAGGTGTAGATGTCCGGGTAATAATTGATGGCATGGGCGAAAAATACTCCTTGCCACGCGCAGCGCATCTGCTCAAACGTGTCGGCGTGGCAGTCAGTCTCTACAATCCCCCCCGGTTATTGCCGCCAACGCTATCAATCAATTTACGTAGTCACCGCAAAATTCTTGTCATTGATAATGTGATTGGATTCACCGGGGGTATGAACATTGGTGACCGACACCTGGTTAAAGAGCCAGCCGTAAAAAGGCCGGTGGCGGATATTCACTTCGCACTACAGGGGCCTGTGGTCGCGCAATTGAGGTCGGTATTCGCTGCCAGCTGGCATCAGGTCACGCATCAGGAGCTGCCTGTGTTGGCTACGTCTGATAAGGTTTTTGGCACCAGTAATTGTCGTGTCATTATTGACGGGCCGGATGAGAATCTCGATCGACTGGCTATGGTGTTGCAGGCGGCCGTCACCTCGGCACAGCATAGCATTCGTATCATGACGCCGTATTTTCTTCCCTCCCAGGCTTTGATCGGCTGCTTACAAAGTGCGGCGTTGCGAGGGGTTAACGTCGAACTGATCCTTCCTGGGCTAAATAATTTGCCCTACGTACACTGGGCGACGCGGAATATGCTGTGGGAGCTGCTGTATTACAACATCAGCGTATTCTACCAGCCACCCCCCTTCGCCCACTCCAAATTGTTTCTTGTTGACGACAATTATGTGCTGATGGGGTCGGCGAATATTGACCCTCGCAGCCTGCGCTTAAACTTTGAGTTAGGAGTCGAAATTTATGATCCAGCTCTCAACGCAGAGCTGAACCAGTATGTCGATGCGGTGATAAATACAGCGCGCCGGGTAACGCTGAGTGAAGTTGATGGTAGATCATTGCCGGAGCGGACGCGGGACGCTTTGTGCTGGCTATTTGCGCCCTATTTGTAAATGCTGGTGTTCGATATTCAGAGATAACGGTGCGGTTACTATGCTTTGTGCGGATATAAAATAGTCCTCTACCGGCACTGTCATGGCCAGCAGAGGACTATTCGAAGCTGGTGGCAATCGCCAGGATTAGACAACGATAGAGCGCTTGGCGATTTCCTCCAGCATGACTTCGGTGGCGCCACCGCCAATGCTTTGTACCCGTGCGTCCCGCGACATGCGCTCGATAGCGCTTTCGCGAATGTAACCAAAACCGCCGTGAAATTGCAGGCAGGTATACATGACCTCGTTGACCAGTTCACAGCAGTAGGCTTTGACCATCGATACTTCCTTGACGCAATCCTGCCCTATGGAGTCCAGCCAGCCCGCGTGATAAACCAGCTGACGACCAGCTTCGACTTTGGCCTGCAACATGGCCAGGCGTGCTCGAATGGTCTGCTTTTCCCAAAGTGGTGCGCCAAAAGCCTTGCGCTCCTGTACGTATTGCAGTGTTAACTCCAGTGCTTTGGCAGCTTCACCCATGGATTGTGCGCCCAGGACGGCGCGCTCGTTCTGGAAGTTTTTCATGATCGAGTAAAAGCCTTTATTAAGCTCTCCGAGGATGTTTTCCCTGGGTACTCGACAGTTTTCGAAGACCAGTTCAGCGGTGTCAGAGGATAACCAGCCCTGTTTGGCCAGTGCCCGACCAACACTGAACCCGGGCGTGCCTTTTTCGACAATAAAGATGGTAATTCCTCGCGAGCCTTTAACGGTGGTATCGGTTTTCGCGGCGATAAAATAAATATCACCCTTAACGCCGTTGGTGATAAACATTTTGCTGCCGTTCAGCACGTAGCTGTCGCCATCTTCTACCGCTGTGGTGCGAATGCCCGCAACATCTGATCCAGCGTCGGGTTCGGTGACGCCGACGGCGCAGATTTTTTTGCCGCTGATTAAGTCGGGCATGTATTTTTCTTTCTGGGCTTTGGTGCCGAAGTTGTCAAGGTGGGGTGAGGCCATGTCCGTATGCACCATGACAGTGACGGCGAAACCGCCAAACGTGGAGCGGCCCAGTTCTTCGGCAAGAATGATGCTGCCCAGGGTATTCATTTTGCTGCCGCCGTATTCCTCGTCGTAGCGAATACCGAGGAAGCCCAGCTCGCCCATTTTTCGCAACACCTCGCGAGGCACGAAGCCAGCGCTTTCCCAGGGTTCGGCATTCGGTACAATTTCCTGCTCGACAAAGCGGCGGATTTGCTCGCGCAACATGTTTTGTTCTTCGGAAAAATAGAGTTGGTTCATGGTATTCCTCAGTGGCTATGTGCCGGGAGTGTTTTAGGCGCAGGCAGGCGCCGTTATTGATCTGGTGGCGAAATTGGCGGTTACCGCCGTTGTCCGTGGTTCAATTATGCGGTTGGGGTCAGCTCAATGAGCACGGCGCCGCCATCGACATTATCGGTAACTGCACAGAAGATTTCCTTAACGGTACCGTTTATCTGCGCGGTTAAATTATGTAAGAGTTTCATGGAATCGAGTACCACAAGGGTATCGCCGACGCACACGCTATCCCCCGGTTTAATCTTAATTTCTACGACCTGACCGGGTAGGGTGGCGGTGATCTGGCTGGCACCATTGCCCTCACGTTGGCTGGCACGCAAAGCCAGTTGTTGTTCGTTCA
This sequence comes from Porticoccaceae bacterium, assembly GCA_041603535.1. Classification (GTDB taxonomy): domain Bacteria; phylum Pseudomonadota; class Gammaproteobacteria; order Pseudomonadales; family Porticoccaceae; genus HB2-32-21. The sequence continues at coordinate 21,706 of JBFIEE010000004.1, forward strand.
GGCGTCGGTAGGTAAAGCGTTTCCCAGCCCAGAGGATAAGTAGCGCTTCGGCAGCCGTGTTCCCGGGGTGGGGCGTGTCGACAGTCAAACGATGACTCAGTCCATCTATTTCAATCTGCAGTTGCTGTGCTGCTAGCCACTGCGCACGGATTGTCTGCGCGCCTGGCTCTCGACCTTCGATTGAGGCCTCATAAACACCATTTGCCCCGCTCACAGTAACGATGTCGATGCCACCCTCGGGCGTGCCGAGGATAACGCGGCTCTGGCCCGCGAAGCCTGCGCGGCGGAGCAGACGAAAGCTCCCGAGAGCTTGCCATGGACAGACGTGCACATTCTCAGGATGCCGCTCTAGCATCATGATGCATGCCACGGCGGCACTGGTGAGCACGGTATCGTCGCTCTTTGTTTGCTGCCAGCCACCGACAAATGCTTCGTTCAAATAGTTAGTCGTCAGTGCTTGCGCGGTGAAATTGGCGTGGCTGACAACACTGTGCAGGAATGCCAGATTGTTACCCACCCCCGCCAGCGTGAAATCCTCCAGACCCCGCAGCAGCGCCAGACGCGCCTGCTCTCTATCGGCCCCGCTGCCGATGACCTTGGCCAACATGGGGTCGTAGTAGGGGGTGATGGTCGAGCGCTGGCAGACACCGCTATCGACCCGTACGTTACTGTGCGAAGGTTCCTGATAAACGCTTATGGTGCCAGTTTCAGGCCGGTAGGCGTCGGCCGGATCCTCAGCATTGACCCGCGCTTCGATGGCCCAGCCATTGGCCTTTATCTGTTCCTGGGCCAGCGGCAGCGCCTCGCCTGCGGCGATACGGATTTGCCACTCTACCAGGTCAAGGCCGGTGATAGTTTCTGTTACAGGGTGCTCGACCTGAAGGCGGGTATTCATTTCGAGAAAGTAGGTTTCCCCAGTGGCGTTATCGAGCAGAAACTCGACCGTGCCGAGGGAGTCGTAGCCAATCGCCTGGCTGAGTGTGACGGCATCGCGGTAAAGTTTTAGCCGTTGCGTCTCTTCAAGCCAGCCCGCCGGCGCCTCTTCGATAACTTTCTGATGGTTGCGCTGGATGGAGCATTCCCGTTCAAACAGATGAACAGTGTGACCGTGTTTATCGGCGGCGATCTGTACTTCAATGTGTCGGGGTGCGAGGATAAGTTTTTCAAGCAGGACCTTGTCGTCACCAAAGCCGGACAGCGCTTCCTGTTTAGCCTGAGGCAACTCGGCAAGCAGTTGCGCGGCGCTATCGATGCGGCGCATGCCCCGCCCCCCGCCACCGGCGCTGGCTTTGATCATCAGCGGAAAACCGATCTGCTCGGCGGTCTGTACCAGGGCTGGTGCAGATTGATCGTCACCGTGGTAACCGGGGATGATGGCGACACCGGCCTGCGCCGCCAGCTTTTTGGATTCAATCTTTGAACCCATCAGGCGAATCGCCTCGCGGTGTGGCCCGACAAAAATAATGCTGTCGTGCTCGCAGGCCGCAATCAACGCTTCGCTCTCTGATAAAAATCCATAGCCTGGGTGGATAGCGTCTGCGCCCGTTCGTTTTGCGGCGGCAACAATCGCTTCGGCGTCGAGGTAGGAGAGCGCGCTTTCCGCGGGGCCGATCAAAACAGCGGCATCGGCCATTGCCACATGAGGCGCGTAACGATCCGCTTCGGAATACACCGCGACCGCGCGAATACCCATGCGTCGACAGGTGCGAATGATGCGAACCGCGATTTCGCCCCGATTGGCGATCAATAAGGTGTTAATTTTCAATGCGCCAGCTCGGTGTTGATTTTTCAAGGAAACAGGTAATGCCTTCGCGGCCATCGTCGGTTTCCCAGGCATCGGCCAGTGCGCGTGCGGTGTAGACCATGTTTTCATCGAGCTCGTGGCCATCGACAAAGTCGATCAGGCGTTTGGTGGCGGCGACACCCACCGGAGAGCAAAGCAGGAGTTTACTGATCTCTGCCTCCACGGCTTCATCCAACTGCGCGGCGGGCACCGATTTGTTGAGTAGACCGAGGTCGACGGCTTCCTGACCCTTGAAAAAATGCGCGTTGAGCAGGCACCGGCGAGCATTGCGTCGGCCCAGGCGGGCGACCACATAGGGCGCGATATTGGCTGGTAGCAGGCCGAGCCGGACTTCGCTCAGACCGAATGTCGCGTTGTCCGCGCCGATGGCGATATCGCAAATGGCGATCAGGCCGACGCCACCGCCGAAGGCCTGGCCATTGATGCGACCAATCAATGGCTTGGGCAGCCGATCCCATTTGGCGAACAACCCGGCGACCTGGCCACTTTCGGTAATTTTATCTTCACGGCTGAGGGCGAAAGTCTGCTTCATCCAGTTCAGATCTCCGCCCGCACAAAAGCTTTTGCCAGCGCCGGTCAGCACCACCGCGCGAACATTCTCGTCGCCGCCAAGCTGATCTGCAGCCTGATGCAGTTCGGCAATAAGCTGCCCATCCATGGCGTTGTGTTGCTCCGGCCTGTTCAGTGTCAGATAAGCGATGCCGCGTTTATCGATACGCAGATCGAGTGTGTCAAATGCTGTCATGAGTTAAGTTCTGGTTGTCATATTTCTCATTGATGAAAAGGTTTCGCTTATATTCGATAAGCCTCTTCGCTAGCTACATTGAAGATCTGTATCGGCTAATCTGCACTGGATCGTTACATCCGATACACAGGTGACGCGCTCACCGCAGGAGCCTGGTAGGCCGCTAGCGCCAGGCACAGGCCGATAACGTCCCGGGTGTCCGCCGGTTCGATAATGCCGTCATCCCAGAGTCGGGCCGTGGCGTAGTAGGGATCGCTTTGCTCGCCATACTGGGCACGCACACTGTCCTCAATTTTCTTCAGTTCGTCGGCGCTGGCCTGGCCCTGCTTGATGCTGCTGCGGCGCAGTTCCAGCATCACGTTGCTGGCAATATCAGCGCTCATCGTTGCACAACTCGCCGAGGGCCAGCTGAACAGAAAATGCGGCCAGAAGCCTCGCCCCGCCATGCCATAATTACCAGCACCGTAAGATCCGCCGACGATCACGGAGAACTTGGGGACTCGGGAGGTGGCCTGCGCGTAAACCATTTTGGCACTGTTTTTGGCAATGCCGCCCCGCTCCGCCTCGGTGCCCACCATGAAGCCGGTAATGTTGTGCAGAAACAGTAGCGGTGTATTGCGTTGATTACACAGCTCAATAAAGTGCGCGCCCTTTAGCGATGATTCGGAAAACAATGCACCGTTATTGCCGAGAATGCCGACCGGGTAACCGTGTATAAACGCGGTGCCGCAGACCAACGTATCACCGTAAAGCGGTTTGAATTCATGAAACTCGCTGTCATCGACCACCCGGGCAATGATTTCCCGCACATCGTAGGGAATTTTGGGGTTAGCGCTGACCACGCCCGGAATTTCCTCGGGACTGTAGCGCGGCGGCCTGACTGGCCTCACATCAGCATAACAGTGTCTGGGCCAGTTGAACTTGCCGACAATTTCTCGAATCTTTGCTAGCGCCTCGGCTTCGTCCTCGGCGAGATAATCACTCACGCCGGAAACTTTACTGTGCATTTCGGCGCCGCCGAGGGTTTCGCCGTCCACTTCTTCGTTAATAGCTACTTTGACAATGGAGGGGCCGCCGAGATGAATACGGGCATTACCCCTGACCATGATGTTTTCATCGGATAGCGCGGGAATATAAGCGCCACCTGCGGTGCAGCCGCCAAACACGGCAGAAATCTGCGGTAAACCCTGCGCCGACATATTGCACTGCCGATAGAAAGTGTTGCCAAAATGCTCTTTGTCCGGAAAAACCCGATCCTGTTCTGGCAGATAGGCGCCGCCGCAATCAACCAGATAAATGCACGGCAAACGGTTTTGCTCGGCAATTTCCTGGGCACGGACATGCTTCTTAACCGTCTCATGAAAAAACGAACCACCTTTGACGGTGGCGTCGTTGGCGATGATGACGCAGGGAATCGAGCAAATTTGGCCGATGCCGGTGACAATGCCAGCTGAGGGTACTTCATTGTTATAGAGACCGTGGGCTGCCAGGGCGGACAACTCCAGAAACGGCGTGTGCGGATCAATCAGGCGGTCGATACGCTCCCTCGGCAGCATTTTGCCCCGCTCCCGATGCCGTTCGATGAGTTTTTCACGAATCCCGACGGCCGCTTCACGCAGGTTTTCGCGCAAGCGCTGGAGCAGCTGTGCGTAGCGAGCACTGTTCTCCCGGTAACTTTCGGAACCGGTATTGATGCTGGATTGAAGACGACTCATGCAAGCTCTCTGAATTGGCACATCGGCCCGACGTGCCCGAGGGCTGAAGGTGATGCAAAACGGGCATCGAATCTAGCAAAAACACCTGTCTAATTCAACGCAAGATGTTGCGGTTGGGCTCGGAGGTTACCCTCAATCAACGACAAACCCGCCCAAACCAGGGTTATGCCTTAGGTCAGCGCTGTTGGGTGTCGAGTCCGGCTCTGGGGATGGCAGCACTGCTAAACCCGTATATCATCAACCGCTCTACTAACTAAACACATAGAAAAATAAAGGGGCCCCCAATGTCTGAAGAACTGGGTAGAAACTTAAAGCAGGAAGGTGATGTGGTTGTCATAGAAAAGCATGCCGATGACAGGATATGGGTGATAACCATGAATCGTCCCCATCGCATGAACGCCCTGGGCGACGGTATGGCAGGCTCACTGACTGAAGCCCTCGAGGCTTACCGGGATGATCGAAATGCCAGAGTTGCCATCATAACGGGGTCTGGCGATAAGGCGTTCTGCGCGGGTGCCGACCTGATTGAAACGTCTGAGTCCCACCAGGCCGCGGGTGATGGCAAGGCGAAACCCAGCCGGGGTATGGGCCGCCTCGGTTTTATCAATATGTCTGAAACGCTGAATCTGTGGAAACCCACCATCGCCGCGATCAATGGTTTTGCCATTGCGGGCGGTTTTATGGTGGCCATGCAATGTGATATCAGAATTATGGCCGAGCACGCCAAGGTCGGCATTGCCGAAACGCGCTGGAATATGCCTGGTGCCGCGTGGATGGCGCCGTTAACCCGCCAGATGCCGTTGGGCTGTGCCCTGGAGTTAACCATGTGGGGCGACACCAAGTACGATGCCAGGCGCTGCTATGACATCGGTTGGGCGCAGGCCGTGGTGCCTAAAGAAAAGCTCATGGAGGTGGCGATGGCTTACGCCGACCGTATGTTGGACATGGGGCCACGTTCAGTGAGCAATAACAAGGAGATGGTGTACCGGGGTGCCTATATGGACCCCCGTGACTCACATCGGTTTGGCACGGCGCTGGAGAAAAACCTGCAGTGTATGGCGGACAGTGTTGAGGGCCCCCTGGCGTTTTCAGAAAAGCGACGGCCAAACTTTAAAAATGCCTAGATCTGTGTGCGCTGAACCGTAGCTCCCGAGCCGTCGCTGCATATTCTGAGCGGCAGGCATGTTTTGAAAATACGATGTCGGCATCTCATCAACCTGGGCACCCCGGTTATGCAGCTGTTCTCCGATAGATCGGTTGAGACCAGCGGGGAACAGCCTAATAATTAGCCAGTTGTGTTTAACCAGATGCGGTTAGCTGGACGCGATCAACCGTGTGGTGGTGTTTTACTCTTTCACCTGCACGGTTATTTTCTTCGATAGCACCGGCGCCTGATGTGGGACATGGTTTTGGTCACCCAGCAGTAGTTGCAAGGTATGTTGCCCCGGGGTTAGTTCAATCACCGCCTCCGTTTGTCCGCCACCAAAGTGACGGTGCTGGTCGTCGGCAACGATGGCTGTATCCATCGCTGGCGGCGTTGCCAGGTCGATCAGCAGGTGGTGATGCCCGGTGTTTGGGCGCTCTACTCCAGCTGGGGCCACGCCCATGCCGGTCAAGCCGAATGTGACGGTCAGAGGGCTGCTCACTTCGTCGCCGTCCTGCGGAGAGATAATGTAGACCGCCGCGCTTTCCGGAGCGGGGGTGGCAGCCATCACGTTGCCAGTCAGCACGCTGCTGGCCAGTATCAGGCTGCAGATACCCGGTACAGAAAAAATTGATTTCATCGTTGTGCCTCTGTGACGTTGGAAAATGGATTTCAGAATAATGGATTTCAACAGTAGGGTAGCTGAACTTTGCCAGCAGTTAGCCCGGTGGATTATGTGTTATCGCCACGGCAATTACGATGGCGAATCTTCGTGGCAACCTGGGTTGCCGACTCTACGGTTGTTTGGTCATTCGCCAGTGCGCGGCAAATACCAGCAGAGAAATAATGAAGGTGATAGCCACCTGGATCAGTGTTTGAACCGCGTTGCGTTTTTCATTAGCCAGCAATGCCCCGTAACTATTGAGTCGCAGTTGTTCAAGTTCTTTATTGTCAGGCTTCACGGCTTGTTCCCCGTCGTCGCTACTATATAGCTCCATGAGCGGGGCTGTGGCCGGAACCCCGGTGTTGTTAGCAATGAAGGGGTGACCCAACGCCAGCCTGGGCCTGCCAAACCCGTAGAATGGGGATCCTCGAAAGGCGTCATTCGACTGGTGGGCGTTATAGATATGCGCGTCGATAGTCGTTTGCGGTGATACCAGCCTGACCAGATTGTAGGTGCCGATACCCGCACTTACGACGCCGCAGATCAGTGCCACAAAACACACAGCCAGGCCATATAAGACGCGACTTTTATTGCTTATTTCCATGATGGGATCCCTGAACCAGCCTGTTTGCCCACAGCCGGTCGTCCTTAATTACAGCAGCTCCGTGATAACACCCCAGAGTCCAGCCATAACCATGGCGACACTCGCCAGAAACCCGATCATAACGCCTTTGCCGCGGGAGCCTGGGTCGGCAAGGTAGGCGGAGCGATACACAAAACGGCCGACAAAAAATACCGTCCCCATGGTTGCCGCAAAGGTGGTGCTGAAATAGCTCGCGCAAACCCACATGGCGGGCAGTGTAATCATCAACTGTTCGAGCGTATTCAAATGTACGCGGACATGACGTTCAAAAACTTCATCCCCGGCCATGGCGGGGGCCTTGATGCCAGCGGCGGAGCGGGCCTGGCCAACCATCATCATAAAGAACATGTACTGTCCAATTAAAAGCAGGGTAACCAGCGCTACAAACGGCATTATTGTTCTCCTCGGCACAGGGTGGTTGCAGGGCGACCGTATTATTATGCGTCGCCGACGGACATTAGCAAAGTTTCGGTTTATTGTCGCTTTGGGCTGTATCTCCGCGTGGTTGCCAGCACGGCTTGCTGTTTAGGCTGTTTAGATCGCCACACAATTTCTTAGATCGCCACGCAACCACCGTCGACGGGCATGGCGTGTCCGGTGACAAAGGAGGCTTCGTCGGAGCACAAAAATACGACCACATGGGCGACCTCCCTGGGGTCGCCAAGTCGACCAATGGGTTGCAGTTTGAGTAGTTGCTTCTCCATCCAGGGTTTTTCACCGATGGCGCGCTCCAGCATCTGCGTACGAATACCTCCCGGACATACCGCATTGACGCGGATCTTCTTTTTGGCAAATTCGATAGCCGCTGTTTTGGTCAGGCCAACCACGCCGTGTTTGGCCGCAACGTACGCTGGAACGCCCTTGGCGGCAACCAGGCCAGCAACCGATGCGGTATTAACGATGGCGCCCGCGGTGCCCTGCTTCAGAAACTGGCTGATCTGGTATTTCATGCAGAGGAACACCCCTTTCAGGTTCACATTGATATTGAGGTCGAAGTTTTCGATGGAACAATTTGGTGTGGTGGCCGCTTCTCCCTCAACGCCTGCATTGTTAAAAGCCATATCGAGGTGTCCATAGGTACCAACAGCAGCGTTGATCATTCGTTGCACCTGTTCGGGGTCGGCGACATCACAACGGTGGAAGATGGCCTCGCCACCAGCGCCGCGAATGCGTTCGACAGTCTCCCTGCCGCCTTGCTCGTCAATGTCTGATACGATGACTTTGGCGCCCTTTTCTGCAAATACTTCAGCAGCGGCAGCCCCAATACCAGATGCTGCGCCAGTAACCAGTGCAATTTTACCCTCGACTAATCGGGACATGGATATTTCCTCGGATTTGTTAGTAGTTGTTAGTAGTAGTTGTTGTTAGTAATTGTTGTTAGTAGCGTCAGTGATTGTAAGTCGTTGCCAGCAGTGCTGAGAAATCGTCCCGATGACGTATCAGCTCGCCTGGCGCCTGGCGTGGTAGGCGATGTGGCGGCGTAGACAGCTGAAAAACGTGATTCTGGGTTGCTAAGCGAGATCCATTATATTCACTGACAAACTGGAATGGTGAAACGTCGTGGTTCGTTGGACAGGTTACGCGGGTAGGACGGAGAGGGATAAACGTTTTCGCTGGGTCCCGAAGCGATAAGGCACTGCCGGTACCGTGTAGGCATGTAATCCGGTTTATGGCGCTACGCCTGAGCGCCGCTTAATATGCTTAGAAATGCAGGCCACACTCCAGGTGCTCTTCCGGTTTCGTTGGATCGAAATAGTCATATTCCGAGGGTAGCTGGTGTTTTTCGAGATAGGCGGCGAGGTCACGGGTTTTAGATAGAAAGGTCGGTGCTACCTTGGTAACCGCGCGACTGGGATCCCACGTGAAGATATTCTGGGTCTTGCGAAAAGCGGTTTCTTCTCGACGGATGCCAGTAATCCAGAGATCGGGCCGTAACTCGTCGAAGGCTCGGGCAAAGGGTTCAAGCTTTACAATTCTGGTAAAGTCATCGTGGTCAGCGCTGCCGGCTTCGGGAATGCCGTTGTAACGGGCTTGCAGGTGGGCCGCAGAAACCAGGGGTTGATAAACCTGTAGGTTCAAGTCCAGTAGCTTGACCAGTTGATCGACAAATCTGTAGGTTGCGGGCGTGTTAAACCCGGTATCGCACCAGACGACGGTGATGCCGGGCCTGACAATTTGTGCCATGTGCAACAGCACCGGTGAATGCGCCGAAAAGCTGGTGCTGATAATCGGATGATCCGCGGCATCGAGCGCCCTTTTGATGATATCCAGGGGCGTGGCGTTGCTGAATAGCCGATTGGCTTCGGCGAGATCGACAAGGGGCGCGGAACCGGGGGCTGGGTCGCATTCCGTTGTCACGTGTTGTTCCGCTGCGAGGCTCATTAAAGTCACTGGAAAAAGTCATTCAGTTCTAGGGTGGAGAATTAAAACCTTGTTAAACGGGCAAGTAAAAGAACGGTTTTTAATATGCTTATTTCGAATATAGGTAATTTAGATTAGCTGTTTTCGGTATGTCGTGCCCTGGTTGGCGTATTTGCGTGCTCCGCTGCCATTGCTGCCAGCGAATTTCACATCCCCGGTTACGAGCGCTGGTGAGCAGCCTGGTTGAATCTTTCAGAGACGTTATTGGAGAAGCAAGCTGTGCGGCGCAACGGGATGGTTCGGAGAAAGCCTTTTTTAGGGCCGTCGAATGATAAACGCCACCTGCCCAACAAGACTTAGGTGAGCGCTTGTTGATCTTTCGGGGTAACACAGCGATGCAGGGGGAGCGAGCGTAACCATGTGGGAAACGGCGGGTGTCGCCCTGGCGACTTTTTTCGCTACTGTGGGCCCTATTGATGTGGCGGCAGTATTTGCAGCGCTCACGGCGTCGTCTACATTGAGTGATCGCCGGTCCATTGCGCTGCGCGGCGTTTTGTTGGCAACGATAATTTTGTTGATAGTAGCCTTTTTTGGCGAATTCGTTCTGACAAGCCTGGGCATATCCTTAGCCGCCCTGCAAACGGCTGGCGGTATTTTGCTTATGCTGATCGGCATAGAAATGGCCTTTGCCCGTCCGTCGGGGGCGACCTCGGCCACGGCTGCCGAAGTCCATGAAGCCGAGCGCAAACCAGATATTGCGGTATTCCCTCTGGCGACGCCACTGATTGCCGGGCCAGGGAGTATGGGGGCAGTAATTTTATTGATGGCGGAAACGGGTGGGGAAGTGGCATTGCAGTTCGTTGTTTGCGTTTCCTTGCTGCTGATTCTGTTACTTACCCTGATCTTCATGTTAATCGCCAATCAACTTCAGGAGCGTCTGGGTGTTACAGGCATGCACGTCATTAGCAGGGTTTTCGGTGTTGTGCTCACAGCACTGGCTGTACAGTTCATTTTTAACGGTATTGCGAGCAGCGGTCTGCTTTCGGCAAGGTAAGTAAAGCTGACAGCGATTGGTGGCCGGGTTTCCCCGTATGGTTTCCAAAAGGATTATTTATAGTTTATCCAGCAAACGCTGCAGTTCAGACGTGCCAATAAATCCGATGCCGCCAATCAGGTTCATCATGGCGTCGAGATGCGTCTTTTTTTCGTGCGCGACGCGCAAGCCGGTACAGGAGATCGAGCCCATTTTGTAATGGGTAAAAACGTCGTACCAGGTTAGCAATTTTTGGTTGACGGTGTAGCCTGTATAAGATTGATATTGCTCAACGAACTCATCAAAGTACAGCAAGCCACTACAGCGAATACCGCCTTTGCCGTCGGGGGTGCCGAGCATTTTGCAGCGGTTGTAGGCGAGGTCTTCGTGAAAGTCGCCGAGGTGACAGAGCTCCCAGTCGAGGATGGCGTTGATATGTTGGTGATTATTTTGATCGGCGGCGTACATAAAGTTGCCGCTACGGTAGTCGCCGTGGACGATGACCGGGTTATCGACGACAGGCATGTTCTCTTTTAGCCAGACAGCTGCCTGCTCCATGACGGGATGGGCCTCAAGGGTATCTTCCTGCCAGATCCGTTCCCACAGTCCCAGTGACCATTCATTAGCCTGCTTCGTTCCGGGTTCCGGGGTGTCATAGGCCGATAAGTTTTTCCTGCGCCAGTCGACGGTGTGAATAGTCGCGAGGTGGCGGACAAACTGGTCTTTTAACGCATCGCGCAGACCCGGCTCAAAATACATGCCGAGGCCAGTGACTTTACCGCCATCTTCAGGTTGTACGGTGCCCTCTAGAAAACCGGCAATGAGGAAAGGATGGCCCAGGCTGTCGCCAGTGTGATCAACCCAGAACACTTCCGGTACCGGCACTTCCCCCCACATGGCGCGTAGTACCTGTGCCTCGCGGAGGCGATGTGTTTCCACCACCGATTCTGCCGGGTCCATACGTAAAATCAGCTTGCGGGTCTCCCTTGCACCGGACGGATTTTCCCCGGCAACCCGGCACCAGGTGAGGTCGAAGGTAAATTGCTCTTTTGATGCGCCACCGGTTAGCCGCTTCAGATTCGAGATAATCGCGTCATCCTGACCAGTGACTGCTTTCACATAACTAACCAGGCGGCTTTCCAGCTCATTGAAGTCGGTTTTGTGGGCGCCGGTACGGGTGCGATTAGTCAGCTTTCTGGTGAGTACATCGTCGAGGGTTTTTTCCACCGGGTAGGCAGCTCGGATGGATTTAATCCATGCGGGGGTGGGCCGAGAACGAAGCCCGAGAGTGTCTGTATAGGACATTTTGTCTGAGTCCTTGTTGGTGGGCAGCCTGAAAATTATTGTGGGCGATTTAGGTAAGTTGTGGGCGGCCCGGAAGCATGAGAGTCCCGCGGACGGCCCACTGCGAGCAGTCGTCTATGCGTTAAAGCCTGTCACCATCGGTGACGCCGACAGGCCGAGCCAAATACGCCGCTAGCGGCTTGAATGTTTAATTGCTACTGACATCCTGGACTTCGCCCCAGCCAACCACGCCGTTCATATCCCAGCGCAAAAAAGACTGTGTGGCATAGACGAAGGGCCAGGGTTGCCACGGGTTTGAGGTGAACGCGGTGCCATTGAATTTGTGTACCTTGCCACGCTTATCTTCCACCTGAAGCGCCATGTGTTGGTGCAGGTTGCCGTTACGACGCAGTTTGCCGGAGCCTTTGGTCAGACCATACACCTGGTTTCCTTCGCGGACATAACCGTGGATGATCGCTGTGTAGTCGTTAATGTCTTCGGGGTTGATGGCCCATAGACAATGAATACTGACATCGTTCTCGAAGTTGGCGTTGAGCCAGCAGAAATTCTGAAACTGGTCCTCTTTACGTTCGCCCCAGCTGTGATCCATGCTCGATACACAGTCGATATCGTAGGTTTTTCCGTCCATGGTGAATTTACCGGTTATTCGCCCGGTTTGATCCCAGTGTCCCGCGTAGGCCGTGGCGGATACATGGTCGTCGGCAGAGGCTGCGAGCGGATCCTGGTCGGGATCATGAATATCGTAGGGCTCCATCAATGCCTTGTATTGCACATCGATCGACACGCCGCGCTTGTCATCGAACTTAATGTCGTAGTCCATGACGGGTTTGGTGCATTTGATGGCGAGGCCGTTGCCCAGTTTATAGTCGTCAAAATCAGTGTCAGGAAAGGGCAGGTGAACCTGGTTATTGGAATATCTGACCTGATGCGGTGTATTGGAGAAGCCGTCCGTGACGGTGATGCTAGACAGCACGACGCCCGCATTCTGCCGGGTCAGTACATAGACGTTGACGTGTATCGCTTCTTCGGGAATGTAAAAACCAAAGTAGTTGGTCTCTGCCCAGTAGTGGTCATCCGATGTAGGCTTATGAAAATACATATCTTTTTCGGTGATCATGGTAGTTCCTCTTTTGTTTTCGGTATATAAATAAGTTGGCGAGTCTGGCTATCTCGCAGGTCCCGCAGGTTTAACGGCCAGGGGCGCTGGTGAGCGCGATCGGCCATTATTTAGACTGATTGTGGGCGGAAAATAAAGCCCTGTTTTCGGGTGTAAGGATTATTTGGTGGATATTCGTGCGGCTTAGTTCTTGATGGCAGGCGATTCCCGCGCAGTTTCGTGGGGATGCCGGCAAAGTGTCATAGCGGCTATTTGACGGTGTCCCGGTTGTTGAGTGCTCGTAGCGACCAACTCGGTGAGTCCTGAGCGCCTGACCCTGAGCCCCAGGACAAAAGCGGCGGTGAGGACTTTTGGCCGCTGACGAGATGGCGCCAGTCGAGCAGTTATTCGGTGCCGAGCTGCTCTGCGGCAGATGGTGCGGGTGGTTTATTTGCAGCTTCGATATTAGCGATAAAGGCCGCAAGTTTGTCCTGTACCAACTGATAGGTTGCATCAATGTTGGTGGCGATTTCGCCGTCGAGAACCTGCAGTGATTCAAGAATACCTTTGGCGTCTTCAAAACCTTTGTCAATGCCGCCGCTAATTAAGCTAGTGAACTGAGTGAGCGCAGTTGCAAAATCTAGCTCGGGGTTGGCTTCCTGATAGGCTCCAAAAAACCCGGTGCTTAAATTAACAATGCGTTCGGCGGTGGCTTCCGGGCTGACATCTACGCCGGAATCTCGCGTCGCCTGGATGGCATTGGCACCAAATACCGGTTCAAGAGCGGCATTGATGCCTTCAATGGCGGCTTTTAGCACCAGAGCGAGAGAGTTCTGCTGGTCACCGACGGTAATCGATAAATTACTGTCAACAATGGCAGCTTCAAGACTGGCGCTGTCCCCGGCTTTTTTGGCGTGAGCCATTTCAGAAACGGTTTTGCCAAAAGGAGCGGTCCGCTTATCGACGTTTTGCGCAAGGTCGCGAATTTCCTGACCAAAAGGTGTGATTGCCACTACAGTCTCCTGACTTAAATCTCGACTCTACGATTAGCGACCAACTCTACAAGAGCTTTAGCCTGTTTTGCGGTAAGCATAAGGCTACTTTGTTCTATAAAATCAGGTTTTTAGTTGCTTTCAGGTGTTCGGTGTGCCGAACACCCTTCAATGCGTTGGTTTTGACAAAAGGTCTGGTATTGGCGCGTTCAATTTTAGTACCCGCTCAACGTTGCAAAGCGTTCCCGGTGGTAGGTACTGTCACCCAGCGTGACTTCCGCCACGCGGGCGCGCTTCATAAATAATCCAATATCTTCCTCGTCGGTCATGCCAATTCCGCCAAACATTTGCACTGATTCACGGCCGATGAGATTTGCCGCATCTGATGTTCGCGCCTTGGCTGCGCTGACCACCAGTGCGACATCGTCGCGCATGTCGTCTATGGCGCGCAGGGCCTCCAGTGTCAGCGAAATAGCGTGTTCCCGCTCGCAGAACATATCAGCCGCACGGTGTTTAAGTGCCTGAAAGGTGCCAATAAGTGCACCGAATTGCCGGCGGGTTTTCAGGTAGGCCACGGTTCGCTCAAACGCTTCGGACACGATGCCGAGTAACTCAGCATTCAACCCGGCGGTGGCTCGGTCAAACACAATATCCAGAATATCGGCGGCTTTCCCAACCTCGCCCACAACCTGTTGTGGCGCTACCGGTGTGCCGTCGAACTTGATAACGGCGCTATTGCGGGTATCCAGTAACTGTTGACGGGTGATAGCCATGCCCGCCGTATCGGGTGCTACCAGGAACAGCGTTAAGCCGTCGCGGTCGCCGGTGGCGCCGCCAGTTCGCGCCAATACCAGCAACTGGTCTGCCCCATAGCCGTCCAGCACAAACCGCTTTTCCCCGGTAAGCAGAAACCCCTCAGCGCTAGCCAGTGCGCTTGTGGTCACCTGCCAGGGCGAAAACCGCCCGGTTTCCTGAAATGCCAGCGCCAGTACTTTGTTGCCGCCGCAAATTTCTGGCAACCAGGCGTGTTTTTGCGCCTCGGTGCCGCCGATAAGCAGGGTGTTACCGGCCAGCAGCACAGTTGACAAAAACGGCTGCGCTGCCAGTGAACGCCCCAACTCCTCGAGTACCACGCCGAGTTCTGCGTAGCCCAGGCCCAGGCCACCGTATTGTTCAGGAAAAATAATACCGGTCCAGCCGAGATCGGCCATTTGCTTCCAGTGGCCGAGCGAATAGCCCAGGGAATGATTCTCGTCGCGCATCTCACGAACCTGGTTAATCGAGAAGTTGGCTTTGATAAACTCGCGGGCCGAATTTTTTAAGAGTTCCTGCTCTTCCGTAAGAACGAGTGCCATAACGTGTATTCCTGTAGCGCGTCGAGTTTGGTGCCGGATTCCCGGGTGAGCTCCCCAGGCGCTTAATATTAGCTGGAAAGTAGCGAGGGCTTAAGACTTAGTTGGGTCGGTGCAGCGTTAGTCTGGTAAGTCGAGAACCCGCTTGGCGATGACATTGCGCTGAATCTCATTGGTGCCGCCTTCGATGGAATTGCCCTTGGCGCGCAGCCATTGGCGGGTGGTGCGCAGTGCGGCGGGCGTAAAACCCGGACCCGCCCAGCCGATTCCGTCAGCGCCGCGGATACTGATCATTAACTCATGGCGGCGGTTAGTTAGCTCACTTCCGTACAGCTTCAACATGGAGGCGATATGCGCACTGCTGCGACCGGTTCTGGCTTCATCGGCACTACGGCTCATGGTGAGGCGCAGTGCCAGGCTATCGAGTTCACATTGCGCCACCTGATGTCGAATAATGGGGTCGGTGATGCGTCCGGCGCCATCAACACCGACTTCCTGAGTCGCCAGTTCGGGTAAGGTTAAGGCCCGTCGCGCGTCACCACGGCCAATTGAGCCAAGGGCCTGGCGCTCATGCTGGAGTAGTTGCTTGGCCAGCGACCAGCCCTGTCCGAGTTGACCCATTAAGTTGGTTTTGGGCACGCGAACATTGTCAAAGAAGGTCTGGCAGAAAGCCGATGGTCCGCTAATCAGACGTATGGGCGCCACTGATATGCCCTCCGTTTTCATGTCAATCAACAAAAAACTGATACCCTCGTGCTGCGGTGCATTGCGGTCAGTGCGCACCAGACAAAACATCCAGTCGGCAACATCCGCATGGGATGTCCATATTTTTTGCCCGTTAACGACAAATTCATCACCATCCAGATCGGCACGTGTCGACAGGCTGGCCAGGTCAGAGCCGGAACCGGGCTCGCTGTAACCCTGACACCAGAACACTTCATTGCGGGCGATTTTTGGCAGATGCTGCTGTTTCTGTTCCGGCGTGCCGTGTTCGAGTAATACCGGTCCGAGTAGGGACAAACCGGCGCTGATGGGCGTTGATCGCACCTCGGCGCGCCGCATTTCCTGAGCCAGCACACGGGCCTGTTCGGAATCAAGCCCGGCACCGCCGTATTCGTGCGGCCAGGTTGGCGCGAGATAGCCGGATTCGGCCAGGCGCCGCAACCAGAGCTGTTCGTGGATTTTAGATTGTTGGGGGTCTGACTCGGTTGCCCCTGGGGTTTGTCGAAGCTCATCCGGATAATTACGCGCGATCCAGCTGACCACGTCAGCGCGGAATTTTTCTACGCCAGTAATTTTATTCATGGTCTGGATTCTAGCGCGCACTGATTCAATATGACATATGTCGTGGAGAGTGCAGCGTGGCTGTGGGGAACAGGTTGGTTTATTAGTCATCACGCTCAAAGGTCTCCGGCCCGTTGTCTGGCAGTTGGGCCTGATGAAGTGCCTTTCGCCAACGCGAGAGCATGATGAGCGCACAATTAGGTGATTGTCTGATCCCGTCTTCGGCGGGCGAATCCGCCTCTTTAAATCGATTCCTTGACAGCGACGGCTAGGCGCTACGACTAAACTGGTGTGTGGCCAGGCTGGCGTATAGGGCGGATCCCTCCAGCAGTTCATCGTGGGTGCCGCTGGCGACCCACCTGCCGCGATCCATGACCACAATTCGGTCGGCGTGGACGACGGTTGAAAGGCGGTGCGCAATAATCACGGTGGTGCGATTCTCCATTAACTTGTCCAATGCGAGCTGCACCTGAAATTCGCTTTGTGTATCCAGTGCGCTGGTGGCTTCATCCAGCAACAAAATGCGCGGGTCTTTAAGAATCGCGCGTGCAATGGCAATGCGCTGACGTTGGCCACCGGACAGTCGCACCCCCTGCTCGCCCAGGTAACTTTGATAGCCGTCGGGCAGCTGTGTAATAAATTCATGGGCGTAGGCGGCCCTGGCTGCGGCGATGACCTCTTCATCGCTGGCATCGGGCCTGCCGTAACGGATGTTATGTAAGACGTTGGCGCTAAATAGCGCAGGATGTTGGGCAACGACGCCAAACTGCTGGCGTAATTGCTGGGGGTCGAAGTCGCGCAAATCCCTGCCCCCCAGCTTGATCGTGCCAGTCTGCGGGTCATAGAAACGTTGCAGCAATTCAAAAATCGTCGACTTACCGGCCCCGGAAGGGCCGACCAGTGCGATGATACCGCCCTCGGGAATAGCCAGTGAGAAGTCGACCAATGCAGGTTGATCTGGCCGTGAAGGGTAGGCAAAAGTAATGTTGTCTATGACAATCTCGGCGTGCAACTGAGGGGTATCTCGAGTTGGCGTGGCAGGGAATGTGATGGCGATGTCTGGCGCGGATTTGTCTGGTCTAGCCGGGCAGGTGATGCTGGGTGTGGCGGTCATCAATTCCATCAGTCGATCTGTCGCGCCTACTGCTCGCTGCAATTCGCCGTACACTTCCGAGAGTGTGGCTACGCCCATGGCGACCAGCAGCGCGTAGAAGACGAAGGCGCCCAGGTCGCCGGGGCTCATGACACCGTTGATAACGTCGTTGCCGCCCACCCAGAGCATGCCGGAGAGTGCACCAAAGATCAGCAGGATTACTGCTGCAATCAACATGGCACGTTGCCCGATACGGCGTTTTGCAATGCTAAACGCTTTTTCCACCTCACCTTTAAAGGCGGTCTTCTCCTCGTTTTCCCGCGTGTAACTCTGCACGGTTTTAATGTATTGAATAATTTCGCCAGCATAGGTGCCGACGTCGGCAATGGAGTCCTGACTTTTCCGTGACAGCGTGCGTACCCGACGACCAAAAATGAGAATTGGCAGCAGGACTATTGGCACGCAAGCAAAAATGATCAGGGTTAGCTTGAGATTGGTGATCAGCAGAATAATCAGTGCGCCGACCATGGAAATACTGCTGCGCAACGCCAGCGAAAAAGAGCTGCCGATGATGGTTTGTAACAACGTGGTATCGGTGGTCAGGCGAGAGGTAATCTCGCCGCTGCGCGTGGTGTCAAAAAAAGCGGCGTCCATGGTGATCATGTTGTCGAACACTGCCGTGCGTATGTCGGCGCTAACCCGTTCCCCGAGCCAGGAGACCAGATAAAACCGGATAAAGGTGCCTATGGACATCAACACTGCGAGGCTGAATAGAAAAAATACGGCGCTTTTTAATTGTTCGCTGGAGCCAGCTACAAACCCCTCGTCGATCACCATGCGCACTCCCTGGCCGATGGTCAGGGTGATTGCGGCGGTGATCAGTAGTGCAGCCACGGCGCTCAGCCAGCGCCAGCGGTAGGGCGCAATAAACTTAAATAGCTGAGTAATGGATGACAATCTTTTAACAGGGTTATTGGCCAACAAGGTACTCCGGCAAGGGAATTAGCGACGATGAATAGCAGACAGCGCGCCAGTGTACCGCAAGTGGTGGGACTAAATGTGCTGAGCTGGAAGTGAGGGCCGGGACGGGTGCTGCCAGCCATGCGGGCGTTACAACCGGGAGCGCTGAGAGGGAAGGATCAAGGGTATTGGGTGATTTAGGGTCTTATATTTGCCTGGCATAACTGTCAGTTAAGACACTAATGATCACGACGCAGCATTCTTGTGCTCCAGAAAGCTGAGTTCCTCTGTCGTTGAGTCGCGAGCCAGTATTTTATTGCGGTGAGGGAAACGGCCAAAGCGGTCGATAATGGTTTTGTGCTGGTGTGCCGAGCGGAGATTATCTTCAAGCCCCGGTGCACTGAATAGAGCTATCGACAATTGGTGAATAAGTGGCGATTCGCTGTGCATAAAGGGCATATAGAAAAAAGCTTTTTGGCGGCCGATGACATCCTGGTCAGCATGCAGAGCAATGGCCTCTTGCGCCAGGGCGAGAGCCATCGAGTCCTGTGCAAAAGCCAGCGGGGAATCGCGGTATATGTTTCTGGAAAATTGATCGAGTATGATAATTTCAGCCAGGCGGCCCAACGACTGATAGCGCCACAGGTAAAGTTCACCGCGGGCCGCAGCGCGGTGTAGTTCGCCAAATCTTGAGACGATGGTATGGTCAACGTCGCGATCTTTGCGCCACCACTGGGCGGGTTTTAATTCTTCAAACCAGAAGTTGAGAACCGCCTGGAAAGGTGCCATGTCTTCGCTCGCTGATCATCGTGGCGCAGAGAGAGTTGTTCCCGGCGCGGCGGCGCAACGGATGATTACTCAGACACTTCAAGCGCGTCGTCTATGTCATCCTGAGCGGTTTGCAGTGCCCGCGCTCGTCGTAGAATTTCTGCAGCTTCCAGCTCCTTGTTTTCCTCTGTTTCTTCCGGTGTTTCGCCCTCGTCCGGTAGCTGTTTGATAACGCCCTTGTCGGCGGCTTCGATGCCGATTCGAAAGGCAGCGAAACCGGGCATCACGACCTGGTTCAACGCGTGACCGAGCACCCGACCATTAAACGGTGAGTAAATCTCTGCGCGGACGTTAGTGATGGGGTCTGTGACGGTGCCGAGCAGTTCTCCTTTGTCAACACGTTCACCCAGCTTCACTTCGCTGAACAGGATGCCGCCCTGATCGGCGCGAATCCATCTGGAACGGTAGAACACCGGCTGCGGTTCACCCCAGAAGCTCATCCGGTGGTACATGTTCTTTTTGTTCAAGAGAGTTTCAATGCTTTTTACGCCGTGGTTGACCGCCTTTAGCTGCAAACGCATCGGTTCCCCGGCTTCCAGCGTTATTGACGGAATACCCGCGTCCGCGGCAGCCCGTCGCAACGTGCCCAGTTGGCCTTTGCTATGCAATACCACGGTTGCGCCAAAACTCTGCGATAGATCGACAATGCCTGGATCCGTCAAATTAGCCCGAACCTGGGGCAAGTTTGTGCGGTGAAAAGACCCTGTGTGCAGATCGACCAGCGCGTCACAGTGACGAATAACTTCATTGAAGAACGAATAGGCTATACGCGACGCTGAGCTGCCGTTGGTGTTACCAGGGAAGTAGCGGTTCAGGTCACGTCGGTCGGGCAGGTAGCGTGAGGTGCGATGAAAGCCCTGGATGTTGACTATCGGTACACCAATGACGGTTCCGTTGAGCTTTTTTTCGTCCAGAGCATAAAGTACGCGACGGACGATTTCGATACCGTTGAGTTCATCACCGTGAATTGCAGCGGTCAGACATAATGTCGGCCCGGGTTTGACCCCATTGATAACCAGCACCGGTGTCGGGGTGGCAATGCCTTCAAAAGACTGGTCAGGTTTCCAGCTCAGTCGCGCGGATGTACCAGGCGGTACCTCGCTGCCCAGCATCACCAGATGTTCTTTGACCGGGACTAAAGACTTCTCTGATCGAGGTGATACCGGTTCTCCATCGGCGGCGCTGTCCACCGATTCAACCGCGACAGGTTCCGCTTCGGCTTCGTCGTCCTCGACCAATTGCGGGGCGCGGAACGCGCTGCGATCCTGCAGTGGCTGACTTAGGTCGACACTGGCGGCCAGGGGCACCGGGCTGAAGAGCAGGCGTGGGACAGAGTTGGCGCGAACTGTAGTCGCAGGAGTTTTCGCTGCTGATTTCTTTTTGGCCTTTTTGTTCGCCCTGGCAGTGGATTCTAAGGACGTCGTAACGGGGAGCCCGAGTTTATTGGCTGGACCGGCAACTGGTTTGCTGCTCTCGTTGCCTTCGTCATCCTGGTCGCCGCTATCAGCACTGTCATAGCTGGTCACTGGGCCCGATTGTGCTGTCGCTTTGGGGTTAGATACTGTTTTGGCTTTTGTTGCTTGTGTTGCTTTTGTTGCTTGTGTTGCTTGTGTTGCTTGTGTTGCTTGTGTTGCTTGTGTCGTGGCTTTGGCTTGCGTCCCAGGCCCGGGTTTTGCACTGGCTTCAGTCTTTGACGCCGTCGTGACGTTGGCCAGTGTGGCGTCAGTTGAAGATGGCAGTGTTTGTTTTTGAGCGACGGTCGTTCCGGCCTTTACGTCGCTTATCTCGACCTGGGTGTCGGCGTCGTGTACCGTCAGGTCGCTGACATTTTTTGCAAACCCAGATGGTAGAAAGCCAGCCACGGCACAGCTGATGACAATTGCAGATATGTTCGCAAGTCGCTGCAACCCGGAGGCAGGAAGGTTGGCCCTACCGGTTATTACTGCGGCGTCGGCATCGCCGGGATCAGGCAGTGCGGAGCACGGGAGGTATCGCCTAGTTATAGACATTGCATAAATAAAGTCACGTAACCACATGAACTAAATCGAGAACATGTGCGAAGCTTATAGGTTTACACTCGGTATGGGAACTGTTGTATAAAAATTTAATTCCTCCCTCCCTGTCAGTCATATCAGATACCAGTCCTTGCTGACCGTAATTGCGTGTTAAAGGCAATCTCTTCGCCAGCTAGACGGGTTGCGTCCTCAGTGCCTCTGGAACTTGTTAGAGCGCTACCGTAGTAATGCTAGAACGGCAGATGGACACGGACTGTGATTGACTCGACATAACTCGAGGTGGGTGCGTTCAAGCATACACGATGGCACGATCCGCCTTCCATTAACAACGATATAACCCGGATTTATGGTCTGCAGCTTAGTGCTTGCAAATGGAGATGTCGGGATAATCTCAGGCAGAACGCCTCCCCTCGACATAACAGAAAAGGCATCCGGCCCGCAGCCGATGGGCAACGACTTCAGAATAACTTTGCGAGGGGGCGCGCCACTAATAACCCGACAATCATGGTTGGTGCGAACACCAATGTTGTAGTGTACCCGTAACTGAGACCGGCAAGCACCGGGCCGGGGCAATACCCGACCAGTCCCCAGCCGACGCCGAACAGGATGGCGCCGATCAATAAGGGTTTGTCGATATCTGTTTTTGTCGGTAGGGAGAACGCTGAAGCAAACAACGGTGCCGGATTCTTCAGTACCCACTTGTAACCGACGAAGGCGACGATAAGTCCGCTACCCATCACGAATGCCAGGGTGGGATCCCACTGCCCAGCCAGGTCGAGGAAACCCTGTACACGGTCGGTGTTAGTCATGCCGGATATCGCCAGACCGAGGCCGAAGACTACACCGGAGGCCAGTGAGGCGATAAGTTTGCCAGTTTTTTGAGTAGTCATCTTGTTATCCTCCAAAGACATGACGGAGCAGGTACACACAGATAAATCCGGCGGCCATAAACGTGCATGTGGCGACCAGGGAGCGGGGTGACAGCCGTGAAATACCGCAAATACCGTGGCCGCTGGTGCAGCCACTGCCGAGGCCTGTGCCAAGACCGACAGCGAGACCACCAGCAATGGTTGCTAACATGCCAGCACTGGGTTGCGGCGGTCTAAAATCGGCTGACAGCAGGACTGGAATCGCTCCACCGATAATAATGCCCACGACGAACAGAATGCGCCAGAGTCGGTCTTCCCCCGCTTCCGTAAACGCACCGGATAGAATGCCGCTAACGCCGGCGATGCGGCCAGTAAGGCCCATCATCATCACCGCAGCGGTGCCGATCAGCCCTCCGCCGATGGCGGCCAGAATGAATTGGTGCATGCTCTGCTCCTGTCAAAATTGATTTAGGGGGATTTTAAGATAACTCACGCCGTTGTCGTCGGGTGGAGGGAACTCGCCAGCCCTTATGTTGACCTGAATGGAGGGTAATATCAGCGTTGGCATGTCCAGTTGTGCGTCTCGGGCGTTGCGTAACTTGATGTAGTCGGAAGCCCCGTCTCCCTGCAGGTGTACATTTTTCGTTCGCTGTTCTGCAACGCTATGCACGGGCTTCGGCTTATCGTCCCTGTCCGGATAGTCGTGACACAGGAAGAGTCGCGTTTGGTCTGGAAAGCTTAACAGCCGCTGCAGGGACTGGTACAGCGTGGCCGCACTACCCCCTGGGAAATCTGCTCTGGCCGTGCCGTATGTCGGTGCAAAGAAGGTATCCCCAATAAATATCGCGTCACCGATCTGGTAGGAAACGCAGGCTGGCGTATGGCCTGGCGTTGTCAGAACCTTAAGTGGTAACTGCCCCAACGTCAGTGTATCTCCTTCAGCTAGCAGCAGGTCAAACTGACTGCCGTCCACTGCCAACTCAGCGATGTTAAAGATATTTTTGAATACCTGCTGGACCTGGGGGACTTTCGCGCCGATACCTGTCTGTCCGCCGCACGTTTGCTGGATATAGGGAGCTGCGCTGAGGTGGTCGGCATGGGCATGGGTTTCGAAAATATATTTAACTTTTAAACTAAGGCGGATAATGTCATTGATCAGGGTGTCTGCCGAGGCGGTACTGGTAGCACCTGATTTATAATCGAAGTCGAGGACAGGGTCGACAATCAGCGCTTCGTTTGATGCGGTGTCCCACACCAGGTGGGTAAATGTAGATGAGTCAGTATGGAAATAACTTTTTACCTCCATTGGGGCAACCTCAAGGTAGCAGGGGCAGATTTTATTATATTAGTAATTATTAAATTAGCAATATATAATTTAATGTTGGTGGTCTGGGGTGGTTTGTAATCGCTGGTCTCAGGACGGGATGCGCTTCGCTGAAGCATTATAATTAACCACCAGGCGCCAGATTGTTGAAAGTCGAGGCTCTGGGATAGCGTTGCGTAGATTTGGAGCAGCTAAATAATGGATGAGCACGGGATGAGCAATAGTGGGGTCAAAATGACCAGGGGAACAAACGCAGGCGAAATACTGGCTATTGATATTGAGCAGTTAACGGTTCATGCCCATGAGGCCGAGCAATTGCTGAAGATGTTGGCGAACAGTAATCGGCTGATGATTTTGTGCTCGCTGGTTGCTGGTGAGCTGTCAGTCAGTGAGCTCAACGAGCGTGTGCCGCTCAGTCAATCCGCGTTATCACAGCACCTGGCGACCCTGCGTCACGCGGGCGCTGTCGCGACGCGGCGGGAAGCGCAGGCCATTTATTACCGTCTTGATGATGCCAGAGTGAGTCTCGTTATAGAAACCTTACACCGCTTGTTTTGCCAAACACAGTGAGTTCGCATTAGTCCACCCAGGTTGTTTTGCCGCTGGTGATAGCGGCGGACCATGTTCGGTGTTACAGGTCTGTCGTCACGCATTGGTAGCTGGGAACGTACAGTCAGGAAAAACAGTGCTCTGGTTGTGGGAACTCGCCGTTTCGCACGGCCCTGGCGTAAGCCTGAAGCGCCTCCTGAACATTGCCTGTTTCAGCGAGAAAGTTTTTGGTGAATTTCGGTATGCGCGGTGAAAATCCGAGCATGTCATACAACACCAGCACCTGTGCGTCAGCATCGGGTCCCGCACCGATGCCGATGACAGGAATGGTCAAATGCTGCGCTATGCGGGCGGTCAGCTCGCTCGGCACACATTCCAGCACCAATAAATCTGCACCTGCGCTCTGCAATATCTCCGCGTCATTAAAAATTTGCTGTGCAGCTTCTGCGTCCCGGCCCTGGACTTTATAGCCACCGAGCTTGTTGACCGATTGGGGGGTGAGTCCAAGGTGCCCGCATACGGGAATACCCCGCTCCGCCAGCATCAAAACCGACTCCTCCAGCCACGCACCGCCCTCGACCTTAACCATCTGGGCACCCGCCTGCATCAGTAGTGCGGCATTATCCAGAGCCATGGCCTTATTTGAGTAGGACATAAATGGCATGTCGGCAATTATCAGTGACTTATTGTTGCCGCGCGCAACGGCAGCGGTGTGGTGCAACATGTCTGACATGGTCACCGGCACGGTGCTTTCGTAGCCGAGCACGACATTGCCGAGCGAGTCCCCGACCAGTACCACCTCTATTTCGGCGAGTTCAATCTGCCGTGAGAAAGCACTGTCGTAGGCGGTGATAACCGGAAATTTTTCGTGTGCGGCCTTGAGGTTGTTGAGCGTATTGATAGTAACTGCCTTCATAAACTGGGCTCGCTTAGCTGTGCGCTTGGGGATTGTAGTAGTGACGTCCGCTTTTGATGGTTAGCAGGTATTCCACCAGGTTTCGGTAGTCCTGATCATTGCGCACCGGGTCTATTTCGGCAGCATTAATGATCAGTAGCGGGGAGCGATCGTAGTAGTGAAAGAATTGCCGGTAGGCTTCGTTCAGGGCGCTGAGATAGCTTTTGTCGATGTTTCGCTCCATGGCGACACCACGTTGATTTATGCGCTCTATCAACACTTCGCTGGGTGCCTGTAAATAGATCACCAGATCCGGAACGGGGCTATCGATGGTGAGCTGTTCGTAGACATTTTGATACAGCCGTAATTCGTCATCGTCGAGTGTGACCTGGGCAAATAATGGATCCTTGTCGATCAGGAAATCGGCAATTCGGACCAGTTTGAACATGTCGCCCTGGCGCAATTGCTCTATTTGCCGCACCCGCTGAAACAGGAAGTAGAGTTGTGTTGCCAGGGCGGCACCAGGTCGGTCATTGTAAAAACGTTCCAGAAATGGATTTTCGTCCGCCTGTTCCAGCAGGGTGTCGTAGTTAAATGTGGCCGCCAGACGCTTGGCCAGTGCGGTCTTGCCGACGCCGACGGGCCCTTCTATCGCGATAAAACGCGGGAGCGTGTCGGTATTTAGGTTGAGGGCGATGTCGTTAGCCAGTACTTCCACTAGTCTCTCCAGCTTTGACGCGGACGATACCTGCTGTGCTGCAGTTTGCCAATAGCTGCCGCAGCGGTGTGGTATCGGGTAACACCAGATCGGGTGCGATATCGGCCAGCGGCAATATCACAAAATTCCGCTGTGTGAGGCGAGGATGGGGGATGGTTAGCTTTTTGCAATACATCGTTTGCGTACCATATATCAGGATGTCCAGGTCAATGGTTCTGGGACCCCAACGCACAATGCGGCGTCGGCCCTGCTGGCGTTCGATGCCCTGCAGCGCTTTGAGCAGGCGCAGCGGCGACAGCGCAGTGGCAATCGCCACGACTGTATTGAGATAATTGGGCTGTCGCCCGGGGCCGACGGCGCGGGTTTGGTACCAGGGTGCGATACCGGTCAGTTTCGTTGCGGGCAGCCTGGCAATAGCGGTGATCGCGCGCCGCATTTGCCGATCTGGAGAAGCAAGATTGCTGCCCAACCCGATATAAACTTCAGTCCGCATTCCGTGGCGGCTTTCGGGTTCGAGGTCGACGTTTTCTGGGTCGCCCCTGGTCGCCAAGGGCTTTGATCATGGTTGTGCGCTGGTCCTGGTCAGCGTCCTGGAACTGCGTCCACCAGTCACCCAGGCCAAGTAAATCCTCACCACTTTGTTCGCGCAGCAGTACGAAATCATAGGCTGCTCGAAACCGCGGATGAGTGAGTAGACGAAAGGCCTGTTGTCCATTGCGGCGTGTCAGGCGAGCTTGCAATTCCCATATTTCTCGCATGGGGATACTAAAACGCTTCGGAATAGCCAGACGTTTGACCTGTTTCCCGGTGACATCGGCTGCCGCGTGTTGCAGCGCATCAAGTGGCGATTCGCCACTTTTTTCCAGCCGCGTTTTCAGTTCACATACGGCCGGCCACAGTAGTGCTGCAAACAGAAAAGCGGGTGTGACCCGCTTGCCACTGTTAACTCGATCATCGGTGTTGGTCAGTGCCTGATCGATAAACTGGCGATTAAACTCGTTGCTCGCGACCAGTTTTGCTGATTCAGGGAACAGCTGTAGATCCAGATGCAGCGCGTGCAATTGCCGCCATGTTGCCAGGGCATGGCCGTTCATAAACAGCTTAAGAGTTTCTTCAAACAGCCGCGCGGAAGAAATAGCGCCGAGCAAGTGCGCGGATGCGGGTATCACTTTGATGCTGTCGGGGGCGAGCGAGAAATCCAGCCGCGCGGCAAAGCGTGCGGCGCGAAGCATGCGTACCGGATCCTCGCGATAGCGGGCGACGGGGTCACCGATAATCCGCAGGGTTTTGTTGGCAATATCGACCATGCCGTTGGCGTAGTCGTAAATGGTGTTGTCGCCTGGGTGATAATAGAGCGCGTTGACGGTAAAGTCCCGTCTGCGGGCATCTTCGTCAATTGATCCGAAGACATTATCGCGCAGTAGCATGCCGTGTTCAGAATGCTGGGAGGTGTCTTTCCCGGGCCTCGTCTCGGTGGTGTGGTGGGCACGAAATGTAGTCACCTCGACTATTTCTCTACCAAAACGCACATGAACAATCTGAAAACGCCGACCGATGATACGGGAGCGGCGGAACAATTGTTTTACCTGTTCGGGGGTGGCGTCAGTGGCGACATCAAAGTCTTTTGGGTGGAGCCCAAGCAGAAGGTCACGCACACAACCGCCTACGACGTAAGCGTTAAAGCCTTTCTGTTCAAGCGTGGCAACGACCTCGGCCGCGCCACGACTAATGTCCTCGGGGACGATGTTGTGCTGTCCGGCGGCAATAATATGGGGTCCGTTATCAGGCGTCTGGAGCTTGAATCGGTCGAAAACTTTGGCTAGCCGTTTCAGCATTAATATCTGCGGGATTGTTGAGGAGGGCAGATTCTAGCACAGGCTATACGTGAGATAGCCGCTCGTTGAGTCGCCTATTTTTGCCGAGCACCGGACGAGGCTGGGTGCATGGGGCGTTGCGATTTAAGCAATTATTAAAGCCGCAAGGAAAGGAGCTGGGGACTGAACAGCAAAAAGGGAAGCCCCTGAGGGCTTCCCTTAACATATGCCATTTGTTTATGGATCTAACCCACCCTTAAAACTTATAGCAACTCAAGCATTATCGCGCTTCGCATTATTATTATGTTTGTTGTTTTTATTATATTCATTTCTTATTGTTAACATGACTGAGCGTAATGCTACTTTATGCAAGTGTGTTGTTGCAAACCGTTTGCGGCGTCTTTTTTAGACTCTATTCGAATTAAAATACATTCTTTATGCATATCGTCCATCCTGGTCAGGTTTTTTAGCCATCGTCGACGCTTATTGACCCAGTTGGCACGTGTTCCGGCATCCAGTGGTGCACTGCCCAGGTCAGCAGGTCTTCCACGGGGGCACCAGTCATATCTCCTGGCACAGGCATGCCGAGTTTGTTGAGGCACCACTCCAGATTAGCGCCGGGTGTGGCGATAGTGACCGCGGGCGTGCGGTTTTGCTTGCTCAGTTTTTGGCCTGCGCTGTTATTGATGACGGCAATGTGGCCGTACACCGGGACCGGCAGTTTGAGCTGCCGTAATAGAAAGATTTGTCGGGGGGTCGAGTCGAGCAGATCGTCGCCGCGAACGACATGGGTAATATCCTGAAACGCGTCGTCGACACTGACGGCCAACTGATAGGCAAATAATCCGTCGCGCCGCACGATGACAAAATCCCCTGATAACTGGGCCAGATCATAGTGGCAGGCATGGTGAAAAATATCCTGCCAGCTTATAGGACGACAGGCTTCGACACATACCCTGATAGCGCCTGACGAGACCCTGGCGGATGCACGGGTCCTGGCGGATGCACGGGTCTTGTTCAAAGGTCGGCAGTGGCCGTCATAAATGCCATGCATTGGTAGCAGCCGCGACCGGCTGCACTGGCAAGCGTAGGTGAGGCCCCGGTGAGCAAGTGCCTGGGCTGCTTCGGTATAGGCGGGCAAACGCTGGCTTTGATAAAGCACTGTTCCGTCCCAGTGCAAGCCGTGGCTGGCCAGTTGTTGAATAATCGTGTTCGCCGCACCGGGGATCTCTCGCGGTGGGTCGATGTCTTCTATCCTAAGTAGCCACCGGCCATTATTGGCGCGAGCATCAAGGTAGCTGGCGAGGGCTGTGTACAGGGATCCCAGGTGCAGGGGACCCGTAGGGGAGGGAGCGAACCGGCCGACATAGGCCGCCATCAGCGTGCGCCGATGGTAGAACGTTTAGCCGCCAGTGATCTGCTTTTCCTTGATTTCATCCAGGGTTTTACAGTCGACACAAAGCGTTGCTGTCGGCCGTGCTTCGAGGCGGCGGATACCGATATCGACACCGCACTGATCGCAATAGCCGTATTCATCGGAGTCAATCAGTTCAACGGTGGCGTCGATCTTCTTGATGAGCTTGCGTTCGCGGTCGCGGGCACGTAATTCGAGGCTGAACTCCTCTTCCTGTGTGGCGCGATCAGCCGGGTCGGGAAAATTCGCGGCCTCATCCTTCATGTGCGTAACGGTGCGATCCACCTCCTCCATCAACTCCTGCTTCCAGGCCAGCAACAGATTTTTAAAATGCTGCCGTTGTTTGTCATTCATGTAAGCCTCGCCCTTTTTCAGCTTGTAAGGGGCGTAGCCGTGGATGGTCGTTGGTGGTGTTTTAGCTGCTGTCTTCTTGGGCATCTAGTGCTTTCCGTATCAGGTATTGCGAAACCCGCCTTTATAGTAGTAGTGAGCATTTTTTTCAAGTGAGTTTTTACATTGATTTTGCATGACCGCTGGTCGGTGCGGACGAATACCTGAACAGATACAATGGCAATCCGGCACTGGAACCTGTTTTATGACCATCCATCACAAGCGTAAATATGCCGCCCGGCTGGGCAATATGACCTCTTTTAAGGTTGTTGACTTCCTTGAGGCGGCGGTGGCGATGCAGGCCGCGGGGCGGGATATTGTCAGAATGGAAGCCGGTGAACCTGCATTTGCCACAGCCCCGGCGATCGTGGCCGCGGCGACGCGGGCACTGGCGGACGAGAAAACAAAGTACACCCCATCGCTGGGTATCGCCGAGTTGCGTGAAGCCATAGCGGGATTTTACGACACACGGTATGGCCTTAATATCGCTCCAGAGCGGGTGGTGGTCACCACCGGCAGCAGTGCCGCGCTGGGCATGATTTGCGATCTTTTTATCAACCCGGGCGACGGCTTACAGCTTACGGATCCTGGTTATCCCTGTAACGCCAATTTTGTGCGCCGTGCTGGGGGCGAACCGCAGCTGGTGCCGGTTGATGCAGCAAATGCCTATCAGCTAACGGCAGAGCTCGTTGAACAGTACTGGCAGGCCAATACAATCGGCGTGATGGTGGCTTCACCGAGCAACCCTACCGGTGAAATTATTGATCGCGCTAATCAGCGTGCCATCAACGATGTCGTCAGGCAGCGGAATGGCGTACTGGTTATGGACGAGCTCTACCATGGGCTGGTCTATGACCAAAAAGAAACCTCGATCCTGTCAGTCACCGACGAAGCCTTTGTTATTAACAGCTTTTCAAAATATTTCGGCATGACCGGCTGGCGACTGGGCTGGATGGTGGTGCCCGAGGACACGTTGTCGCCCATCAGCATCATGGCGCAAAATTTTTTCATCTCGCCGCCCAGTATTGCCCAGTACGCAGCAATTGCCGCATTCGAACCGAAGACCATCGCGTTGATGGAGCAGCGCCGGGAGGAGCTGCGTCGGCGCCGGGATTTTTTGGTGCCTGCGCTGCGTGAACTCGGTTTTGTTATACCCCATGTGCCTGCAGGCGCTTTTTATGTCTACGCGAGTATTGAAAACCTGGCTGAGGATAGCGAAACATTCTGCTGGGATATGCTGGAGCGGGCCGGTGTCGCGTTTACACCGGGCACCGATTTCGGCCAGCATCTGGCGCGTCAGCACGTCAGGTTTTCCTATACCCAGAGCCTGGACCGGCTGGAGCTGGCAGTGGAGCGTCTCGGTCAAGTGCTGGCCGGACAGTTTATTAACACCGGATCTTCGGTTAGTGAAAACGGATAAGGCTGAAAGATTGATGGGCGCCCATGAAGTTTGATCCGCCCCTCGAACCAGCGGTTTTCGTCAGGCGTTACAAACGTTTTTTTGCCGATGTGGTGTTGCCTGATGGCTCGCCTTTGACCATTCACTGCGCCAACACGGGCTCAATGCAATACTGCCAGGAAGCTGGCACCCCGTGCTGGTTTTCTCGATCCGATAACCCCAGGCGCAAACTGCCGGGCACCCTTGAAGTGGTCACTACCAGTAATGGGCTGCTGGCGGGTGTTAACACCGCCCGGCCTAATCGCCTTGCGGCCGAAGCGATCCGTATGGGGGTCATAAGCGAGCTACGGGGTTATACGAACATGCGCACTGAGGTTCGTTACGGTGATGAAAAAAGCCGCATCGATCTGTTGCTAGAATCAAATACTGAGCAGTGTTTCGTTGAAGTCAAAAATGTCACACTGGAAGCCGGAGACGGGTTGGCCCGGTTCCCAGATGCAGTGACGGCACGCGGCACGCGGCATCTTCGCGAACTGATGCGCATGGTCGGTGAGGGCCAGCGCTCCGTTCTGCTGTTTTGTGTACAGCTCAGCGGTATCGATAAGGTCACGGTGGCGGCAGATATTGATGCGGGGTACGCCGAAACGCTCAGCGAAGCCATGGCGGCGGGCGTGGAGGTGCTGGCCTACGGCTGTAAACTGCAGCCTGACGAAATTGTCGTGGAGCGCAAACTAACTTTTATGTTGCCCCACTAAAATCTTCCCCACCGATGTTTTATTCCGGCTATGGGTATTGTCCCGGGTCATTAGTTGACCCTCGGGTTATAAATTTACATTGAGACTAGCATTGAGACTAACATTGAAACCAAAAAGCCCCTCAACAATAAGGGGTTTTTTGGCTTTAAAAACAGCAGGTTAGTTTTAAAAACAACAGGTTGCCGGTGATTGCTTGGAGAAGGCGATCAGCGGTGACCTTAAGCAGGCGTCTGAATCCCTCAAGCCGGACAGAGATTACATTTTCCCGTCGATTTCAACCACGCGCTGCTGGAATTTCCACTGGCCATTCTGTTTGACGACCTTGTCGAGATAGCGCCCTGAATTGGCGGCGCTGACTTTTTCGCCACAGCTCATCAGGATCAGGTAGGCGTCATGGGTACCCGTGCTACCGTTAACTTCAACGATGGCGTCGGTGGTGCAGTGCTTAACCTTCATGGTCGGAATCATCTTTTTGGCAAAAGCCAGCAGCGCTTCACTGCCAGCGGCCAGTTGCTTGCCGCCCATTTCAAACGTGCCGTCATCGGTAAAACACTTGACCCAGGCTTCCGGGTCGCCGTAGTCAAAAGCACGGTTGTAACGCGCTGCTAGTTCGCGGATGGCCAGATGATCTTCTACGTTGCTCATGGGATATGTGCCTCGGTTGTTTAAGTATGCGCTAGTTGCCAGGTTGGTGCGTTTGATATGCGAGCTCGGGAGATTGTAGGGGATGTTATCAGGCGCGACAACAAACGTGCATGGATCCGCCAGCGCTCGTCTAGCGTTGGTTCGTGCGTGTCTGCGTCGCGTAGGAAGTTGCTATGTAGGAAGTGGCTATAAAGCGGCTATAAATCAGCTATGATGCGGCCACGCTTGTCTTGACCAAGGCTTAAGGATAACTTTAAGAGCGGATTTGAGGCATCACGTGGGTAACACCAGGTAGGAAGCATTCTGATATGCTCCTGCCAAATAACAGAAAAGGGGACGACCATGAAAGCAAAAGCAGCGGTATTCCGTGAAATCGGCGTAGACCTTACTATTGAAGACGTTGATATTGATGAGCCGCAACCGCATGAAGTATTAATCCGCACGGCCGCCTGCGGGGTTTGCCATAGCGACGTCCACTTTGTTAAGGGTTCCATCGCGGGGCCTGTGCCCACCATCCCGGGACACGAACCGGCCGGCGTTGTTGAAGCGATCGGCTCAGCAGTTAAATCGGTGGCGGTCGGCGATCACGTCATTGCCTGCACGTCGATGTTCTGTGGGCAGTGCAGGCAATGTCTACAGGGCCGCCCCTATCTCTGCGTGGACAGAAGAGCATGCCAACGGAAAAAGGACGATACGCCGCGAATTTCCATCGATGGCAAGCGCATTACCCAGTTCGCTGACCTGTCAGCCTTTTGCGAAAAAATGCTGGTCCATGAGACTGCGGTGGTCAAGATTGATAAAGACATCCCCCTGACCAGCGCGGCGCTGGTTGGTTGTGCGGTGACTACCGGCGTTGGGGCGGCACTCAATACAGCCAAAGTACAGCCTGGCTCAACCGTGGCAGTATTTGGTGTGGGCGGCATTGGCATTTCGATTATTCAGGGCGCCCGTATAGCGGGTGCGAGACAAATTATTGCGGTAGATGTCGTGCCAGCAAAGCTTGAAACTGCCCGTAAATTTGGTGCGACTCATACCATTCTTGGCGGCGACAACAGCCCGGATGGCGACCCGGTAAAGGCGATCAAAAAGCTCAGCGCGGGCGGTGTCGATTACGCCTTTGACGCGGTTGGTATGACACAGTTATCCCGGCAGTGCTTTTATGCCCTGGCGCCCCGCGGGCTGGCCGTGATCGTTGGCGCTATCCCTACCGGGCAGACGTTTGAGGTCGACCCCGGGCACTTCTATCTCGAGAAATCAATTATGGGCTGTTTTATGGGCTCCAATCGGTTTCATATTGACGCGCTAACTTACTTCGATTTTTACAAACAGGGTCGGCTTGATTTGGATTCCATGGTGACAGACCGCTTTGGCCTGGGCGATATCAATACCGCCTTCGGTCTGCTGGAAGGCGGAGAAATTACGCGGGCCGTTATTACATTCTAAAGTAGACGCTGCTTTATCGACGACAGGTATCAGGCGCTGACCATCAGGTGGCGGGACTTGTGTGAAAACGGGTCCTGATACCTGGTGGTCGATCCGATTCCTCTCACGCAAGCTTGCTGTTTTTATGCAAAAAATAAAGCGCATTGGTCGTTGGCGGTTAGGCATCTGCCTGGCTCGCCTCAATGGCTAATTCGTGGCAGTCGGTTTTGTTGAAGGGCGTAAAAACAGGGCGTTAGGGCTGTAAGTAGACCTGCCCCTTTTCGATGGTATGCGCGACCGGACTCAGCCTTGAGCCCGTGCAGGGGCCAGCAAAGCAGCTGCCTGTGGAGATGTCGAACAGCGCGCCATGCGCCGAACACATTATGTATTCCCGGTTGCGATCTAGGAATTTGTCGGGCGTCCAGTTCAGTTCGAAACCGGCGTGGGGGCAGATGTTGCGGTACAGATAAACTTCGCTGCCCTTGCGGACAGCGAAGATAGCAGTGTGTTTATCATCAAGCGTAAAACCCTTGCTGCCGCCGTCCGGTATGTCGTCAACCGCGCACAGGGCTTGCTCGCTCAAATTACACGCCCCGGCGCAGCGCTTCGATACGCTGCTCGAGCGGCGGGTGTGACATAAACAGTTTACTGGCGTGTTCCTTCCAGCCACTGGATATACCCAGTGCCGTCATGGTGTCGGGCATTTCATTGGGGACATGGGCCTGGGACTCCGCCTGCAGGCGGCGCAACGCACCGACCATACCGCTCCGGCTGGCCAGGTGGGCACCCGCAGCATCAGCGCGGTACTCTCGCCAGCGCGAGAAAGCCATGACAATCGTCGAGGCGAGGATACCCAGCACAACCTGCAGGACCATAACAATGACGAAATAACCGATACCGGGTCGATCATTTTTGAAGATCGCCTTGTCGATGATGGAGCCAAGAATGCGGGCAAAGAACAACACGAAAGTGTTTACCACGCCCTGAATTAACGTCAGCGTCACCATGTCGCCATTGGCGACGTGACCGATTTCGTGGGCCAGCACGGCCTTTGCTTCTTCGCGGTCAAAACGCTCAAGTAAGCCTGCGCTAACAGCCACCAGCGCCTTGTTTTTGTTCCAGCCGGTGGCGAAAGCATTGGATTGCTGGGCGGGGAAGATGCCCACTTCAGGCATGCCGATGTCGGCCTTACGGGCGAGTTCGGTGACGGTATTAACCAGCCAGCGCTCCTGTTCATTGGCGGGCTGGTCAATGATATGAGTGCGGGTACTCATCTTCGCCATCGTCTTCGATAGCAGCAGCGAGATGAAGGAACCTGCGAAGCCAAAAAAGCCGCACATAATCAGCAGTGACGTGGTGTCGGACTGGATACCCTGGGCGGCCAGAAACTGATTGAGACCAAGTACCTGAAAGACCAGTGAAAACAACACCAGCACGGCAACGTTTGTTGCTAAAAACAACCCGATACGTAACACCTGAACCTCCTCCGTCGTGGAGTTTGCTATGGACTGCCTATAAGATGCGTACAGATTGTAAAAATTCAATGGCAGCGATTATGACACACGGCGCAGACTCTCAGAAAAGTATCTTTTACGCGCTGGCGGCAAACGGGTCGATCGCGGTAGCCAAGGGCGTCGCCGCCTGGATCACCGGCTCAGGCGCTATGCTCGCAGAGGCGATCCACTCTGTTGCCGACTGTTCCAACCAGTTTTTGTTATTGCTGGGGCTGAAGCGAGCGAAGCGCCCGCCGTCCCCCGATTACCCCCTTGGCTACGGCAAGGAAATCTATTTCTGGTCTTTTCTGGTGGCCATTTTGCTGTTTGCCATGGGCGGCCTGTTTTCAGTTTATGAAGGTTGGCACAAGCTCCATGATCCGGAGCCGCTTAAATCCCCCTGGATAGCGATTGGCGTACTGGTGTTCGCTGTGCTTGCGGAAGGCCTGTCCTTGTTGGGCTGCATTCGCGAAATAAATAAAATCAGGCCAGCAGATCAGGGTCTGTGGCGCTGGTTTCGCGACACCCGCGAAAGTGATTTGATGGTGGTATTTGGGGAGGATATTGCGGCGCTGTTAGGATTGATTTTTGCGCTGCTGGCGCTGCTGGCGGCGATATTTACGGGCAATCCAATGTACGATGCCCTGGGTAGCATCGCCATTGGTGTGCTGCTTATTGTTATCGCCGTGCTTATCGGTGTTGAGGTCAAGGCGCTGTTGGTGGGGCAGGGTGTAGAGGCCCACGTCAAAGAAAAAATGGTTCAATGGCTTAATAGCCGCGTGGAGGTTGATAAGGTATTCAATGTGCTGACGTTGCGCATGGGCAATGACGTATTGGTAGCGGTAAAAGCTGCTATGGTGGAGCGCGATGGCAGCGCAGCGGAGTTGGTGGCACAAATAAACACTGTTGAAACGGGGTTCAAAGCACAGTTTCCCAATGTGCAGTGGCTATTTTTTGAGCCGGATAGTGAAGATTAATCGGGGAACCAGACTATGCAGAAAGTGCGAACAGCAAGAATAGCGCCGTGGTTTATGCTTATGCTGTTGACCAGTTGCGCCGTGTTTAATCCCGCGCGTCAGCAACCTGAGGTTCGCCTGACCAGTATCCAGCCATTGCCGCGTGTGGGGCTGGAACAGCGGTTTTTAATCGGCCTGAACATTGTCAATCCCAACAGTGGCGATCTGAATATTGCTGGTATGTCCTACGCCCTGTGGTTGAATGGCCACAAGGTCGCGTCCGGAGTATCTGGCGAGATGGTGGCCATTCCTGGTTACAGCGAATCGCGGGTGCTGCTCGAAGCTGGCACCAACCTGATCAGCGGTTTACGCGTTGTCACGGAATTGCTGCGACAGCCGCAACCAACGGTCGACTACCAGCTCGAGACCAGTCTGCGTACATCGTGGTGGCCAGTGCCCGTGGTTCTCACGGAGGGTGGCAGCATAAAAATGAGCGATTACGGCGTGACTGGCGGCAGGTGAATCGGCGATGAGTGATCAGCGGTTAACCGAGCTTGAAATTAAAATTGCTTATCAGGAAGACATGCTCAAAGCACTTAATGATGTGCTATATCAGCAGCAAAATCGCATTGATAGCCTGGAGGCATCGTTGCTGCGTTGCCAGGTGCAAATTGACAGTGTGCGAAGCGGGTCATTGGAGCATTCGATTACTGATGAAAAACCGCCTCACTATTAATCGCTCTGGCGGCGATTGAGCTGGATGTAGGTGTTGAATGGTCGTCTGGTCGTTAGCTAAGCGCAAGTTGTCCTTAGGCGCAGTTGCGCCGTGGCAGTAGAGCTAATAGTTACTCGAAGATCCTCGGTGACGGTGTGAAAAATCTGCCGCGTTCCTCAGCGTTTGATCACGACGAATTTGTTTGTGGGATTGTTGATTCGGAGTCGGCGCACATATTCCTGGGCGTCGTCGCAGAAAACGAATTACGCGAGCAGTTTTTTGCTTGCCTGAGAGATGTAATTAGGTTTTTAGCAAGGCCCTGAAAGATAACGGCCGTGGGGATTGTCAGAAAAATGCAACTCAGAAAAACTCAATCATCCTTGCGACGACATGAACGCTGAACTGTTGACCGGTCGGACGGAGACACACGTGGCAGAGGTTTTCCCGGGACACTTTCTGCATCAGAACGTTGTTGGCCCGTACCGAGCGCTGGTTGATCTGGCCCGTCACGCTGGTCTGGATTTACGTCTGGCCAGTGGTTTTCGTTCATTTAATCGACAGCTAGCTATTTGGAATGCAAAAGCCTGCGGCGAGCGACCGGTGCTCGGGTGCGATGGGCAGCCGTTGGCGATGGCTCGGCTCGGCGACTTTGACAAGGTCTGCGCCATTTTGCGTTGGTCAGCATTACCCGGCGCGTCACGTCATCACTGGGGGACGGATGTCGATATCTGGGATGCGGCCGCGGTGGATTCGACTTATCAGCTACAGCTGGTGTCAGAAGAATATGCAGAGGGTGGTGTGTTTTATGGTTTGACCCGCTGGCTGGATGAAACAATGGTGCGTGGGGCCACCGCATTTTATCGGCCTTACGACGCGAATCACGGCGGCGTGGCGCCGGAGCCATGGCATTTGAGTCATCGTCCTACAGCTGAAGGGTTTGAACGAGTCATGACTCAAACGGTGTTATGTGAAGCGCTTGCCCAGACTGATATCCTGCTCAAACAGACACTACTGGATAATTTTGACGAAATTTATCAGCGCTTTGTAATGTGCTGGCATTGAATCCGTGGCGGTAATCGGCGATATTCACAACATGACATGGTGACAACGGTTGCCTGATCGTGCGACTAAGCATCAATTTGTTAGCCGTATGACGTGCTGAGCGCGAAGTGGTCAATAATCAGGTCTTCAGCAAAAACACGTCAGACGGGCAGGCAAGTCCCGAGCGAGCACCAGGCTAACAGGCACCAGGCACCAGGCTAAAGAGTCCGATGAAAGAAACACCCGATCAATTGTGGATCGATATTATTGCTGAAGCGAGAGCCTTCTCCCGGGAAGAACCTGTATTGGGTAGCTTTTTTCATGCGGCAATATTAAGCCACGACTCACTCGAGTCCGCGCTTGCCTATACCCTCGCAGAAATTCTCGGCAATGCCACGGTTTCAAAATTAGCCGTTAGTCGGGTTATTACTCAGGCCCTGGCGGCGGACGAAAATATTGCCAAAAAGATGCGTATGGATATCGTTGCCTACCGGGAACGGGATCCGGCCTGCGAGTATTATTCGATGCCACTGCTTTATTTCAAAGGGTTTCACGCCCTCCAGGTACATCGCATCGCCCATTATTTATGGCAGCATAACCGACAGGCGGTGGCGCTGCATTTACAGAGCCTTTGTTCAGAGATATTTGGCGTTGATATTCATCCGGGCGCTCAAATTGGTGGCGGCATCATGATTGATCACGCCACCGCAGTCGTCGTTGGCGAAACCGCAGTTATCGAAGATAACGTGTCCATGCTCCATTCAGTGACACTGGGTGGGACCGGGAATGTGTCCGGAGACCGCCATCCCAAGATTCGTACCGGGGTGTTGATCTCTGCTGGCGCCAAGGTGTTGGGTAATATTGAAGTGGGCGAGGGCGCCAAGATTGGCGCGGGTAGCCTGGTGCTGGAGGCCGTAGCAGCCCACACCACTGTGGTCGGCGTGCCAGCGCGCATGGTTGGGGTGCCCAGAGAGATATCGCCAGCCCGGGAGATGGACCAACAGATCAACGGCAATGGAGCAGTGTCTTGAGTCGATCCCCTGACGGCACCCCGCCAGAGGTTTCGCCAGCGCATGGCACCCCAGCGACAGGTTCCGTGACGGGTTTGCTGTATAGACGTTTTGTCTGTGCGGCCCGGTATTCCTGGCTGGGTCTTACTGCCTGCTTCCGCCATGAAGAAGCATTTCGTTTTGAGCTGTTCCTGGGGGTGATACTGTTGCCCCTGGCATTTCTGATCGCGGAAACGTTGACAGATCTGAGTCTGCTGCTGGGTTCCATGCTGATCGTACTGATTACCGAATTACTCAATTCAGCTGTCGAAGCCGTGGTTGACCTGATCGGTCCCGAGCGCTCCGAACTGGCGGGGCGCGCCAAAGATCAGGGTTCCGCCGCCGTATTATTGAGTATGGCCGTGTTTCTGTTGATATGGGGCGCGGTGATAGGGCAACGCTGGTTTGGCGCTTGATATCCCGAGCGCCAGGGCAGGGGCGTTCAGGCTAATTGTGCTGGCGGTCTTTTACGGTCATGTTTTATGGCCAGATTCACAACAGGGCTGTAATGTTGAATATGCCAACTAGCTACTCGAATTATCATCATTTATAGCCAATAATTAGAAGTGTCGAGGCTTGATCAGAGGCATGTTGATATGGACGATCAGTTAATAGACGTATTTTTTCGTGGCGATATTGTGCCGGGCGAAAATATTATGGGGGTGCGCGAGCGCTTAAAAAAACTGTTCAATGCAG
This sequence comes from Porticoccaceae bacterium, assembly GCA_041603535.1. GTDB lineage: Bacteria > Pseudomonadota > Gammaproteobacteria > Pseudomonadales > Porticoccaceae > HB2-32-21. The sequence goes on from JBFIEE010000004.1 coordinate 60,884, forward strand.
ACGACAAACAATTGCAACAACTGTTCTCCGGGCGTCCCGTTGTGATTCGCCGTAATCTTGATGGCCCCGCGGCAGAGCTATATAAAGAATCTATGCTAAAAGCCGGTGCGCTGGTCGAGTTGCGGCCAGCAAAGGTCGCCGCCGACTCAGCGGGTGCAGGTGCAGAGCCTGATGCTGCCAGAGCGGAAGCGCAGGTCACTCAGGGGACCGCGTCGGGTAGCAATAGCGCGCCTGAACGCGCTTCCGAGCGTGCGGCTGCTGACGCCGGTGGCGCGCATCCCCCAGGCCAGCGACCGCCCAGTGAATCTGGCTCAGCCCCCGGCGATTTCTCTCTCGCCCCCGTGGGTGCGGATGTACTCAATGAAAACGAGCGGCCCAGAGTGGTCCCCGTCGAAGTAGACATCAGCGCGCTGGCCATTGAGCCGATGGAAGGCGATTTATTAAAAAGTGATGAAAAACGGCACGTCGAAGCCGTAGAAATCGATGTATCCCACCTGAGTGTTGAAGACCTGCCACCCCAGTAAACCTCCGGTCACTCCCTGGTGGCCCGGTAGTACTTTTGTTACATCGGTAGCTCGGTAGCTAGCTCGGTAACTCGGTAGATAGTAAGCTGAAGCCCGTAGTAATCGCTGCCGATGCCCTGTCGTTTGCCGTGGGCATGGGTGGCGGGTCAAGTGTCGCTGCCGCGGTGTCAACCTTCTTTCTCCGAAGACCTTCATCATCTTCCTCGAATACCTGCCAGGTGTAGCTGTTGGGTCAGGATACTGCAGGAACGATAGCCATAATCTGTAGTAGAACTACCTTTACCAAAAAAAGTCTCAATTTAGGTTGCCTGAGGTTTAAACTAGGGCCGATGACGCAGTGGTTTTTTCCTGATTAAACGACGTGTAAAGGTGTGCCGTGGCAGTTTCTCTGGATGACAAATATACCCTCGAACGAGGCAGGGCCTATCTGACCGGCATTGAAGCCCTGGTGCGACTACCTATGTTGCAGCGCCAGCGGGATATGGCGCGTGGCCTGAATACGGCGGGGTTTATCTCCGGCTATCGGGGTTCGCCCATCGGTGGCTACGACAATGCGCTGTGGCAGGCGACAGAGCATCTTGAAGAACACAATATCCATTTCCAGCCGGGTGTTAACGAAGAGTTGGCGTCCACTGCGCTCATGGGTAGCCAGCAGGTCAATTTATTCCCCGAAGCCAGGTATGAGGGGGTGTTTGGCTTGTGGTACGGCAAGGGCCCCGGCCTCGATCGCGCCATGGACTCCATGAAACACGCCAACAACGCCGGCAGCTCAAAATACGGTGGCGTGCTCGTCGTCGTGGGTGATGATCACATGGCCAAGTCCTCAACATTGGCCTTTCAAAGCGAGCCGATGTTAATTGGCGCTTCGCTGCCGGTGCTGAATCCGGCCAGTGTCCAGGACGTTCTGGATTTCGGCATTATCGGCTGGGAAATGTCCCGCTTCAGTGGTTGCTGGGTGGGCATGAAAACCACGCCCGAGAACATGGATGCGGCGATCTCGGCAGAAATCGATCCCGAGCGCATGCAGCTGGTTGAGCCAACAGACTTTGTCATGCCCGAGGGTGGCGTGCACTGCCGCTGGCCCGACCCCTTTCTGGAACAGGAAAAACGTCTACAACAGGTCAAATTACAGGCCGCGCAGGCGTTTGCTCGGACCAACAGGATCGACAAAGTCATTATCGCCTGTACGCAACCCCGGCTGGGCATTGTCGCCACCGGCAAGGGCTGGCTTGACGTGATGCAGGCACTGGACGATCTCGGCATTGATCAGGCGGCGGCAGAAAAACTGGGTTTGTGTGTCTTCAAGGTGGCCATGAGCTGGCCGCTGGAGCCGCAGGCGATAACCGCGTTTGCCTCCGGCCTTGAAGAAATCCTGGTGGTTGAAGAGAAAAAAGCCCTCATTGAAGAACAACTCAAAAATCTGCTCTATCACCTGCCCGAAGGTGATCGCCCCCGGGTGCTTGGCAAGCGGGATGAACAGGGTGGTGATCTGCTGAGTAACGTTGGCGAGCTAAGCGCCGCGGATGTCGGGGCGGTGCTGGTGGCACGCCTTGCCAAACTTGGGGCAGATACGTCAGGGTTTCGGCCTGGTTCAGGATCAGGATCGGCAACCGCTGATCCTCAGCAATCCGGCGCGGCGAAGTTACCAGCCCTGCCCCAGCGGCAACCCTGGTTTTGCTCCGGTTGCCCTCACAATACGTCGACCCAGGTGCCCGAAGGCAGCCGCGCCATGGCAGGCATAGGTTGCCATTTCATGGTCACCTGGATGGATCGCGATACCCAGACCTTCACGCAAATGGGCGGTGAAGGCGCCTCCTGGATAGGGCAGGCGCCCTTTACCCATACCCGCCACGTTTATCAGAATATTGGTGATGGCACGTACTTTCATTCCGGTATTCTGGCGATCCGCGCCGCTATCGCGTCCGGCGCCAATATCACCTACAAAATTCTGTACAACGACGCCGTTGCGATGACCGGTGGCCAGCACGTCGATGGCAGCCTGACCGTTGAACAGATGGTTTATCAGTTGAAGGGTGAAGGGGTCAAACGCATCGCCGTGGTCAGCGACTTGCCGGAAAAATACGACCGGGATTTTCCCCAGTTTGAGGGTTTATCTGTCGATCATCGCGATAACTTCAACGCCATTCAAAAATCCCTGCGGGATCTGGACGGCACCACCGTAATTATCTATGAGCAGACCTGCGCCACAGAAAAGCGCCGCCGCCGAAAGCGCGGCCTGCTTGAAGACCCGGATAAACGCGTTTTTATAAACGAACGCGTCTGCGAAGGCTGCGGTGATTGCGGGGTTAAATCCAATTGCTTATCCGTCCTGCCGAACGAAACCGAATTAGGCCGCAAGCGCAAGATTGATCAAAGCGCCTGCAACAAAGATTACTCCTGCCTCAAAGGCTTTTGTCCAAGCTTTGTCACTGTTCAGGGCGGGAGCATTCGCAAGACCGTGTCCCCCATTGGCACGGTGGATTTTCCCGACATCGCGGAACCGGCGATAGCCCCGTTAAGCGAGCCGTTCAGCATTCTGTTGACGGGTGTCGGCGGTATGGGCGTGCTCACGGTTGGCTCCATCATCGGCATGGCCGCCCACGTTGAGGGCAAAGGCACCGCTGTGTTGACGCAGACCGGGCTGGCGCAGAAATTTGGCGCCGTCACCAGTCACGTACGCATTGCCAATAGTCAGGCGGTTATCTACGGCGCGCGCGTGCCACGGGGTAAAGGACACTTGTTGTTGGGCGCTGATCTGGTGGTGTCCTCAGGCCAGGATTCCCTGGCGCGACTGAATGCCGATGTCGCAGCGGCGGTCGTCAATAATCATGATGCACCCACCGCCGAATTTACCAGTAACCCCGATGCACCTTTTCCGGAACAGGCCATGACTCAGGCGATTGAGGCGGCGGTCAGTGCCGGTGGCGGTCATTTTCTGGATGCCACCGCGCTGGGTTTGGCCTTGTTGGGCGATGCCCTGGCTGGCAATATGATATTGCTCGGCTATGCCTGGCAAAAAGGCTTGCTACCACTACAACGCGATTCCCTTGAACAGGCTATTCGCCTGAACGGTGTCGCGGTTGAGGCCAATTTGCAGGCTTTTCTGTGGGGTCGACGTTTTGCCGACCACCCCGACCGCGTGAGGGCGCTCGCTGGTCTGGGTCCAAAACCCCTTGATATCATGGCTGCGCAAAGTCTCGACGAAGTGGTTAATTACCGCTACGGGGAACTGGTCGCCTATCAAAATCAGGCCTATGCGGAACGTTACCTTGCCCTGGTCAACAAGGTGCGACAGGCCGAAACCAGCCTGCTGGCTGATCAAGGTGACGCCAGTAGCACGCAGGGTGGCAGTAGCGGTGCTGATTCTCCCATTAATAGCGGTACCGACCTGGCCCTGACCGACAAAGTGGCGCGTTACTACTTTAAATTGCTGGCTTACAAGGACGAGTACGAAGTCGCACGGTTTTATACCAACGGAGAATTTCAGCGGGCCCTGGCAAAACAGTTCGATGGCAAACTCCGTCTGCGTTTCCACCTTGCGCCGCCCCTGCTGGCAAAACGCGATGCCGATTCAGGCCAGCTTATTAAACGAGAATTCGGTGGCTGGATGCTGCCAGTGTTCGGGGCGCTGGCGAAATTCAAATTCCTGCGCGGTACCGCCGCTGACCCTTTCGGTTATTCAGCTGAACGTAAAATGGAGCGACAGCTAATCGCCGACTATGAACAACAAATTGAGCACCTGTTGGCAAACTTGACCGCAGAAAAGCTGCCCTTAGCCGTTGAACTGGCAGGCCTGCCGCACTTTATTCGAGGCTACGGCCACGTCAAGGAAGCCAATGTAAAAATAGTGCAGCGAAGGATGTTTGACGTGATGAAGAAATTTAACGGCGAACAGCTTCGGGTTGTTAATGTCCATCAACCTGACGTGGTGCATGAGCATTGAACGCCGAGGCGTAGCGTAGGCTGCCGGGCACGGTTAGTTGCGTAGTTTATTGACCCGCTAACTGTTGCTTGCACGGCCTTATATCTTGAGTAATTTTATAGGCTTGCATGGAACCCCAGACTGAAAACACCAGGAAGAAACCTGTCAATAAAAGTAGGGCTACAGGCTGAATATTGGCTTTACGGCCATATTTGTATCTCGTTTTGTTAAAGACTTTTTTCTGGGTAGCGGGTTTTTCCCCAAGCCTGATAATCTGTATAGAACGACGCTCCTTCAATATGGCGATAATAAAGGCGATAGATAAAGGTACGCCGACAAATAATCCATACATAACCAAATGAACACCTGTGACTGGACTTCCCAGGGTTTGCCAGGCACCCAATAGCGTTAAAATGTAACGCGATTGGAGCAGTTTATGATCAGCAAGCGGTACATAGAAGTATTCAAGATTGAAGCTGTTAAGCAGATCACGGATCGAGGCTGTTCCGTAGCTGAAGTGGCAGAATGATCAGGAACAAGCACACAGCCTGTATGCCTGTATGAAACGCTATGGCGAGTCCAGCCCTCAACAAGCCAACCGAGCCGACGGCCAGGCAAAGATAGCCAAGCTTGAAGCGGGGCTACGGCGTGTTACCGAGGAGCGAGGTATTCTAAAAAAGGCTTGACCATAACTCCATATCAATATATTTTGATGAGCGCTCCAGTCTCGCATTAAATAGTCAGCATTTAGCCACCCAAGAATTCGGGTATTTCCCACCCGGAAAACTGGTTTACGTTTATGAAAAGTTGGATTTGGACAGTGCTTGTCGTCGTTCTCATTGCGGCCGGCTCTTACGCCTTTTATATCTACACACTGCCACCACAGCTCGAGGAAGGCTTTCTCTATGGTAATGGCCATGTGGAGGGCACCGAAGTAAGCATTAGTGCTGAGGTGACGGGTCGGGTGCTGGAAACCAAGCTTGTTGAAGGCGCGGCAGTAGAGCAGGGATCATTACTGGTTGCCCTTGATACCCGGGATAATGTCGCCCGACTAGCCATTGCCAGGGCCAATACAGAAGCACTAATAATAGAGCAGCAGCGTTTTGTCGAGGATCTCTCGACCTGGCGAGAATTGCTGGCTACCGCTGAACGCGATCTTAAACGTTATACGGAATTACGCGAACGAGGCATCGTCACCATACAGAAACTGGATCAGATTACTAACGTGTACCGTGAAGCGCTGGGTAAGGTGCGAGCCTTAAGCGCTCAGCTAGCTAAAAGTAAAGCGCGGACTATAGTGGCAGAGCGAGAAGCGGAGTTGCTCCAGATTGATATCGATAAGGCCAGTATTTATGCACCCATGAAGGCGACCATTTTGGCCAAAGGCATTGAGCTGGGCGAGTTGGCTGTACGTGAAGCGCTGGTAGCGGTGCTGGTTGATATGGATGATCTGGAATTAAAGGTTTACCTCCCGGAAAAAGTTATCGGCAAAGTTAAACTGGATGCACCCTGCAAGGTTCAGGTCAGTGCTTTCGAAGATAGGTATTTTGACTGCAGGGTTAAGCGCGTAGACCAACACGCACAATTTACGCCTCGGGATATCAATATGCCCGAAGAACGGGTGCGCATGGTCTTTGGCGTGGTGCTGGCACTGGCGAATTCTGATGGCTACCTGAAACCAGGTATGCCCGCCGACTCATGGATCCGTTGGGACGATAATCAAGCATGGCCTGACAACCTGATAGTACCGCGTTAGCCCTGGTAGTAAGGCGCTAACGCATAGTAGGACTGCGCCAACTGATGTTAATTTGTCCACTGAGATAAATATGTGCAACCAGACTAAACGCGCTCACCCATACATGGTCCAGCCGAAATGACCACGCCCGCCGTTATGGGTTTCGATCAGGAAGATACCACGGAAACCAGTACTGATCGTGTTGTCATCGCCACTAAAAATCTGTACCGAGCCTATGGCGACAAGATGGTACTAAAAAACGTCAACCTGAGCGTCCGTCACGGTGAGATTTTTGGCCTCTTAGGTCCGGATGGCGCCGGTAAGACTACTCTTATGCAGGTGATGGCAGCAATTCTTGATCCCACCGAAGGCACGTGCACGGTGATGGATCACGATACCGTAAAGGATGCTTACTGGATCAACTCCCACATTGGCTACATGTTCCAGGGTTTTGCCCTTTACGACAAATTATCCATCGAAGAAAACATGAAGTTTTCTGCGGACATCCGCGGGCTCTCCAAAGACGTGTTTAAACAACGTCAGGAACGGCTGCTGAAAATGGCTGGCCTGTATAAGTTCCTGAGTCGCCCTGCCGGTAATTTATCCGGCGGTATGCGTAAGAAATTATCGTTGTGTTCGAACCTTATACATGAGCCGCGTCTGCTCCTGCTTGATGAACTCAGCCTCGGCGTTGATCCGGCTTCTCGGAAAGAGCTCTGGGACATGCTCCATGAATCTCGTGACGACGGTGTGAGTATTGTGGTCAGCACGCCTTATATGGATGAAGCGGAACACTGTGATCGCCTGGCGTTTCTCCATGAAGGTGAGGTGCTCGCGGTAGATACCCCCAGTAATTTACATCGCCGTTGTACTGGGCACGTCTATGAACTTATCACCGATGATCGCGGTGCTGCCCACAATGCGCTGGTTGCCCATGAAGATACCTTAAGTATTCGCCATATGGCCGAGAGTGTGCATTTTCAGCTACACCCCGCAAACCATATCGCCCCTGATTTGAAGGCAGCCCTGACACAGAACAATGGTGTCATAGAGGCGGTGGCATCTTCCCTGGATGATGCCTACACCATGCTCAGCGGCGGCGAAAAAAGCACCGCCTACGCTGAACGGCCACCAAAAATTCATTTGCCCGAACGCTTGCCTGAGGGCGGCCGAATACGCACTGAAGGCATGACTATTCGTTTTGGCGAGTTTGTCGCTAACGATCATGTCAGCCTGGAGATCCACCCCGGTGAAGTCTTTGGCTTTCTCGGCGCTAATGGCGCGGGTAAAACCACCTTTATTCGAGCCCTTTGCGGTCTACAGGCAATCACCGAAGGCAATGCCTGGATTGGTGGCGTCAGTGTTCGTGACGAACACAAAAAACTCCGTAATCACATTGGCTATATGTCACAACGGTTTTCGCTCTATCCCGATCTAACGGTCTCGGAAAACCTGTCTTTTTTTGGGGGTGTATACGGTCTTAGTCGTAGCGACAGGAAAAAGGCCATTGACTGGGCCGTTGGCGTCACCGATCTTGGCGATGTTAAAAACAACTTGGTAGCCGACATGTCCGGGGCACTGAATCAGCGTCTGGCTTTAGCCTGCGCGATTATGCATGAGCCGGCAGTGGTATTTCTCGATGAGCCAACATCTGGGGTCAGTCCGGCGGCCCGCTATAAATTTTGGCAGTTGATTCAAACATTGGCAGAGGTGGGTACGACGATATTTGTCACCACGCACTATATGGAAGAAGCGAATTACTGCCACCGCCTTGGCATGATGCACCAGGGTCGTTTGATTGGTGTCGGTCAGGCCGATCAACTGATCAAGGAACTACCGCCCGAATACGAGGCTAAAAGCATCGAAGATATGTTCCTGTCCTATATTAAAATAGAAGATCAACGTATCGACGACCAGCGGGTAGTGTCATGAAGTTTCATCGATTATTTGCCGTCATGCGTAAAGAAAGCCGCGAAATAATCCGTGACCGAATTACCTTATCCACGGCATTTTTATTCCCGGTGATGATGTTGTTTATGTTTGGCTACGCTATTTCACTGGAGGTTGAAGACGTCAAACTGGGCGTATTGGATCAGGATCAAAGTCCATCCAGTGCTGCATTGACCGACGCCTTTGCCAAGAGTCGCTACTTCAAACTGGTCAGACAGTACAGTTCCGAATTGCAAATTCGCAAGTCAATGGAAAGCAGCGAAGTAAAACTCGCCCTGGTGATTCCTCCCGGCTTTAATTCCCGGGTGGGCAGAGACAGCCTGCCTGAGGTGCAATTACTCATTGATGGCACCTATTCAGCCACAGCCCTGGTGGCACTTAATTATGGCATGTCCATTGTTTCGAAGTTTAAGGAGCGGGATAACAAACTGGTCAATATCCAGACCCGGATCTGGTACAACCCCAGTTTGCAAAGTGTCATCTATGTGGTATCAGGATTGTATGCGGTGATTATTGCCGCCTTCCCTCCTCTGCTTACCACCCTTGCCATCGTCCGCGAAAAAGAGAGTGGTTCCATACAACAAATTTATGCATCACCTTTGACGGTGCCAGAATTTTTGCTGGGCAAGTTAATTCCCTATGGCTTTATTTCTTCCCTGCAGCTGGCTTCCATTGTTGCTTTAGGCTTCTATTGGTTTGGCGTACCGTTTAACGGCAATCTGGCTTATCTCGGAATCGCTGGACTTATCTATGTCTTTTGCAATGTTGGCATTGGCTTGTTAATTTCAACCGTTACCAATAGTCAGTTGCTGGCTGTGTTGTTGGCACTGGTGGTGACCATGATGCCAGCCATGCTGTTTTCGGGTTTTGTCTTTCCCATTTATGCGATGGCCGAGCCGGTACAAATTTATACGCATATCTTTCCGGCCCGCTACTTTGTCGATATTTCTAGAGGGATTATCCTTAAGGATGCGGGGCTGACTGAAATGATCCAGCCCCTGGGCCTGTTACTGGCTTATACACTGGTGGTATTTTTTAGTGCAGTAGCTATTTTCAAAAAGAAGGTCGCTTAGTCTTTATAAGAAAGTAACTTGGTTTTTGGAGAAAGTAGCTGAGTCTTTAAAAGAAGCCAGCTTAGATTTTGAAGAGAAACAAACGAATCAGGTCAGGAGAAACATCATGTGGGGACGTCTCAGCGCCTTAATCCTTAAAGACGTTATTCAGTTTGCCAGAGATAAAACCATTCTCGGCGTGGTATTTTGGCTCTATACACTCGAAGTGTTGATCTGTGGCTACGCGATGACCTTCGAAGTGAAAGACTTACCTATTGCGGTCATTGACCATGATCGTAGCGCCATTAGCCGCAACCTGATTGATAAATTTACCTTGTCTGAAGCTTTTGAGATCGACGCCTACGCCGAGAATCAGGAGCAGGCGGAAAGCTGGATGCGCAGCGGCAAGGTCAATTACGTGATGATTATTCCTAACAAGTTTTCCGAAGACCTGCGTCGTGGCGAGTCGCCAGGTTTACAAGTACTGCTAGATGGCACTAATTCAAATGCGGCGTCGCTTGCCAAGGACTATACCGCTGCTATTGTCAGAAACTTTGAGGCAGAGTTTAGTCAGGATCCCAGTCAGGTTGCCACGACCGTACGACCGACCGTACAAATCTGGTATAACCGGGCACAAACCCTGGAGTCGTTTGTCGTACTGTCAATGATTGTAGCGGCGATCTTAATGGTCGGCACCATCCACTCTGCTGCATCCATTACCCGGGAAAAAGAAGTTGGCACCATTGACCAGCTAATGGTCACACCCACCAATGTATGGGAAATATTTCTTGCGAAAACTATCCCCACGCTGGTCGTCGGTATCCTCGCCTTTTTTCCCAGTCTATTTATTATCTGGTGGTTTGGGGTGCCGATAAAAGGCAGCTTATTGCTGTTTTTATTCCTGATGTCGGTCTTCCTGATTAGCGCCATTGCCATTGGGGTGATGATTGCATCTATTACCAAAACCCTGCAACAGACCCTGTTGCTGTGCTTTTTCGGCTTGTTCCCGGTCATGTTTATGTCCGGCACCATGACGCCTATCGACTCCATGCCTGAGTTTCTTCAACCCATTACACTGATTAGCCCGGTCCGCTATTTTATGGATATCTGCATGGGTATCTTTTTAAAAGGTGTCGGCATTGCGGAGTTATGGCCCGCGGCGCTGAGTATGGCCGGTATCGGCGGGGCACTTTATCTGATTGCCGGTTGGCGCTTTAAACACAATCTGTCATCATAATTACGCGGATGGTTCCATGAACTCAGCCAGGTATTAGCTGAGTTTCAAGGATTTAACCACACGTTTACAGCCTTCGCCATTTGTTCAGCTGAAACCTCCTCGCTGTAAGCGCTCGCTAATCTATTATCAGGCGTCATCAAATAAACCACCGAACTGTGATTCATCCCATAGGCTTCGTCGGCAGCACTCTGGGAGGCCACTTTTGCCCGCGTAGCTTTCCAGGCTTCAAGCACTTTAGCTATCTCCTCGTTTGAACCCGTCAGATAGATAATTCGTGGATCAAAAGCGTACGCGTATTGAGCCAGGCGCTCTGGCCTGTCCCTTTCTGGATCGACAGTAATAAACAGCGGGTATAGCTTATCGGCTGTAGGACCCAGCAGCTTTAGCATCTGTGACATTCTACTCAGCGTGATCGGACAAACATCAGGGCAATGAGTAAAGCCGAAAAAGATCAATTTATACCGATCAGCATAATCGTTATTAGTTACAGACCTGCCGGATTGATCGATAAGAGAAAATGAACCTCCAATACTAGCCTCCGTACCGGGCGCTACTGTGCCTTCGGTGCGCTTGATTTGAATAGCAAAATCCACCAACGCAAGGCCGCTAACAAGCAATACCACTAGCACTACCGTCAAAAAGCTGCGTTTAAGATTAAGTACACTCATAATTACTGGGACTAGTGTGTGGCCAAAAAATTAAGTGACAGATTCGCGGCACTGACTGTTTTAGTCGGAAAGCCATGTGAGCAGAACAAGAACGAAAACAAAACTGTAAGTATGCTTTGGTAGTGTTCAGAATCCTGTGTCATTTCTGCATACCTGTGAAAAAAGAGATGATACATGAAAGACAAACTTCAATTCGACATGGATGCAACGTCAAATACCCGGAGATTGCGCGACCCGCCATCTACACGACAAACGCTGCGGAGGTGGTACACCGCCAGCTCCGCAAACTGACCGAAACAAAGCGTGACTTTGCTAACGAGATCAGTTTACCGAAGCTGCTGTATGCGGGTAAATTGAAATCCTCTGAACGGTGGACACACCCGGTTCAGAACGGGAAGCTTACACTGTCTCAGCTGACTATCCATTTACCAGGCCTCCACTTATCAGGTCGGCTCGGCGGGCATATCAACTTATGCCGGAAAGTTGTCTGACACAGAATTTTGAACACCCTCGCTGCGTTCGGCGCTACAATACGCCGATGGCTAGTATTCGCCCAAACAAGCGCGGACAATTATTCCTTACGATACTTCTGGTTTTGATCGGATCGATCGGCTATGTCAATTATCGGCAACAGGTGTTTGAATTGTTTGCCTCGGGAACCCAGTGGGTATTAGTGACCTGTGGGTTTGTGCCTGACGGTGATGAGAATAATCAAAGCGAGCGCTTTCGTAATCTTTATTACGCAGTCCGCATGTACAACGAAGCGCCGGCAAGGGAATTGTCACCGAAAGATCAGCAAGCCGCACAACGCTACCCCGGCATGGGCTTCGGCCTGATACACACTTTTGATACCCGACCGATATCCGCAGTCATTGGTGGCTGGCTATTTGCTATCCCCTGCATCTACTTCATTGATAGCCGAGACTGCAACAAGGCTCCGACAAGCGCTCGATTAAAAATAGGCATTGCCGATTTCGAACCCATCAGCCTTGAGACCATCGAACAATTTCTAGCCGTTGCATCACCAGAAATTGTCCACATAACGATTAGTGGTGCAGAAAGTCGCTTGCGTAACAAAAATCAGCCCGGCGTCGAACAATATACTTATGTCGACGATGACACGCTGGAAGCCGCTGACCATAAGCTACTCTGCATGGACACTGATTCAGTAAGTGCCATCAACGTAATGGATCATTGTTTACTAGTCTTCAATTACAGTAAGGACACTATTGTTGAATTAAAATTTGATGCGCGCCATCGTTCAGAGGTGGCCCGACTAAAACATCAGGCTCGAGAGCTGGTCAGCAGTTTTCAGGTAAGACAATAAAAGGGTGGGCAAACTAACTAAGGATCATCTGATTAATCCGCGCAACTGACTCACCGCATAAAAATATTTATTCCATCGTCAAAATGACGATCCGATTCGTCGAAATGCGCAGCAAAAAAGCCCGTTTTAGCCGTTTTCCGAGGCATATCTACCCCAGTTCCCGTTTTTCAGACGCAACTTACCTGCAAACCCAACCGGCTTCGCCTCAGCAGTGTTTGCTTCGCCATCACCAGGTTGCTTAGGGCGCAGGCCACAAACAGCCGATGCGCATTCATGTCCAGGCCACGGTAGCGAACCTTAGAGAATCCGAATTGCCGTTTGATGATGCCAAACTGGTGCTCTACCTTCGCCCTGACTCGGGACTTATGCCGGTTTCCGGGGCGCTCGTCATCGGTCAATGGTCGGGGGCAGATACTCCTATTCCCGGTATCGACGAGGCAACCATCGCTGTGATATTGGCTTAATTTGGCGACGCTACTCAATTTAAAAATGCCAAAGCCGTAGCCGCGTTTATCGGTGTGGCATCTCGCATTAGACAATCAGGTTCCTTAATTCGAGGGCGAGCCATGATGTCCAGGACGGGCCGTTCCAAGCTACGCAAAGCGTTCTTTATGCCTGCCGTAATCGCGCTACGCTACAACCCCGTGATCAAAACAATGAATGTCCGACTGACAGCAGCGGGCAAGCCAAAGATGCTTATTGTTGGGGCTGCTATGCGTAAACTGGTTCACTTAATCTATGGCGTTTTGAAAAGTGGTGTGCCATTTGATGAGAAATTCGCTTGATTTTTAAGACCGTATCTGACCCCGGTGTTCCTTGACCCCGTTGTTCCTGCTGCTCCCTTCCTATAGACATCAATTCTAAACCTAACCCTGTTTTCCCGTTTTTTCGCATCACTAGCTACACGACAATCAGGTACCTTTTAAGGCCAGAGCGGTCAGACCCTGACTGAACTTGTTGAGATGACTATGTCGCAAGAGGTCCGGATCGAAGATGTAAACGTCTACATTGACGATCTAATGGCAGCAAAAACCCAGCTTATGCGTCTTCGATATAGCCCCCTGGTTGAAATGAGAATGATTCTGAATGATGACCAAAAAGTTGGTTACGACGTAGCACCATTGAAGCGTTCGACAGTGAAATGAGTTGTAAGTGGGTTTTGGTTATTAAAGCCCAAGTTCAACTGTAGCGAAGGCCTCCATCAATGACTAAGGTCTCTCCGGTAGTGTAGCCATTTTCCATCAGGTAAACGGCCGCGTGAGCCACCTCTTCTGGAGAGCCAATCCTCTTTATAAGCAGGGTGTCGGTGATGGCAGAAAATGTGTTTTCCAGCTGATCAGCTGGAGCCATATGTTCGTGGATCGGCGTGTCTATAAATCCGGGAGAAATAGTGTTTACTCTAATGGGAGCTAGCTCCGCTGCCAGTTGCATACCCAACGCGTCAATGGCGCCGCAGGCCGCAGCAACCATGCTAAAGCCCGGGAAAGGTTTTATTCCGGCGACACCTGAGAAAAATATAATGCTACCGCCCTCGTTAATGGAAGGTGCACCGTAACGAGCTGAAATATATTGCCCCCAAAATTTACTTTCCAGCGTAGCGCGAGCCTTGATCAGAGGCTGATCGAGCAACCCCCCCGTTTCAAAAGAAACGGCAGGGGTCAGCAGATGGTCGATTCCACCTACGTTGCTGAATAAATTTTTTACCTGACTTTCCTGGGTAAAATCCACTACCCAAGTACTGACAGGCGAGACCAACTTATCTTTTGCCCGTTGAAGATTTTGTTTTGATCGACTGGCAATATGTACATCAGCCCCTTTGTCCATACAAAGTTGGGCGCAGCCAAGGCCAATGCCAGAGCTGCCACCGATAATTAGAATACGTTTGCCTTTGAGCGCCATCATATGTTCTCCTTAGGTGAAATGTTGTGGGTGTTTTAGTGAACTTATCAAGTGGGCTTATCATTTAATTCCAGTGATTCAATGTTTGAATACCCTAAACGTGCGTGGACTATCCACTCGAAAGCCGTGATTGCCCACTATATCAACATAGTCTATGTTGTTTCTGGGTGCTGTAACTACTCGAATATCGAGGGCACCGTTGTTTAATTCTGCGGATTTCAATCGCCGGCGAGCGATGACGGTCAGGTCTGGAATCGTAGCCACCAGATCCACCAACAATCAAATAACCAATATAAAAAAGAGCCACCCAAAGGCAGCCCCTTTTAACTTAATTTAGCTTGACGCGCATATGCTTAACAGGCGTAAAACTCTTATCGAATAACAAACCGTTGTCGATCTCAGTGCCAGGGCTTACCTAAGCACAAAACCCTCGTAGCCTTTTTCGGCAATCTCATCGCACTTAGCGCGATAATTCTGCTGGCCACCGGCATAGAGCATAAAGGTGCGTTTTTTATTGGGGTCGTTAACGTTGATACCCATAAACCAGGAGTCCGCGTGGGGGAACAGTGTGCGCTTAGCGGTGTCATCCACATGGGCTGTCCAGGCGTCCTCAGCTTCTGGGGTAGGCTCAACCCGCTTGAGGTTTTTGTCACGCATATGCGCGAGTAAATCAGTGGTCCATTCGACATTTTGCTCTGCACAACGCGGGATGTTACAGAAGGTGGCGCCGTTGTGCGGGCCAACCAGGGTAAACAGGTTGGGGAAGCCGACGATCTGCATACCCAGCATGGTGCGCGGGCCATCGGCCCATTTATCTTTCAGCTTCTGGCCATTTATGCCAGATATGTCGATGCGGTTTAGCGCGCCCATAACACCTTCAAAGCCGGTGGCGTAAACAATGATATCGAGTTCGTATTCTTTATCGCTGCATTTCACACCGGTGGGTGTAATGGCCTCGATGGGCGTATCCGGCAGGCTCACCAGGTGGACGTTATCCTGGTTGTAGCACTCAAAATAGTTGGTTTCGAGCGGTACGCGGCGCATGCCAAATCCGTGATTTTTAGGTATCAGCTGTTCAGCGACTTTGGGATCCTTGACGCGCTGGCGAATTTTCCGGGCGATAAAGTCGCTGATCATTGCGTTGGCGTCTAATTTGTTCATGATCTCGGAAAAGTTGCCCAACCAGATGCCAAAGCCGGGTTTGTTATACAGGTCTTCGAACAATGCTTCCCGCTCTTCTGCCGTTACATCATAAATCGAACGCGGATCAAATTTGTGCAGAAAGCCGCCAAAGCTGTCTTTACATTCCTTGAACATCTGCGGGTAGTTGGCCCGGATTTTTTCCATTTCGTCTTTTTCGATGCGGCTGTTCTTCAGCGGTGCACACCACTCAGGGGCAAGCTGAAACACGTAAAGCTCCTTCGCGGTTTTAGCGGCTTCCTGAATAAACTGCACGCCGGTCGCGCCGGTACCGATAACGCCGACACGCTTACCGCTAAAGTCGTTGTTATTGGCCAGCCCTGCTTTGGGATAGCGAGCGGTGTGTGTCCATTCACCTTTGAAGCTCTCAAGGCCTGGAATCTTGGGCAGCTGGAATGCCGATAACGGGCCGGTGGCCGAAATCAGGAAGGTGGCGCTGGCTTTGCTGCCGTCTTCCAGCTCAATATCCCACTTTTGCCCGGCTTCGTCCCAGGTCGCTTTCGTTACCTTGCTCTGAAACTGGATGTCTTTACGCAGGTCGTATTTGTCGGCGACAAAATTAAGGTATTTTTCAGTTTCCGGTTGTGGCGAGAAGTGCTCGCTCCAGTCCCATTCTTTTAACACCTCTTCTGACCAGGAGTAACCGTAGGTTTCGCTCTCGGAGTCAAAACGACACCCAGGGTAATTGTTCCAGTACCAGGTGCCACCGACGCCGGTGCCGGTTTCGTAGGCTTTGACCGAAAAACCTGCCTCACGTAACTTATAAAGTTGGTAAAGGCCGGTGACACCGACCCCAATGACGATCGCATCGTATTGTGCTGACATGCTTTATCCTCGCTAACGGGTTGTGAAAAGAGGAAGAACAGGGTCAAGGCAGAACAGTATCGGGTCTCGCAATCACACAATGCTCCGTCTGCCTTTCTAAGTACCCGACTTACCGTAGAGTAATGATCCTCAAAACGATCTGCAATCCCATTGTGATGGGTCATGATAAAGCCAGACCGCCAGTGCTACTCGCCGGGGTCGGTTCATAGGCGGCAAGATAGCGAAACTACGATTGGTTGTAGGACCTCGGTACTGCTGGCGTTGGTGCTGCTGTGACTTTGCTGTTAGTTGCTCCCGGTGCCATGTGACTCCGGTGCTGACCCTTTCACTTAAGGCCTGCGGCGGGGACGACAAACCAGAACGAAGTGGCGGTTTGACGTTCCCACTGCCTGTCCCTGTTAAGTTGACGGTGAATTTCTTTGCTCGATAGCTGTAACCCTGTCTCTGATGTCATTCAGCACTAAAAATGCGCCGAAAAAAACCGCCTCAAAAATCTGCTCTTAGGTCAGATAGTCTCCGGCGATTTTTGTTATTTGGCAATGTCGTATCGCCAGGTCGGGCAGGCTGTTCTACACTCACCGACGTAAAGCCTTTCTTGCACCAGGCCGCTTTTCGCCACATAAATAGAAATTGTTTCTATAACGCGAATAAAAATAGCTTTCAGCACGGGAATAAAACTTATGTCATCCCGCCAACTTCCTGATACTGCAACTCACCTGGAGACCATTGCCCAGCAGGGCTTCACCGTGGTGCCCGATGTTATCAGCCCCGAGCAGGTCGCTGAAATTCGCCACTGCCTGCTAACCCTTGAGCAGCAGGGCAGGATGCCCTTCAGTGCCAATGATTTCGAAGGCTTCCGCACCGCCCGTCTCTACAACCTGCTGAATTACAGCGATATATTTACTCCGTTGCCCATACATGAGACGTTGCTGGCGATAGGCGAAGGCTTACTGGATAAGGGGCTGTTGCTGTCTTCCATTTCGGCAATCATCATGCATCCCGGCGAAACGGCCCAGCCCATTCACGCCGATACCCAGTTACTTAACCTCGCGCGGCCCCATGTGCCGATTTCGGTCGCCTGCATGATCGCAATATCGGACTATACCGCCGAAACCGGGGCTACCAGGGTGGTGCCCGGCAGTCATTTGCTGGCACAACCACCAACCTACGGCGGCGAATTTGCCGAGGCGGTGCCGGTAGAGTTCAACGCCGGTAGCGCCCTGTTGTTTGACAGCCAGCTGTGGCACGGCGGCGGCGCCAATATCAGTAAAACCCCGAGAATAGGCGTGGTGTTCGCCTATTGCGCCGGCTGGACCCGACCCCAGGAAAACCTGCTGCTGGGCATACCTCGTGATAGGGCGATGCAATTTCCGCGACGACTGCAGGAATTACTGGGTTACAGCATCTATAAGGGCCAGTGGGGGCACATTGAGCGGCAGGATCCCATCGAACTGATCGGCGCACCCGCCGGGCGGGGCATGGTCTGGGATGCCAGTGAACGCCGCTTCGGCCGCAAAAAATCTGGGGAATAACCCGGTGTACAGCCAAACCAGACTCATCCACGGAGCGTTCTCTGATATTATCGACGACCACTATCGGCGAGCACTATCGGCGAGCACTACGTCGAGCCTCCCGATCTCTGGGAAAATTACTTGGGGGCTAAATATCGCCACCCTGATGACCAAAAGCGGTGCGTAATGCGGCGCTTGCCCGCGCGATAAATTCCCTGCCTTCATCAATTGCGCCAGCAAAGGATACAAAACCATGAATCTGATTTTCATAGCAGATGTATTCGACGTCCACTCCCGCCGTCTGCAAACACTGAGCATAGGCTGCGGCTTCATCGCATAGCGGGTCAAAACCCGCGGTCATCACCAGCGCTGGAGGCAGCCCCGCCAGTTGATCGCCGAGCACGGGGGAAGCTCGGTAGTCTTCCCTGTCTTCTACAGAGCCAAGATATTGCTCTCTAAACCAGGCCATCGCAGCAGTTGTCAGATAATAACCGTCGCTATTGCGTCGATAAGAATCCCAGTGATGGTGGGTATCACAAACCGGATAAACCAGAAGCTGATAGACCAGTGCGGGCCCGCTCTGGCGCAGGGCCATTTGCGAAACAGCAGCGGCTAGATTACCCCCGGCGCTGTCGCCAGCGATGGCGACTTTGTCGGCGTTACCTCCTAAGGCGTCGGCATTTGCCGCGACCCAGGTTAACACCGCATAACAATCCTCTGCAGCCGCCGGAAATTTATGCTCGGGCGCTAAACGATAATCCGGCACGACGACGATGCAACTGGCGCCATCGGCATAATGCCGTGCTTCATTTTCGTGGCTATCGAGACCGCCAATCACCCAGCCACTGCCGTGGCAATAGATCAGTACCGGCGCTGAGTTCGGCAGGTTATGGGGTTTGAACACGCGGCAGGTAATCGCACCGTCCGGCCCTGGCACCTGGATGTCCTCGACTTTGGCCATTTCTGGTCCTGCCCAGCCATACATTTTCAGCACCGCACCCATCATCTTGCGGGCCTGTTCGGGTGTGCTGTCCATGATCGATGGCGCGTCGCTGGCATGCGCGCGGTCGACGATGGCCCTGGCCTGGGAGTCGAGTGTCATATCAATGGCCTAATTCAGTGAGTCGAAGCCGAACAGGCACTGGGCATTTTTGGCCAGTACTTTTTCGCGCTCGGCGTCGGATAAACAGCCCATGGTGCGCTCAATGGCCTGTGCGGAGTAGGGCCATGAACCTTCGTGATGGGGATAATCGTCGGCCCACATAATGTTGTCGAGCAAACCGTACTCTTTGGCAGTCAATATACCCACCCGATCTTCCTGGAAACTGGCAAAACCGTGGGCCTTAAAATAATCACTGGGCAAACCCTGCAATTTGGGACGTACGTACATGTGGTGTTTTTTGTAGGCCTCGTCCATGGCATCCAGGGCCCAGGCCAGCCAGCCAATACCGGCTTCGATCAGGCCGAATTTGATCCCGGGAAAGCGTTCGAGCACGCCTGAGGCGCACAGGGTAACCACCGGTTCGACGGCGGGCGTCAGTGCGTGCGCGACGTAATTGATGATGGCGCCGCCGTTGCCCGAGGCGAGGCGGGGATCGGATCCGGTGGAAATATGAAAGGTAATGGGCAGGCCGATCTCCTGCAGGCCCGCCCACAGGCGGTCGTATTCTGGAGAGTTGTAGTTTGCCTGGCCCGATTGATGGGGGCCAAAGTGGGGCTTAACGGGCAGGGTGAAGCCAAGAAAACCGCGTTTGGCCAGGTCGTTGATGTCCTGTAGCGTGGCGTCTATGTTTGCCGGCGACAGCGCACCCATCACGTTTATGCGGTGAAAGTGAGCTCCGTAGATTTCGTGAACGTAGTCGTTATATGCCCGACACTGGGCGAGGGAGAATTCGACGTCAGTGGTGTACCACATGGCCAGGCCGCGATTGGCGAAGGTTACTTCGGCATCTACGCCATCGGCCGCCAGGGCCGCGAGTCGCCCTGCTGGATCCTGGGGCGCATTGCCGCGCAAGCCGTCCATACCCTGATGAATATTGGTACGAATTTTTGTTCTGCGGCCACCTTCGCTGATGGCCCAGCGATCGCCTTTTTCGTCCGTAATGACCTGGGGAAGCCTTGACTGAAACTTTTCATCCAGTCGATCGTACAAAAAATTACGGTCTTCATTCAGGTGGCCATCGGCCGAAATCATCAAATACTTGTTGGGGTCCCCCGGTCGCGCCGTCCTCGTCCAGCCGTCGATGCCGGGCGTTTCAAGACGCCAGTCATTGGCACTGTCCCGCGCAGCTGCCCTGGCAATCGCGCTCGCGTAATCAGTCATTTGCGCAGCCTCCCACCAGGGTTATCTTCCCGGGTTACCTTCAAACTATAGACCGTGTGAATAATTTTTCAGCTATATATTTTGCTTGTTTCCCCGATTTTCGTTCACTATAGCAATGCCCACATAGCAATGCCCATATAACAATGACCATACAGCAGTGCCCATACAGCAGTGCCCATTCCAATAGCCAGGAAGTATAAATATGACTGACCTATCTACATCGTCAGCGTCGCCGTTACCTGAAGTGACTCGTGTTTATCAAAACCATCATATCGACAGCACCCGTTGGCAGGTGGTAAACCCGCGTCCAGATGACATTGTCATTGCCACCACACAAAAATCCGGCACCACCTGGATGCAGCAGATCGTCTCGTTACTGATTTTTCAGGATGAAGCGCCACCGGGACCTTTTCACGATATCTCGGCCTATGTGGATATGCGCCTGTCGGATCGCAACAGCCTCGCGCAAATGCTTGAGGCACAGCGCCATCGCCGCTTTCTGAAAACCCATCTGGCGCTGGACGGCTTTCCGTTGCACCCTGAAGTGAAGCATATCTTTGTCAGCCGCGATGGCCGCGATATGGCGATGTCGCTGTGGAATAACTATTTCAATTATTCAAAAGAATTCCTGGGCATATTGGCCAATTATCCGGACCGAGTTGGCGCTGCCTTTCCACCTGCCGGGGATGATATTCACGAATTTCTGAATAACTGGCTGAGCCGTGGCTGGTTTGACTGGGAAGGTGATGGCTATCCCTATTGGTCCAATCTTCACACTGTAAAAACCTGGTGGGAATACCGTCATTTACCCAATGTATTGTTTATCCATTACAACGATCTATTGGCGGACAGGGCGGGCCAGATCAAGCGCATCGCCAATTACCTTGATATTGATATATCGCCGGAAATGCACCGCAGAATTACTGAACTGGCATCTTTTGACTCCATGAAAGAACGCGCGCCGGAAGAGATTCCCATGGCGAAAACCTTTTTCGAGGGCGGCTCAGATATTTTTATCAACAAGGGCACCAATGGGCGCTGGAAGGATGTGATGACGCCGGCCCAGCTCGCCCAGTACGACCGGCGAGTCAAAGAAACACTAAGCCCGGACTGCGCCCGCTGGCTGGAAAATGGTGGGGCTTTCGACTGAGCCTGGATCGACTGGATGCGCTGGTTCAGGTTCCAGCATAGGTGCCAGGTGATCAGGCTGCGCTCACTATGCGTTATTTAGCGGTATAACCACCATCGACAACTACTTCGGCGCCATTAACATAGCTCGATTCATCCGAGGCCAGGAATAACACGGGGTAGGATAGCTCAATCGGTTCAGCGACTCGGCCAAGAATGGTGCTGGTGAGCATGGCGTCGATAAAACCGGGTTCTTGCATGACCCGACTGGTACCGCGAGTGCGTACGGCGCCGGGGTGAACACTGTTGCAGCGGATATTGTATTTGGCGTAATCAACAGCGATGGATTTAGTCAATAAACGCACGGCGCCCTTGCCCGCCTGGTAGGCCGCCTGAGTCGGCATGCCGGCGATACCTGAAATTGACGAAATATTAACGATGGAGCCACCCCCCGCGGCCTGCATTGCTGGCAGCATAATTTTGCAGCCCAGAAATATGCTTTTGGCGCACACGTCCATAATGAGATTCCACTCGTCCAGGGTGGCATCTTTGGCGCTCTTGAAGGAAGCGATGGCGGCATTGTTGATCAATATGTCGGCTTTGCCGTAATGCGCCATGGTTGCTGCAGCGACCTTTTTCCAGTCCTCTTCGCTAGCGACATCCTGGCCGACAAAGATGGCTTCGCCACCGCTGGCAACGATCTCGTCAACGATCTTTTGCCCCGGCTCTTCGCGGCGGTCGGTGACCAGCAGACGCGCGCCTTCCTGTGAAAATAGTCGACAGTGGGACGCACCCATACCGTCGGCGCCGCCCGTGATAACTGCTATTTTCCCTTCTAATCGACCCATTATGTTCTCCCGCTGTGATTAAGGGTTTCCCCAATCACAGTTACGTATTTTATTAGTTGCTATACCGTCGTGTAGCCGCCGTCGACGACCAATTCGGAGCCAGTCATATAGGACGACTCGTCTGATGCCAGCAGTAAAACGGCATAAGAGACCTCGATGGGCTCAGCCATGCGTTCCAAAATAGTCGTCGCCAGCACCTGCTTGATAGCCGCCTCGTTGTTGGCCAGGTCGCCCAGGATCGGTGTGCGAATCACGCCGGGATGGATCGAATTAACCCGAATGTTGTATTTGGCATAATCCACAGCACAGGATTTGGTCAGCATGCGAACAGCGCCCTTGGAGGCCTGGTAGGCCGCTGCATTGGGCGCGCCAATAATCCCGTAAATCGATGAAATATTAACGATTGAACCGCCGCCAGTCTTTTCCATCGTGGGCACCACCGTCTTGCAACCCAAAAATACGCCTGTTGAATTTACCGCCATGGTGAGATCCCAATCTTCCACGGTAGTGGTTTCGTTGGGTTTGGAAATCACGATGCCCGCATTATTGATGAGAATATCGATCTTGTCGTAGGCGGCAACAGCCTGGTCGATAACGCTCTGCCACTGTTCTTCGCTGGCAACATCGTGGTGGATGAAGATGGCTTCGCCACCTTCATCACGTATTTGCTGAGCTGTGGCCTCGCCAGCCTCGGTGTTTATATCGGTGACTACGACCCTGGCGCCTTCTCGCGCCAGCAACAGACAGTGAGACTCCCCCATGCCCATGGCCCCGCCAGTGACCAGTGCTACTTTTCCGTCTACACGGCCCATTTCTTTCTCCTGTATCGTGCCGGGCTCCAGGGAGCTTGCACTGGATAGCGTTTATATTCTATTTTGCATTGTGGTCTATATTGGAGGGGTCAGCAAAATAAAAATAGCACAAACTCCCCCGGTCTGGCCGCCAGGCCAGGTTTTATAAAATTAGAATGATTGACTGGAGTAAACATGGAACACATTCTGTCGGGTTACAAAGTCCTCGATTTCACCCACTTTCTTGCCGGTCCAACGACCACGCGGATCATGGCGGAGATGGGCGCCGAAGTTATCAAGGTCGAACTTTTCCCGGCAGGTGATTCGGTGCGGCAGATCGCATTTTTGAAAAATGGTCGCAGCGGCTACTATGTGCAACAAAATCGCGGCAAGAAGAGTTTGTGTATCGATGTTAAAAAACCGCAAGGTTTGAAAGTAATCAAGGAATTACTCCGCGAGGTCGATGTAGTAACAGAGAACTTTTCTGTCGGCGCGATGGCCCGGATGGGGCTGGGCTGGGAAGAGATTCATAAGATTAATCCTCGCATTGTGATGAGTTCGATAACCGCTTTTGGTCAGACCGGGCCGCTGTCGCATCTTTCCGGCTTTGACGCCATCGGACAGGCCTATGCCGGGGTCACCGATATGATTGGCGACCCCAATGGTCCTCCATCTTTCCCCATGTTGGGTATCGGTGATGTGATGACAGGGGTTCACGCACTGGCTGCCATTGGATTTGCGCTGTTGCATCGTGAAAAAACCGGTAAAGGCCAGTATCTGGATACCACACTCCTGGACAGTTATTTCCACTGTCACGAGATTAATGTGCAGATCGCCAGTTGCACCAAAGGGGCGATGGTGCCTACCCGCAGCGGCTCTCATCACTTTGCCCTGTCGCCTGCCGGTATCTTCAAGGGTAAAAAGCGCTACATGTTTATTGCCGGACTACTGCATTTCTGGGAGGGAGTGGCGAAAGCCATCGACCGCGAAGATTTAATTACCGATCCTCTCTATAAAACCAATGAATTGCGTGTGGCCAATAATGATGCTCTGGTGGAGATCATTGAGAGCTGGATTCAGAACCAGGAAAGTGACGAAGTGGCGCTGAAAATACTGGAAGACGCCCATGTTCCGGTCGCGCCGATACTGTCTGTGCAAGAGGCCATGGATCATCCTCATCTTATAGAACGGCGAACCGTGCGAACCATTAACGATCCCGTCATGGGGGAGTTTCAAATTCCCGGTATGCCCCTGCGGTTTTCTGATTTTCCTGATGAATTGCCCCTGGAAGCTGTGGCGCTGGGAGAAAGTAATCGGGAAATATTAACGAATTATCTTGGCTATTCCAGTGCAGATATCGATCGCTTATATGAAGCGGGTGTAATCAAGACCGAGGGCAAATAACAGTTAAGTAACAATTTAAAACTAAAAAGAGGAAATACGATGAGTGGTTTGCTGAGTGGAAAAATAGCCGTCATAACAGGTGCCGGTTCGGGCATTGGCCGGGGCTCCGCGCTGTGCTTTGCCGAAGCGGGTGCCACGGTAGTTGTCTCCGATATTGATGTTGCCGGCGGTGAGGGAACGGTTGATTTGATCAAGCAGGGTGGTGGTGCAGCGTCTTTCATCAAGTGCGATGTGTCAAAAGCTTCTGAGGTGGAAGCGCTGATCGCCGGGGTGGTGGCGAAGCACGGACGAGTAGATTGTGCTTACAACAATGCCGGGGTTGAAGGCGAATGGGCGCCTATACACGCCAGTACGGAGGAGAATTTCGATTTTAATTACAACGTAAATCTAAAAGGTGTCTTCCTGTGCATGAAGTATGAAATTCAGCAAATGCTGAAGCAGGAAAATGGCGGATCAATTGTCAGTACCGCATCGATTGCCGGGCTGGTAGGAGGTAAAAATATGAGCGCCTATGTGGCGGCCAAGCACGGCGTAGTCGGTTTGACAAAATCCGCAGCGCTTGAATACGCCACCAAAAAAATCCGTATTAACGCAGTCTGCCCTGGCGCTATAAGAACGCCGATGTTGGAGCGCCTGATGACAGAAAAGCCAAAGATGGCCGCAGCGACGATAGCGATGGAACCCATCGGTCGTCTTGGCGAGCCGGAGGAGATTGGCCGAGCGGTGGTTTGGCTGTGCTCTGATCAGGCTTCCTTTGTAACCGGGCACGCCATGCCGGTTGATGGCGGTATTGTCGCTGCGTAAGCGCAGGTTCTGTACGACGTATTTAGATATATTTACGATTAATACATATTTTTGGAGCAACAGGAAATGGGCTATTTGGCAGGTAAAGTAGGTTTGGTAACGGGCGCGGGTTCAGGAATTGGTCGTGCTGCGGCATTATCATTTTTTCAGCAGGGCGCGAAGGTACTCGTCTCGGATATTGACGATAAGGGTGGTGCTGAAACCGTTGAGCTGATTAAACAGGCGGGTGGTGAAGCGGTTTTTCAACACTGCGACGTTTCCAAAGCTGCTCAGGTGGAAGCGCTGGTCGCCAAAGCTGTTGAGTCGTTCGGCAAACTGGATTGCGCCTTCAACAATGCCGGGCTGGCCGGCGAGTTTGCCCGTCTGGCTGATTCGACTGAAGAAAACTTTGATCTCAATTACCGGGTTAATTTGAAAGGCGTATTCCTGTGTATGAAGTATGAGATTCTACAAATGCTCAAGCAGGGTGGCGGCGCTATTGTTAGCACCGCTTCAATAGCTGGCCTGGTCGGGTCAAAGCAAGTGTCGGCCTATTGCGCGATGAAGCACGGCGTTAATGGCTTAACCAAATCAGCAGCGCTTGAGTACGCCACCAAAAACATCAGGGTCAATTCGGTTTGCCCCGGCATGATTAACACGCCTTTACTTAACGCTCAACTGGAAGGGCAGCCCGCTATGCGCGCAGCCATGATGGCCTACGAGCCGATCGGTCGCTTTGGTGAACCCCGAGAAATTGGCGATACCGTCGCCTGGCTATGCTCCGACCAGGCCTCGTTTGTGACGGGCCATACCATGACAGTGGACGGCGGCGCCGTCGCAGCCTGAGGGCTCTCGCCTGACCTCAGTTTGCAACACTCCCGCCCGGCAGTGACTGGGCCGGAATGTTGCACTGCATTAGTTTTCGCTATGTGTGCCAGACGACGGCAGGCGAGAGCAGGTGATGTTAGACGCCAAGTTTCACCCGGGCCGGCGTCACCGGCACACCCGCCACGTCCACGCGCACGCTGTACACTGCGCCGTCTCTATCGTCAGAGCCCAAGTTTTCTGAACCGGTTACCATGTAAAGCGTTTTACGATCCCTGCCGCCAAAACACACGCTGGTGCACATGGCCTGCGGGAGTTCAATCAGGTTCGTTTTGTTGCCCCTGGGGTCATACACACCAACGCCTCCGCCACCTGCCAGGGCCACCCAGACACGGCCATCCTCGGAGACGACCAGGCCATCGGGAATACCTTCGTCAACCGTAACAAAGCGTTGTTTATCACCCAGACTACCGTCAGCCAAAACCGCGTAACAGTAGACTGACTTTCGCTGCGAATCGGAGTGATACAAAACCGTGCCGTCGGGTGAAAAGCCCAGGCCGTTGGTCAGGCGAATATCTTTGCCGACAACGCGGGCGCTGCCGTCCAGGTCAATAAGATACAAATCACCCGGTTGCGGCTTTCGATCATCTTCAAACACTGTGCTGGTGCCGAGAGAACCGGCGTATATTCGTCCCAGTGCGTCAGTGGTGATGTCGTTGTAGCCCAGGTTGCCGGCAGCCTCGTCTCTATCGAGAATGATTTGGGTTGCGCCACCCTGAAAGGGCTTAAAGGCAATGTTGCGACCGGACACCACCAGCCCGCCCGCCTCATGCAAGGCCATGCCACCAATGCCTTTGCGATGTTCGAAGATTTGACTGACCTCGCCCGTCGGGCTCAGCGAGAAAACCCCGCCAAACACTACGTCGCTGAATATCAAACCTCTTTCATCGTCCCACACCGGGCCTTCGATAAGGCCATAACCTTCGGTTAATTTGTCCATTGTTGTCTCCTGTTACCTTTGTTATCCCCTGTTATCTTGTTGCGTCTACAAAGTTACTGGCTGCCTTTTTCGGTCCAAACCTCACTTCTTTGTACACCGTTTTGTATGGAAACGCAGCATGAGGCTCGCAACTTGGAGTACTGTCTGGACGGCGAATGCAAGTCGCACCATAATGGCGTCTGATCACAGAACGCGTCTTAACAGCTGGACGCAGCTATCCGAGACGCGCTGCCATCGCGGGCACGAGACGCGCCGCCTGTCGCTACAACGCGAAGTAAAATCAATCAATCTATAGGGGAACCATAATGTCTGATCTGGAGAGTAAAACAATGGCTTCAAACCGCGCGACCCCTGGCAGCGAAGTCGATGCCGTGGTCATCGGCGCCGGTGTCGCGGGCCTCTACCAGATCCACCAGTTGCGGGAGCAGGGCCTGAATGTCAGGGCGTTTGACGCGGCGTCGGATGTGGGTGGCACCTGGAACTGGAATCGGTACCCCGGGGCGCGTTTTGATTCCGAGTGTTATATCTACCAGTATTTGTTCTCCGAGGAGCTGTACAAGGAGTGGAGCTGGAGCGAACGTTTCCCCGGACAACCGGAAATTGAGCGCTGGATGCATTATGTGGCCGACCGACTTGATCTGCGCCGCAGCATACAGTTCAACACGACCATCAAGAACGCGCATTTCAATGAGGCCACCGAGCGCTGGATTGTCACCACCGACAGCGGTGAGGTCATCGACACGCGTTTTTTGATTACCTGTTGCGGCATGCTGTCGGCACCGCTGGCTTCCCTGTTTCCCGGACAGGAGACTTTTAAGGGACAGATTTTCCACACCGCGCGCTGGCCAAAAGAGCCGGTCGATTTCGCGGGTAAACGGGTTGGTGTTATCGGCAACGGCGCGACCGGTATTCAGGTGATTCAGACCATCGCCGACAAAGTCGAACACCTTTCCGTCTTCATCCGCACGCCGCAATATATTTTGCCGATGAAAAACACCAAATACAGCGCGGCCGACAAAGAGGCGTACAAATCGAAATTTAACTTTTTTGCTGACACCCTGCCCCATACCTTTACGGGTTTCGAATACGATTTTGAGCATACCTGGGCAGAGCTTACGCCGCAGCAGCGCATCGATGTGCTTGAGCAGGGCTGGAACGACGGCTCGCTGAAATTGTGGCTGGCCTCATTCGCCGAGGTGTTTACCGACGAAGATGTCAGCGAGCAAATCTCTCAGTTTATTCGCGAAAAAATGCGCGCACGGCTCAAAGACCCCAGGTTGTGTGAGCTGTTGATACCTACAGACTACGGCTTTGGCACCCATCGGGTTCCACTGGAGATGAATTACCTGGAAATTTACCACCGGCCCAATGTCGAGATCGTCAGCGTCAAGGATAATGCCATTGAATCCATTACCCCTGACGGCATAAAGACGGCGGACGGCACTGTCCACACACTCGATATCATCGTCCTCGCCACCGGTTTCGATGCTGGCACCGGTGCCTTAACGCGCATTGATATCCGCGGTCGGGAAGGTCGCTCGCTGAAAGAAGGCTGGAGCCAGGATATTCGCACCACCATGGGTCTGCAGGTGCACGGCTACCCAAACTTGTTCACAACCGGTGCGCCCCTGGCGCCTTCGGCGGCTTTGTGCAACATGACCACCTGTCTGCAACAACAGACCGAATGGATCAGTGCCTGCATCAAATACCTGCGCAGCCAGAATCTAAACTTTATAGAGCCGACTCAGGAAGCCGAGGAGCAGTGGATCGCCCATCACGAGGAGCTTGCGGGCGCAACGCTCGTCACCAAAACATCGTCCTGGTATATGGGGTCAAATGTCGAGGGTAAACCGCGCAGACTACTGTCCTATATTGGCGGCGTGGGGGAGTACCGCAATCGCTGTAACGAAGTGGCGGCAAAGGGTTATCCTGGTTTTTCGGTGCATTGAATTGTTGGGTGAGTGCAATCTGTGTGGTGGTAGTTGACTGCGAAACCGTCACAGGTCGAAACCGGACAAAGCCACCACAGGTTAAAGTCACCACAAGTCGAAGCCATCAGGGACGAGCAGCTTCGATTATGCCCATCGATGTTTAACTGCCTGCGTAGATAGTCTGCCAATCTATCGCTTATCTTGGTCTGAATCGAGCGGTTAGCAACAGTAACAGGGTCAATCGGCCTGATGAACAGGCGCGATCTCGCGAAAACCCAGCGGTCAATAGGTCGAATTGTGGGCCAGGTGATGACTTGCTACACTCAGGGGCTCGCGACAGGCGATTAAAAATATTCCATCGGGCACTAACGGTCCAAAATTTAACTTTACGGAGACATCTGCCAATGCAAACCCTTCTTTCGCTGGGCAAAGTAGCAACACTGGGCTTCTGGGTACTACCGTTGCTGGCCTTGTTCGGGACTTTCAGTGGTGGCATGAACTACACCATGCTGTGGCTTGCTGTACTGATATTTTTCGCCCATCTTGGCGAACTGATGTTCATCCAGGGCAAGCTGAAAATGAACGATCATGACACCATTCATGATGGACTGATGGTTATTTTGGTGGGCTTTTTCCACTGGCTGCCTATTATCAAACAAGCCGATAAGCCAACTGATAACGCCTAGTTCCAATTGACAACGCATAGTTGTAGCGGGAATTCCCAGCCCGGTTGTTAGGGCGATGCACGAGCGATATCTAGCGTCAGCACAGGCGTTTGCTGAGTTTTCGATAACAAAAAAGGGACGTTTTATTGTTACGTAGCGGGTAATCAATAGTATTAGTTGAGCGCGAGGGTCAGTCATGGATAAGCAATCTTGCAGCACGGTTGACAGGGCGGTCAGCGAAATTCGTCAGCGAGGCTACACCATTATTGAAGACTTCCTGTCCCCTCAGCAGTTAGAGGAAGCAAGACAGTTTCTCGATCAGCGTACCCTTGCGTATCACGGGCGAAACAATTTCGAAGGCAGTAAAACAGAGCGCATCTACGCATTGCTGAGCCAGGGCAAACTGTTTCAGGATATCGTTGAAGAGCCGCGTTTGTTGGCGGTGTGTGACGCATTCCTGGAAGTCAATTACCTGCTCACCACCAGCCAGGCAATCAGTATTCACCCCGGCGAAACACCTCAGCCCTGGCATACGGATGACGCTTTTTACACTATCCCGCGGCCACGCTCCGTTGCGATGTCGACGGTTATTGCTATCGACGACTTTTGTGCCGCCAATGGCTGTACGGAGGTTATTCCCGGGAGTAATCACTGGACCGATGAGCAGATCGGCGGCGATTATCGCTTTGGTGAGACGGAGGCAGATCCAGGTTTTGCTGAACGTGTTGCAAGTCGGTCGGTTGCAGTTGAAATGCCTGCTGGTGCCTGCGTTATTTTTTCGGGTAATACGCTGCATCGAGGGGGGCGCAACACCAGTGCCGGTGTACGGCGAGCCCTGTCCAATCAGTACTGTCAGCCCTGGGCGCGGACAATAGAAAATTTTTATCTCACTATACCCCGCGAGGAAGTGAAAACGATGAGTCCTCGGATACAGTCGTTACTCGGCTATTCGGTTCATTCCCCCTTTATGGGTCAGGTATCCGGGTCTCATCCCCTGAAAGCGTTGGAACCAGGATTTGTGCCATCGGTATACAGAAACCGGTAAGCCTGGCCGTTTAATAACTATAAAAGTGTAAGGATCCCAACAAGTTACTCGAGAAGGTGCCCCGGCTGGCGTTCGCTATATGTTTGCCAGAGGTTTCATAAACACCTCAGTAACTCATGTGCCCCAATGCGCTTTGTTAATCGACTACTAAGTAATGCGTAATACCCTAAGAAATAACGTGTTACGGGGGGTGGGATTTTCCCTTCGCAGTATGCTGAGTCTTGCCTGTTACTGGAGTTTGGTGGCAAACGCCGATCTCTATCAGGGTGAGCAGCTGAATATTGATGGGGATATACGGCTGAAGCTGGCGGCGATTGACGAAATCCCCGTGGATGCAGGTGTCAGGTTGCCGGAGCTTAATTACAGTACTGTGGTGACATCGCTGTGGGCATCCTGGCAGCAGACGGAAAATATTCGCTACAAGGTGTGGTTGAAGACAGAATTTCGCAATTACGTTACCAATCAGCAGGTCAATAATTATCGTTTTCTCGACGAATTCGCTTTCCATGAATTGTCTGTTGAATACAGCAACTTATTTGATGGTCTTGTTGATGTGAAAGTCGGCCGCTTTCCGCTTTATTACGGGAACGGTTTGTTGATCCTGGAGAGTAGCCCGCTTGATGCCGAGCGCAGCTACGGTTTTAACGGCATAAAAACTCATTTTAGGTTTGAACATTTTGATCTGGACTTAATCGGTATTTATGCGCCGCGCGAGGACGAGCTGCTCATTAATAACAAGCACAAGGACAACGGGTTTGTCGAAAGTGATGAGGAAGGCTTTGTCGCCTATATGATCAATAAGACACATCCGTGGCTACCTAAAGATTTGTACTACATGTACAAACATGAGGCGCCGCGCTTCGGTAAGGAAGACATCTATTTTCATACGGTGGGATTTATTTGGGAAACCCAGCCAACTGACAATATATCCACGCATTGGGAGCTGGCCCAACAGCGCGGCCACCGCGGGGGAGACGTCGATACTCGAGGCTGGTTGAGCGACATTATTCTCACCTACAAGCTCGGGAGTCGAGCCTGGCGACCGGAATTCTATGTGGGCAACTATTTTCTGTCCGGCGACGATCCGTCGACGCAGACCGAGGAGAACTGGCACGGACTATGGGCGCGCTGGCCGCAGTATTCATACCTGATGGTATGGCAGTTTATCCCGAAGATTGGTGAATGGAGCAATATCAACTGGACGCGGGTCGGCGCCAGAGTTTATCCGCGGGATGGCACCTCCTTCGAAGTTAACGTTGGCCCAATTGCCGCGCCCGAAAAAGGTCTCGGTGGTGGCAATGAACGTGGCAACTTGATGATTATGATTTTGCGCCAGCAGCTGTCGCAGAAATTATCCGTGATGGCGCGAGCAGAAATTTTTGAGGCGGGTGATTTCCACCCCGATGAAAACGGTATGTCCTGGCTTTTGCGGCTCGATTTTCAGTACGGTTTTTGATTTGACTGGCTGCCTACTTTGATTTGAGTTTGATCTGATCTGAGTTTGATCTGATCTGAGAGCGATCCAGGTCTGGCCCGACTAGCAAGCTCCAGAGCTGTACCGGGACACACCGGGGTGGCGGGCCGCGAGCAATGCAAGTACAACCATAGACTGGTAGAATGGCTCCCGGTTTTTTCGTTTCTTCCACTTATGCACACCGCAAAATCTCTGTTTTCCTATCCCAGGTACTGGGCTGAGTGCTTCGGTACAGCGCCATTTTTACCAACCAGCCGGGAGGAGATGGATCAGCTCAGCTGGGACAGCTGTGACGTTATCGTCGTCACAGGTGACGCATATGTGGATCATCCCAGCTTCGGCATGGCAGTGATTGGCCGACTCCTGGAAGCCCAGGGATTTCGCGTTGGCATCATTGATCAACCGGACTGGCGCAGCAAAGCAGACTTCATGCGACTGGGCAAACCCAATCTGTTTTTTGGCGTATCCGCCGGCAATATGGACTCGATGATCAATCGCTATACAGCGGACAAGCGCATCCGCAGCGATGACGCCTATTCGCCTGACGATGATGGCGGCAGGCGACCAGACCGCGCGGTGATCGTCTACAGTCAGCGTTGCCGCGAAGCCTGGAGCGACGTGCCGATCGTACTGGGTAGCATCGAGGCCAGCCTGCGTCGCATCGCCCACTATGATTACTGGTCGGATGAGGTGCGGCGCTCAATTTTAGTCGATTCCCAGGCTGATATTCTGCTCTACGGTAATGCCGAACGGGCGGTTGCCGAAGTTGCCCATCGTCTGGCCCGTGGTCAGAGCATTGACCGGGTTACCGATATACGCGGTTCGGCAGTGCTGCGTAACGACTTACCGGAAGGCTGGACGGTGATTGATTCCACGCGGGTTGATCGGCCGGGCAAAGTCGATCCCATTCATAATCCTTACGACAGCGACGAAGAATTAGCAGCGGCTACCGGCGGCAAGTGCTCGGTTGGTCGTGACGAGGGTAACGGTGAGCAGGTGCTGCACTTTGTGCCGCATCGGCAAAAGGTGGATCGCGCGAAAACGGTGATTCGTCTGCCGCATTATCACAAGGTGAAAAGTGACCCGGTGCTTTATGCCCACGCTTCCCGGGTACTGCATCTGGAAACCAACCCCGGCAATGCGCGCGCCCTGGTGCAGCGCCACGACAACTTTGAAGTCTGGTTAAATCCGCCGCCGATTCCCCTGACCACTGACGAGATGGATGAGGTTTTCGGCCTGCCTTTTGCCCGCGTGCCCCACCCTAAATATGACGGTCGGCGTATTCCTGCGTACGAAATGATCCGCTTTTCGGTGAATATTATGCGCGGCTGTTTCGGTGGCTGCACGTTTTGTTCGATCACCGAACACGAAGGGCGGATTATCCAGAGCCGCTCCGAAGACTCCATCATTCGGGAAATTGAAGATATTCGGGATAAGACCCCAGGCTTTACCGGCGTCATATCCGACCTGGGTGGGCCGACGGCAAATATGTATCGCCTGGCCTGCAAGAGCACCGAGATAGAATCCGCCTGCCGGCGTTTGTCCTGCGTTTATCCGGGTATTTGCTCCAACCTTAATACCGACCACAATCCGCTGATTAGCCTTTATCGCCGCGCGCGCGAACTGCCCGGTATCAAAAAAGTACTGATTGCCTCGGGCTTGCGTTATGACCTGGCCATTGAATCCCCGGAATATGTCGAGGAGCTGGTGACGCATCACGTGGGTGGTTACCTAAAAATTGCGCCGGAACATACCGAATCCGGGCCACTGTCGAAAATGATGAAGCCGGGCATGGGCAGCTATGATCGATTCGCGGCCATGTTCGAGAAATACAGTAAAAAAGCCGGTAAAAAACAGTATTTAATTCCGTATTTTATTGCCGCCCACCCCGGCACCACAGAAAACGACATGGTGGAGCTGGCGCGGTGGTTAAAACGCAATAATTTTCGCGCCGATCAGGTGCAGACGTTTTACCCGTCGCCAATGGCTACCGCGACCGCTATGTACCACAGCGGTCGCAATCCCTTGCGAGGTTTGAGCTACAAGCGAGGCGAGCAAGTAAGCCGCGTGCGCGATCTCGATAAACGCCGTTTACACAAGGCCTTGCTGCGTTACCATGATGCAAAAAACTGGCCGATGATTCGTGACTACTTGCAAAGCGCCGGTCGCGCAGACCTGATTGGTGACAGCGAGCACTGCCTGATTCCGAGTGCCCAGCAAGAAGGGCATCGGAAGGGCGCGAAAAAAGGCCGCCCCTTTGCGACCCAGCATGTCAGAACCAAAAGCCGCCTGGGTGATGGCCGAACATCGAAACGGCGGCGACCGAGCAAATAGGGCTGGGGTTCACTTATACTCCGACTGAGGGCTCTTCATCACCTTCCGCTGAGGGCTCTTTGAAAACGCTTGCCGATACTGGCGATGCACACGCCGGTGGCCATCAGCAGGGTTGAAGTGACGGCAAAGCCTGTGGCATAGGCGGCAAAGTATTCGCCACTGTAATGCAGGAAACTCCAGCTCAGCAGCACGCACAGCAGCGCAGCGCCAGATAACCACCGTTTTAGTATGCGCCTGCTCCCGGCATGTAGTAGCGCAATTGCTCCCCCCAGCAGCCCCAGGGCCAGTATGTGGTCCACGCCGGTAAACGGATGATTGAATCCGCTTGCCAGAGCGTTGAGAGCGGCCTCATCTATGGCTATATCCACACCGGTATGAGCGATACTTGTGGCTGAAAAAAATGCTGCGCTTACGCCAGCCAGGGTTTTCATGGTTTTCACGTTGGGCTTCTCCTGCTTGCCTCGGGCTCAGGTAGGGATGATAAAACGATAATCGAGCAGTATGTCGAAAAACTTCACCTGGGCAAGCACGCGCTGATAAAAAGCGAAAGCCAGGTCTGGCTGTTTCCTTCCCAGAGGCTTCCGGGTATGCTTTTTGCTTCTGTAATTCCACGAAAATCAGTCTGCGAAGAAAACACCCGAGCCCAATAGATGGATAACAGGTAAGCTATGAATGTGGCGCTCACTAACAGCCAGGTTAAAGCTCCCGAGGGTTGGCTGGCATCGCTCGATCTGGTGGCAGCGCGTCGCGGCGAACGTACCGTACTCGACCGCAATAGCCACTGTGGCCCGCTGCGCGTGCAAAGACCGTTTTATCCAGAAGGCGGGGTCTGTCATGTCTACGTGCTGCATCCCCCCGGTGGCCTGGTGGCGGGTGATGAGCTGGCTATCCGCGTGCATTGCGAGCGCGAGACCCAGTTGCTACTGACAACACCGTCTGCTGGCCGCGTGTATTGCTCAAATGCCCAGCAGTTGCCGCAAAGCCAGCAGGTCACGCTGCGTGTCGAGGCTGGCGCCCGTTGTGAATGGTTACCTCAGGAAAATATTGTTTTCGACCGCGCCGAAGCGCTTAACCGGTTAAGTGTTAGCCTCGCCGAGAATGCAGAATTCACCGGCTGGGAAGTGACTTGCCTGGGTCGGCCTGCCGCAAATGCGGCGTTTAATGGCGGGCATTTGCGGCAGCGTTGGGACATCTATCGTGAACATCGCCCGCTGTTGCTGGAGCGCACCGAATTTATCGGTGGCAGCCCGCAATTACAGGCGCGCTGGGGTCTCGCTGGTGCAACGGTGATCGGCACACTGGTGACCACCTGTCTCGATGTTCCCGTTGCGCAGCTCCGTGAACAGATTGAATCGGTCTTGGACAGTAAAGAAAATAAAAAATCGAATCCCCTGACTTTTGACAGGCCTCTGGTAGCAGTCAGCGCCCTGCCAGAGCTGCTGGTAGTGAGGGCCTTTGGGCAAAACGCTGCCGATGTAAAAGCGATTTTCATGGCGCTTTGGCATATGCTGCGCAGGGCCCAAACCGGGCAACATGCCGCGGCGCCAAGAATATGGTTTACCTGAATCAAGTAAGGCTGAACGGCAACAGAGTATTAGAGAAACGCTATGGATCTAACACCCAGAGAAAAAGATAAATTGCTGCTGTTTACCGCCGCGCAACTGGCCGAACGCCGCAAGGCGCGGGGGCTGAAACTGAATTATCCCGAGGCGGTGGCGCTGATCTCCTTTGAAATTATTGAAGGCGCACGCGATGGCCGCACCGTGGCCGAGCTGATGGCTTACGGTCGCACACTGCTGACCGTCGATGACGTCATGGATGGCATTGCCGAGATGATTCACGATGTGCAGGTGGAGGCCACATTCCCCGACGGCACTAAGCTGGTGACCGTGCACAATCCCATTGTTTAGTATTGAGTGGTCAACAGGAGAACGCGATGAAACCCGGCGAGATTATCACTGAACCTGGCGAACTGACTTTGAATGCCGGCAAGGCGGTGATCACCGTTGCCGTCGCCAACAGCGGTGATCGACCTGTTCAGGTTGGCTCGCATTACCATTTTTATGAAACCAATAACGCCCTGCATTTCGATCGGGAAGCCACGCGCGGATACCGCCTCGATATATCGGCTGGTACGGCGGTGCGCTTTGAGCCGGGGCAAAGCCGGGAGGTAAACCTGGTGCCCTACGGTGGGCTGCGCGAGGTGTACGGATTCCAGGGCAAGGTTTCGGGCAAACTTTAAATATTTTTTGGTCCCGACAGGCGAGGCATTCAGGAGCTAGTTCATGTCAAAAATAGACCGCCGCGCCTATGCGGAAATGTATGGCCCCACCGTTGGTGATCGGGTGCGGCTGGGTGACACGGAGCTGTTCATTGAGGTCGAAAAAGACCACACCCGCTATGGCGATGAGGTCAAGTTTGGCGGCGGCAAAGTCATTCGTGACGGCATGGGCCAGAGTCAGCGGCCACGCGCAGAGACGGTCGATACATTGATTACCAACGCCTTGATTCTCGATTATTGGGGTGTGGTGAAGGCGGATGTCGGCATCAAGGATGGCCGTATCGCCGCCATTGGCAAGGGCGGTAATCCCGATGTCCAGGATGGTGTCGATATTATCATTGGTCCGGGCACCGAGGTGATTGCCGGCGAGGGTCAGATCCTCACGGCCGGCGGCATCGATGCCCACATTCATTTTATCTGCCCGCAGCAAATCGAAGAGGCGCTGATGTCGGGCATCACCACCATGCTGGGTGGTGGCACCGGCCCGGCAACCGGCACCAATGCGACCACCTGCACACCCGGCGCCTGGCACATCGGCAATATGCTGAAAGCCGCTGAGGGCCTGCCGATGAACATCGGCTTGTTGGGTAAAGGTAACGGCAGTTTGCCAGAGGCGCTGGAGGAGCAGTTGGTCGCAGGTGCCATGGGGCTCAAACTCCATGAAGACTGGGGCACCACGCCGGCCTCTATCGATAACTGCCTGAGTGTGGCGGAGCGCTACGATGTACAGGTGGCGATTCATACCGATACGCTCAACGAATCCGGCTTCGTTGAAGATACGCTGGCTGCATTCAAGGGCCGCGCCATTCATACCTACCATACCGAGGGCGCCGGTGGTGGACACGCACCAGATATTATTCGCGCGTGTGGTGAGCCTAACGTGCTGCCTTCGTCCACCAATCCGACGCGCCCCTACACGATTAATACGGTGGATGAACACCTCGATATGCTGATGGTGTGTCATCACCTGGACGCCAATATTCCCGAAGATGTCGCCTTCGCGGATTCGCGGATTCGCCGCGAAACCATCGCCGCCGAGGACATTCTGCACGACCTGGGTGCGTTCAGTATGATCGCCTCTGACTCCCAGGCCATGGGCCGTGTCGGCGAAGTGATTATTCGCACCTGGCAGACTGCCCACAAAATGAAAATACAGCGCGGCCCACTGCCCGAGGACAGTGCGCGCAACGATAATCTGCGCGCTCGTCGCTACATCGCCAAGTACACGATAAATCCGGCGATTACCCATGGCATCGGCCATGAGGTTGGCTCGGTGGAGGTGGGTAAGCTCGCGGATCTGGTGCTGTGGAAGCCCGCTTTTTTTGGCGTAAAGCCCTCGTTGATTATCAAGGGCGGCATGATTGCCGCTGCGCCCATGGGAGATCCTAACGCGTCCATTCCCACGCCGCAGCCGGTGCACTATCGCACCATGTTTGGCGCTTTTGGCAAGGCGCTGGTCGATACCAGTGTGCACTTCGTTTCCCAGGCGGCGCTGGCGGCGGGCGTCGACGAAGCACTGGGGCTTGAGCGGCCCCTGGTGGCGGTGAGAAATACGCGGAGTATTCGCAAAAAAGACCTGTGGCTAAATAATGCCCAGCCGATGATTGAGGTGAATGCCCAAACTTACGAAGTGCGCGCCGATGGCGTGTTGCTGACCTGCGAACCCGCTACTGTGTTGCCGTTAGCACAACGCTACTTTTTGTTTTAGAGAGTCCTTTTGCTTTAGAAAGTCTTTTTTTGAGGCTGAGTTGGGCAATCTGCCA
Source organism: Porticoccaceae bacterium (assembly GCA_041603535.1). Lineage (GTDB taxonomy): Bacteria > Pseudomonadota > Gammaproteobacteria > Pseudomonadales > Porticoccaceae > HB2-32-21. The sequence continues at coordinate 99,329 of JBFIEE010000004.1, forward strand.
GCTGGGTGCCTGACTGCAGCGCACACGATTGCAGCTGACAAGGTTGTCGCGTACGGCTTTCGCGAAGAGCCTGCGCGGACAACCTTCGCGGACAACCTTCGCGGACAACCATAGTCGCGAACAAGTTTTAAAAACGTAAGGTTTGCAAAATAGGGCAGGCTGATTAGAACTTCTTGATCAGGGCTTCCAACATAGCGCGCTGCCGGGACGAAATTGCCCAACTGCGGGCAGCTTGATTTCAGGCAAACAGGCTCGAATGGCTTGCCCCACTGGGTGAATTGCTTATGCGAAAAATCACGGAATTTGCTGAGGGTCACGATCTTGCGACGGATGCTGAGCTGGTTTTGCCCTATGACACCCGCAAAAAAAGTCGTTTCAGGGCTGAGCTGAAAAATGGCGAGCCACTGGGCGTGATATTACCCCGTGGGCGGGTATTGCGGGGTGGTGATTACTTACAGGACGAGGCCGGCAAGGTTATTGGTGTGGTGGCTGCACCGGAGTCGGTCAGCCTCGCGACCAGTGATGATGCGTGCTTGCTGGTGCGCGCAGCCTATCACCTGGGTAATCGGCATGTGCCGTTACAGGTGGGTGATGGCTGGTTACGCTATCAGCATGATCACGTGCTGGATGACATGGTGCTGGGTTTGGGGCTGCGGGTAGCTTATGAGCAAGCGCCCTTTGAACCGGAGGATGGTGCGTATGCCAGTACAGCGGGCGGGGGGCAGCATGGGCACAGCCACTGACTCAGCCGCCAAACCTCGCTGGCGCGTCAACCAGTACACTAGTCAGGACATTAGTCAGGACATTAGTCAGTCAGGACGGGCAGAAATACCGGTGACAATATGACGGGCGGTACGGTTGATAGTCTGGCGGAGCACACGACGGCGCTGTTCCAGCTGCTGCGCTTCTCCAGCCCCTCGCTTCCGATAGGCGGCTTTGCCTGGTCGCAGGGTCTCGAGGCGGCTATCGAGCGGAGCTGGTTGCGGAATGAGGAGGATTTGCACGCCTGGTTGCGGGCCGGGCTGGAGCAGAATTTTGCGCGGCAGGAGCTGCCCCTGTTATTGCGCATGCTCAACGCTGAGGGGCAGGACGAAATCGCCGACTGGAACGGCCGCTCACTGGCTATGCGTGAAACCGCCGAGCTGCGTCTGGAGGATGTGCAAACCGGTCGAGCACTGATGCGGCTGTCCCTCTCGCTCGGTATGGACGTTGCCGGTACCTGGTCCCCACAGGAGGATATCGGTTATCTCGCTGCATTCGCACTGGCATGTCGCCACCACGGTATAGCCTTTGCACCTGCTGCCACCGGATTTATCTGGAGCTGGCTCGATAATCAGGTTGCCGCTGCGATCAAGCTTATGCCACTTGGCCAAACAGCTGGCCAGTTATTGATAGAGCAACTGGCTCCCGCGATACCCGACATTATTGCGCGGGCGAGTCAGGTCGATGACGAAGATATTGGGATTAGCCTGCCAGGCCAGGTGATGGCGAGTATGTTGCATGAAATCCAGTACAGTCGAATGTTTCGCTCCTAGGTGGTGGGCCTTGCACCAGAGCAAGTCGTAGTAAAGACACAGTGTGTCTTAAGGCAGCCGTCAGGCCTCAGGGGGCGATGTAGCTTGGCAATAGAGCTTGATAACGCAGCTTGAAGAACAGGTCCACGTTTGCAGCAACATAGAACTTAACCCGGGGAACAAAAAGTATGAATAAACAGGCCTTACGTGTTGGCGTGGGTGGTCCGGTTGGCTCTGGTAAAACCGCATTGGTGCTGCGACTCTGCGAAGCCATGCGCGACACTTACCATGTCGCTGTGGTGACCAACGACATTTACACGCGTGAAGATGCAGAGTTCTTGACGCGCAATAACGCGCTGCCCGCTGAGCGCATTGTCGGCGTGGAGACCGGAGGCTGTCCGCATACTGCTATTCGCGAAGATGCCTCGATGAATTTGGCGGCGGTGGCTGAGCTCAATGAGCGATTTCCGGACCTCGACATAATTTTTATCGAAAGTGGTGGCGATAATCTGAGTGCGACTTTCAGTCCGGAGCTTTCCGATTTCACAATTTATGTTATCGATGTCTCGGCTGGCGACAAAATTCCTCGCAAGGGTGGCCCCGGAATCACTAAATCGGATCTGCTGATTATCAATAAAACGGATATTGCGCCCTTTGTTGGTGCGTCCCTTCAAGTCATGGATCGCGACGCCCGCAAAATGCGCGGGGCTAAGCCGTTCCTGTTTACTAATATGAAAGACAAAACCGGGTTAAATGATGTGATTGCCGTTATTTGCGAGCAGGGTATGCTAGATATCGCTAGCTGATGCGGTTGTTGATTTATTTTGCAGTGAATTCCATTGCGGGCCGTTGCCTGGTTGCCTGATGGGCTGATGGTTAAACCGGCAGTTTTGCGCAGGTGTGCATGCACAGGCAAATTGCACCAATAAAAAGCACGGCATCGCTCAGGTATGGTGCACTTTCTGGTATTTCCACCTCGTCACGCCATTAACTACGGCTTTTCCCGTAACCGCACGCTATACGCAGCCCTTATTAGCCTGTTTTTGGCATTTCCCCCGCACAAAACCCCCTTTTTATTGCGCTGGCATGGCTTATGCATCGCCAGTACTGCCAGTTTTTAGGTGCGATAAGCCTTGTGCTCAGTCGTGCTTCTAAACTTAAAGGCGCAATAAAGGCGCAATAAATAAGTTGAACCGGGAGAAACCATGAACACTGGGAAAAGTCATTCATTGTCATTACGGCGCGGCCTGAAAAAGCTGGGCATTGCCGCCAGCGTAACTGCAATTTCACTGTCAGCCTGTTTCGTACAAGCGGCCGACACGATCAAGGTTGGTGTGTTGCACTCGCTGTCGGGCACCATGGCGATCAGCGAAACCACCCTGAAAGATACGGTATTGATGCTGGTTGAAGAGCAAAACAAAAAAGGTGGTTTGTTGGGCAAAAAGCTTGAGGCGGTTGTGGTTGATCCCGCCTCCAACTGGCCACTGTTCGCTGAAAAGACCAAGGAGCTCCTCGGTAAGGAAAAAGTGGACGTTATTTTTGGCTGCTGGACCTCGGTCTCGCGTAAATCGGTCTTGCCGGTCATTGAAGAAATGAATGGCCTGTTGTTTTACCCTGTTCAATACGAAGGCGAGGAGTCTTCGAAAAATGTTTTCTACACTGGCGCGGCGCCAAATCAACAGGCCATTCCCGCTGTTGATTATCTGATGAACGAGATCGGCGTCAAGCGTTGGGTGCTGGCTGGCACGGACTATGTCTATCCGCGGACGACCAATAAAATCCTTGAGTCTTACCTCAAAAGCAAGGGCGTTGCCGCTGAAGATATCATGATTAATTACACGCCATTTGGCCACGCAGACTGGCAAACGATTGTTTCTGACGTGAAGAAATTTGGTTCCGCCGGCAAGAAAACAGCGGTGGTATCCACTATTAATGGCGACGCCAATGTGCCTTTTTATAAGGAATTAGGTAATCAGGGTGTATCGGCTGAAGATATTCCGGTGGTCGCTTTCTCGGTGGGTGAAGAAGAGCTTTCCGGCTTTGATACCACGCCGCTGGTGGGTCATCTGGCCGCATGGAATTATTTTATGAGCGCCGATGCTGATGTGAACGCGGAGTTCATCAAAAAATGGCACGCGTTTATTAAGAACGAGAAGCGCGTTACTAACGATCCGATGGAAGCCACCTATATCGGTTTTAATATGTGGGTAAAAGCGGTCGAAAAGGCTGGCAGCACTGAGGTTGATAAGGTACGCCCTGCCATGTACGGCATCACGGTACCCAACCTGACTGGCGGTACAGCAAAAATGCTGCCCAATCATCATCTGACCAAGCCGGTATTAATTGGTGAGATTCAGGAAGACGGGCAGTTTGAAACCGTCTGGCAAACAGAGAGCGAAGTGCCGGGTGATGCGTGGACCGACTTCCTGCCCGAAAGCGCCAAGCTTACTTCCGACTGGCAGGATCCAAAAATCATGTGCGGTAATTACAATACCGAAACCAAGACCTGTTCCGGACAAAACTACTAAGCTTACATCTCGTGTAGTTTATTGAACCAACGCTGGCCTCGTACCGCCCCCCTCTTTGGGTGCGAGGCTGGCGTTTTCTTTACCCTTAATAACCTGACAATAAATCGATGAATAATTTGCTCAGGGTTGTGCTCGTGATGCTCGCTCTTGTGTGGTTGATGCCTGGGCACGCCAGCCAGGGCAACGGCACCGAAGATGCTTTTGCAGCGGCGCTGGCGCAACTGACAAAAGGAAGTTTTAGCGACAGGGCTCTTGTTATTGATGAGCTGGCCAGACTTGGCGACGCGCGCGTGGCGGACGTTTTTGATGCGTTTTTGCAAGGTTCGCTGTATTACGACAAGTCGACCAGGGCTGTCCTGATCGTTACTAAAAGTGCGACAGGTTACCTCGGCAATGAAGTACTTGCCGGCAAGGAACCGGGTCTGGTGACAAAAAAGGATATTAAGAAAATAAGTGTGAATAATGCGTTGCGCCAGCAGTTGCGCCGCTGGATTGCGCTGTTCAAGTTAGGCAGTGTCAATGCGGACAGTCGGGAGGAAGCGGCGCAGGCTCTGATTAAGGCGCCATCGCGGGAGTTTTTGTTACCCCTGGAGCAGGCGCTGGCTGCGGAATCCGAGGGCCATGTAAAGGCTGCGATGATGCTTGCCAAGGCGTCCATATTATTAGGCAGTGACGATCCGGTGGAACGCCTGGCGGCGGTGAGTGCGATGGCGGATGCCAGTGATAGTCGCGTCGTGACCATGCTCGAAGTACTTGTCGCACAGGACGCTAACGGCCATTTTTCCGAAACCGATGAGGCAGTGCGAGC
>JBFIEE010000005.1:0-87771 GCA_041603535.1 Porticoccaceae bacterium
TGCCGCTTTATTTGTCGCAACTGAAGTGTTTGTAAAATCATGCTACTGCAGCGTTCGTAAAAGATTAAGCACCACTACACAGCCATGATGCCGTCCATTTCCACGAGAGCATCTCTGGGCAGGGCGCGAACGCCGATGGCGGCGCGGGCGGGATAAGGCTCGCTGAAAAAGCTCGCCATGATTTCATTGACGGTGGAGAAGTGGCTCAGGTCTGTCAGATAAATATTCAGTTTAACCAGATTGTTCAGCCCGCCGCCGCCAGCTTCGCATACGGCGGCGAGGTTGCGAAACACCTGGTTGACCTGATCGCTAATATCAGGGCTTATCAGCTCCATTGTTTCGGGTATCAGCGGGATTTGGCCCGACAGGTAAACGGTGGCGTCTACCTTGATGGCCTGGGAGTAGGTGCCGATGGCGCGCGGCGCCTTCTCTGTATGGATGACGGTTTTGACTGCCATTGAGAACCTCTAATTTTTAATTCGTTGTACAGATTGGACGGCTTTGAGGCCGCGTATACGCCGCATGATGTTGGCTAAATGTATCCTGTCACGGGTGCCGATCACCAGTTTGACGACGCTGGTGTGAGTATCCCTTTCATTGACGCTGATCTGGTCAATGGTTGCATCCTGGTCGGTGATGCGTCCGGCCAGTGTGGCGATGATGCCTCGATTGGCGGAGACTTCTAATTTTAGTTCTACCGGGAAATCCCCTTTTACGGTTGGTGACCAGCGCAGCGGCATGCACTTTTCAGCATTGTTACGAATATCCGCGAGGTTTTTGCAGGAATCACGATGCACGACCAGACCACGACCGGGGCTAATATGACCGATAATCATGTCGCCAGGAATCGGGTGGCAACAGCGTGCGTAACTGGTAATAAGGCCGTCGCTATTGTCAATCATAATGGGCGAGTCGAGCCTGGGTGGTGTGGCTTTACGCTTGGCTTCGGGCATCAGAACATTAGCGACAGCGTAGGCGACGCGATTGCCCAGGCCGATCTGCTGCAAGACGGACTCAAAGGTGGGCGCCCCCGTTTCCTTGAGCAGGTGTTTGATCTGTGATTTGCGAATTTCCCGATAGCCAGAGCCAAAGCTGGCCATCGCCCGGTCCAGCAGTTGCTTGCCAAGTATCACAGACTCTTCATGCTGCTGATTCTTAAGAAAATGACGAATCGCGCTGCGAGCCTTTGCGGAACGGACAAAGTTCATCCACGACGGATTGGGCTGCGCACCAGGCGCGGTGATGATACGCACCCGCTGGCCACTTTGCAGGGGCTGTGACAGCGAGCTCAACTGGCCGTTGACTTCACATGCAACACAGGTATCGCCGACCTGAGTATGTACAGCGTAAGCGAAGTCGACGGGAGTTGAGCCGGCCGGTAATTCGACAATGACGCCTTTTGGCGTAAAGACATAGACCTCGTCCGGAAACAGGTCGGTTTTGACGTGCTCGATAAATTCAAGAGAGTTGCCAGCCTGCTGTTGAATCTCTAACAATCCCTTCACCCAGCGATTCGCACGAGTCTGATTACCCTCAGCATTTTCCAGTCCCGATTTGTACAGCCAGTGGGAAGCGATGCCATGGTTAGCCAGATCATCCATTTCCCTGGTGCGAATTTGCACCTCTATAGGCACGCCCTGTAAACCCACCAGCACAGTGTGCAGGGATTGATAGCCATTAGATTTGGGGATGGCGATATAGTCCTTGAATTCGCCAGGGACGGGTTTGTAAAGGTTATGGATGATGCCTAGCGCGCGATAACATTCATCAACGGTGGCAACAACGATGCGAAAAGCGAACACGTCCGTAATATTTTTGAAGGACCTCTTCTTGGTTTTCATCTTCTGGTAAATACTCCAGAGATGTTTTTCGCGGCCAGTCACCACGGTATCTATGTGGTTGGACAGCAACTGTGTTTCGAGCGCGCCACGGATTTCCGCGACCAGCTCTATACGATGGCCGCGGGTAGCTTTTAGCGCCTGGGTGATACGTTGATGGCGCAGTGGATATAGAGCAGCAAAACCGAGGTCTTCAAATTCAATACGCAAATCGTTCATGCCCAGCCGTTGCGCAATGGGGGCGTAAATTTCCAGGGTTTCCCGAGCGATGCGACGCCGTTTTTCGGGCTTTAATACACTGAGTGTACGCATGTTATGAAGGCGGTCGGCTAACTTGACGAGCACGACACGGATGTCCCGCGCCATCGCCAGGGTCATTTTCTGAAAATTTTCCGCCTGCTGTTCGGCGCGCGTCGAAAACTCGATCTCGCTGAGTTTGCTGACCCCGTCCACCAGGATTGCGACGGTGCGACCGAAACGCCGGCTCAACTGGCCTTTGGTGACATCGGTGTCTTCAATGACATCATGGAGCAGCGCAGCCATGAGGCTTTCGTGATCCATGCGCATGTCGGCCAGGATGTGAGCGACCGCAACGGGGTGGGTTATGTAGTCATCGCCGCTCTGGCGATACTGGCCTTGATGGCCTTTTTCGGCAAATTTGTATGCCCGCACAATTTTTTTTACGTGCGGAGGCTCAAGATAGGAAGAAAGCTTGTCAGCGAGCGTGTTAATGGCCTGCAAGTTTCCTCCAATAACTGGTTACTCGTCTTCCGGGTCTGCCGGCTCGTTTTCCGGTTCGATGGTGTCGGGAATGTCCAGGTCAAACATGTCCAGCGCCAATATTTCCGGCCGCTCGTCCTTTTCGTCAAGGATGCTGACGTCAATCAGGCCGAGCTCAATTTCTCGCAAAGCAACGACCGACGGCTTGTCATTCTCCCAGGGAACCAGAGGTTCCTTGCCGCCAACCGCCAACTGGCGGGCACGCTTTGAACCGACGAGTACCAGTTCAAAACGATTTTCCACGTGATCTAGACAATCTTCTACAGTAATTCGCGCCATTTTTTGCAACCTTTTGCTGTGTTTTCCTGACGCTATCCGCGCGCGTCAGGCCCCGGGTTCACAACCGGGAACCGGCCATTTTACCGGAGTGCGCGCCGCTAGGCCAATAACTCTTGGAGTAACTTGCCATGGCGTTGCTGCTGGACTGACAAGCGCAATCGACCCCCGTGAATAACGGCTTTTAGCTCCTCGAGCGCAGTGGCAAACACTTCGTTAATAATAAGGTAGTCTGCTTCGGCGAAATGCGACATTTCCTCTTTTGCCTGGGCGAGGCGGTGGGCAATAACATCAACGTCGTCTTGTCCGCGCAGCGTCAGTCGTTCAAGCAATGCCGCCCGGGACGGCGGCAGTATGAAAATACTGACACTGTCTGGCAGTTGCCGGTGAATCTGTGCGGCACCCTGCCAGTCGATCTCAAGAATGACATCGTTACCAGCAGCCAGGGTTTCGCCGACCCAGGTTTCGCTGGTGCCGTAATAGTTACCGTACACCAGCGCGTGCTCCAAAAAGGCATTTTTTTCCAGCATGGCAATAAACGTTGGTTCATCGACGAAATTGTAGTTGATGCCGTTTCGTTCGCCCGGGCGCTGTGCACGGGTGGTGTACGAAATGGATACCTTGATATCAAGCTTGCACGCAACCAGGGCATCTACCAGGCTGGTTTTGCCGGTGCCGGACGGGGCGGAGACGGTATAGAGTGTGCCCTGACAGTTCATGATATGGCTGATTCCTCTTTATTCCAGATTTTGAATTTGTTCCCGCATCTGTTCAATCAGCACTTTGACCTCGACTGCGGAGTGTGTTGTTGCGCTGGAGAAAGATTTTGACGACAGCGTATTTGCCTCTCGATTCAGCTCCTGCAGTAAAAAGTCGAGACGTCGCCCGATCGGTTTATCACTTTGCAGGACTCGACAAACTTCCTCGATGTGAACCGACAGTCGATCAAGCTCTTCGTCAACATCGGCTTTTTGCGCCAGGTAGACCAGCTCCTGCTCCAGGCGTTCCTTATCCACGCAGCTGCAAAATTCAGCCAGCTTATCGATGAGCCTTTGTCGTTGCGCAGCTATTAGCTGCGGCAAATTTTGCCTTACGGAGCCTACTTCCCGCGTGATTTCCGTCAAGCGCTGGCGAACAAGATCGGCCAGTTTAGCGCCCTCTCGAGCCCGGTTTTCTATCAGTTGTAGCATTGCCTGATCATAGAGGTTGAGCGCGGCCTCGGCGAGCAGGTCAGAATCTATCGGGGTGTCGGCAATAACGCCAGGCTTGCTGAGGATGTCCATTGGTTGCAGGGGGGCGGGCGCTGAGAGCAAGCCCGAAATCAGTTCCCCGGCTTTGACATACTGTTGTGCGAGTGCAACGTTCACGGCGATCTCGCCCGCTGTGTTATCGAGTTCCAGGTGTAATATCCCGTCAACTTTGCCGCGCTGGACAAATGCTCGGGCGCGTTCGCGTAGCGGCACCTCCAGATGACGGAGTGTGTCGGGCAATCGAAAGCTGATGTCAAGATAGCGGTGGTTAATGGAACGAATTTCCCAGGTGAGCGTGCCGTGACTGAGTTTGGCCTGGGCTCGCGCAAACGCGGTCATACTGTGTGGCATTACTTCGCCTCGGGTTTCGACAGGAGCGTATCTTAACAAGGCAATAGCCACCGTGACACACCATTTTAGGTACAATGGGGCGGTATGCTGCATCTTGCCGCTGCCGGGACCAGGAACGCAATACCGCTGGCAACGGCAACCCATCGCAATAGAAACTCAGAGGTAGATATGACGACTCGCCCTAGCGGCCGCAGGCTTGAACAACTTCGTCCGGTCAAAATTAGCAGAGCGTTTACCAAACATGCCGAAGGCTCCGTGCTAGTCGCATTCGGCGACACTAAAGTAATTTGTACCGCCAGTGTGGAACCGGGCGTGCCGCGGTTTTTGCGCGGGAAGGGGCAGGGCTGGGTGACGGCGGAATACGGAATGCTGCCACGCTCCACCCATTCGCGGATGGATCGCGAAGCGGCGCGGGGTAAGCAGGGTGGCCGAACACAGGAGATTCAGCGCCTGATTGGGCGCTCTCTGCGTGCGGCTGTTGATCTTGGCAAGCTGGGTGAGAATACCTTGTCCATTGATTGCGATGTGATACAGGCGGATGGTGGTACGCGGACCGCTGCGATTACGGGGGCATGTGTGGCGATGGTTGATGCTTTCACCCATTTGCAGGCCAGAAAGCGGATCAGTGAAAGCCCTTTGCGGAACATGGTAGCGTCGGTATCCGTAGGTATGTACAACGGAATGCCGGTGCTGGATCTCGATTATGCGGAAGACTCGAAAGCCGAAACGGATATGAATGTGGTGATGGACAGCAGCGGTGGGTTCATTGAAATCCAGGGTACCGCCGAAGGTTCACCGTTCACGGAAAGTGAGTTTGCCGCGATGCTGGGGCTGGCAAAACAGGGTATCGCCGATCTATTCAAGGTACAGCAGATGGCCCTGGCCGGTAAATAAGGTGTCAGCCGAGCGTGGCGAAGCGATCTGGCGAGATAAGGACCGCGCAGGTGAGGCTAGATATCCATGAGGTCATAGTCAACTATGACCGGTGCGTGGCTGGAAAATGCCTTTGCCTTGTAGATCACCGCGTATTCAACACGGTCAGACATCTGTCGGGAAATGAACTGGGTGTCGGTCCGCCAGCCGTCCCCCTCGCCGAGTTGACCTGAAGGCCACCAGCTGAATTCATCGGTATCGGTATTGTCGGTGCGAAAGGCATCGGCATAGCCAATGTCGTTGTAGAGCTGATCCAGCCATTGACGCTCTTCCGCCAGAAACCCGGGTGTTTCGCGGTAGCGATCCGCGTTTTCAATATCGATATCTTTATGGGCAATGCCCAGGTTGGCGCAAACGATATAGTCCCGACGTTTGCGTGAAATCTTCAGTAAATGATTTTGCAGGCCTTTCAAAAAATCCATCTTCGCGTTTTGTTCGGTGCTTCCCTCGCCGCCGCTCGGTGCAAGCAGGGAAATAACGCTAAGGCGTTCGAAGTCGGCTTGCAAATAACGGCCGTTCATATCCTCGCCGCTGGGGAGGCCGAATCCGAACATCACGGCTTTCGGCGCCTGGCGGGTATAAATGGCGACGCCATTACTCTGCTCCTGAAAGGCATCGAAAAAGTAGGCAGAGTACCCATCCAGCTGGAACTCTGGAAGATCTTCTATTTCATAAGCACGGGCGCGCAGATCCTGAAGACAGATAATTTCCGCATCCTGGCCAGCCAGCCAGTCAAACAGGCCGCGGTGTCCGGCTTGATGGATACCGTCGACGGAAACACTGATTACGCGCATATCAAACCCTTTCATCCCAAGCCCTATATAATACCTCAGGTTGAGTGATAGCGGAAAAAGAGAAGTCAGGTTCAGGGTGCTGGGTTTTAGCACAAAGAGTGCGGGTGATCGAACTATGATGCTGAAAGACTATCAGTGCGCGTTTATCGAGTTGGCTCTTGGCCGCCAGGCACTGCAATTTGGTGAGTACACGTTAAAATCGGGACGTGTTAGCCCGTATTTTTTTAATGCCGGAGGCTTCGCCTCCGGTGGCGCTCTGGCAATATTGGGCAGATGCTATGCCAAAGCCATTGTTGACAACGGGTTGGAGTTTGATGTCCTGTTTGGTCCCGCATATAAGGGTATTCCCCTGGTCGTGGCGACAGCCATTGCCTTGTCCGAAGAGCTGGGGCGCGATATCCCTTATTGTTTTAATCGCAAAGAAGCCAAGGCTCACGGCGAAGGGGGCGTGTTAGTTGGGAGCCGTTTGCAGGGTCGGGTTTTGATTGTAGATGACGTTATTACTGCCGGTACGGCGATTAGAGAAGCGCTCGCCATTATCGCTGCGGAACAAGCACAGGTAAGCGGTATCGTGGTGGGGCTGGATCGCAGGGAGCGAGGCAGGGGAGCCGTGTCGGCTATCCAGGAAATTGAAACAGACTTTGGTATAAATGTGACGAGTATCGTCGATATAGAAGCTATTCTGGCCTATATTCGCAGCTCAGGATTGGACGACACTGTTGTCGCCAGGATCGAAAAGTACCAGGCTGAATACGGGATATGAAGACTGATAGTGCAGGTGAGGAAAAGATGATTAGAGCGAAGTGCTTGCCAATGAGAAGTTTTCGAACACTGCTGGCGGCGGTGGTCGCAACGGCTGTTTTCAACAATGCACAGGCGGGAAATCTCTATCGCTACAAAAACAGTGCTGGCGTGATTGTTATGGACGACAGCGTTCCTCCGCAATATGCGGCTGGTGGCTATGAGGTGCTGAGCAAGAGCGGGCAGATCCTCGAAGTCGTCAAACCCCAGGTTGAAGCTCCCCTGGTTGTCAACAGCGGTGAAGGCGCTACAGGTGCCATAGAAAAAGATGAGTTGGCGCAGGAGCGAGAGGATAAATTTCTCCTTTCAAGCTACAGTTCGACGGAGGAAGTTCAACAGGCCAAGGAGCGTAAGCTGGATCAGCTGGACCGCGAAATCAAACTTGTTGAATCCAGCCTGGCGGATAAAAGTAAATTGCGGATCAGGGAGCAGGCTCGTGCCGCGAACTATCAACGTGGTGGCAAGCCCGTTCCAGCATCGGTGACAGACACGCTGGCACGGCTCGATGAACAGGAGCTCAAAGCGGAACAGTTACTCGTTGTGCGCCGTCAGGAGTACGCCGATACGCAGGCTTTGTATGATCGCTACGCGACGCGCTTCGCCGAGCTGACGGCAAGAGCTGACGCGGAATCAGCGGGTGCTGCCGCAGCCCTCCCCCCGCAGTGAACCCGGACTAGCGAAATAAATTATTGACCAACAGCTGCCACTGCTGAGACCAATGGGTGCTCGGCAAGCGGGTAAAACCGCTACGTACGAACTGCCGTATTTTCCCTTCCGCCAGGCCCGTCAGAAGGTCGGCAGTTTCGGTAACGGACAGGGCGGTACGCTTGTTTTCTCGCACTTCCGCCTCGCGAAGGGTTTGTTTAAGCTGGGTTTCGATACGATCCATAATTTGCGTTATTCTGTTGTGTAGCCGTTCAGTTTCGCCGGCAAGGGCATCCCCAGCGATCATGCGGCTGATGCCCGGGTTTTTTTCGCAAAAGTTTAATACCAGGGTCAATATGCCGTAACAGCGGGCTTCGATGGTTGGCTCATCGGCAAGAATGGATGTAATTCTCGAAAAAATCGCATCTTCGGTGAACTCCAGCAGGCTGTCATACATTCTCGCTTTGCTGGGAAAATGTCGATACAGGGCGGCTTCAGAGACGCCGAGGTGGTGTGCCAGGGCGGCGGTGGTAATGCGTCCGTTAGGCGAAGATTCGAGCATTTCTGCAAGCGCGCTTAAGATCTGGTCACGACGTGATTGTTTGCGGGCTTCCAAGTTTAGTTCCTTAGTATCGTCAGACGGTGTTAAGCGGTATTCAGTCGGTGCGGTTGGTAATGAGCGTACCGACGCCCTCATTCGTAAAAATTTCCAGTAACACCGCATGATCGACGCGGCCGTCGATAATGTGGGCCGAGGTAACACCATTTTGCACCGCTTCCAGGGCGCATCGAATTTTCGGTAACATGCCACCCTTTATTGTGTCGTCGGCAATCAGCGCGTCGACCTCAGCCGTTCCGAGTCCGGTAAGCACGGTTCCCGATGCATCCTCCAGGCCTGCGACGTTGGTGAGCAAAATCAGTTTTTCGGCACCGAGAACCTCGGCCAGTTTACCAGCGACAAGATCGGCATTGATGTTATAGGTCGCGCCTTGATCATCGGCTCCAATGGGGGCGATGACCGGGATAAAATTGCTTGCCGTAAGCATGTCGATTACCTGGGTGTTGATACACTCGACCTCCCCGACCTGGCCAATATCGATAATTTCGGGCGCTTCCACCTCAGGCGTTTTCCGCGACACTACCAGTTTTTTCGCCTTGATCAGCTGCCCATCTTTGCCGGTTAGCCCAACGGCCTTGCCGCCCGCATGATTGATCAGGCTGACGATTTCCTTGTTGACGGCAGCTCCGAGAACCATCTCCACCACATCCATGGTTTTGCTGTCGGTGACACGCATACCGTCGACGAATTGCGAGGCAATTCCCAGCTTTTCCAGAAGCGTTCCAATTTGTGGCCCCCCGCCGTGGACGACAACAGGGTTCATGCCCACCAGTTTCATTAATACAATGTCTTTGGCAAAGCTGCGCTTGAGTTTTTCGTCGATCATGGCGTTGCCGCCAAATTTAACGACGAGGGTGCGGCCCGTGAACTTCTGGATGTAGGGTAGCGCCTCAGAGAGAATTTTTGTCGTAAGAATAGCTTCATCACGTGACAGTGACATCAGGTAAATCTCCTCGGGTGCCGGGCTGGAATAGCCTAAAAAGGCAGTTCTATATCCGGCGCAACAATGCTTATCTGCTCTTTGAATAACTTCTGGATTTTGCTTAAGGCTGGTTCATCTTTGGCTTCAAAACGCAGGGTGAGTGCGGCCGATGTGTTGGACGCTCGAATCAAACCCCAGCCATCTGGGAATTCTACCCGCAAACCGTCTACTTTGATCAGCGTGCCGTGTTTGAAAACAGCATTTTTTTTAAGTTGGTCAACGAGAGTAAATTTTTCGTCGTCGGGTACTGGCACCTTTATTTCGGGTGTTGCGACCACAACGTCAAAGCTGGCGACGATGTCATCCAGGCCCTGCTCCCGCAGGCCCATGATCTCGAGTAGTCGGGCGGCGGCGTACAGGCCGTCATCAAAGCCGAACCAGCGATCGCTAAAAAAGATATGGCCGCTGTATTCGCCTCCCAATGGTGCGCCGGTTTCGCGTATTTTGCGGCGGATATTCGAGTGCCCGGTCTTATGCATGATGGGGCGGCCACCGTAACTGCTTACCAGCTCACCGAGGCGGCGGGTTGATTTAACATCAAAGACGATGTCTGCCCCGGGTTGCCGAGCAAGCAGGTCGCGGGCAAATATCATGAGTAATTCATCCGGCCAGACGATACGTCCCGATGCGGATATCGCCACGATCCGGTCGCCGTCGCCGTCGAAAGCGATACCAAGGTCGGCGCCTGCCTCCTTTACCGTCGCGATCAGATCCTGCAGGTTTCCAGGGTCAGAGGGGTCTGGCGCGTGATAGGGGAAGTCGCCTTTAATTTCACAGTACAGGGGTGTTACCTTGCAGCCAAGCGTACTGAGTAGTTGTGGCGCGATTGGCCCCATTACGCCATTTGCGCAATCGACAACCACGTGTAGTGAGACGGGCAGGGCGATGTCATCAGTGATAGCAGAGAGGTATGCTTCAACGACATCTTTCTGGTTACACTGTCCGTTACCCGTCAGCCAGTTTGCAGCCTTCATCGCTGTAGCCAGGTTCGTGATACTTTCAGGCCCCATGACGTCGCCGGCGACCACCATTTTGAACCCGTTATCATCGGCTGGATTGTGGCTGGCGGTAACGATAACGCCGGAATCAACACCGGGCAGATGTTGGATGCCAAAATTAAACACCGGGGTTGGGATACGGCCGATATTGTCGACATGGCAGCCCGTTGACAAAATACCGTCGATCAGGGCTTCCTGCAGCGACGGACTGGTGAGCCGACCATCGGCAGCGACAACAAGGCGATTGTTGTCGGCGGCGAGACCCTGGCTACCCAATGTCTTGCCCAGTGCACTCGCAAACGCGGTAGTAATCTGGGTGGTGGCGTCACCGCGGATGTCGTAACTTCGAAACACGGCTGGCGGGTACAATTCGGCATCACTGTCATCTCCTTTATCCGGTGAAGGTGGCGCATCGGCGTTTTCTGTTTCGGCGCGGATTTTGGTCTGGTCTGTTGGCCTATGAACTTCGGCATTGCCCGGTCGGCGTTTACTGTTTTTGCTGGGCTTTGTTTCAGGGATTTGTTCAGGATTATTTTTTGTCGGGAGGCCGCCATCACCATTTTTGGGGCTCGTGATTTTGCTGCCGCCGTCGTCATTTAATCGAACCACATAACGAATAAGCATTATGACCAGTAGCAGGGTTACCACGACAATGCCTACGGCGATAGCTAAAAATACAAGCAATGATTTCGGCACTGATTCAGGGAGGTTTTCTGGGGCGTCGAAAATTATCTGCCAGTCAGCCGTTCCCTGAATGGGACTGCTGGCGCTAAACGCGGGCGACCCTGTCCCGACCGAGCTAATGGTCTGCGGAGTAAATCCTCGTGGTGTTTGCTGGACAGTGGCGCGACCGCCGTCTGCACCGGCTTTGGCCAATACGACTTCAAGCTGGGCGACCGACAAAGTGGCCAATACACCGCCGACAACGTTGCTATCGGCTAACGCCGGAGCTGCCATCAAAATTTGCCAGACGTCGTTGGTTCTGGCGGCTGCAGGTTTCGGGCGTTTGCCTCTGGTGATGGCGTTGAGCATGTCCAGCGCCACAAAATTTTCGTTGCCGTCAGCGTAATTGGTGCCAGCTTTCACCAGCCGGACATGTTGCAGTTCAGGAAACCGACTGCGCAGTGACTGTTCGGCCGCGCCAGGTAGCCACGGTTGATTTGATGCCGGGGCGCCTGTTGCCAGAGCAGTTGCTGCGAACGTATCGAGTTCCGTCTGAACACCAGTCAGATACTTCGAGACTTGTTGCGCGCGAGCCTCAGCGCCCTGTTTGAGGCGCGTTTCGATCTGTGCCTTCCAGGGTAGGGTAACCAGAGCTTCGTATCGATTGTGGATCAACAAACCCGCACCGAGGATGAGCACAATTACCCCAGCTAACACGATGGGTTGTTTGATGAGTGTGTGAACGATATGCGGGAGCTTCACGAGTAAAAAACGGTATCCTTGGTAGAGATTAAAGTCTTATGCGTTCGATCCACAACGGCGGGTAAGTGTTACACAATCAGCCGCAGCGAGATATATTCAATCAGTTTTCTTGCCAGCAGGGTCTTGCTCATCTGTGGTATTACTTCACTGTTTTCTGCGGACACCAGAGTGACCTGATTGTCGTCGCTATTAAAACCAATAGCCTGATTGGAAACGTCATTGGCGACAACCAGATCCAGTTTCTTGGCAAGCAGTTTTTTGCGCGCGAAAACCTCCAGGTTCTGTGTTTCAGCGGCGAAACCAACCGTAAACGGTCGGTTTTCGAGCGCAGCAATGGTGGCCACGATATCGGGATTTTTTGTTAGCGCTATTGACAGGGTATCCGTGCTTTTCTTGATCTTCTGGTCCGCGCTGGTTAGCGGCCGATAATCTGCGACAGCTGCTGCAGCGATAAATATGTCGGCCTGCTCCGCGGCGCTGAGAGCTGCTGAGAGCATGTCCTGAGCAGAAATGACCTGTACCACCTTTACGCGCTCTGGTGGCGTCAGGTTGACCGGGCCGCTGATAAGCGTCGTGCTGGCGCCTGCTTCCGCTGCGGCGGCGGCAAGGGCGTAGCCCATTTTGCCGGAGCTGTGATTAGAAATATAACGCACGGGATCTAAGGCCTCACGGGTTGGCCCTGCTGTAATGACGACCTTTTTGCCGTCAAGGATTCGCGATTCAAACAGTGCCGCTGCTTGCAGCGCCAGGCGGTCGGCTTCCTCCATCCGGCCGGGGCCGGTGTCGCCACAGGCCTGATAGCCCTGTGCCGGACCGAATATCTTGATGTCGCGGGCCTGCAGTTTGACGATGTTTTCCTGCGTACAGGCTTTAGCCCACATCGCCTGATTCATGGCCGGGGCCAGGGCAATCTGGCAGTGACTGGCCAAACAGACGGTGCTCAGGAGATCGCCCCCTTCGCCATGACACAGGCGAGCAATGAAGTCTGCGCTGGCCGGGGCGATGAGGATAAGGTCTGCCCAGCGCGCTAACTGGATGTGGCCCATCGCGGCCTCGGCCTCGGGGTCGAGCAGCTCGGTGTGTACGGGGTGCCCAGACAGCGCCTGCAGGGTCATCGGTGTAATAAACTCGCGCGCAGCGGGCGTCATAACGACGCGGACGTCGGCACCCAACTTTTGCAGCTGGCGGATCAGCTCTGCGCTTTTATAGGCGGCGATACCGCCGGTAACGCCGAGCAAAACCTGTTTGTTAACCAGCGAAGCCATATTGATCCTGTAAAAGTGTGCCCGGAGCGTTAAGATACCACCTGCAAATGGAATTACGAAGACGTAGAGGGATATACGGTGACTATTAAAGATTGGCCGGAAGGTGAGCGGCCCAGAGAAAAGCTGTTGCTACAGGGCGCGAAAGCGCTATCCGACGCGGAGCTTTTGGCGATATTCCTACGTACTGGCTTTGCCGGGCGATCGGCAGTGGGGCTAGCGCGGGATCTGCTCAAGCAGTTTGGCAGCATCACCGGACTATTGTCTGCCGATCGGGCAGCGTTCTGTGCAGTAAAAGGCCTGGGGGACGCCAAGTTTGCCCAACTTCAGTCGGCTCTTGAGTTATCGCGCCGACATCTTGGTGAGCAGTTGACGCGGGAGACTGTGTTCAGCAACCCGGCCACCGTGACTGGATTTGTACGGGCGCAACTACGGGATTACCAGCACGAAGTTTTCATGGCGCTCTTTCTTGATAACCGACATCGATTGATTGCTGTTGAGGAGTTGTTCCGGGGCACTATTGACGGCGCCAGCGTCTATCCTAGAGAGGTCGTTAAAAGGGCTTTGCAGCACAATGCGGCAGCGTTAATTTTTGCCCACAATCATCCCTCGGGAATTGCAGAACCAAGTGTCGCAGACGAACAGATAACCGGACGTTTGATACGGGCGTTGGCATTAGTAGACATCCGTGTACTCGATCATATTATTGTCGGTAGTGAAGGTGAAGTATCCCTTGCAGAGCGTGGAAAAATCTAAAGACGTGAATCAGATTTGATTTTGACGCGCCGCTCTGGTATAAAACGCGCCTCTTTTTTGTGGGCTTGGCCCGTTAGGCCGCCGCTGGCAGTAACCACGGTAGTGGTAACGTTACGGTGCTGGGCGAAGCCCCTTTCAGCGATATATGCAGAGGCAGTGTCATGTCGAGAGTGTGTCAGGTAACCGGAAAACGTCCCATGAGCGGCAACAACGTTTCTCATGCCAAGAACAGGACGCGTCGTCGTTTTGAGCCGAATCTCCACAGTCACCGTTTCTGGGTGGAGTCGGAAAAGCGGTTCGTCAAATTGCGCGTATCTACCAAGGGCTTGCGCATTATTGACAAACACGGCATTGAACGCGTACTTAATGATATGCGCGGACGCGGTACAAAGGTTTAATCCAGGTTTCAGGAGTCTAGCAATGGCTAAATCAAACAGAGATAAAGTAAAGCTGGTGTCCAGTGCGGGTACCGGACACTACTACACGACGACCAAGAACAAACGAAACATGCCGGAAAAAATGGAAATGAAGAAATTTGATCCCGTGGTTCGTCAGCATGTCATGTACAAGGAAGCCAAAATTAAGTAATGGTGTTGTCAGCCTCGGGCTTCAGGGAGTTTCCCTGCGGCAAGCGCCCATAAAAAAGCCCGGTTCTACCGGGCTTTTTTATGGGCGTCATTTTTATGTGCGCCTTAGTCACGTGGGGGATAGTTGACCAGCTAATCATGCGGCGAAGTTTTTTATAAAGTTGGATAGCAGAGATGGGTCACTGGCAACAATCTGGCTGTGGTATAAATGTTGTCCAATCACTCCCTGAGAGCCGGTTCCAGGATTCATGCCTGAATTACCTGAGGTAGAAACGACACTGCGAGGCATCATGCCGCACGCCTTGGGTCGCCGCGTCATCTCTATGCGCATCAGCAACAGGGCATTGCGCTGGCCGATTCCCCCGAGCCTTCCAGCAGGCATCAGCGGATGCGCGATACAGGGCATGACGCGACGGGGCAAGTATCTGTTGCTGGGGTTTGAGCATGGCCATCTGATGGTGCACCTGGGGATGTCAGGTAGCCTGCGGGTAGTGCCTGTCGAGGCACTGGCTGGCAAGCATGACCATGCAGACATCGTTCTCGATAGCGGGCTTGCCCTGCGTTTTAACGACCCGCGTCGCTTTGGGTCTATTCTCTGGCTAGAGGGAGAGCCTGCGCAGCATCCCTTGTTAAGGAATTTGGGTCCGGAGCCATTGGGTGGCGACTTTAACGTCACATACCTGCATGGAGTTGCGCGGCAACGCTCCGTACCTGTTAAGAGCCTGTTGATGGATAGTCGGGTGGTGGTCGGTGTGGGGAATATCTATGCCAATGAAGTGTTGTTCATGAGTGGTATTCATCCGTTGCGTCAGGCTCGACGTGTCTCGCTGACTCGCTATGCGCGGTTAGCGGCTGCCATTAAAAACGTATTGCAGTCAGCCATCGCGCAGGGCGGCACTACTTTACGCGATTTTGTCGGTGGAGACGGCAAGCCAGGGTATTTCAAGCAGCAATTGCAGGTCTATGGCCGAGGCAGTCAGCCCTGTAATAAATGCGGTGGTGTGTTAAAGGAGACAAGATTAAGTCAGCGCAGCACCGTTTATTGCCCAAAATGCCAGCGCTAGCCCTAATACTGCGTTGGTTCCTCCGTTGGTTACTACGTTGGCGCGAAACTGAAGTTAACGCGACACTAAGTTAACGCGACATAGCGCAGCCATAGCTGCCGTACAGGTAAGTACCCGCACGCACGGCGGGCTGTATTGTCATTTAAACTTGTTGACCAGTGCTTCGGCTACTGAGGCGTGGACAAAAGGGGCGATATTACCTTTGAGGGCGGCAATCTCTCGCACCAGGCTTGATGAAATATAGGAATGGTGCTCAGAAGGTGTGAGGAACACGCTTTCAATCTCAGGCGAGAGTGCACGATTCATATTCGCCATCTGGAATTCATATTCGAAGTCTGAAACCGCGCGTAAGCCGCGTAGTACCGCGGTTGAGCCGCAATCCCGAACGAAGTTGACCAGCAGGTAGTCAAAGCCTCTGATTTCAATATTGGATAAATGCGCAAGCGCGGACGCGGCGAGTTCGGCGCGCTCATCGAGGGTAAACAGCGGGGTTTTTTTTTCGCTGCTGGCAATGCCGAGGATGACCCGGTCGAAGAGTTTACAGGCCCTCTCAATGAGATCGATATGACCATTGGTAATAGGGTCGAAGGTTCCCGGATAAACAATTGTTTTCATAGACTGACTCCACGGCGTTGCGCATGGTAAACAATTTAATCCCGTTGCTCAATTAGTGGTGAGGATTGTCGGGCATGGCCGTGGCTCGGGTGGCGGTAGAGACGAGCGTCAACAGATCCGAAAACACGGTGTCGACACAACTCCCAATGCGAGTCGGCCAAGGCGGTAAAGTTTTGTCCGACGGCGGACTCTGTATAAATCAATGCGTCAGCCGCCAGCCAGTTACCGGACTCAAGAGCCGCTACCGAATCTGCCAATAGACCTGAGTCGAATGGTGGGTCGAGGAACACGATATCGAAGGTTTCACTGAGGGCTTGATTGGCTTCGAGCCAGGTGAGGGCGTCACTGTGAGCGACCATGACCGTATTGGCCTGCAGATTTGAGCAATGCTGTTGCAGTGCTCGACAGGCTTGCGCATTCTGCTCAACCAGGACCACTGCCCCGGCGTGTCGGGATGCGGCCTCCAGGCCCAGGGCACCTGATCCGGAGAACAAATCAAGGCAGCGTGCGCCCGGCAGGTCTGGCATAAGCCAGTTAAAGAGCGTCTCTCGCACCCTGTCGCCCGTAGGCCTTAATCCGCTGACGGCCGGAAATTCAAGTCTTCGGCCTCGCCATCGCCCGGCAATGATGCGGATCTGGCCGGGCCGAACGAAAGAGTTGGGTCGTTTTGACAACCGCCACGCTCCTGATTGTCAGGTAAAATGGTAGGATACACCGCTTCTGCTAGCCCAGGTAAAAACAGTTAATGACCTCCAACAAGGACACCGCGAACCTTAAGAAAAAGAGTGGGTTTTTTGCCCGCTGGCGTCGTTCTGAGCCTGAGCAAGAAGTCGGCGAGGTGGAGCCTGATGCGCCGCAGACTACGGGGTCGGATGACAACAACCTTGTGCCTGAGGATGGTGATCGGTTCGGCGCTGAGGTTGAGTCGCAATCTGCTCCCCAGCACGCGGACACACAAATTACCCCCTCACAGCCGTTGTCATTACCCAGCTCAGAAAATTTTGTTGGCGAGGATCAGTATGCCACTGAACAGGTTCGGCCTGGCTACGCAATCGATACCCAGGAGGTTGTCGATGATCGCACAGAGACAGATGCCCGGTACGCGGAACAACTCGCAGTGCCAGATGCAGAGCAAAGTTCTGACGCGACCGTAACCCCGACGGCACCAAAACCGTCCAGGCCGCCTGGTTTGTTTAGTCGTGCGCTGTCAAAAACGGGTCGAGGCATAGAGACTGTTCTATTGGGACGGCGACAGATTGACCAACAGCTGTTCGATGACCTGGAGACCCAGTTACTGGTTGCCGATGTGGGTGTTGATGTTTGTACCGAAATCATTGATGACCTCACTGATCGAGTGAAGCGTCGACAATTGGGTAACAGTGATGCGCTAAGAGCGGAGTTGCACCAGGTGATGGTGGATATTCTGAGTCCCTGCGAGCAAGCGCTGGACGTGGCCCGACAGCAACCCTTTGTTGTGCTGGTTGTGGGCGTGAACGGTGTGGGCAAAACGACCACCATTGGCAAGCTGGCGCGCAACTTCCAGAAACAGGGTCTTTCGGTGATGCTGGCAGCCGGGGACACGTTCCGGGCTGCCGCCGTGGAGCAGTTGCAGGCGTGGGGTCAACGTAACGATGTTCCTGTGGTTGCACAACATACGGGCGCGGATAGCGCCTCGGTGATCTACGATGCCATTGAATCGGCCATCGCACGCAACATCGACGTATTGATTGCAGACACGGCCGGTCGCCTGCACACCAAAAGTAATCTCATGGAAGAGCTGGTCAAAATCAAGCGTGTCATGGCGAAACTAGATTCCAGTGCACCCCATGAAGTATTGCTTGTGCTGGACGCCGGCACTGGCCAGAACGCCCTGAGGCAGGTGCAGGAGTTTGACGGTGCTGTGGGGGTGACGGGTCTGGTGGTGACCAAGCTTGACGGCACAGCCAGGGGTGGTGTGGTGTTTGCACTATGTAAGCGATTTGGTATTCCCATCCGGTATGTTGGATTAGGCGAGGGGCTTGATGACTTGCGCGCTTTCGCAGCGGCTGATTATGTGCGAGCCATGTTGTCCGAAGATAAAAATGATACATTTTGACAATGTTAGCAAGCGTTACGCGGAGGGTCATGAGGCGCTGAGTGGCGTTAATTTGTTCCTTGACGCAGGAGAAATGGCTTTTTTGACGGGGCACTCCGGTGCCGGTAAAAGCACCCTGCTGAAGCTCATTATGCTGATGGAGCGACCCAGTCGCGGTCAGGTTCTGATTAATGGCAAAAACCTTAACCGTTTGCATCATAGCGAAGTGCCCTATTATCGTCGTCGCATCGGCGTGGTGTTCCAGAACCATCAGTTATTGTGTGATCGCACCGTGTTTGACAACACGGCCTTACCTCTGCTGGTGTCCGGGTACCCGACACGGGACATCGGCCGACGGGTGCGGGCGGCGCTTGATAAGGTGGGGTTACTCGACAAGGAAAAGCTTAATCCGCTGCAGCTATCCGGTGGTGAACAACAGCGGGTCGGCATCGCACGGGCAGTTGTCCATAAACCTCGAATACTGCTTGCCGATGAACCCACGGGCAATCTGGACCCAGAGCTCTCTGCCGAAATCATGACCTTGTTTCGGGACTTTAGTGATGTGGGAGTGACTGTATTGATCGCCACTCACGATATTGACCTGGTATCCCGCATGGGCGAGCGGGTGATGGCTCTCAAGTCTGGTGTAATCGACGCCGGACAGCTTTATGAAGCAAGATAGACATAAGGTGGCTAAAACACCCAGCGTCGCGCGAGCGGGAAAAGATACCCTCAGTGGCGCCGTGGGAACGACTACCGGAATCGGGGTAATATTTGACAGCTGGCTGCGTAGCCATCGTAGCAACGGCAGCGAAAGCTTCGCGCGGATGAAGGCGGAGCCGTTACAGAGTCTGATGACTACCCTGGTAATAGCCATTGCCATGGCTTTGCCCGCAGCACTTTTTGTGTTTGTGATGAGCCTTCAGCAGTTGGGAGGGTCCTGGCACAACAGCGCACGGATCAGCGTGTTTCTGAAGCGAGACGCCACATCCGAAGTTGTGCAGAGCCTAATTAAAACGGTACAGGCATTACCGCAACTGGACCAGGTCACCTATTTATCTCCGGAGGCGGCCCTGGCTGAGTTCCAGCAGACCTCGGGGTTTGGTGAAGCTTTGGCGTTACTCGACACCAACCCACTGCCAGGAGTGTTGTTATTGTCACCGAAGCCGACCTGGGCCAATGAGGCAAGCGGCGTGACTGCTCTGATCAAGGCGCTCAAACAATTATCGGGTGTTGACGAAGTGCAACTCGATCTGCAGTGGTTGCAGCGGATGCAGCAGATTCTTGAGATAGGTCAACGCATTGCGGTGCTGCTGGGTTTTACACTGTCGCTGGGTGTCCTGCTGGTCGTCGGTAACACAATACGCCTGGCCATCGAGAGTCGTCGGGACGAAATTGAGGTTGTTAAACTGGTTGGCGGGACGGATGCATTCGTGCGGCGACCTTTCCTGTATACCGGCCTGTGGTACGGACTATTCGGTGGCTTGCTTGCCTGGTTGGGCGTAACACTGGCAAGTCTGTGGCTCAACAGCAATGTGGAAAAGGTGGCCGCGCTTTATCAAAGTGACTTTCTGCTCACCGGTCCAGGCTGGCGAGGGTTGCTGGTTCTGATGGTGTTGGGGGGTCTGCTGGGGCTGTTGGGAGCTGCGTTGGCGGTGGGCCGACATATCGCCCGCGTCGAACCCTGATTAAACTGATAAAACAGCAGGTTAGATGAACTTTTTGGGTGTCTGGACATCTAAGCTAGCGATGGTAAACTACGTCGCCCAACTTTGAGGTAGCTATGAACAAAAGTCTCCAATCTTTGCAGTGGATGGCGCCAGGGGAGAACGTTGCGGCCTATATGCAGGGTGTGCACTCTATCGCCGTGCTGTCCGCTGAGGACGAAAAAGCCCTCGCCGAGCAATTGTATTATGACGATAACCTGGAGAGTGCGCGCCAACTGGTGTTATCGCACCTGCGGTTTGTGGTCCATATTGCCCGCTCCTACAATGGTTACGGATTGCCGCTGGCCGATCTCATTCAGGAAGGAAACGTTGGCCTGATGAAAGCTGTACGGCGCTTCAATCCGGAAAAAGGTGTCCGGCTGATTTCTTTTGCGGTGCACTGGATCAAGGCTGAAATTCATGAATACGTGTTGCGCAACTGGCGTATTGTCAAAGTGGCAACCACCAAGGCGCAACGCAAGCTGTTTTTTAATCTGCGCGGATCAAAGAAGCGATTAGCCTGGTTGACCAATGATGAAGCGAACGCGGTTGCCAAAGATTTGGGTGTCGATGTCAAACAAGTTTACGAAATGGAAAAGCGGCTGTCCGCGCGTGATGCCGGGTTTGATGGGGCAGTCGATGATGACGATGATGACGCGTATCAGGCGCCCGCGCAGTACCTGGAAGATTCTCGTGCTGATCCCGCTTTAATTTTGGAGGAAGCGGACTGGGAAACGGATAGCAATGATCGGTTGGCACAAGCGCTGGACGAACTTGATGAGCGCAGCCAGGATATTCTGCGACAACGTTGGCTTAGTGAAAATAAGGCCACGCTGCATGATCTGGCGGCCAAGTATTCGATTTCGGCAGAACGGATAAGGCAACTTGAACAAGGTGCGATGAAGAAAATAAGGGCCGTTCTCGAAGCCTGATTTCTTTACAGCAAACCACTATATGCTGGCGGGGAATCTGATGGCAGGTTGAAGTCAAAAAAGCCGCGAGGAACCGCGGCTTTTTTGACCGCCGTTCGGGCCGTCGAGATGGTTCCGCGCGCTAGCCCCGACATACGCTGGCACCGACATAATAGTTGGTTAGAGGTTGGTTAATAACGCCGTCGGTTAACGCCTTCACCTAACACCTTCACTGAAGGCTAGACAAAAACCCCAAGCTGAGTTTGCGCATTTGAATACTTCCGTATCTCCCCCGCGCCATCACAAGTGGCTGGCCGTGCTGGCTGCATTTAACGGATTACTGGCGGTTTCTCTCGGCGCATTTGGTGCGCATGGATTGCAGAGTTTTGCGTCACCGGAACTGTTGCCGACCTGGCAGACGGGGGTGCGTTACCATATGTTTCACGTTGTCGCTGCGCTGATAGCCGGATTTTGCGGCATTGGGCCGGTGGCTCGACGCTGGGCTACGTTTGCGGGCTGGTTGTTTCTTGCGGGCATTTTTCTATTTTGCGGTAGTCTCTATTTGCTGGTTCTCGCGCCACAAAGTTGGTTGGGTCTAAGTGCTCCGGTAGGTGGCGCGTTGTTTATGCTGGGTTGGGTTTCCCTGACGTGGGCCCTGGTCACCAGTAAATAGGAGCGTTCTGTTGATTAAAGTGCCTGATCAGAATGCTCGGACGAGCGATTTGCCTGGTCCTGAATACAAGAAAAAACCGGTGCGCAGCTATGTCATCCGTAGCGGGCGTATTACTGCGGGTCAAATCAAGGCCCTTGAAGAGCACTGGCCGCATTATCGACTCAGCCTGTTTGCTGGAAGAGTCCCGAGCTGGCAGACAGTGTTTCATCGGGTGGCGCCGGTTGTTCTTGAAATCGGCTTTGGCATGGGCGATTCCCTGTCTGAAATGGTGGCGAATGACCCGGACAAGGACTTTATTGGCATAGAGGTACACGCGCCTGGTGCGGGACGGCTGGTAAGCAACGCAGCGAAGGCGGGATTGCCCAATCTGCGTGTCTATTTAGCAGATGCGGTAGATGTGCTAACCGACTGTATTCCAGAACAAAGCCTGGCACGCGTGCAGATTTATTTTCCAGATCCCTGGCACAAAAGAAAGCATCATAAGCGGCGTTTGGTGCAGACATCACTGGCGGAGCAAATTTGCCAGAAACTTGAACCCGGTGGCATCTTCCACCTGGCCACGGATTGGCAACCCTACGCCGAGTACATGGTCGAGGCAATCGGTGCTGTTGCTGGCTTCCAGAATATGGCGCAGCAGGGGGTGTACTGTTCACGACCCGACTATCGGCCGGCTACAAAATTTGAACGACGCGGATTAAAGATGGGCCATGGCGTGTGGGATCTGATGTACCAGCGAACGCATTGAAAGCCCATGCAGATATGACGGTTCAGTCGTTCTGGGAGTATTCTCTATTGCTGTATGCGCAGCCGGGGGTTGCCGAGTACTGCATCGACATGCAGGACAGGTACGGTGTACTGGTCAACCTCATGTTGTTTTGTTGCTGGGTTGGCAGCCGTCAAATGGAGCTGGATAAAAGCGTCATTAAGGAGGCCGAACGGTCGATAGTTGATTTTAACGCTGAGGTTACCAGTCAGATAAGGCGCCGCCGCCGTGAGCTAAGCAGGCCTGTTGATGGCACGGCTGAGCGGTATGCGGATGCAAAACGAAAATTGTTCGAGGCAGAATTAAACGCGGAGCGGGACGAGCACCAGAAATTGTTAGACTGGTTTAGTGATGCTGTGCTGCCCGGTCCACCCGATGGTGGCACTGCAAGCAAATTTATCAGGGCTAACCTGCGTTGTTATCTGGACAATTGTAACGTTGCACGGACTATTCCGAGCCCCTTACTTGATGCAGCATTGAAGAATTGTTAACGCGGGCTGTGTCGCGGCCTGGGAATGAGGTAATATTCGCGCAATTGAGCCGGATAAGCGCAGACTAACAAACCGGTTAGACAAACCTGATAAACAAGCCAAGGAATCCACGATGAATAAAACCACTTATCTGGCAGTAATAGCCCTGCTTTCGATCGCGTTGGCCGGATGTGAAAAAACAACGGAAGGGAAGAAGCCGGATGAAGCGGCTGCGTCGTCAGCCGTTGCGGGGCTGGAGAGTGAGGAGCAAAAAGTCAGCTACATCATGGGGCTTAATATTGGCTCCCAGATCAACACAGACGACCTGAATTTTGATATTGATGCTTTTAACACCGGCATCAAGGATGCGCTGGCAAGCGCTGAACCCCGTTTGACAGAAGAGGAAACACAAAGTGTGATTGAGGCCTTTCAGACAAAATTAACTGCCAGGCAGGAGACGGCTGCCAAGGTTGTTAGTGAAGCCAATCTGCAAGAAGGCGACGCATTCCTCGCAGAAAAGGCGAAGACCGAAGGTGTTGTCGTGCTCGACAGTGGTTTGCAATACAAAATTATTGAAGAGGGGACAGGGCCAGTACCGACCGCTGAAGATACCGTGGAAGTTCATTATCGGGGTACCTTGATCAATGGCACAGAGTTTGATAGCTCCTACAAACGCGGTGTGCCGGCCCAGTTTGGCGTGACTCAGGTCATCCCCGGTTGGGTGGAAGCGCTACAATTGATGAAGGAAGGCGCCAAGTGGGAATTGTATATTCCCCCTGCCCTGGCCTATGGGCCGGGTGGCACAGGTGGTCTGATTGGCCCCAATCAAACACTGATTTTTGAGGTTGAGTTAGTGAAGGCATCCGTAGAAGAAATTGCTGAGCCTGAGCCTTCAACACCTGCACAATAATTCAACGTCGGCACAATAATATGGGGTGCCAGGCGTCGTGTGGCGATGGTGTCACCTGGTTGTTCTATAAAAGGCCCCCGATGGGGCCTTTTTACTGGGCGGAGGATACTGGGCTGATGTTTTGGTGAGATCGTTATGTGCCACGTTACTGCCTGCGCGTGCATATAACGCTGGTGTAGATCCACTGTGACCAGCAGAGAACAGCAACCGCGGGATTCAGTTTTTGCGAGCCAACTGGAACAGGCCGAGCAAGGCCAGGCCGCTAAATGCCATCAGGGTGTAGCCAGGGATACTGATGCCAAACAGGGACCACTGCACCAGCGCGCAATTACCGTCGCCACGTAATAGGATGGGCATGACCTCTAGCAGTGGAAACGCGCCGAAAAGATAGTCAGCCGGTGGGCCGCAGGCCGGTACCAGGTCTTCCGGCAGACCCTGTAGCCGCAACTGACGGACCGAAAAAAAACCGCCGCCCATTGAGGTCAACATAGTGAGGGCCCCGTATGCTCGCCTTCCAGTCAGGCCAGGATTATGGAGCCAGGCAAGCAGGGCGACCAAACCAGTCAAAATTACGAAGACCCGCTGCACAATACACAAATAGCAGGGTTCCAGGCCCAGGCCGTACTGCATGAACAGTGCTGCAACGATGAGGCCAGTGGCGGCCAGAAATATCAGCAGATTGAGTGTGCGTGGGCCGGGAATAGAACGAAAACTGCGTGAACGAGCGTTCATAAACTGATTATTGAGGAGGTGTATTGGTTGGGTGATGAATTTGATCGGCGCGGATCACGGGCTGTGGGATGATCAGCGATAAAGCGTTGTGCAAAAACTGTCAGCTCAGCCATAACAGAGTTAAATTCTTCGATGAAATAAGCCTTATGTGCTAACACCAGGGGCCACGCTTCACTCAGGGTGACAGGCTTGCGCAGTTTCTGTCCGACCCTGTGCAGCATAACCGGCACGACATCGGCATCGGCGTAGCTTTCCAGCCACCGCAGCCCGGGAGCACGCATACTGAACTGGCGCGCTGATTCTGGCAGCGAATGGTGGTGTGACCGTAAATGCTGGTAAAAGACCGCGCAGAACTTATCTAGCGTCATCGGATGATATTCGTGCCAGTGCTGAGCCAGGAGGTGATCAAAAGTTATATCGATCACAATGCCTGCGTAGCGCCGCCATGGGGGTGCGAAGAGCGTGCATAGATTGGCGACTTGCGGCATCTGGTTGGTTACGGAGTCGATCTGTCTGTGCAGACGGATGCCCTGTTCAACGGGTGGCGAATAGGTGCCCTGCAGCGGGCCTTTGACGAAGTCCCCGAGTAGTCCGCCGACCTGTCTGTCGAGATTGGGTCCAGACAGCAGCAGATGCGCCAGGTAATTCATCCGGCCAGGCTAAATTGGTACTGAGCGTAAAAGTTAGCCAGGAATTCGTCGAATCCTATCTTGTCAGCGTCTTCAATGGCGTGTTGTTGTGCCAGCGATTGGCGGGCGAGGTTATCAAAAACCTGTGTCTGCGCTGAGTCGAGCGGCGCAGCGAGAAAATAATCCCGGTGCTGGCGAGCGTGGTCAAGCGCTGTCTGAAAATAAGTTTTGCCAGAACTTCTCATTTCATCCAGCAACCGAGCTGCGGGTGTCCGTTGCGGATCGTCGAGGCGTTTGCCGAGGGTTTTGACCGCCTGACCATGAACAGGCTCGGCCATATTCAGATCCAGTAAAGCAGCAACGCGCGTTAGATCGCTGTTCAGGGTTGCCGCCCAGTTTTGCAGAGATACCTCGCCATCGCCACGAAGTAAGGTCAGATCGGGGTCGCGGCCCCGTGACACCATACGGCGCTGATTCTCCAACACATGATGGTATTCGCGATCATCTGTCGGCGGGCTGTCGGTGAGTAAGCAGTGCAGTAGGAAAACCTCCATGAAGTACATCTGTTCGGCGTCGATCCCGACCGGGAGATAGGGGTTAAGGTCGACGCAGCGGATTTCTACGTATTCGATACCCCTCTCCCACAGCGCCCGTAGCGGGGTTTCGCCACTGTCGACAGTCCTTTTTGGTCGAATAGTGCTGTAAAACTCGTTTTCTATCTGCAGCAGGTGAGAGTTGAGTTGGCGGTAACTGCCGGCAGAGTCCCGCACACCAATATTCTGATAGGGCGGATAAGGTGTCGTCAGGGCCTGGCGCAAATTCTCAATGTAAGTCGTCAGGTCGTTATAACAAACGATCAGAGATTCCTGAGCCTGGCTTTGATAGCCGAGATCACCCATACGCAGGGACGTCGCATATGGCAAATACA
This sequence comes from Porticoccaceae bacterium, assembly GCA_041603535.1. Classification (GTDB taxonomy): domain Bacteria; phylum Pseudomonadota; class Gammaproteobacteria; order Pseudomonadales; family Porticoccaceae; genus HB2-32-21. Next base: position 25,773 of record JBFIEE010000005.1, read on the forward strand.
GACTATGGACGTCGCTGTTAAACGGCTGTAGTTGATGTGTTCTATTGGCGACAAAGGACCGGCACACGGCTGGCGCGGCGCCAAAAAGATACAACAACAGCCAGAAATGGCGGCGAAAGTTACGTATCAGGCCAAAGTAGCGCTCTGTTTTGTAATCTTGCAGCGCGCCCTTATGCTGCTCCACATCTTTGAGTATCTGCCAGCAATCATCGGGTAAAGACCAGTTGTAATGGATGCCGGCTATCGTCTGCATAAGGCGACCGTAACGATTGCCCAGGCCTTCACGATAAATCTTTTTCATGCGGCCTATATTGGATGTTCCGTAGTCAGCGAGCGGAATATCCTCATCTCGTCCCAGGACGCAGGGCATGCTGTTGACCCAGAGCAGCTCATCGCCGATGTTGCGGTAGGTAAAACGGTGGATATCGTCCAGTTGTTGCAATACTTCCGGCACCGAGGTCAATGGCGGCGTGATGAACTCGGCTAGCGCTTCAGAAAAATCGGTGGTTATGTAGGGGTGGGTCAACGTTGCGCCGAGGGCTCTCGGGTGGGGTTGCTGGGATAACTGGCCCTCGGGCGTTACTCGTAGGCTCTCCTTTTCAAGACCCCGCTTGATGCCTTTGAGTAAGGGATGGTGGGCTGGCTGTGCCAGTACCTGCAAGCGCGCTTTTAACAATGACGATTCCTTAGGCGGCAGACTGATGGCCAATAATTATCGGTCGATTTTTACCGTCCGCCTTACATGCCACCACGCTGGCTCGCAACGTAACATCAGCAGCGTTAAGTTCCAGTAACTGATTGAGCGCAATATCTTTGTACTGTGTTTGAAACATTTCTGTCACCGCGCAATCTGTTGTCCAGGTCAGGCCCCTGGTTAGATAGTTGCCGGACACGTCCTGCAGTATAAATAGCGTCATAGTGTACTTGCCCGAGCTGCTGGTTGTGGCAAGTTTAACGGAACGGCACAACAGGGCAACTGTTTTCAGGCATCTCGCGAAGAGCTTTATCTCTGGGTGAGCGCGTCGCGGGCAGTGCCCACCAGGCGTTGCTTTGGACAGCTTGTTGCCGCAGCGCAGGCCTGCCCCACAAAGCTATCGGTGACATAGTCGCATAATCGTTCCGGCAACGCCTTAAATATTGACAGAACCAGGGCATTTGTAGACCATGCACGGTTACCGTTGGGTAAGTGCCAATTGTCGATGGCGGCTCGCCGTTCACACAGGCTCTTACGTGCAAGCAAGTTGATATCAAATTGATATATTGAATTGGAGTAGCGAATGGGTGTTACCGAGAATGCTGCTATTGGCGCAGCGATAAAGAGCGGCAAGAAACAACCACGAGTCATTGTCGTGGGATCCGGGTTATCTGGCATCGTCATGGGCATGCGCCTGATGAAGGCGGGTTTTACCGATCTGACTATTTTTGAGAAGGCCGAAAATGTAGGCGGCACCTGGTTCTACAATGCCTACCCTGGCTTGCGCTGTGATGTTCCGTCACATTATTACCAGTACAGTTTCGAGCCCAGCACGTCCTGGAGCCACCGGTTTTGCGGTGGGCCGGAAATCAGGCAGTACTTCGAAGATATGGCACGGAAATACCAGGTGTTTGAGCGGATCCAGTTTAATACCGAAGTGGTCAATGCCGAGTACGGTGACGGCAAGTGGGAGGTTGAACTGGGCAACGGGGAAAAACAAAGCTGTGATTTCCTGATAGCCGCCTGCGGTATCCTGGTGCGGCCCAAATACCCTGATCTTAAAGGTCTGGATTCGTTTGCCGGAGAAGTGGTGCATTCCGCGCGCTGGGATCATGACCTGGATCTGCAGGGCAAACGGGTGGCTGTTATCGGTAACGGCTCTACGGGCATCCAGATGATTGACCCTCTGACCAAAATTTGTAGCAAGGTGGTTTCTTTCCAGCGGACACCCCAGTGGATTGTGCCGATCCCCAATAAGAAATATTCAGCATTCGGTCACAAGCTGCAAAATACTTTTCCGTTTATATCAAAATTTTATTACTACACTTTCCGTTTCGTAATGGAACAGTTGATGGGCAGGGGCATCATCAAGGACGGTTGGTCACGCAGAACTATGGGCAAGTTATGCCAGTGGAATCTGAACAGCGTCAAGGATGAAAAATTACGTCAGGACCTGACGCCAGACTACGTCGCTATGTGTAAGCGTCTGGTGATGTCTTCCGAGTTTTATCCGGCTATTCAGAAACCCAACGCGGAGCTGGTGAGAGAAGGCATCGACCACGTCGAAGCCGGGGGCATCGTCACCAAAGATGGCAAACTGCATGAGCTGGATGTTATCGCCCTGGCGACCGGTTTCCATGCCAATGAATATATGTTGCCGATGACCATGACCGGAGAGAATGGCCTGACTTTAGATGAGGCCTGGAAGAACGGCCCGCGCGGCTATCGTACCGTTGCGATGCCGGGTTTTCCCAACTTTTTCATGGTCATGGGACCACACAGCCCGGTGGGGAATTTCTCCCTGTCTTCGATTGCCGAAACTCAGTCGCAATACATTCTCAATTTCATAAAAATGTGGTCGGACGGTAAATTCAATACCGTGCGACCCAAGGAAGAGGCCACTGAAAAATTCAATCAGGATATGAAGGCTAATATGAAGGATACGGTTTGGCTGACCGGCTGTCAGAGCTGGTACCTTGATGATCAGGGCATACCCGGATCGTGGCCGTGGACAGCGACCAAGTTTCGTAATGACTTAAAGGACGCTCGCTTTGAAGAGTACACCGCGACCTGAGAGGTATGAGTGGTTAAGCCATATAACGAATTAACGTCATGCGATGAATCGGTGCCCTGGATTTCTGCTACTGTTTAGCAAGTGGGATTCTGGGGTCGTCGTCCAGGCGGAAGTGGGCCTGGGGAGATTGTATCGAGCGCATGACCAACCACATGAACTGTGCTATCTACAAAGATGAGGGGGAGTGAACGTGTCCGGAATTCTAAGTTACGGGACGTATGTGCCATATTACAGGCTTACACGACAGGCCATTGGTGGCGGCAAGGGCGAACGCGCCGTCGCCAGTTATGATGAAGATGCGGTGTCCATGGCCGTTGAGGCCGGGCGCGAAGCTAAACGTGCCTTTGGTGGTGCTATTGATTCGCTGATTTTTGCGACAACGAGCCCGCCCTATGCCGAAAAATTGAATGCCGCCGCGATTAATGCAGCTCTTGATTTGCCCGCTACCGTACGATCCATGGAGCTCGGCAGCAACACCCGCATGGGTTTGGCGAGTTTATTACTCGGGGCTGACCTGGGTACAGCGGGTAGGACCTCGATGATTTGCGCCAGCGATGTGATCGTCGGCGGACCAGGTGGTGCGCGGGAGCGAGATGGCGGCGATGCTGCTGTTGCTTTTGTTACTGGTGCAGATGATCAGGCTATCGCTACAGTGTTAGGGCAGGCGTCGTCGACGTCCGAAGTGCTGGATGTCTGGCGCTTACCGGGAGATCAGTTTGCCCGGCAGTGGGAAGAGCGTTTCGGTATAGAAGTTTTGGGCCCGGTCAGCCTCGATACTGCCCAGCGCGCATTGAGTGCTGCGTGCGTAGCACCTGATCAGCTGACTACCGTCATTCTTGACGCGACGAACAAGCGCGACGTGGCTGGCATACCGCGCGCACTTGGGCTTAAACCGGAGCAGGTTGCCGACATGCTGGGTGATAACCTTGGACGGTGTGGTGTTGCGCATGCAGGTCTTGTCTTAGCCAACACCCTCGATACTGCGCAGGCCGGTGACAAGATCCTGGTGCTTTCCACTGCGGACGGGTGCGATGCCGTGGTGCTTGAAGTCACTGCAAATATCCGCAACGGCCAACCCAGGCGCACGGTACAGCACTGGCTGGCGTCCAGTAACAATGAACTTGCCTACAATACGTATTTAAAGTGGCGCGGGGTGTTACCTTTTGAACCGCCGCGGCGACCCGACCCAATGCGACCAGCCGCGCCGATCATGAAGCGTCACGAACGCTGGAAGTATGCTTTTTTTGGCTCTCGGTGTGAATGCGGCCAGGGGCATCTACCGCCACAACGGGTTTGCGTGAAATGCCGGGCGGTGGACAAGATGAAACCAGAAGCTTTCGCAGATGAACCGTGTAGGGTGACAACGTTTACACTGGATCACCTTGCCTACACCCTGCAGCCGCCGGTGATTTCAACGGTTGCCGATTTTGATTGTGGTGGGCGGCTGGCCTGTGAATTGACGGATGCCGATCCTCGAGGTGTAAAGATTGGCAATCGACTTGAAATGACCTTCCGACGATTCTATACCGGTCAGGGGGTTCACAATTATTTCTGGAAAGCGCGTCCGCAGCGCTAGGGGGTACGGTTATGGCTAGTAACGGCATTAAGGATCAGGTAGCAATTGTCGGCATGGGCTGCACGGCCTTTGGTGAACATTGGGACAGAGATGCCTCGGATATGCTTATCGAGGCAGCGACGGAGGCGTACAAATCGGCGGGTGTTAGCCCGGAGGATGTTGACGCCTATTGGCTGGGGACTTTCGCCAGCGGTGTTTCAGGGATTGTTTTTTCTGAAGCCCTGAAAACACCCTATAAGCCAGTTACCAGGCTGGAGAATATGTGCGCCACAGGCAGTGAAGCGATTCGCAATGCAGCCTATGCAGTGGCCAGCGGCGCCTATGATCTGGTCATGGCAGTGGGTGTCGAAAAGTTGAAAGACGGCGGCTATTCCGGGCTTGTGGTGCCAGGTCCCGACGGCGATGGTAGCGAGTCGAGTATGACGGCACCGGCGATGTTCTCGTTGCTGGCCCCGGCCTACTGTGAAAAATACGGCGTCAGTGAGAAAGATCTCAAGGACGTTTTGTCTCGCATTGCCTGGAAAAACCATGTTGCGGGTGCCAAAAACCCGAAAGCGCAGTTCCGCAAGGAGGTGCCAATGGACGCTATATGTAATTCACCGCGTGTGGCGGGCATGTTTGGGGTGTTTGATTGCTCTGGCGTCGCGGACGGATCAGCGGCAGCAATATTGTGTCGAGCTGAAGACGCGCATAAGTACACAGACAAGCCGATTTACCTGAAAGCGTTTTCCATAGCTGCGGGCCCCAATGAGGGCTTTATCAGTGAGGAATATGATTTCACTACTTTTCAGGAAGTAGTGGTATCAGCGCAGGATGCCTACAAACAGGCAGGTATTACCAATCCCCGCGAACAAATCAGCATGGCTGAAGTTCATGATTGCTTTACAGCCACCGAGCTGGTGCTGATGGAGGACATGGGCTTCTCGGAGCGTGGTCAGGGCTGGAAAGACGTAATGGAAGGTCGTTTTGACGGTGATGGGGCGCAGCCCATTAACCCGGACGGCGGCCTGAAAAGTTTTGGTCATCCCATCGGCGCCAGCGGTCTACGTATGATGTACGAAATGTGGTTACAACTGCGTGGAGAAGCCGGTGAGCGGCAGATAGATAATCCCAAGTTGGGATTGACACACAATCTGGGTGGTCAACCGGGGCGCTGTGTGAGTTTCGTTTCCATAGTTGGTAACGAACTGGGCTGACGTCATTTGCTAAGGGATGGGCGCGATTAATGGCGCAAATAAAAAGCCCGGTTGCTACCGGGCTTTTTTGTGGCTGATGTTGCGGCTCTGGTGGCCGTGTCCGTGCGCTATTTACGGCGCATGGCTGAGAAAAACTCATCGTTGGATTTAAAACCCTTAAGTTTATCGACCAGGAACTCTGCTGCGCTCAGGTCTTCCATATCGTGCAGTAGCTTGCGCAGTATCCAGACCCGTTGTAATTCAGCTTCGTCCATGAGCAAGTCTTCGCGTCGGGTTCCCGAGCGACGAATATTGATGGCCGGATAGACACGTTTTTCAGCAATTTTACGATCGAGGTGGAGCTCCATGTTACCGGTGCCCTTGAACTCTTCGTAAATCACCTCGTCCATTTTAGATCCGGTGTCGACCAGGGTGGTGGCGATGATGGTTAAACTGCCGCCATTCTCGATGTTTCTCGCAGCACCGAAAAAGCGCTTGGGCTTTTCCAGGGCGTGGGCGTCGATACCACCGGTCAGGACTTTGCCGGAAGAGGGGATAACCGTGTTGTAGGCGCGCGCGAGACGAGTGATGGAGTCCAGCAATATCACTACATCGTGTTTGTGCTCGACCAGGCGTTTCGCTTTTTCGATCACCATCTCTGCTACCTGTACATGTCGCGCAGGTGGTTCATCAAAGGTAGAGGCAACGACTTCGCCGCGCACGGTGCGCTGCATTTCCGTGACCTCTTCGGGGCGTTCATCAATGAGTAGCACAATCATCAGGGCCTCAGGATTGTTGCGGATAATAGCCTGAGCTATGTGCTGCATCATGATGGTTTTGCCTGCCTTAGGGGGTGCAACAATGAGACCCCGCTGACCTTTGCCGATCGGCGCGACGAGATCGATCATACGGCCCGTCAAATCTTCAGAACTGCCATTGCCACTTTCCAGCACCAAACGTTCATCTGGAAACAGGGGTGTCAGGTTTTCAAAGAGGATTTTGTTACGTGCGTTTTCGGGTTTGTCGAAATTAATGGTATCGACTTTTAGTAACGCAAAATAGCGTTCACCCTCCTTGGGCGGCCGTATTTTTCCGGCTATGTTGTCTCCAGTACGCAAATTAAAACGGCGAATTTGACTGGGTGATACGTAAATATCGTCGGGGCCGGCGAGGTAACTGCAGTCGGCAGAGCGCAAAAAACCAAAGCCATCCGGTAGTATTTCGAGCACACCGTCGCCGTAAATATCCTCGCCACTTTTCGCATGACGCTTAAGAATATTAAAAATAATATCCTGTTTTCGGCTACGCCCCAGGTTTTCGAGGCCGGTTTCGGTGCCGATAGTGATCAGCTCGTCAATGGGTTTGGTTTTCAGGTCAGTCAGATTCATAAGTTTGTTTATGTTTTAGGTATAAGGGCTTAGGTGTATGGTCTTAAGGGCTGATAGGAATTGGCAAGTACAACGCAAGACGTACTGAGTCAGAAGCGACCAGGTCGTATTCTAGTGTGCCACCCAAATGGCCAGTAAGAGGTTTAACGGACTATGGTGTTCAGGAAGATGATCTTGTTGAGGCGAGTATAGCGTCTGTTTATGAAATAACAAACAGTTTTTCCAGCCCCGTCGGGGCCGGAAAACGCTATATGCTGGCGTTTATAAACTCTGTCAACTGAGCTTTTGACAGTGCGCCGACCTTGGTGTCCTGCAGGGCGCCGTCCTTGAACAGCATTAACGTGGGAATCCCTCGGACATTAAATTTAGCTGCTACCTCGCGATTGGCATCAACATCGACTTTGCAGACCTTCAGTTTGCCCTCGTAGCTGTCAGCCAGCTCATCAAGTATCGGAGCAATCATTTTGCACGGGCCACACCAGCTAGCCCAGAAATCAACCAGTACCGCTGTATCGGCACCAAGTACGTCGCCATCAAAGCTGGCGTCGGTTGCGTGAACGATTTTATCGCCCATAAAATTTACTCCAGATTGTTTGTTTGTCGATCGATCCTCAACAGGTCGCTCATGATAACATCGGCTCAGGCCTGTAAACAAACCGCTAACCCTCATGGCGATAGCGTTGCCGTCACGCGTCGAGTGCCGAGCCTGCGCCTGGTCTGATCAAGGTGAACCGACAGTATTAAAAGGGCTCTAACGCCGGGTGGGTCCGCCTGACAAAGAGAAACCGATAGTTGAAGCCTCAGGAAATAAAACGATGAGTGTAAAGCCAGCCATCCAGCCCCGGGTCGCGCCGTTTTGCTAAAAAAAGCGGTCATAGTTGCTCTTGTCGCACTGGCGTTAGCCAGTTATTTTCTGTTCGATTTGCACGGCTACCTCAGCATTACTTTTTTCCGGGATCTTTATCAGCAGCACCCGCTGGCCACGGCGGGGGTTTATTTTGCGATTTATATTGTGGCGACCAGTCTCTCGCTACCAACGGGCGCCATATTGACGCTAATCGGCGGGGCGGTATTTGGCCTCACTAGCGGGGTGGTGCTGGTGTCCTTTGCGAGCACAATAGGCGCTACGCTGGCTTTTCTGCTGTCACGTATGGTGTTGCGTGACTGGGTGCAAGGCAAGTTTGCCGCTCATATACAGGCGATTAATCGTGGCATTGAAAAAGACGGCGCGTTTTATCTGTTGTCACTGCGCCTTATACCGATATTCCCCTTTTGGTTGATCAACCTGTTAATGGGTTTAACCCCATTGCGAGCCACCACTTATTTCGTTGTTAGTCAGTTGGGGATGTTGCCCGCCACCGTGGTTTATGTAAACGCGGGGGCGGAACTGGCGGCGGTAGAGGTCCTCTCGGCTGCCGGCATATTGACCCCGGGCTTGCTGCTATCGTTGGTATTACTTGCCCTGTTACCGTTCGTTGCCCGAGGACTGGTCGGCTATGTTGAACGCTACAGGCTTTACCGGCCCTACGTTATGCCATCACGTTTTGACACCAACCTGTTGGTCATTGGTGGTGGTAGCGCCGGGCTGGTGACGGCATTGATCGGTGCGGCGGTTAGAGCGAGAGTGACGTTGGTCGAGAAAGCTAAAATGGGCGGTGACTGTCTCAACACCGGGTGTGTACCTAGCAAAGCCCTGATTAGAGCGGGCCGGGCAGTGACCGACATTCGCCGGGCTGCTGAACTGGGTATCGATGTCGATGAACCGCGGGTTGATTTCCCTCGGGTGATGGATCGCGTTCGACAGGTTATTGAAACTATTGCGCCACATGATTCTGTGGAGCGCTTTACTGGCCTGGGGGTTGAGTGTGTCGCGGGAGAGGCAACGCTACTGTCGCCCTGGCAAGTAAAGGTTGGTGACCGGGTGATTTGCGCCAAAAACATTGTCATTGCCAGTGGTGCCGAGCCATTTGTACCGCCGATACCCGGTATCGATCAGGTTGCGTACCTGACTTCCGACAATTTATGGGCGTTGCGTGTGCAACCGCAATCGTTGTTGGTGATGGGTGCCGGCCCCATTGGTTGTGAGCTTGCCCAGGCTTTTCAGCGGCTGGGCACCCAGGTGACGCTGGTGGACATGATGCCCCGGGTCTTGCCTCGCGAAGACATAGATGTATCGGATTTTGTGCGTCAGTGCCTGGAGCGCGACGGTGTCGAAGTTCTGTTAAACCACAGGATCGTGGGCTTCGAAAAATACCAGGGTAACGATTTCGCGTTGCTCGAGACAGATGCCGAGATGGAGGCGTCTGCCATTGCGTCGCGTTCCGCGCCACGAAAGTTGGCGTATGATAAATTACTGGTTGCGGTGGGCAGAAAAGCGCAAACCACAGGGCTGGGTCTTGACGCACTAGGGATAGAGAAAACCGCGCAGGGTACGTTAGCAGTCGACGATTATTTACGTACACGCTTGCCGAATATTTATGCCTGCGGTGACGTTGCCGGGCCTTACCAGTTTACCCATACGGCTTCGCATCAGGCGTGGTATGCAGCGGTCAACGCCCTGTTTGGTGGCGTGAAGCGGTTTCGGGTCGATTACAGGGTCATCCCCTGGTCAACATTTACCGACCCAGAAGTGGCCCGTGTCGGGCTCAGCGAAATAGATGCAAGGGCGCAAAATATCGCTTACGAAGTAACACGCTATCCGTTGAGCGAACTGGATCGGGCCATCGCGGATAATAGTGCCGAGGGGTTTGTCAAAGTGTTGACAGTGCCCGGCAAAGATAAAATTTTGGGTGCGGTGATTGTTGCCAGCCATGCCAGTGAGCTGCTCACCGAGTTTGTCACGGCTATGAAAGGCAAAACTGGATTAAACAGGATTCTTGGCACAGTTCACAGTTATCCGACATTCAGTGAAGCCAACAAGATGGCTGCCGGCCACTGGAAACGCGCCCATGCACCAGCGAAACTGCTGGATTATGCCGAGAAATATCATCGTTGGAAAAGAGGTTAACGTGGATCAATCAAACGTGTACAAAAATGTTCAGGAGCGTTACACACAGGGCGCCCTGGAGCGTCAGGACACCTTGTGTTGCCCGGTCGATTATGATCAGTCGCTGCTGGCGGCGTTACCGGGCGAGATTATAGATAAGGATTACGGTTGCGGTGACCCTTCACGCTACGTGCGCGAGGGCGATCGGGTTCTGGATCTAGGCAGCGGGGGTGGCAAAATATGTTACATGGCGGCGCAGTTGGTGGGTGAGCGTGGCCACGTGACCGGCATCGACATGACGGAGGACATGCTGGCGTTAGCGCGGCACTACCAGGCCGACATGGCGGTGGCGCTGGGCGGTGACCGGGTCACCTTTAAAAAGGGCTATATCCAGGATCTGGCGCTGGACGTCGTGGCTATGGAGCAGTACCTGTCAAAGCGTCCCGTTACCGATGCGGCCTCGCTGGAGGCGCTCTCTGTCTGGCAGGCTGGTCAGCGGCGTGGCCAACCGCTGATCGCAGATGCGTCGATGAGTCTGGTTATCAGTAACTGTGTGCTCAACCTGGTTGCGGAAGCTGACCGCAAGCAAATGATCAGTGAGATTTATCGCGTGTTGACTCCTGGTGGCCGTGTCGCGATTGCGGATATTGTGGCCGACGAGCCGGTGCCCGCTGCCCTGAAAAATGATGCCGAACTGTGGAGTGGCTGTATCTCGGGTGCCTTTCAGGAAGCGGACTTTGCGGCTGCATTCGTCGAGGCTGGTTTTGTGGCAGTGGCTTATGACAAGTGGGATAGCGCACCCTGGCAGGTCGTTGACGGTATTGAATTCCGGTCGGTAACGCTTATCGCCACCAAGCCCGCGCTAGATAATGTTTATGACGGTGGCCATGCCGTACTTTACAAAGGGCCCTACGCGCAGGTTACGGATGATCTGGGTAACCTTTATTATCGCGGAGAGCGCATGGCGGTTTCCAAACGGACGTTTGATTTGTTACTGAACGGCGCTTATGGGAACGACTTTATTGGCTTTGAACCGGTTGAGGCACAAAACAAAGGGTCGTTTTGCGTTGCCGCAGGCACCCGTCGACCGGTTGCGGAAACCAAGGGCGGGTCGCAAAGCGGCGCTCAAAGTAATAGCTGTTGCTGAACTATTTTTGATCTGCTGCTGGTTAGCGGTTGACCTGCTGTCCGTCTAAAACAGCCCTATAGCCGAGCGAGGACAGTGTCTAAAAACCGCTGGCCAAGCGGGGTAACCGCGAGGTTCTGTGTGGAGCGAGACACCAGACCTTCTTGTTCCAGCGCCTGCCAGGCGTTGCCAATGTCTTCAAAATCAAGGCCGGTGCGAGGGGTGTAAAAGCCCCTGGGTACGCCCGCATTCAAGCGTAGCGCATTCATCAAAAACTCAACCGGTAGCTCTGCTTTATCCAGGGTTCGTGTGCCCGCCAGATAATCACCTGTTCTACCGAGATAGTCCCGTGGGTGGCGGGTTTTTCGGCAACGCTGGATCTGCTGTGTTGCTAACATGGTGACCTTGCTATGGGCGCCGGCGCCAATGCCGAGGTAATCACCAAACTGCCAATAATTTATATTGTGCCTGGCCTGGCGGCCCGGTTTTGCAAAGGCTGACACTTCGTACTGCGCGAAGCCCGCCGCGGTTAATAGCGCGAGCCCGCCCTCCTGGATTTCCTGCAACAGGTCTTCCTCAGGCAGCGACGGTGGCGCGCTATAAAACGCCGTGTTGGGCTCGATGGTGAGCTGATACCACGACAGATGGCTCGGCGCGAGCGCGATGGCCTGCTGGACGTCTGCCAGTGCCTGTGCCGGCGTTTGCGCTGGTAGGCCATGCATCAGGTCGAGGTTAATATTGTCAAAGCCGGCGGTCTTTGCAGTGGCGACGGCTCGGATAGCGTTGTCGCCGCTGTGAATCCGTCCCAGCGCTTGCAACTGTTGATCGTTAAAACTTTGCACGCCGATGGATAAGCGATTTACCCCGCAGTGTTTGTAGTCGATAAACTTTTGCTGCTCAAAGGTACCGGGGTTGGCTTCGAGGGTGATTTCGGTGTTGTCGGCACAACCGATAATGCCCTGGGCCGCGGCGATAATCTTTTCGATCGCTGATGCTGAAAACAGGCTGGGGGTGCCACCGCCGAAAAATATTGAGGTGAGACGGCGACCCTGGGCTAGCTCGGCGTCCTGCTGTAGATCGCCAATTAGCGCCGCGACGTAAGCGTCTTCCGGCAAGTCGCCACCGGCAGCGTGGGAATTAAAATCGCAATAGGGACATTTTTTTACGCACCAAGGAATGTGTACATATAAGGATAGTGGCGGTAGTTCGAGCACAATGAGTGTCCGTTAAGACGGCGCGGGAAGCAGCATTGTAAGCAGGCAGGTCATGGCTTTGCCGCGATGACTGAGTCGATTTTTCTCTGCCGGGCTTAATTCTGCTGAGCTGCAGTTGCGCTCCGCCACAAAAAACAACGGATCGTAGCCGAAACCATTGTTGCCCTGCGGGCGCGTCAAAATGCGTCCGTCCCATGTACCCTGGCAAATTAGGGGTGTGGGATCCAGCGGATGACGCAGATACACCAGCAGGCATTGAAAGCGGGCCGTGCGTTGTTCGTCAGGTACGGTATTTAACAGGTCTAGCAGCCGGGCATTGTTGTCATCATCGTTGGCCTGTGATCCAGCGAAGCGTGCAGAATAGATGCCGGGCGCACCATGCAGGAAATCTACTTCCAGGCCGGAATCGTCTGCGATGGCTGGGAGCTGTGTTAGTCGGCTGGCATGGCGGGCTTTGAGGATGGCGTTTTCGACAAAACTGAGGCCGGTCTCCCTGGCCTCGGGGACATGGAAGTCGCCCTGGGCGAGGACATTGATATTGGCTGCTGCCAGTAACTCCCTGAACTCGCGCAGCTTGCCCGTATTGTTACTGGCCAGAACTACGCTTTTCATCATACCAGCCGCCGCTTCAGTCTGGCCGGGACCTTACCTGTCACGATAGAAGGTCCGCTGGAAGGACAGCTCGTCAGCAGGTTTGTCGGGGTCCTGCTGCACGCGGATTTTAAAGGTCATAAAGTCTTCGTTTTGAAAACGAAACGGCGCCAGGTAGTAGGTGGCCGTACCTTCGTTGACCTCGACAAATGCCAGTTGCTGGCGTTGGCCAAGGATGTTGGATACGTAACCGGTAACCAGCGCGGGTTTGCCGCCGATATTTACATCAGCACCTGTTTTAAGTACAGCGATATTAACCAGCCCCCGATCCTTACCGCGAATGATGTGGTAGGTGGCGGCCACTTCCGGACTAATAAAGCTGCTATTAAAAGCGCTGTACACGATTTCGTAACCCGCAAAGGTTTGTTGTGTGTCATTGGCGGCGCGAGCGCCCAACCAGGCGCAGGCGATGAACAGCAGCGTCAGTATCTGCGAGGTTTTCTTCATGACACGTCTCCCGCTGGCGTTGTAGCCAGTCTGGCACAGTAACTAGTTGCTTAAGTGGTAAATAGCTGTCTCGGCAAACATATTGGGCCATAAGCGACACAGATATTGGTCAGGGTTGTGCTGGGTCACGGTTTCCCGATGTAGTACTTTGATACCTTTTTCGTGACATAGCGTCTCGAAATCCCGCACCGTACAAAAATGGATATTGGGGGTATCGTACCACTGGTAGGACAATTGTTTGGTGACTGGCATGCGGCCGCGCAGCATCAAATAGGTGCGTGGGCGGATGTTGCCAAAGTTCGGGAAGGTGACGATGCACTCTTTCCCCACCCGCAACATTTCATCGATGACGAGATCAGGGCGTCGCAATACTTGCAGTGAGTAAGTCATCACTACCGTGTCGAAGCTTTTGTTCTGGAAGTTGGCGAGTCCTTCGTTGATGTCTTTCTCGATAACATTGACGCCGCGAGCGATACACGCAGTGATCTGGTCGGCATCGATTTCCAGCCCGTAACCCTCTATCTGGCGGTTATCCATGAGACTCTTAAGGAGTACGCCGTCACCGCAACCGAGGTCGAGTACACGGCCAGCGACAGGTACCCATTGCTGCAAAATGTCGAGATCTATGCGCAACATCAGCGGCCTCCCTCGGGTCCGGCGCTATCTTGCGCCACGTTCAGCATGTAGCTACGAAATATGGCCTCATAACGTTTATTGGGTAACAAAAAGGCATCGTGGCCCATCGCTGACTCTATCTCTGTATAAACCACATCGCGGTTCGCCGCGACGAGGGCATCGACTATCTCTCTTGAGCGTGATGGCGCGAAGCGCCAGTCGCTGGAAAATGACGCGACCAGGAATTTACATTGTGCTCTGCGAAAAGCCTGTACCAGGTCATCATTGTAGTCGCGCGCGAGGTCGAAATAGTCGAGTACTTTAGTCATTAACAGGTAGGTGTTGGCGTCGAAGCTTTCAGCAAAGCGGTCGCCCTGATAACGCAAATAGCTTTCCACCTGAAATTCAACCGGCGCGTCCAGTCCTCGTTCGAAGGTCCCGGTGCGCAGTTCGCGACCGAAACGCTCACCCATCAGTTCGTCAGATAAATAGGTGACGTGGCCGATCATACGCGCCAGCGCCAGGCCATCCTGCGGATTGGTTTGATGATCGAGGAAGTCGCCATCACAAAATTGGCTATCGCTACGAATGGCGCGGCGGGCGATTTCGTTGAAGGCAATATTTTGCGCGGTCAGTTTAGTGGCAGAGGCTATCACCACACAGTGACGCACTCGAGTCGGCAGTTCGACAGCCCAGCGCATCGCGGTCATGCCGCCGAGGCTGCCGCCAATCACCGCGGCCCATTGGTCAATGCCCATGATATCTGCCAGGCGAGCCTGACTGGTTACCCAATCGCGAACCCGCAACGGGGGAAAGTCTTTGCCCCAGGGTTTGCCCGTCGCGGGATTAGTGGAGCGCGGCCCGGTGCTGCCGTGACAACCACCAAGATTGTTCAGGCAAACGACGTGAAAAAGGTTGGTATCAATTGGCTTGCCAGGGCCGATGTAGTCATCCCACCAGCCTGCTTTGGCATCGCTCAGCGAATGGTATCCGGCGGCATGATGATTGCTGCTCAGAGCGTGGCAGATCAGGACGGCATTGGATTTCCTGGCATTGAGTTCACCATAAGTTTCAACGATTAATTGATAATCGTTAAGGGTACGGCCACAACTCAGCTCGATGGATTCATCGAAGTGGAATACCTGCGGTGTTACCAGGCCGACAGAGTTTTCAGGTAAGGAATCCGGCATTCTCGCGGTCGCTGTTCACAAAGCCGAGGAGTCTAAAGAGGCATGAGGGGGTTCGCAAGATAACTTTTGCCGGGCCGCTGGCAGGTTGCATTATCCGGGTACAGCGGTCGGCTATGGCCGGGTAATGTTGACTGCCTCGGGAATCATTTGTGGGTTCACAACGGTGATGGTTTTTTGCCTACTGGAAGCGCCCTTAACCAGCGCAACGCGGGATTTCGGCACATTGAACTGTGCGGCCAGGTATCTAAGGAGCGCGTCGTTTGCAGCGCCGTTGGCTGCGGTCGCGGCGACCCGAACCTTCAGCCGGTCGTTGAACAATCCTGCAAAACCATGTTGCGCTGCGTTGGGCTGAATGTGGTAGTACAGCAGCAAAGTATCCCCGCGCCAACTGTAATGGACCATTAACTACATTATTCCGGGTACGAAAGCGCTGGCGAGATTCGCGGACACCGCGAGATTGTGAATGAAAATTTTTAGTACATTAAGCAACAGAAATATCAGGATTGGTGACAGGTCCAGGCCGCCCAGGGCTGGCAGCAGTCTGCGGAAAGGTGCCATCGCCGGTTCCATCAGCTGCGACAACAGCGCCACTGCAGGATGGTGGCTTTGTGGCGCGACCCAGCTCAGGATGATGATAATCAGTAAGCCATAGAAGTAAATGTTCAGCAACATGGTCGCCATACCCAGCAGGGACCAGATCAGCATCGGCAGGATGGGAACAAACTGACCGTTATAAATCAGCACAGAGCTTTGAATCGCTAATATTGGCACGGCCATAGCCAGTGCCAATGCGGCCGTATTAACATTTTTAATGGTCGGAAAAACTTTAGCTAACACAATTAAGGGGGCGGCGGTGGCCTTGACGATAAACTGGGACACCGGGTTATAAAAATTGGCGCGGCACAGTTGCAATAAGAAGCGTAGCAGGGTGACCAACAGGTAGGCATTGGCCAGTGCCTGAATCAAATAAATACTGATTTCAGTAAAGGTGCTCATCAAGGGTTTCCGTAGTTGATTTGAAGGTGGTCGAATTGATAATGGTTGCATTGACGGGGGTTAAATTGATCCATGCAGCGCCGCCGCGGAAGTAGCGGGATAGTTCAGCTGTTAATGGCGTCTTCGGCCATTTCCGTCGCTCGTTGGTAGGCTGTTTGCATCGCCTGTTCGAACAATTGCGGAAGTCCCCCCGCCATGAGTTCATGGAGCGCACGTTCAGTGGTCCCCCCCGGTGAGGTGACCTGGCGTCGGAGTTCGGCCGGCTCAACAGTCCCTTGTGCAGCCATGGTTGCCGCGCCTAGAGCTGTTTGAATACTTAACTGGCGAGCGGTATCCCGATCGAGGCCCAGCTTGACACCGGCGTCTTCCATGGCTTCCATGATCAGGAAGAAATAGGCCGGGCCGCTACCGGACAGAGCAGTGACGCGGTCGATATCCTGTTCCGCGTCCAGCCAGCAAACGGTTCCCACCGCAGCCAGGATTTTTTCAGCCTGCTCGCGCTGTGCTGAGCTGACCAGCTTTGTGGCAAACAAGCCCGCCGCGCCCTGCTGTACCAGGGCTGGCGTGTTGGGCATGCAGCGCACAATAGGAACGCCGTCGCCGAGCCAGGTCTCTAGTGCGGCAACCGGAATGCCTGCCGCGATCGAGATCACCAGCGGCAGGTGTTTGACGGTGTCCGCGAGCCCGGTGGCCACGGCCTTCATGATCTGCGGTTTTACAGCCAGAATGACAACATCCGCAGCGGCGGCGGGGTTGTTGCTGGCATGCAGGGCGATTGCAAACGCCTTGCCCAATCGCTGCCTTGATTCGGCCGATGGATCACAGGCCGCTATACATGTTGGGGGATAGCCCTGTTCCAGGAGGCCGCCGATCAGGCTGCTTGCCATATTGCCCCCGCCGATAAACACTAGTTTCGGATTACTCAAATTCCTGGTCTCCTAAAGACAATTGTCCGCCAGCCGGATTCAACGTGGGTTCGACCCGGCGCCGCCCTCATGATTAGCTGGTCGAGGGCCGAAAATTCCCCTGCCGATGCGGAGAATGGTCGCGCCTTCAGCGATGGCAGCGGCTATATCGTCGGACATACCCATGGACAGTGTATCCAAAGATTGCAGGTCGGGAGAGCTGATTTTGAGGTGGCGCAATAATGCGGCGGTTTGTCTGAACGGCTCGCGCTGTGCGGTAAGCCCCACTCTGGGCTGGGGGATGACCATGAGTCCGCGCAGGTGCAAGTTGGGAAGCTTGACGATGGATCTAGCCAGATCCGGTAGTTCCCCGGGGGGAACACCTGACTTGGTCGCTTCCCGATCAATATTTACCTGGATGCAAACGTTGAGCCTTGTGGCGCTATCCTGCCGGTGGAGATTCAGCCGCTCGGCGACCTTTAGTCTATCTATGCTGTGAACCCAGCTAAAGTGTCTGGCAATGTCTCTGGTCTTATTGGTCTGAATGGGTCCGATGAAGTGCCACTCGGGCACGGAGCAGTTACGCGCCGTGGCGTTGCGTGGTTCAAGAAGGTGTTGCAGGGCTGCCTGCTTTTGCAGGGCTTCCTGAAGGTAGCTTTCCCCGAAACACCGGATTCCTGCGCACCAGGCCGCGAGTAGGTTGTCAGCATTTTGGCCCTTACTCGCAGCCAAAAGTTTGATGCTGTCGCCATTTCGGTGAGAATCAGTACGAATTTGTTGCAGTAACGCTGTGATTTGACTTACATTTTTGGCAATATTTTGCATATACTCAAAGGTGTGCTTTGATCAGGTTTGCGGCAGGTTATCAATAATCACAGGGTTTGGTAATGGATATAACGGAACTATTGGCCTTTAGTGCCAAACAGGGGGCATCGGATCTACACTTGTCGGCCGGTTTGCCGCCTATGATTCGGGTCGATGGCGACGTCCGGCGGGTGAATTTGCCGCCGATGGAGCATAAACAGGTGCACGGCCTGATTTACGAAATCATGAACGACAAGCAGCGTCGTGACTATGAAGAGTTTCTGGAGACCGATTTTTCCTTTGAGGTGCCTGGGGTTGCCCGCTTCAGGGTCAATGCGTTCAACCAGAACCGGGGCGCCGGCGCGGTTTTCCGTACCATCCCTTCCCGGGTATTAACGCTTGAAGATTTAGGCTTCGGCCAGGTATTCAGAGATATTTCCATGCTGCCACGCGGTCTGGTGCTGGTTACCGGGCCGACAGGGTCTGGCAAGAGCACTACGCTAGCGGCGATGATTGATTATGTTAATGACAATCGCTATCAGCACATACTGACCATTGAGGATCCTATAGAATTTGTTCATGAGAGCAAAAAATGCCTGGTTAACCAGCGGGAAGTACACAAGGATACACACGGCTTTAGTGAAGCTCTCCGATCCGCGCTGCGTGAAGACCCCGATATCATTCTGGTCGGTGAAATGCGTGACCTGGAAACAATTCGTCTGGCGTTGACGGCAGCCGAGACCGGGCACCTGGTGTTTGGTACCCTGCACACTACCTCGGCGGCCAAAACCATAGACCGCATCGTGGATGTATTTCCGGGGGCGGAAAAATCCATGGTGCGTGCTATGTTGTCGGAGTCACTGCAGGCTGTATTATCCCAAACGCTAATGAAAAAAATTGGCGGTGGACGAGCGGCCGCTAACGAAATCATGATTGGCACGCCGGCGATTCGCAATTTGATTCGTGAGGATAAAGTGGCGCAGATGTACTCGGCGATCCAGACAGGTGTCGGGCGTGGCATGCAAACCATGGATCAGTGTTTGCAAAAACTGGTGGCGCAAAAAGTTGTGACCAGGGAAGCGGCCCGTGAAAAGGCCAGAATGCCGGACGATTTCGTTTAGCTTGAGAAATTGACCGTTGCGAATTTGTTCAAATAGACTTCAGGAGTAAGGGTGATGGAATTTGACAGTTTGTTGCGACTGATGGTGGATAAACAGGCTTCTGACCTGTTTATTACCGAAGGTGTACCCCCCTCGGTCAAGATTAATGGCAAAGTTATTCCGGTGGGCAAAAAGCCGCTCAGCGGAATTAACGCCTGCGAGCTTGTGGAAAGCCTCATGGATGATGAGCAGAGGAAAAAATTTCACACCAGTAAGGAGCTAAATTTCGCCATCACGTCTAACAATGTTGAAGGCGCTCGCTTTCGGGTCAGTGCTTTCTATCAGCGCAACGAAATTGGTATGGTCTTGCGCCGTATTGAAACAAAGATTCCCACCGTTGAAGAACTGATGTTGCCGCGCACCCTCAATGAGCTGGTCATGAACAAGCGCGGCATTATTTTCTTTGTGGGTGCGACCGGTACCGGTAAGTCCACCTCGCTGGCGGCGATGGTTGGTCATCGCAATCGCAACAGCCACGGGCATATTATTTCGGTGGAGGATCCGATCGAATTCGTGCATCAGCACGATGGCTGCATCATCACGCAACGTGAGGTAGGTATCGATACAGAGTCCTTTGAAGTTGCGTTGCGCAACACCCTGCGGCAGGCGCCTGACGTTATTTTAATCGGTGAGATTCGCTCGCCGGAAACAATGGAGCAAGCTATTACCTTTGCTGAAACAGGACACCTGGTGCTGGCCACCTTACATGCCAACAACGCCAACCAGGCGCTGGATCGTATCCAGCACTTTTTCCCCGCAGAGCGCCACGGGCAGCTGTGGATGGATTTATCGTTGAATTTAAAGGCGATGGTTGCCCAGCAGCTAATCCCCACGGCTGACGGCAAGGGCCGCCGAGCCGCTATTGAAATCCTTATCAATACGCCGCTGGTTTCGGATTTGATTCGCAAGGGTGAAGTGCACAAGCTCAAGGAGGTTATGACGCGATCCTCTGAACACGGTATGCAGACGTTCGACCAGGCGCTGTACCGCCTGTACGACGAAGGTGTGGTCACTTATGAGGATGCGTTGGCCGCAGCTGATTCTAAAAACGATTTACGTCTGTTGATCAAACTAAAATCCGAGACCGATGCTAGTTATCTGAATCATGCCGCTGACGAACTAACGATGAAGGACCACGACGAAGATAGCTTCCGGTTATTTCAGCGTGAGTAAGGGGCGGGCCTCAGGGTTTTAGTGCTATTTCTGGTTGCCTCAGCCAGGTTTGCAGAATAAAACAGGCAGCCGCGGCGTCCACTGGGGAATGTCGATAATTTTTTGAAGTGGGCACTGTTGACTTCGCTTCGCGGGTCGACAGCCGCTCGTCAACCATGGCGACCGCAAGGCCACTCCGAGCCTGGAGGCGTCGCCCAAACTTGCGGGCTCGGCGACAAAATTCACTTTCGGTACCATCGATATTCAGAGGCAGGCCCACTAACAAAAGATCAGGTCGCCATGTGTCAATGTGTTTCAACACTTCGGGCCAGTCGGGCCGGCCGTCTTTTGCGCGGAGTACTAATAGCGGGTTGGCAGAATGCGTGATCGTCTGGCCCACGGCGAGACCGATATTACGCGCGCCGAAATCAAAAGCCAGCACGGTTACTGGCGGAGCAGACGAACGGTCAGGCGTGTCCGGCACTATTGCTGAGCTGATTTAAATTAATACCGATACGGGCGGCTGCCAGGTGTGCGCAACGTTCGAGCGGGGTGTCAAACAGAAACTCGGCATCGGCAGGCACTGTTAGCCACGCGTTGGCCAGTAATTCCTGCTCAAGTTGACCGGCTCCCCAGCCAGCGTAACCGAGAATAATCAGCGATTCTGCTGGCCCCTTCTCGTGGGCAATCGCCTCGATAATATCTCGCGACGCGGTCAGACTTATTTGATCGCTGACCGAGACAGTTGACTGCCACTGCTGGTCTTTGCTGCGATGCAGCACAAAGCCGCGCTCCTGTTGTACTGGGCCGCCCAGTAACAAGGGTAGCGCGCCCAGTTTTTCGGGGCACGGCAAGTTTAACTGGGCAAAAATCTGGCTGAGCGGCAACCCTAGCGGACGGTTTATCGTCAATCCCATCGCGCCTTCCGGTGTGTGTTCACAAATGTAGACGACAGAGTGGGCGAAACCCGGATCAGTAAGGCCGGGCATGGCAACCAGCAACTGCCCGCGCAGGTGATTAAAGGTTTGCTCGTGATGCGATGTCGTCGTGCCCATGAAGCCAGTATTGGGGGTTGCCCGGTGAATTACAAGGTGGCGGTTGTTATCGGGTTCGCAAGTGATCGCCCGGTAAAAATCGCCAGGTTTGAATGATCTCTATTTTGTCCCAGTGAATCATTTCCCTGGGAAACGGCGCGAAGGGAGATGCCATCCGCACGGTTTCTACCGCTGCCTGGTCGAGAACAGGCTGACCGGATACCTTGAGTAACTCCACGCTTTCAACCGACCCGTCGGGTAACACCGTGACTGCCAGGCTGAGTTCACCATATAACTTGCGCTGTCTGGCCTCGTCGGGATAGTGGAAATTACCGACCTGCTCTATTTTATCAACCCAGTACTTGAGATAGGCGGCGTGTTCGGCTGCCTGGGTTCGCGCAGAGGTCATGCGTAGTATGTTGGGTAGCTTGTTGTAGGCCTGTTTTTGAATGTCGAGCTGGGCCTGCAGGCTACTGAATTCCTTTAGCCGGGTAGGTAGAATCTCCTTTTCGGTGTTTGGCGATTGTCGCTCGCCGTCTTCTACAGACTGTTGTCTTATCCTCCGACTCCCCTGCGATGAGGTAATCGTTCGCTTCGAGCGATTTTGTGCGGCCTGTGCAACTTGTGGAATAATGAGGGGCTGTGTGTCGCGTAAAACCTCGGCTGTATATTCAGAAAGTGTGTCGGTCGTGATTTTAGTTTGCTCGTCCGTGATATTGCCGCTGCCCTCCTGATTGGCCTGGGCCATGTAAGCCGCATCCTTAATCGCATCGTCAGTGGGCTGCTGCGCGAGGGTGACTTCCAGCGCCCTGGTCGCCGGCTGGGGCTTTAAAAAATCAAAGCCGATACCAAAGATGATCAGGCTATGCAATGCCAGCGCGAGAAACGCGGCAAAGCCAAGGCGATCCTGGCCCTGGCTTGGATCGGCGACCGGGAACAGGATATCCGTGGTCACGGGTTCAGTCTTCGTTTGATGGCTGTCATGAGCAGAGTGCCGATGGCGGTATTTTTCTCTCGATCAATTTCCCTGACACAGGTCGGGCTGGTGACATTTATTTCGGTTAGGTAGTCCCCGATGACATCGAGGCCAACAAATAGCAGGCCCTTTTCGCGCAGGCTGGAAGAAACCTGGCCTGCTATCCAGCGGTCGCGATCATTGAGGGGTTGCACTACCCCCTTGCCGCCTGCAGCAAGATTGCCGCGACTTTCGCCGACGGCTGGTACTCTGGCTAGACACCAGGGTACGGGATCCCCGTCAATCATCAGAATACGTTTGTCGCCCTGCACGATTTCGGGGATGTAACGCTGCACCATGATGGTTTGTGAACTGTGCCCGGTGAGCGTTTCTATGATGACGCTGACATTGGGGTCATCCTCTCTGGCTCTGAAAATACCGGTGCCGCCCATGCCGTCCAGTGGCTTGTAAATGACATCCTTATGCTGGTCGTGGAAGGCGCGCAGCCGTTTGGGATCCCGACTGACCAGCAGCGGCGGCGTGCACTGAGGGAATTGAGTAGCAAAAATTTTTTCATTGCAATCTCGCAAACTCTGGGCACGATTCACCACCAGTACTCCCAGTTTTTCGGCGGCTTCAAGTATGTAGGTCGCGTATACAAACTCGCTGTCAAACGGTGGATCCTTGCGCATCAGTACGCAGTCGAGATCAGCCAGGGGGCCGTCAGCGGGCTCCCCCAGTTCATACCAGCAATCTGGCGAATCAAATACCTTGAGCGGTTTCTGTCGGGCTATCGGCACGCCGTTAGCCAGCGCCAGATCTGACATTTCCATGTAGGATAGCGACCAGCCCTGAGCCTGGGCCGCCAGCAACAGGGCCAGCGTGGTATCTTTCTTGAAATTGATAGCAGCAATGGGATCCATAATAACGCCAACAGAAATTGCCATAGTTTAGTACCTGCCATCATGTTGGTAAGTGGGTGCCCCACGCCGCTCAAGCATTTGCGGAGGAGTTGCATACGTTACGGGGAGCGATATATACAAGCAACTATTTATACTAAATTTGCGACATAATTACTCCGTAAATCGAGCCGTTATGGATAATATGCAGGTATTGTGTTAAATAGAGTCCGGGCGCGGTGAGCAGGCATTTTGCCGCTGCAGCAAAACCCGGGAAGAGGTGGGTATGACGGCCAGCTTTGCAGCATTGAAGATTATGGTTATTGACGACAGCAACACGATTCGGCGCACCGCTGAAACCCTGCTTTCCAAAGAGGGTTGTGAAGTTATTACAGCAGTGGACGGTTTTGATTCGCTCGCTAAAATCGCTGATAGTGAACCTGACGTGATATTTGTTGATATTATGATGCCTCGGCTGGACGGATACCAAACCTGCGCCCTGATTAAAAATAATGAACAGTTCAAGAATACGCCGGTCATTATGCTATCCAGCAAGGATGGTTTGTTCGATAAGGCCAAGGGACGCATTGTCGGAGCTGACGAATATCTGACCAAGCCATTCAGCAAAAACGAATTGTTTAATGTTTTGGAAAAAATTGTCGCCAATAAGGCTAGCTTGAAAGAGCCCTTTCCCGACGCGTGATGCGATTGAAAACTAGCTTTACACTAACGGCAGGTTTGGGGCGCACGTGATGACCAGGGTATTGATTGTTGATGACTCCCCTACCGAAGTTCACAAGTTGACCCGAATTTTGACTAAACACGGGTATGCAGTGCTTACTTCGAGCAATGCCGAAGAGGGTGTGAATACCGCCCGGCTGGAGCAACCGGATGTCGTGTTGATGGATGTTGTGATGCCCGGGTTGAACGGCTTTCAGGCGACGAGACAGCTTGCCAGGGGGCGTGAAACCGCGCATATACCGGTCATCGTCGTCACCATGAAGAACCAGGAAACAGATAAAGTTTGGGCATCGCGGCAGGGTGCAAGGGCCTACCTCACCAAGCCGGTTTCAGAAAAACAATTACTCACCGCGATTATGCAAGTGGCAGAACATACACCGGGTTAACATTTCGATGCCAGCAAGCGATACCGTTTTTGATGTTGTTTACGAACTAGCACAACGGTTTGGGCGGGGTTCAAAGGCGTTGCCGGCGCAGGTCGATTATACGCCGGTCTCCACTGTGTTGTGTTTTTCTGCGCTCGGTATCGAGTTGGCAATACCCCTGGAGGAGCTGGCAGAGGTACTGGAGGTGCCTGCTTATACGCGCTTGCCTCGAGTGAAGTCATGGGTCGCTGGGGTGGCCAGTGTCAGGGGAAAGCTGCTGCCGATTGTAGATCTGGCGGCATTTTTGGGTGCGGAAATGACAACAACCACGAAACTGCATCGCGTGCTGGTGATTGATATGCACGGTATTTATGTAGGCTTGCTGGTGGATAGCGTAATCGGTGTCAGGCATTTTAATACAGAGCTGTTTAGCAGCTATCGGACAGATGTGCCGAGTTTGCTCAGCCGTTATGTGCTGGGCTGTTTTGTGGAAGAGGATGGGGCAAAAACGCGTCTGTTCAGGCCGGCGCAATTTATTACGGATAGGTCCTTTCTGGACGTAGCTGTTTAATGTTAGGAAGCCCTGGAAAGGATTATGTCGCAAAAGAAGGTCGGGAGCCTAAGTCAATGAAAACAGGTGTGGGAAGAGCACAAACTAGCCGTTGGGTAATTATCCTGGTGGCAGTTATGGTGGTACTGGCAGGGTATTTGGGCTTTGCTTTTTTCAGTAGCAACGTGAATGTTGGCAAGAATCGGAGCCATATTCAAACTGCGACCGAAATGAGATCTATGGTTACCCAGCTTCCGAGCTTTCTCGTGCGAGCCGGTGCGGGTGATGCTGCGGCATTAGCGGAGGTCGAGGCGCTGAGCCAGGGCATAGATCAGCACTGGAGTCGCTTGCGGGACGCGTCAGACGCAGGGGTTGATGCAGAAAATCTTCGGGCGTTTGATGCTGCTTGGCGAGACTTCAAAAAGAACGTCGCGGTGCTAGTCGAAGGCAAGGACATTGCACGCTTTGTTGCTGACGCGGGTAATCAGCTCAGCGCTAATCAATCGAGATTGCAGGAAGAGCTGAGTGTGGTTGTTGAGGTGTTGCTGGCGCGAAGAACTGCCGCAAATCAGGTGGCGATGGCGCAGGCGCAGCTGTGGCGGGCCGAACGTCTAAATGGAAACATCGCAACGTTACTGCTTGGCGGCCCGGAAGCGGCAGTGGCGGCAGAGCAGTTTGGCCGCGACACCATTTTGTTTGAACGTATCCTGGCTGGCTTTAGGGGTGGCGACACGGCCCTTGGTATCACCCGGCTGGCCGCACCAGAAGTACTCGCTACCCTGGATAACATAAGTCAATTGTTCAGCCCTGTTGGCGATGCGGCGGAGGCGGTAACGAGTTCCGCACCGGTTTTGATGCGCATGCGACAGGCTCAGGATACCGCATTCGATGCGCTGCCGGCTCTTCTCGAGCAGACGGCACGACTGGCTGACAATGTTCGCCTTCTCGGTTCGGGACAAAAGCTCAACAGCACGCAGATCGCCATATATGCCGGGATCTTTTTAATTGTTGGGCTGGCGCTGCTGGGCTTGATATTTTATCTGGGCACCCGTGATCGTCTGAAGGAAACCGCTGAAACGAACAAGGCGAATCAGGATTCTATCCTGCGCCTGCTCGATGAAATTGAAGGGCTCGGTGAAGGTGATTTAACCGTCGAAGTAACGGTGACAGAAGGCTTTACCGGCGCTATTGCCGACGCTATTAACCTGACTATCGTACAACTCAGAGAGCTGGTATCGCGTATCGTTGATACCGCCGCTGAAGTATCTTCGTCGGCCAATGAAACCCGTTCCACTGTGCTGCAGTTAACCGGGCTTTCTGAGCATCAGGCGGAGGAAATCGCGGGCGCTTCTGCGGCGATTAATGAGATGGCGATTACTATCGATCAGGTTTCGGCCAATGCGGCCGAGTCCGCCGCGGTGGCGGATCGGTCGGTGTCCATCGCTAACAAAGGTGCCGAAGTCGTGCGCAGTACGATATCGGGCATGGACAGCATACGCGAGCAAATACAAGACACCTCCAAGCGCATTAAGCGGCTGGGTGAAAGCTCACAGGAAATTGGGGATATTGTCTCGCTGATTAACGACATTGCGGATCAAACCAATATTCTGGCGTTGAATGCGGCGATTCAGGCTTCTATGGCAGGTGATGCAGGGCGCGGTTTTGCCGTGGTAGCAGATGAGGTGCAGAGGCTTGCAGAGCGTTCGGCTAATGCAACCAAGCAAATCGCAGCATTGGTTAAAACAATTCAGACAGACACCAATGAAGCGGTGTCTTCGATGGAGCAAACCACCATTGAAGTGGTCGCCGGGGCGTCATTGACCGAGAACGCAGGTATTGCGTTGAGTGAGATTGAGTCCGTTTCGACCAACCTGGCGGAGCTGATCCAGGACATTTCCACGGCGGCACGGCATCAGTCGACCACGGCGGGTCATATTTCGAAGACAATGAATGTGATTCAGGATATCACGACGCAAACGCTGGATGGCACCAACCGAACCGCGACTTCGGTTGGTGAGTTAGCGGAAATAGCGATTGAATTGCGGGAATCTGTCTCCGGCTTCAAGTTGCCGGATCAAAGCCTGTCGCGAACTGCCAGGGTGGTGTCAGATCCCTTTGATTCGTCCGAGGCGCCAGATCACCCGACCTGGCTCGATGATCGATTTGATGCAACTGATGAGGATGACGATGCTGATGTCGATGAACTAAAAATCGACCTGGGTGACCTGGGTGACCTGGGTGACCTGGGTGACCTGGGTGACCTGGGTGACCTGGGCGAGCCATCGGAAATAGAAATGGATCTGGCCAGCGAGCCTTCGCCTCATGTCAGGACGATGCTGGAAGAAAATAGCGCCGCGATGGATGAAATAGACTATCTGTCAGAAGTGGCGGCTACCGATGACGAATTGGCCGAGATGGACAGGGGGTCTACTGTTTTGAAAACATCCTTTGCTGTCGACCTTGAGGCTGAGCTGGCTGGCATCGACCTTGATGAGTTTGAACTCGAACTTAAGGACTTGGCAAATAAGCGGTCCTGAGCGTTGCAATAATACGACTATGTCGATTACACAATAACTATGTCGATGGTGCTGACGGGAACAACGGTTGAAGGGCAGCCTGCTGAGCTACCGGTGTTGAATGACAGACAATATCGTTTGTGGGTCGATATGCTTGAAAACCGTATCGGTGTTCGTATCGCTGTACAGCGGGAGGGTTTCGTCCGCGCGCAAATTGCCAAACGGATGGCAGAGTGTGGCGCCCTGGACGCTGACATTTATTTTCGGGAGGTACTGGAAACCATCCGCGGTACGCGAGAGTGGGGTGTATTACTTGATCGCTTGCTGGTTAAGGAAACGAGTTTTTTCCGCCATCAGTCCTCCCATAATTGTGTTCGTGACAGGGTAGCAGCACGGGTGGCTGTTAGGCCTGATCAGCCCTATAACATCTGGAGTGTCGGGTGTGCGACGGGGGAAGAAAGCTATAGTCTGGCTATGGATGCTCACGAAGGTTTTACGTTAGCTGGTATCAAGGACAATTACTCAATTATAGGAACCGATGTCAGTAGCGACGCCATTGCGACTGCCCGCGGGGGGATTTATCCGCTTAGCCGCGTAGACAGGTTATCGCCTGCGGCGCGAGAATCTTATTTCACGTCCGTTGATGATCGGTATGTGGTAGTCAGGGACTTCATTAAAAAGAAGGTTGCTTTTCTAACGGGTAATATACTGGAAAAGGAGCAGCAATATTTCAATCAAATGGATTTGATTTTTTGCCAGAATGTACTGATTTATTTCAAGAGATGGCGACGCCGAGATATCGTCAACATGTTTGCAGGATACTTGAGGCCGGGAGGCTGCTTGATCATAGGGCCTGGCGAGCTGACCGACTGGGAACCAGAAAATTTGCTGCGCTTGAACGCTCCGGACGTCCATGCCTACGAAAAAACAGCGTAATCAGCGACCAGGTAACGAGTGATTCTGACAATGGATTCAAGTCAAAATATTCAGGGGTTAGAGTGGCTTGTCAGTGAGGTCGAAGCGAGCCTTGCCGAGGCCAGTGGTGCGCTCGCGAATTTCCTGGACAGTGACCAGGAACACAGTCACCTGACGTTCTGTCTCGCACACATCCACCAGGTCACTGGGTCGCTGAAAATAGCTGAGTGTTACGGTGGCGTGTTGCTCACCGAAGAGATGGAAGCGGTACTTGGCGCGCTGCGAGCTGGTAATGTGCCGGGCAATAGTGAGACGGTTGACGTGTTGAGTCGGGCCATCTTCGAGGTGCCGCGGTATTTGCGTGGCTGCGTTGCCAGCCGCCTTGACCAGCCCGCTGTATTGCTGACGCTGGTCAATGATCTGCGTGCGCTAAGAAATGAACCACTCGCCTCCGCTAGCCAGTTTTTTAATCCAGATTTGAGTGCAGTTAATGCACTGCCCATTAATGCCGGTGTTGGCCTGGCTAGCGAGCAGGCCCTAAAGGAGTTGATCGATAAATTACGGCAGGCCTACGATTTTTCCTTGCTGGCTTTTGCCAGGGATACTGGCGGCACGGATCATCTGAATAAGCTCGCCAGAATTCTATACCGCTTTAGGGAAATGTATCGGGGGGCACGGCTTGAGCAACTGTGGCGGATAGCCGGCGCGGTGCTTGAGGGTATGGCATCAAACGCACTGGCTCGAGGTCCTGCAGTGCGCAGTTTGTTGTGGGAGATCGATGGGTGCATCCGCCGCTTGTCACAGGGCGGTATTGCTGCACTTGACGATGGTTTCCCCGGTGAACTGCTTAAGAATTTACTGTACTACGTCACCATTGCAAATCACCAGTCGTCACCTCGGTTAGAAGAAATTAAGCGCGAGTATAAGCTTGATGAGGCGCTACCAGCTGGTGTTCTCGCGCATGTGGATGGTGGGCTTACCCCAAGTTACGATCAAGGGGTAGTGCAGGGCCTGGCGAGTTCGCTGATACTGGAAATTGATGATGTAAAAGCCCAGCTGGTGTTGTTTGTCGAACAGGGCGGGGAGGCGGCTAGTGTTAATGCCGCATTAACCCCGGTCATCAAGCGTATCGCCGATACACTGGCCATGGTTGGCCAATCACGTCTGCGACGCGTCATCTGCGACATTGGAGACCAGTTACACACCGTATTGTCCGCGGAAGACGCGGACAGGAAAGCGCTGGCAGACACAGCCTCGCGCCTGCTGGATGTGGAAACGGCTTTACTGGAGTGGGCTGGAAATTATCAGCAGGGCGAGGTAATTCGAGAACCCTCATCCGAAACTACCTATCTGATGAGCGACGCACAACGTTCGCTGATTCGCGAAGTGCGCAATAATCTGGAGGCCATCAAGGAGGCAGTCGTCGGCTATATTTCGTCCCAATGGGACAATAAATTCTTACTGGATATTCCCGAGCTAATAGAAGATATCAAGGGTGCCATTGTTGTTGTTGATTTGCAGCGACCGGCCCGCATCATGGCTGCGCTGGGAAGTTATATTGACCAGGTACTGATTCCCTCCACAACCCCGCCAGGCTGGGATCGTCTTAATGCCCTGGCTGACGTCATCACCAGTGTTGAATACTTCTTGCAGGGTATCAGCAACAACAGCAGCGTTGATCAGGGGGGCTTACTTGATATAGCAGAGCGTGCCCTGTCTGAGCTGGGTCATAAGGTGCTCAGCGAGCCGTCTGCGTTGGACAATACACACGGTCTGATCGAAATGGCTGAAGTGGCTGAAGCGGTTGAGCGGTCTGCAGACGGTATACCAGACGAGGGTGATCTCGAGGTCGGCGCTGATGCTGATCATGGTGATGCTCCGAAAGTAGTTGAACGACCTGTTGACGATGAAGATGACGACGACGTTGATGACGAAATCGTCGATATATTTGTTGAAGAAGCCCAGGAGATATTGCAGAGCTTGACAGAAACATACCCCCGCTGGCTTGCGAATCAGCGGGATGGTGAAGCCTTGGCTGCGGTGCGAAGGAGCTTTCATTCCCTGAAAGGCAGTGGCCGCATGGTTAGGGCTAACTATATCGGTGAACTGGGTTTCGCCGTCGAAAAACTGTTTAACAAAATTATAGATAAGAAGGTGGCCCTCGATAATAACTGCCAGACGTTGGTAGTGGCCGTGCTCGAAGCCCTGCCAGCTTTGGTGACGGACTTTGCGAGCAGGCGGCAAAACGACGATTCAGGTCAGGTTGAAGCGTTAATTGCTGCTGCAGAAGCCATTAGCAGAGGAGAATCAGCGATCGAATGGCCCGTGGCCACGACTGGCGGGGCGAGTAATGACCGTCAGTTGAATGAGGTTAATTCGACGATTGGGGCTGAGCTGACGGATAGCCCAGCCTTTACCGGCGGGGTTGAGGGTCGAGACGGCAGCATCGCCACAGCGCCGCCCGTGGCCAGCGATGGCGCGGTGCCGGATCTAGACCAGCCCGCGTTGTCGGAGACCAGCCAGGGAGCTGAACACGGCAGGCCCTGGCTTGGCGATAAAGTTGATCAGGCGTCACCCGCCAGCAAAGAACCAGTCAGTGAAGCGGTCGTCGGCAATGAGATAGTCAGCGAAGAGCCAGTCATTGGCAATGCCTCGAATAAGAAGACCTGGATTGAAGAGTGGCAGATAGAGGACGGTGAGTCGGCGACTGACGGCCATCCATCCGCCGAGAGTAGTGCCAGCGAGGCACCCGACCAGGAATTGCTAGAGATCTTTACCGTGGAGGCGCTGGGTCACATCAATACCCTGGCGAGCTTCATCGACAGTTTGGGTACGACACAGGACAGGCGGGTAATTGATGCCTCTGTGCACCGTACACTGCACATGCTGAAGGGCAGTGCTTATACCGCCGGAGTGGTGCAGGTGGCGACGCTGTGCGACGTGCTGGAGGGCCTTATCAAGGAGCTTGACGACGGGGTCGTTGCGGTGAACGCCGGGATAATAGCCCTGATTGAGCACAGTGTGACCAGTCTTCGTACCATGGTTTTAGGGGCTGAGGAGGCGGCTGAGGGGCTACTGGATAGCCACACGCTGCAGCAGCGACTCTTTGACAACCGAGAAAGCAACCGTGCCGTATCCAGCGAACCCCCACCCAACCGCCTGCTACTAAATGGACTGTTGGTCAAGGGTCTGGTTCGCGTGTTGAACATGCCACAAATTTTACAGGCCTGGCGAGGACCAGTTGCTGACCAGGGCCTGGAGTTAGATGAGCTCGGCGCGGAACTGGCAGAGTTGACTGCGGCAGCCAGTGCGGCACAGTGCGATGGTCTGGCAACTCTGGCTGCTTGCCTGGGCGCGGCTTTGGATGTTTGCGGGGAAGGTCGAGTAGACCTGGGCGAGTATGAGGTAACGGTTTTTTCCGGGGCCTATGAAACGTTACTTACTATGATCGATGCGTTTGTATCTGGGCAACCCATTGGTCAGGCGTCAGCGCAACTTATCGATGAGATTGAGGGCATAGCGACCTGGGCCGGTGCTGCAACGGATCGCGCTGTGGCCGATCAACAGGTGATTGACCCTGAGGCGATTGACCCTGAGGTAGTTGGAGTTGAACCGGATAGCTCGTCAGCCAGACAGTTATCTACTCATCAGGGCCCCGGTCAATTTGGTCAGGCCTCTTCTAGTCCGCAATCGCCAGCAACGCTCGGCGGACAGGTAGCGCAGCCGGATGTGGTGCAATTGGTGGACGGTGACGCAAAGCAGACCGACCAACCAGGCATCGTCAGCAGCTCAACTGCGCCGACACCGACAGACGAGGCTGTGGCGGATGAAAACTTGCCCGCTCATGCCCTTGCCCACCCTGGTCCGGAGGAGGACGTCGATCCCGAGATTCTCGCTATTTTTGCTGAAGAAGCTGAGGAGATTCTCGAAAAAATTGAGAAAGCCGTAGAGGCCTGGCGTGATCATCCCGACGATAACAGTCATCTTGAGAACATTACTCGTGAGCTCCATACCTTTAAAGGTGGCGCGCGGGTGGCCGGTTTTATGTATATGGGTGATCGCAGCCATGATTTTGAAACTTTTCTGGAGAAACACGCGACCGCAGAACATCGCGAAGGGGCTTTTTTTGACGAACTCCTCACGCGCCATGATGAGTTGATTACGTTGTTTGACCAGATCAGGCAAAAAGCTTTCACGGCCGAGATTGTGCAAGAACCAGACGTAGTGGAGGATGAAACTGAGCTCAATTTAGAGCAGCCGGTCGACGACGTGGTGCCAGAGCAGCAGATTGAAAAGCCCGCTCAGTCTGCGCCGTGGTCGGGACGTCTTGCCCAGGTCATTCCCTTTACGGTAAACAGACCGGTGCGGCCTGCGAGTCCGCCGTCAGTTGGGGGCAAAAGTGCTGTTTCTGCCGAATTGCAGGAAATGGTTAAGATCCCGGCGCCGACGCTGGATAACCTGGTTAATCTGGCCGGTGAAACCAGCATTACGCGCGGTCGTGTAGAACAAAAGATTCACGAATTTATTCAATCTCTTGATGAGATGGACGCGACTGTCGTGCGCTTGCAGGATCAAATTCGCCGCCTCGGTAACGAAACGGAAGCACAGATTCATTTTCGACGGGAACAAATTCAGTCCTCCGATGAGCATATCGCTTTCGATCCGCTGGAGCTGGACCGGTATTCGCAGCAGCAGCAACTGTCCCGCGCGCTGCAGGAGTCGGCCTCGGACTTGCAGGATCTCAAAGATACGCTGCTGGAAAAATCAAAATCTGCAGAATCGCTATTGTTACAGCAATCGCGAATCAATACCGATTTGCAGGAAAACCTGATGCTCACCAGGATGGTGCCTTTTTCGAGGCTGGTGCCACGCTTACGTCGCGTCGTCCGGCAGGTCAGCAATGAACTGAATAAGCCGGTTACGTTGCTGTCTGGCGACGTTGATGGCGATATGGATCGCACAGTACTGGGTAAAATTGTCGGCCCCCTTGAGCATATGATGAGAAATGCCGTCGACCATGGTATTGAAGATGCCGCGTTGCGGCGCGAGCATGGCAAGGCGGCCGAAGGCAAAATTTCTCTCAACTTTGGTCGCGAAGGTGGGGAAATGGTGATTCGCGTGACCGACGATGGGAAGGGTCTTGATGTAGATGCCATTAAAGCCCGAGCGATAGAGCGGGGGTTGATCGCCGAAGATGCCCAAATACGCGAACAGGAGCTTATGCAGATGATATTTCTGCCAGGCTTTTCCACCACTGACACAGTCAGCCAGGTTTCTGGTCGCGGTGTCGGTCTTGACGTAGTTGGCGATGAGGTGCGGCGGTTGGGTGGTTCCATTACTATTTCATCTCAGCCTGGGATGGGTACCGAATTCAGTATAAGACTGCCGTTTACCGTATCCATCAATTCGGCCTTGCTGGTGCGGAGTAAAACTGATCAATACGCCTTGCCGCTCAACACCATCGTAGGGGTGGTAAAAGTGATGGCGTGTGAGTTGGTCGAATGTTACGACGATCCGGCGACCAAGCTTCGCTATGGGGGCAATGATTACCGGGTTTGTTACCTGGGCAATTTGCTTAACGAGCACGTTGGTCGACCTGTATTACCTGTTGGGAGGAAAGTACCACTGGTACTCGTTGCCACCGAGAGTCACCGCTTTGCAGTGCAGGTTGAAGACCTTGCCGGTAGCCAGGAGATTGTGGTGAAAGGGCTTGGGCCTCAATTTGGCAGCGTTCCGGGCCTGTCGGGTGTGACCGTAATGGGTGATGGAGAAGTCGTGGTCATTCTCGATTTGCTGGCGTTACTGCGTGCTCAGGGTGCGATGGCGACACTCGCCAATGACAGTGAATTATTCCCTTTCGAGACGGCGGCATCCCAGTACATTATCAGGAGTGCGCCAGCGAATGGAGGGGCAGCCCCTAAAAATAGCGTCAAAACGGTTATGGTGGTTGACGATTCTGTGACGGTTCGCAAAGTGACGACACGCTTTCTTGAACGTGAAGGTTTCCGAGTCGTTACGGCCAGAGATGGTGTGGACGCGGTTGAGTTAGCGGGTGAAGTTGAACCTGATCTTATGCTTCTGGACATTGAAATGCCGCGCATGGACGGGTTCGAGGTAGCTCGAATCATGCGCAACAGCCTGCGGGGCAGCTTGCGGTCTTTGCCCATTATCATGATTTCTTCGCGCACCGGTGAGAAACACAGAGACAAGGCTTTCGCCTGTGGTGTCGATCAATTTCTTGGCAAACCGTACCGGGAAGATACGCTCCTGGCCATGATAAAGCAGATGTTCGAAGCGTAACTTTACCCGTGAACGTTTCTAGACAACCACGTATCGGTATTCTGCTCAGTGATCCCGCGCAACGGTATGCGCTTAAAACTGCGGTATGTGAGTTTGGTTATGAAATTGGCCACTACGGTGATGCGACGCCTGACCCCGCGACCGGGCCTGGTGATATCGGTGACAATGGCATTGTGGATATCTGGTTCAGGTCGAAACTCATGCAGCGCACATGCATTGATGATCCTGCGACGGGTTCCAGTGAGCAAACCTTAATTGAAGTCGAAGAACCTATCCCATCAGTGATCACAGCAGAGTACGTTGTATGGAAGGAAGATTTTAAAGGGCGGTTCGCGCAAATCGTGCTTAACCATCGTCGTGCCGTCGGTGATATTCCTGCTACACAGGTGTGGTTGCTGGCGGCGTCTACCGGAGGTTTACATGCGGTGGGTAGATTCCTTGCACAAGTCCCGCCGGCATTAGGTATCGGTTTCGTCTATGCTCAGCATATTCAGGTTGAACAGGCGTTCCAGTTGGTGAAAATGGTGAAGAGAAATAGTCAATGGCGCGCCAGTATGGCCTGTGCTGGAGGGTTTGCGCCGGAGGGCTATGTGACGGTCGTGTCGCCGGGGGAGAGAGTGTCCATAGATTCGAACAGGCTACTGAACATAACGGGCGAAAAGTGGAGCGGCCAATATCGGCCCAATATTGATCAGGTCGCCGCAGATTTAGCCGCCTGCTACCGGCAGCAATCGGGCATGATCGTCTTTACCGGCATGGGCGATGATGGTGTGGCTGGCAGCAGGGCCATTAAGGCTGCTGGTGGTAGCGTATGGGTCCAATCGCTCAGCAGCTGCGCGGCGACGGCAATGCCAGAAGCGATACTGAGCCGAGGAGAGAACGACGTCAGCGCCGATGTCGACACCCTGGCTGCCATGTTTAACACGCGTTTGAGTGCTGCGTCTCAAGGTCGTTTCCTGTGAATGACCAACACGGCGAACTGATCATTGAGGGGGGCCCCACGCAAGTTAACGCCCTGTTATTACCCGTCGCACATGCGCCCTTGCTGGTGCCTATGGCGGCGGTTGCTGAGGTTGCCAAAGCAGATATGCCAATAACGCCTTTGCAGGAGGAGCAAGAATCCTTTTACGGCTGGATTTCGTGGCGCAATCAACGCTTGCCGCTACTGTCATTTGAGGGCATATCTGGTTCGGGAAAACGACCGCTTACCGGTGCATCAAGACTGGTTATATTGAACGCGATTGGCGTTGCTGCGCCGCGTGGTTTTTACGGGCTGGTACTGGAGGGCTTTCCTCGGCCTGTCAAAATATCCAGTACTCAAGACGGCCAGCATGCGGAAAAAATGACAGGCCCCCCGGGCGTTCTCTATAACCTGGTGGTCAATACTGAGGAAGTTCTGATTCCTGACTTTGATCTTTTCGAAGCGCTTTCGCTTCAGGCTCCGCTGCCTCGCGGGCCATGATCTCAGTCATCCAGGCCAGATAAGAAATAAAGACTGCAAATGCATGGCGATGAGCGTCGCCAGGCTCGTTACTCTCTATGACAGGGCTTGCAGGCTCCCCCTTGCCTGAAATCCAGGCCCTTGCTATGTTAGAATTTCGACCTTTTAAAAGCAGCGAAAAAAACCTGGAGCCTACACGATGCTTGGTGAAATGATGGACGATGCGTTGACCATAACTGCAATCATGAAATTCGCTAGACGAGTTTTTTCGGCTACAGAAATGGTGTCGGTCACGGCGGATAGTCCTCGCCATCGCACTACCTTCGGCGCGGCTTTTGCGAGGGCCGGGAAGTTAGCTAACGCACTTGCCAGACAGGGTTTTAGTCAGGGTGATCGCATCGCAACCCTGGCCTGGAATGATTACCGGCATTTTGAGCTTTATTACGGTATTAGTTGTTCAGGTTATGTTTGTCACACGATTAATCCGCGCCTGTTTCCCGAGCAAATCATCTACATAGCTAATCATGCTGAAGATCAGTGGGTATTTGTCGACCCTGTTTTTGTGCCGCTACTGGAGCAGATTCAGGCACAACTCACCAGCGTTCGCGGCTTTATTGTATTGACGGACGCAATGCACATGCCGGAGACATCGCTGACGAACGCATTGTGCTATGAAGATCTCATCGCGGAAGAATCGGAAGAATATAATTGGCCTGAGCTCGATGAGAACAGCGCGTCAAGTCTCTGCTACACGTCAGGCACTACTGGAAATCCAAAAGGTGTTTTATATAGCCACCGCAGTACGGTGTTGCATTGCATGGGCACCAATACGGCGGATACCCTTGGCTTTACCCCTAACGAAGTTATTATGCCGGTCGTCCCCATGTTTCACGTCAATGCATGGGGTGCTGTGTATAGCGCGGCCGCGGCCGGCAGCAAGCTGGTATTTCCGGGGCCGAAAATGGGCGATGGAGAAACCCTGGCGGCGCTGATAAATGAAGAAAAAGTCAGCTTTGCTCTTGGCGTGCCAACAGTATGGCTGGCGTTGGTGAATTACCTGGACAGTTCCGGTAGCACGGTTGAATCCCTCAACAAGGTGGTGGTGGGCGGCGCCGCCTGTCCGCTCTCGCTTATGAAGGCGATGGATAAACACAATGTCTGGATGCATGTCGGCTGGGGCATGACAGAAATGAGTCCCCTCGGCACTTACAATACCCTGCTACCCTGGATGCACGAGCTGCCGGAGGATGAGAAGTACCGTTATCGGCTGAAGGCCGGGCGCCTGATTTGTGGTGTCGACATGAGAATAGTCGGTGACAATGGCGATAGCTTACCCTGGGACGGCGAAACCTCCGGACGTTTGCAGGTACGTGGACCGTGGGTGTGTAAAAGCTACTATAAAATGGCACAGTCCGATGCGCATCTGGCCGATGGCTGGTTTGATACCGGCGACGTAGCGACGCTTGATCAATATGGTTTTATGCAGATTACCGATCGCACCAAGGATGTAATCAAGTCTGGAGGTGAATGGATTAGCTCGATCGATGTTGAAAATGCAGCCATGGGGCACCCCGACGTGGCTGAGGCAGCGGTGATTGGTGTGCCGCATCCAAAATGGACGGAGCGGCCCCTGCTGGTGGTGGTCAGGCGTCCGGGAAGCGACCCGTGTAAAGAAGATCTGCTGAAGTTTCTAGAGGGGAAAATTGCCAGGTGGTGGATTCCTGAAGATTGTCTGTTCGTTGATCAAATTCCCCACACCGCGACTGGCAAAGTGAGTAAAAAGGATCTGCGCGATCAGTTTCGCGACTATAGTTATTGAACCAGGCTTCGCGGGTTGTGGCTGAGTCAGAAGTGACACGTTACGTTTTTAACCCGTATTTAACTAACGTATGAACCAGGTGAGTTATGTCTGTCCCCTTGCTGAATGATCGTGATCTGGAGTTCCTGTTGTACGAAATGCTCGATACGGAGAGCCTGCTAAGCCGCCCCCGATATAGCGACCACTCACGGGAAGTCTTTGATGCGTCGCTGACCACTGCCAGGACAGTCGCTGAAAAATATTTCGCCAACCATCTGGTCGAAGGTGATCAAAATGAACCGACACTTGATGGGACAACAGTACAGATGATTCCGGAAACCAAAGTCGCCTGGCAGGAGTTTGCCAAAGCGGGATTTCTGGCAGCGCACCAGGATTATGACGAGGGTGGCATGCAAATGCCGGAAGTCGTGTTCAGAGCGATAATGGCCTATATCAACGCCGCTAACATCGGCACCGCCGCCTACCCCTTTGTTGCCACTGGTGCGGCTAATCTGTTGCGAGCGTTCGGCTCGGCACAACAAAAAGCAAAATTTCTGCCCCTGATAATGGATGGCCGCAGCAATGGCACCATGGCGCTCACCGAGCCCGGCCAGGGTTCGGCGCTGGGCGACATCACCACCATGGCGGAGCCAGCGGCGGATGGCAGTTATCGCGTGTTTGGCCAGAAAATGTTTATTTCCTGCGCCGACCATAATATTGCGGATAACGTCATTCACATGGTGCTGGCGAAAATCAAAGGCGCACCACCCGGCGTGAAAGGCATCTCACTATTTATAGTGCCGAAGTTTCTGGTTAATGATGACGGTAGCCCCGGCGAACGCAATGATGTCGTCGTTGCCGGATTGAATCACAAGATGGGTTATCGCAATACGACCAACGCCGCGCTCAATTTTGGCGAACAGGCAGGCGCTGTTGGCTATCTTGTCGGCGAGGCAAACAGGGGCCTCAATTACATGTTTCAGATGATGAACGAGGCGCGTATTGGCGTGGCGCTCGGCGCTGCCGCTATCGCGTATCAGGGCTTCAATTACTCTCTGGATTACGCGCGCCAGCGCCCACAGGGCAGGTTGCCCTCGTGCAAAGATCCCTTATCACCACAGGTCATGCTGGTCGATCACGCAGATGTGCGGCGCATGCTGTTAGCGCAGAAGGTGTATGCGGAGGGCGGTCTGGCGATGTGTCTGTATGCCAGCTCGCTTTTCGAGGATCAAAACACCAGCCCTGACGTTGTCCAGAAAGAACGCGCCAGGTTGTTACTTGATTTGATTATCCCGGCGGTAAAATCCTGGCCCTCCAAATATGGATGTGTGTCTAACGACCTCGCCATCCAGATTTTGGGCGGCGCTGGCTATATCAGAGAATACCCGGTTGAGCAGTTATACCGTGACCAACGGCTGAACCCGATCCACGAAGGCGCTGAAGGCATCCATGGGCTTGATTTGTTGGGGCGAAAGGTATCAATGCAGGAAGGAGCGGGCTTCGCGATTTTGCTTGAAGAAGTAAATAAAGACCTGATAGGAGCGACGGATGCTGGTGTTTCTGCGGAGCTCATTCACGCGGTTAAAATAGCCCTGGATTTACTATCCCAGACCACGGATATTCTGGTCGCACAGGTTAAACAGGATGTCGACAGGGGCATGGCCAACGCAACGATGTATCTGGATATGTTCGGTCGTGTCATCGCGGCGTGGATCTGGTTAAAGCAGGCGATTAAGGCTGCGCCTCGCATCGGCGAGGATATCGGTGATGCTGAGACCGGTTTTTACAGGGGTAAGCTACAGGCTGCCCGATATTATATGGAATGGGAGTTGCCGGCCGTTCGACAATTATCAGACTTGCTTGTTTCAGGGAACACGGTCACTTTTGACATGAAAGATGAATGGTTTTAAGTGGGTGCCTGCGTAGCAATGCCGGCGGCCGCACATTATTCGATTTAAAGCCCCCTGCGCTACACAACTTCAGCGCCCGGTGGTCGGGTTTTAAGCGGGAAATCACCTTTATAACTTTCCTCAAATACTTCAATGGTCACCGGTCTGTTAATTAAATAGCCCTGAATGACATGACAACCCAGTTCTGACACGATATTTTGCTGTTCAATTGTCTCGACCCCTTCTGCAACTGTTTGCAGACCAAGGCTATCGGCGAGGGCAATAATGCCCTTGACGATAGCTCGGTCATCACTATTTTCTTCAATATCCTTGATGAAAACCCGGTCAATTTTCAATACGTCAACCGGCAGGTTTTTAAGATAATTTAGCGAGGAGTAACCAGTACCGAAATCATCGATAGCCAGCGTAAAGCCCATTTCTTTCAGCCGTAACAATTCTTCCCGGCTTTTTTGCGGGTCGCCCATTAAAATACTTTCGGTGATTTCCAGCTCCAGTAGTGAGGTGTTAAGCCTGTGGAGCTGGGCCACATCGGTGAGATGCCTAACTAAATGGCTGGTAGCTTCAAGATCCCGGCCCGACAAATTGACCGAAAGCTTAATTGAGTATCCCTGTTTTTCCCAGAGACTGATTTGCTTTACTGCGGTCCTGATTACCCAGCGAGTGAGGTCCGTAATCAGTCCAGATTCTTCAGCTATGCCAATAAAATGATCGGGGCCCAATAGGCCCTGCCGGGGGTGTTGCCAGCGCACCAGCGCCTCACCAGCAACGATTTTTCCGCTTGTGGTGTCCTTTTGAGGCTGAATATGCAGTACTAATTGATTGTGCTCTATGGCATAACGGAGTTCCTGCTCCACCTCAAGGCGGCGGGATATTTGATCCTCCATCCCGGCTTGATAAAAACTGAAGTGGTTTCTGCTTTTCTTGGCTTTAAACATGGCCAGATCAGCATGTTTTAGCAGCGTGTTCACATCTCCGGCGTCTTCAGGGAATACGGAAATACCGATACTGGCAGACACAAACATTTTCTGCTGCAAAAACACGAATGGTTCGTTCAGTGCGTCGCAAATCGTTTTCGATATCCTGGATATGGTGTCGTTGCTATCTACGTCCTCCAGTACAACCGTAAATTCATCGCCACCGAGGCGAGCAATAAAATCGGTTTCGCGTAAACAGCCACGTAGCCTGTCTGCTACCACTTTAAGAAGCAGATCCCCGACGTTATGGCCGAGCGAATCATTGATATTTTTGAAGTGATCGAGGTCCAGGAATAAAACGGCGATACGCTTGTTATCCAGGCTGGAACGGTTAAGGATTACCCGCAGTTCCTGCATCAGTCTGGCGCGATTTGGCAAACCCGTCAACGTATCGTAATAGGCCATCTCCTTAACCTTTTTGCTCACTTTGTCAGCCTGAATTAATCTGACTACACGTTCTTGAAGAACAGTAAAATGCAGGGGTTTGGTGATGTAGTCGGTTGCCCCACTGGCGAACGCTTTGAGGATCGCGTCCTCATCATCAAGAGATGTCACCATCAAGATTGGCACGTCCGCGCAGTTGGGAAGACTTCGAATGGTTGAGCACGCTGTAAACCCGTCAGTTTCAGGCATGATGGCGTCCATCAAGATGATGTCTGGAATTTTTCTTTTACAGATATTAATAGCCTGTCGGCCATCAGACGCCTCCAATATTTCGAATTTTCGGCTCTTGAAGACTTCCTTGAGTGCTAGCCGGATGGTGCGGTCATCGTCGACAAGCAACAGGCTATGCAAGGATTGGAGTGGGTCGCTGTCGTCCTCGTTTGTTTTGAGAATATTTGTTTCGAAATCTTCGCGAAGCGCGGCAAATTGTTTAATGAGCGTACTAATATATAGATCGCACTGCCCTAGTTGCCCGTGCTGGGCAAGCTCCTCCAGGGTTTTTGTTGTAGCAATAAATGGATGAGCGCCAAAATTGGCTGCGCTTCCCTTGAGTGTGTGTGCAAGGTCGCGAACCTGCTTGCTGTTATCAGCAGCAACCGCAGCTTTCATGGAGTCTATATACACGGGAGTATCTTCAATAAACGCTTCAATCATGCGGTAGGCGACATCACCTACCGATTCAAACAGCTCCTTAATAACCTGGGCATCAAAATTACCTGCGGTATCGCCGCCGGTCGATGAAGCGGAACTTATGTCAGCCGTACGGGATATTGAACTTTCCGGCAGCCACCGATAAAGCTCGTCCTTTAGTTTGCCAAGTCTCAGCGGTTTGCCGAGGAAGCTGTCCATGCCGGCGGCAATGCACTGGTCTTTTTCAGCATCGGTAACGTTAGCAGTCATGGCGATAATTGGCATACGTGCGAATCCTTCAAGCCGTCGTATTTCCACGGTGGTTTCATACCCGTCCATGACCGGCATATTGCAGTCCATTAATACGAGATCGTATTTGGCCTTCAGTATCATCTCCAGGGCCTGCTTACCGTTGCTGGCTATTTCTGCCTTACACCCAAGTTTGTTGAGCATTTCCTTTGCAACCTGTTGATTGATCCGATTATCATCAACCACAAGAATTCTGGGGTTGTCCGCGATTATGCTATTCACCTGGTTGTGATGTACGCTCGATACCAGGGCTCGACGTTCTTTATCGGTATGCAGCACGGCATTATAAGACGAGCCAATCAATGGTTTCTCAATAGTCTGGAACGGCGCATGACTAATTTTTGAGGGCCTGAAAGGATTCACCAGGATTACAATGGAGGTCAGACGAGTGTCGACTCGGCTGGAAAAAATAGACTTAAATTCAGCTTCGTGCAGAAAATAGCTGTCCTGATCGATGACAATAAAATCAAAGCGATCTTCGTTATTGTTTAATCTGTTGATCTCGCTTGCGGCGTCCAGGTAGTTGTTCGCCCGATTACAGGACACCATTTTCGTTAGGAATATCTGGCTGGAGAACTCTTGAATGATTTTGCTGCGCGCTATCAGCAGCACCTTTGTCGTCTGATTTCGTGTTGTTGTTGGGCTGGGTATAGATTGAGACGTGGCTAATCCCTGGTAAGGCAGCGCAAACCAAAAAGTTGAGCCTTTGCCGAGTTCGCTGGTCAGGCCAATCTCGCCGCCCATTAAGTTTACGATTTGCTTGCTGATGGTCAGGCCCAGACCGGTACCCGCATACTGGCGGGTGGTTGACGCATCCGCTTGCGTGAAGGGTTCAAATATCTTGTCCTGGTCTGCTTCGGTTATACCGATACCGGTATCTTTCACGGCAAAGAGCAATTGATCACTTTCAGCGTTGCTCTCAGCGTCGCTCAGGGTATGGCGCAGACTAATCGTCACTGAAACTTCGCCTGTTTCGGTAAATTTAATGGCGTTGCCTAGCAGATTAATTAATACCTGTTGTAGGCGAGACCGATCGAGAATTAGCGTTGACGGTATGTCCCGGTCCAGGAAATAGCCGATGTCGATACCCTTGCCTAAGGCTTGCGAGGCCAGTAAACGGATGATGTCCTCTACCAGCTCGGCAAGATTTACTTCGGCTGTGGTGGTGACCAAATTGCCGGCGTCGTTTTTCGAAAAATCGAGAATATCCTCAATGAGGCTTAACAGACTTTCTCCAGAACTTCTTGCAATATTGACATATTCAACCTGGCGGGATGACAACTGGGATTCGGCCAACAGATCCATCATGCCCAGCACGGCGTTCATGGGCGTTCTCAGTTCATGGGTAACATTGGCAGCAAACTCGCCTTTGACGCGCGCGGCTTCCAATGCTCGATCCCGAGCCAGGGTGAGGTCGCTTTCTCTGCGTTCGAGTTCATCCATCATGGTGTTAAAAGCATGTTGCATGACGGTGACATCGGGCTGCCCCCTTACTTCCGAGCGAACACCGGTGTCTCCTCCTTCCGCCTGTTTCATGTGCAGTGCGAGCTTTTCTATAGGCGTTGTCATGCTTCGTGAAATGCGCACGAGCACAAAAACTATGGCTATTGCTATCACGAAGGTCAGTATGAAGTTAGTTTGGTAGGCCTTTGTCTGTAACAAATGCAGAGTTTGCTTGCTCATAGATACAGTCACATAGCCAAGTAAGGTCTGCGCGCCGCTCGCATCGTCTAAATCAATCGCCAGGGAGTCATCTATATCGCTTTCGGACATGACCGGCGATATAAAAATCCACTGGTCTTCAAACTCGTAGTTTTGCAGTTGATCTGCTGCAGCATAGTCCGGTTTAAAGTGTTCGGGTATTGTGGAGGTGTTGTCGAAGAGAACGTTGCCGTTGGAAGAGCGTATTTCGAGTACCGTTATATCTGGAAATCCCGACACAAATTTGACCGACTCGCGAGCCGCGAAATCACTTTCATACAGCAACGCCAGTTTACTGTGTTGCACAAGCGTAGCCGTTATCTGCTGGCCTTGCGCCAGCAGTTGCTTTAGCAGTATGTTGTTGGATATACGCCCGATGACGAAGGATGTAGCCGGTGTGAGCAGCAATAAGCCGACAACAAAAATCAACACAAGCTGTTGACGAAACTTGAGGCGATCCAGCTTTAACAACGAATACATCGACATAATTAGGCTGCGGCGCTTACAAAATGTTGTCGAACTGGCTTAGCATGTCACGTGAAATGGTGACGCCCAGATGACGACTGGTGCGACCATTCACGACGGTATTCAAATCCCGTAAGGGCATAATGTTTTGCGGTATCTCCCGGTTCATTTTGTGTTGGACAGCGAGCTTGCCGAGACTACGGCCGAGCGTTTTATTATTCGGATAAATCGCAAACAGTGCGCCGCGCTTCACGTGTGTCGGGTTAGAGGAAAATACAGCGATGCGTTTCCGCCATGCAGTCTCCAGTATCTGCGACAATAAAGTTGGATCGTTAAGCGCCTTGTCCTGCATTAACCAAATCGCTTCGCCCTCGCCGATTTGATCCAGGAGTTTTTTGTATTCGACAGCGGCAGCTTGCACGGTACTGGCGGAGTGCACAACCAGAGCAACGCGCTTGCTCGCAGCGTACTCCTCCGCTAGCGCCATTTGCAGCGACTTGTTTGCGGTATTTGTCACCACATGCACCGTAT
This sequence comes from Porticoccaceae bacterium, assembly GCA_041603535.1. Taxonomy (GTDB): domain Bacteria; phylum Pseudomonadota; class Gammaproteobacteria; order Pseudomonadales; family Porticoccaceae; genus HB2-32-21. The sequence continues at coordinate 70,404 of JBFIEE010000005.1, forward strand.
GGGATCTCGGCACCAATAATAGCAGTTTATCAATAACCAGCCGTCCATCAGGAATCATTGAAATACCGGGGCGATTGATGTCCTGCCTGGTCACTGCGCCCACTAAAATCGGAATGTTGGGTGCTATTTTCTCCGCCATTCGGGTGTTACGCTCACCGAGGGTAATCAGCACATCAGGCTGTAGAGACAGCACACTTTTTTGAATATTTGCTGGGGACTCCTCCGTCGAAACGACGATTGCAGTGGCGGTGTTAGGGTAGGTCTCGTTGATCCCGGCAATGATATCCGCATAAACCCTGGCGTAGGGCTGGCGTACCTCGGGGTATAAAATCACCAGTCCTGAGGCGAGACTAACCCCAGGCGCACAGACCAACAGCACTAGTGCGTACGTACTGGCCATCAAAGTCTTCCGGGTGATTATTGCGGCGTAGCGGAACAGGCGCGCCAGCGCCATCACGTCTAATGACATCCGTGTCTCTCCAGATACTTCATGGGCAGCTAGTTTAATTAAAATGGTAACGAATCTCGCCCAGTAGCTGCCTGCCTGCCAGTGGCAGATCGTCTGGTATAAAGGGAACGGGCTGTCCGTTCAGGCTGGGTTCGCGGGCATCCTCATTAAATATATTTTTTGCGAGCAATGACAATTCAAGTTTTTCAGCGATAAACTGCTTGCGCAGGGTGAAGTCGACTGTCGTGTAATCGGCGATATCCTGGCGCCGGTCACTGAACTCGCGGTTGCGGTCCATAACACGATTAACCTGGACAGTTAAGTCAACATCACTGGGCAATACGATATTGGTGCGTGCGTAAAACTGTTGCTCGGGTGCGTTAGCGGCATCGGCGCTGATATTTCTGTCTTCTGATTCCTGCCATGAGTAGTTAGCCAGCACACTTATCTGTTCCGTGATATCCCAGCTCAGCTCCAGCTCCGCGCCGTCGCCTTCCTGCTTGCCGGTGTTTTGCGCGGTGCGGGTAGTGCCACCGATATCGGGGACGAACTGAATAATGTCCTTCCATTGATAGTGGAAAAGGTTTAAATCCAGATTAACGTTATACAGGGGTCGGTAGTTGAAGGCGATTTCGTAGCTCTTCAGGGTTTCTGGTTGAAGGCTCGGGTTGCCCAGCACCGTCGGATTTGATTGTACTCGAGTTTCCGCGAATGAAGGTGCCCGGAAAGCCTCGCCGTAGAGGAACTTGGTGGTCAGGTTATGCCAGGTTGACCAGACGAGGGCGAGCCGGGGATTAACCGTATCGCCAAAATCGGAATAATGGTCGTAACGCAGCCCCGCGGTTAACTCCCAGTCATTGGCAAAGTGCCAGACATCCTGTACAAAAATATAGCGGTTTTCCCGGTTATCTTCGGGTAAAAAAACAAGGGGTGTATCAGTGACGTCTACCAGCCCGGAACCGGGAAATATGGGAAATCCCGTTGTCGGATCGAAGCCAAAATTCTTCTCTTCTTCGGTTTTATAAACTTCCCCGTAGTAATACCCCGTACCTATCAGAACCTCGTGATTGTCAAAGCCGCGGTAGGTAGTGAGTAAATTTGCCCGGCTATGGCGTTCATATACTTCGGGGTTACCAATAACCCCGTTGGGGAATGGTGGGAAAAGAGGGCTGCCCAGCGGGTCCAAAAATGGTCCTCTTGATCCAGGGGGAAATAACACCAAGTTATCTTCCACTTCCTGGGTGATATGACTGTAGCTCACGGATGCTTTTATCCCCAGGTTTTCAGTGTAGTCGGGGTTGTCATAGGTAATATCTGTGTTGTAGCGTTTGCTAGATCCCTGCCCAGCGGAGTCTAATGCTGGTGCCAAGCCAACACCGAGCCCTTGATCCTGCCTAAGCTGAATTCCGGTATTTATGACGAGATGGCCATAACCTAGTTTTAGCTGGGCATCGAGATTCTTTCTATTAAGATTTACGCTTCCGGGCGCAAGTGAGGCGTTCGTGCCAGAAATTGCGTCTAAGAAAGTTTGCGCGTCTGCGGTTATATTTTCACTGTGACCGTCAGTGTCATGTATCTCTACGCTAGCGGCTATGTCGAATCCCGTACCCGTTTTGCCGTAGCTGAGCCACCAGTCTTTTGTATTAAAATTACCGTATCTCACCCCCGTTTTGAGACCATCAAGTTCGGCGGCATTTTTTGTAATGATATTGATGACGCCTGCAAACGCATCGGCTCCGTAAACGGCGGAACCCGGACCTCGAATGACCTCTATTCGGGAGATAGATTCGACGGACATTCCTCCCCATATCTGTGTTCTATTACCTAGATATAAACTGGTCATAGGTGCGCCATTTATCAGCATTAGCACCTGTGGGTTGGCGTCGGTATATATTCCGCGGAAGACATAGATCGGCGCATACCCGACTAAGTTTCTGGCGACGTGTAGGCCGGGTATCGTCTCTAGAATGTCGTCTACATCGGTAGCGCCTATTTGTTTGATGTCGTTCGCTGTGATAACTGAGGCGACGGCTGGTGCTTTCGAAATGGGTTTGGCCGTCCCGGTGGCAATGCTGACAAATTCTTCGTCGCCGTAGAAATCCATTAATTCGGTTTCTTCCGCCGCGCCATATTGAGGCATTAGAAATAATACACCAGCTGATATTGTCACCACTATTTTAATGATAGATGTAGACATTACTGTATTCTCCTAACGGGCCATGGTCTTTCAGTATGTTCACCGGTATAGGCCACGCGGTTCGTTGAAAGCGGAAAAAGCGTACCCTCAGGGTGATTTTTTGCGTCAATGTGGCATGGGTACATGCCGCCGATAAAGGCAAAAACACCAAAATAGGATAAGTTCTCAGGCGAAACGCCTTCATCGGCCATTAAAGCGGCTATAACTGCAGAAACGTTGATTTGAAATCTGTATCTTGAATTGTTCAGGTGGTCAGCAATTTCGAAAGCGAGTTTTACATAAGGGCCTTCACCAAGGCCGATAGACTTTGCAAATTTTATCAAAGGTTCAACCCTTTCGTCCTTGCTAACCAGGGGTCTACCGTATCCGCTGACAACTCTGTATTGTTTAAATTCGCGTGCGATTAAATCTTCCAGCTTCGCTCCGGCATCCAGTTCTTTTTGGAGTCTGATTAACATGTCAATGGCGCGTGTAGTTACGCGTAGCCCGTAAGCATTTGCCTCAGAAATAGCGGATGCTGCAGTTAAAGCGAGTGCACCGGTTGTGCGTGTAGTACCACCCAGCGCTGCCACCCTGTTGTTCCATAGGCGGGGATCTGGAAAACTGGTGCTAATAACCCACATACCCTCAAGAAGCCTGGCAAGCCTGGGAGATTCCTTTCCTGTTATGGCAAACACCATAAGTTCCATCCAGCGGTTATCGCATAGTTCGCTGAGTAGGTCTTTGCCGCGAAGCACCACGCGTCCTTTGCCGATAATTGCCGCGCCTATCTCGGTTTGCCAATTATCTTCGCAATGGGCAAGCAGGTCGGGACCCTTATGTCCCGTATCGTTAATGCTAGACATCTTTTGTTACCGGGCCTGGGTCGTTAGTTAAGGTTAGGCCATTGGCGAAAAAAGGATACTGACGAAATCCGGTTTTTCCCTGCTCAAGCGCATGTGCTGCAGCCCCTGGCAATCTTAAAAAAAGATAAATAATTTCGGCCTGTTCGGGCTCGAAGCCCAGATCAAAAAAGGTGGCGGCGGCAACGCCTGAATAGGTAAGCGGAATCGTTGCCTGTTTTTCCAGGGTTTCTCTATGGTGTTCAAGCCAGCTTAGGCAGCCGCCATTGCTCAATGCACTGAGGTGGGCGAGTAGTTGTTTTACGGGTGTCGGGCAACTGGCGCCGTGGGGATCGAAGCCGGGGGTATGCTCCATTTCCGGCCAGACATCCGTGCGTTCGTCCGTCGGCGGATTGGTGATTATTTCACGCCATGCGTCCAGGTTGACGCCGCATTGCCGCCAGTATTGCATGGCGGTGTAAACTTCGCGGCTGCCACCAAGATTACCGGCGCCAACAGCAATGGCGGCCATCAGTGCGGAGGCCCGCGTCGAGCCGCCAACACCGGCATTCATGGCGGCACGCACACTGTGGTCTCGCGGGCCGGGGTTGGCCAGGGCGACCGCGAGGCTTTCAAATAGTTGGGCCTGGGTTTTGCTGGGTGGCTCAAGTTTAAACAGCAGCCAGACGTACTCGATCAAACTGATTTTGCCGAGTAGATCACTATAGACATCGTAGCCTGAGCAATAACAGGCGGCGGCGGCAAAGGGATTGTCTGGCTCCGCTTCTTCCCGCCATATTTTGGTGGTGATCTGTTCGCGCTGCGTGTTATCGCCGGGCTCATTCATAGGGATTGTACCGGTTAGCCGGCTAGATGCTGGCTTTGAGAAAGTCGGTGCGACCGCCAATAGGGGGCGGTTCTTCACCATCAATGCGTACATCGAGGAGGGTGGGGCCGGGGTGCGCGCAGATAGCCTGAATATCCAGCCGCAGCAGATCATCGGCTGCTTCGATGACGTAGGCCTCGGCGCCCATGGCCCTGGCGAACAGCGCAAAATCGGTTTTTGGCAAGTCGAACGCGATCGCTTCGCCACCGGTAAAGCGTTGGCCATGCTTGACCATGCCAAAGGCGCTGTCATTGAGCACGACATAGATAACCGGGAGTTTCTCCTGGATGGCGACGGTGATTTCCTGACCGCTCATCAGCATGCTGCCGTCGCCGGTAATGCATACGACGGGTTCGCCGGGATGGGCCAGGGCAGTGCCAACCGCGCTGCCAATCGCCCAGCCCATGGGGGCAAAATCCAGGGTGGCGCGGAACAGCCCGCCCCTGGCATCGCGTTTACCTGCGATCCGTCTGTCGTAGGGGTGTAAATAGTGAATTGCCCACGCAAAACTGTTGCCCACATCTGCGAGATAGTGGGTGTGAGCGGGGAATATATTTGGCAACTCGCGCATCAGGCGTTGTGGCTTGATGGGAACGGCGTCGGATACAAAGCCGTCTTCGTCATCCAGATGAAAAGCCCGCTTGCGTTGCCCCGAGTCGCTGGCCTCTTTGAGGTCGATGCTTGCACAGGCCCGCGACGTGCTTCTACGGCCGAATTTATTGAGCACCGAGTCAAAAATGGTCTCGATACGGCCCCGGACGTGGAGGGAGGCCATCGGTGTCCTGGCGAAGTTAATTTCATTTTCTTCAATATGAATAATGCGCTTGTTAAAAAGCTGCAAATCCCAGCCGCTGGTGGCCCATTGCCCGAGGTGGGCACCAATGACAAATACTTTATCCACTTCCGGGTCGGCCATCAGGTGCCGGGCATCGCGATGCCCGGCAATGCCAATGACACCGCGAAACAGGGGGTGGTAGGGGCTAACGAGTCCCTTGCCTTGCGGGGTTACAATGACCTGCGCATTAATCCGCATCGCCACGGTGAGGATTAAACCAATGGCTTCGGCCGCTTCATCACCGATTAAAAATACCGGTTTTTTACATTGTTCGATCTCGGTGCTGAGTTGCGCAACGGCTGCTGTGTCAAACAATGACGGCTTGTTCAACAGGGCGGGTAAATCGAACAAGGCGGGGCCGCGCGAGGGCGGGTGGCACCACACGTCCATCGGTACGCTGATATGCGCTGGTCCGCGCTCGGAAAAGGCAGTCATGATAGCGGTGACCAGTTTGCGCTCAAATTGATCGGGGTGGGACACCAGGGTGCTGTATCGACAGCACTGCTGGAACAGAGCGACGGTGTTGATGGAGGTGCAGGACGACTCCTGAACAGCGCCAATACCGAAGCTCGCCAGCGGAGTTTGCGCGGTGATAACCAGCAGCGGGATATTATATTCGGAGGTTGCGGCAACGCCGGTGATTATGTTGGTGGCGCCCGGCCCGGTGGTTGCACAGCAGACACCGAGCTTGCCGGTGTTCCGCGAATAACCGTCCGCCATATACGCCGCGCCGGATTCATGCCGGGCAACAATGGCTCGGGGGCCGCCGCGTCGCTCACTTCTTGCCAGGGCGTTATAGAAAGGCTCAATGGCGCCGCCAGGTATCCCAAAAACATACTCGACGCCGAGCTGTTCGAGGTAGGCTAGTAAAAGATCTCCATATTCAAGTGCGGCGGCTCCTTGCACGGGTGACAGTGGCTTGTTCACGATTTATGAGACCCCTAATAGAGGTAAATTAAAGTTAACAAAAGTTTACGAATTCAATATGTTGCAAGAGTTAGGTCAAGCGAATTCATGGTAACTGCATCGGGGTGTTGATAGCAATACTCACCCACGATTGATTTTTGTCCGCCTACCGCGCCGATCTTTCGCTAAAATGTGCTCCGGCGTGAGCCAGACACTGACTAAATTTTCAATGGGAACAGGCATGAACGATCTCGATCTGCAACACTGGTGGCAACCCTTTACCAACGTGCGGGGCTTTCGTCAAAACCCGCGACTGATCGACAGGGCTGAAGGGTGCTTTTTGTACACGCCGGACGGTCGCGAGGTGCTGGATATTACCGCCGGGTTGTGGTGCGCAAACCTTGGCCATAGTCGGCGGGAAGTCGCCGATGCGGTGCGCGATCAGTTGCTGAAAATGGATTTTTGTCCGCCCTTTCAGTTTGGTTCGCCGGTGACATTTCGTTTTGCGCAGAAGTTGGTCGAATACGCGCCGGAGGCTTTGAACCGGGTGTTTTTTACCAACTCCGGTTCGGAGTCTGTCGACACGGCCATGAAGATCGCAACGGCTTACCAGCGCGCACGGGGCAAGGCGACCAAAACCCGGTTTGTTGCGCGGGAACGCGGTTACCACGGTGTCAACATCGGCAGTACATCGTTGCAGGGTATTGCCAATAACCGCAAAGGCTTCCCTGCCCTCGACAACGTTGACTTTTTACCGGACATGCTGGATATCGCTAACAGCGCGTTTAGTCGGGGGCTGCCCGAACAGGGTGCGGACAAGGCTGATGTGCTGAAAGAAATCATCGCATTCCGGGGTGCTGATAATATATGTGCGGTGGTTGTTGAGCCCATCGTAGGCGCGGGCGGTATGGTGCCGCCTCCACAGGGTTATCTCAAAAGATTACGCGAAATTTGTGACCAGTTTGACATTTTGCTGATTTTTGACGAGGTGGTGACCGGCTATGGCCGAACCGGATCGGCTTTTGCGGCGGTCGAGTTTGGCGTCACGCCAGATTTAATGACCACCGCCAAAGCGATCAATGGCGGTACGGTGCCCATGGGCGGGGTGTTTATAAAGGAACAGATTCAGCAGACGATTTTTGATGCTGCGGCGGCTGGCATGCCAGAAATCTTCCACGGCAACACCTATGCGGGTGCGCCCGTGGCTGCCGCTGCGGGCCTGGCGGCATTCGAAATTTATGAGCGGGAGGGCTTGTTGACGCGGGCATCTGGCCCCATTGGCCAATACTGGGAGGACGCGCTGCACAGCCTGCGAGATATACCCCATGTTATCGATATTCGTAATTACGGCTTGTTGGGTGCCATCACTTTCGCGCCTGATCCGGCCAGGTACCCCGCGGGCGTTGGGGTGCCGGTGCACAACAAATGTTTTGAAAATGGCCTATTGTGCCGCGCGGTGGCCGATAACATGGTCATGTCGCCGCCCCTGACCATTTCCGAGGGCGAGATCGATATGTTTGTTGAGCGCCTGCGCAAATCCATTGCCGAAGTGCTGGGTTGAGGCTTCCAGTCCGCACAATGTGTTGTGTCTGGCTTTTGCCCAGGACTTTCTCCCAGAGGTCTAACTTTCACCGAGCAGGCTGGCATTACCGCCTGCTGCGGTGGTGTCGATGGAGATGCATTTTTCCGTCATAAACCGGTATAGATAGTGAGGTCCACCGGCCTTGAAGCCGGTGCCGGACGCACCCCGGCCGCCGAAGGGCTGGCTGCCCACTACGGCACCTGTCATATGACGATTGATATAGACGTTACCGACATTGACACGGTCGGCAACGTAGCGGCTAAAGGCGTCAATGCGGCTGTGAATGCCGAGGGTAAGACCAAACCCAGTGGCGTTGATGCTTGCAATCACCTGATCGATATCTTTGGCCGAATAGCGCACGACGTGGAGGATGGGGCCGAAGACTTCGCCCTGTAATTGCCTGCTGTCGGCCAGCTCGATCAGGGTGGGGCTAATGAAGTGGCCCGTCGGTGGCACGTCTTTGGGCAAAGGCGGGCTGTACACAGCCTGCGCGACCAGTCGCATTTTCTCAATATGGGCCGTCAACTCCTCTGCCGCCCGCGCGCTGATTACCGGTCCAACATCGCTGGCAAGCAGCCAGGGATCCCCCACCTGCAGTTGAGCCATCGCACCCTTTAGCAGGGTCAGTAGCGGGTCGGCGATACTGTCCTGTACGTAAAGAATGCGCAGGCAGGAACAGCGTTGCCCGGCGCTGGCAAAAGCCGAGACCAGGACATCGCGAACCACCTGTTCTGGCAGGGCTGTGGCGTCGACGATCATGGCATTTTGTCCGCCGGTCTCGGCGATCAAAGGAATAATTTCTTCTCGCTGGTTCGCGAGTGTTACCTGAATACTGTGCGCCGCCGCTAATGAGCCGGTAAAGGCAACACCTTTTAATTCACGTCGCGGCAGCAATAGCTGGGCAAGCGTTGCCCCATCGCCCGGGATTAACTGTATGGCCTCAGGTGGAATACCCGCGCGATGGAACAATTGTGTCGCCATGGCGGCAATCAGACTGCTTTGTTCGGCGGGCTTCAGCAACACCGGGTTGCCGGTGACGAGGGCGGCCATGGCCTGACCGGTGAGGATGGCGAGCGGAAAGTTCCACGGGCTGATACACAAAAACGGGCCCCGTGCCTGCCAGCTCAATTCGTTGCGCTCGCCGACACTGCCGGGCAGAACAATGGGCTCGGCGTGGGCGCGAGCCTGGCTGGCGTAGTACCGGCAAAAATCGATGGCTTCGCGCACCTCCGCTTCGGCATCGACGATAGTTTTGCCGGCTTCGCGGATGCACAAAGCCATGAATGCAGGTTTCTCCTCCTGCAGGCGCTCGGCAACGGAGTCGACCAGGGCGGCGCGGTATTGTGGGCTGACACTTGCCCAGGCAGGGGCAAATTGATCGGCTACCTGTAGTGCCCGCGTCGCATCCGCAGCGCTGGCCGATAACACATTGCCGACTACAGTCTGATTGGCTGCCGGGTTGGTGACGGTGAAGCTACTTTGATCACGGCGGTGATCGCCGCCGCTGGCGGCAGCCACCCCGGCGATAAGGGGATGAATGTCCATAGGCAGCCATGTCTGGCATGCCGCAGTCATATCGTTGTCGAGGGAAGCGACCTCGGTTGGGTCCGAAAAATCCACGCCACGGGAGTTTTTGCGTTCCGGCATAAAAATATTTTCGGGCGTTGCTATGTTGGGGTTGCGCGCCTCTGGCAATCTTCTGAAGATCGCCACGGGATCCCCGGTCAGGTGGTCAATGGTCTGATCGAGATGCGTTACCTGGCTGACAAACGAGCTGTTGGCACCGTTTTCCAGCAAACGTCTGACCAGATAGGGCAATAGATGCGTATGCTCTCCAATGGGTGCGTAGACGCGTGAAGGTACGCCAAAATCGCGGCTGATGCGGTGATGGAGAATGTCGCCCATGCCGTGCAGTCGTTGCAGTTCAAAGCCACCCGATTGGACACTGCTCATGTCGATAATGCTGGCCAGGGTATGGGCGTTGTGGGTGGCGAACTGGGGCAACAGAATGTCCCGCTGGGCAAGCAAAAAACGCGCACAGGCAAGGTAGGAAATGTCGGTATTGATCTTGCGCGTAAAAACCGGGAAGTCGCTTAGTCCCAGCACCTGGCAGGCTTTTATTTCGGAATCCCAGTACGCGCCCTTGACCAGCCTGACCTGCAATTTGCGCCCCGCGTCACGGGTTTTCTGGGTCAGCCAGACCAATAAGGGGTAGGCGCGTTTCTGGTACGCCTGCACCGCGATACCGAGCCCATCCCAACCAGCAAGTGAAGGCTCTTCGAGCAGCTTTTCGAAGAGATCGAGGCTAAGCTCGAGACGGTCAGCTTCTTCGGCGTCGAGGCAGAGACTTACCTCGGCCTGCATTGCAGCCAGGCACAATGTGAGCAGTTTCGGATACATGTCCTGGACAACCGACGCCCGCTTTTGTGGTCGATAGAGTGGATGCAGGGCCGATAATTTAAGTGATATCGCCGGGCTGGCCAGCTGCGTTTCGCCGCGCGCAAGCTGTTTGATCGCGTGCAAATATTTCGCGAAAAAGTCATCTGCCTGACTGGCGGTACAGGCTGCTTCGCCGAGCATATCGAAGGAATAGTGCTGTAGGCTGCGGTTCTCCTGCTTTGCCCTCGACAGGGCATTTTCGATGCTTTCGCTAAACACAAACAGTTCACCAAGCGCCTTCATGGCGGCACGTAGGGCGGTGCGAACCACCGGCGCGCCCAGACGGGATAGTAGTTTGTGATGGCTGTTAAAGTCGTCGCTCCGGTCGTCATCGGAGGCTACAGTCTGCTTGCCCAGCATGAGCGCCCATGCCGCAGCGTTGATAAACATCGGGCGGTCAAAACCGGCGTGACTGCTCCAGTTGGCGGCATTCAATTTGTCCGCGATCAGGCGGTCGGCGGTGTCGTTGTCTGGCACCCTTAACAGGGCTTCAGCCAGGCACATCAGGGCGATGCCTTCGTCGGTACTGAGGTCGTAATCCTGGAGCAGTTGTTTGAGCTGCCACGCCCCGGCGTCGGTGGCGCGTATCAGGTTGATCAGGTCTGCCGTATGGACTTCAATGCGCCTTGTTGCGCTGGCCGGACTCTCTGCCAGTGCAACAAGGTGGGCCATGACTGTCGCTTCATCGGCGCGGTACCAGGCCCGGAGTTGGGCGCGCGAGGTTTGTGGCGTGTTTGCTGCCATGCTGAATGTCCTTCATCCTGCTGGTCGCTACCTTAAGTGTGGTGGCGGTTTGCCAAACGGCGCATTTGCTTGGAAGATAGCCGACTGGCGCGAAAGAGACCAGCGACGACGAGCAAACACCGCGTCACGCCCGATTGGGGAGACATAACGTGTTAAGGAAGCCGCAACCTTGTTAAGGAGACAACTAACTATGTTAAGGAGCAATTTATGAAAACCCGTGCTGCCGTTGCATATGCGGCGGGTAAACCGCTGGAAATACACGACGTCGATCTGGCGGGCCCTAAAGCGGGCGAAGTGCTGGTGGAAATCAAGGCCACCGGCGTTTGTCACACCGATGCCTTTACCCTGTCTGGCGATGATCCGGAAGGAGAGTTTCCGGCGATTCTGGGTCACGAAGGCGCGGGCATCGTACGGGAAGTCGGCGCGGGGGTGACCAGCGTCCAGGTCGGCGACCATGTGATTCCCCTTTATACGCCGGAATGTCGGCAATGTGATTATTGTCTGCACCCCAAAACCAATCTGTGTCAGGCGATTCGCGGTACACAGGGTCAGGGCCTGATGCCTGATGGCAGTAGCAGGTTTTCAATCAATGGCGAAAAAGTCCTCCATTACATGGGTTGCTCGACTTTTTCCAATTACACAGTGTTGCCAGAGATTGCGGTGGCCAAAATCCGCGCAGACGCACCTTTCGATAAAGTCTGTTACATCGGTTGCGGTGTTACCACCGGTGTCGGTGCGGTGGTTTATCGGGCGCAGGTCAAGCCGGGATCTCGGGTGGTGGTGTTTGGCCTGGGCGGCATTGGCCTGAATGTGATTCAGGGTGCGCGGATGGTCGGCGCGCGGCAGATTATCGGCGTTGATCTGAACCCGGGTAAAGTTGAGTTGGCCAGGAAGTTCGGCATGACCGATTTTATTAATCCGGCGGCGACACCGGATGTTATCGAAGCGATTCTCGATCTGACCGGTGGTGGCGCAGACTACAGTTTCGAGTGCATTGGTAATGTGAATGTTATGCGTCAGGCCCTGGAGTGTTGCCACAAGGGCTGGGGTGAGTCGTACATTATTGGCGTGGCGGGGGCCGGTCAGGAAATAGCCACGCGACCTTTTCAGTTGGTGACTGGGCGCTCCTGGCACGGCGTGGCGTTTGGTGGCGCACGCGGGCGCAGCGATGTACCCACCATTGTCGACTGGTACATGGAAGGCAAGATCAACATTGATGATCTTATTACCCACACAATGCCACTCGAGCAAATCAATACCGCATTTGATCTGATGCATCGGGGCGAAAGTATACGCTCAGTGGTGCTTTATTGAGATTAACGCCGGAGGCATTGTGGCCGCTCATGGCCACCAGGTGCGGAATATGAAGGGTGCGAGATTAAAGGGCTGATACCCCAATCAGGCTGAGCGCGGTTCCATAACCATGATCGGAATGTGGCGCTGCCCCGCCCTTACCTTGTAGCTTGGGAAACCGATATAGGTATCGAGGGCGTAATTCCAGAACCGCTCGTACTCCTCATCTTTGGCTTCGTGCGCGGCGTAGCTGCTGACCAGTCCGTTGATGCTCCCCGTGGTTTCGGGGTTGGCTTTGAGGTTGTAGTACCAGGCTGGATTATGCGACTGGCCAAAATTTGAGGCCACGACAGCCAGTGTGCCGGGACGCTCTTCATCTTCAATACAGAGCAGGGGGATGGTTCGGATCAGCCCGCTTTTGGCGCCTTTGGTGGCTAGCACGACAACAGGTAAACCCGTCATGACCCCGGCCATGGTGGTGCGTCCACCCGACAGCTTGAACACCATACGGTCCAGGTGGTGCATGGCGCGTGCGAGAAACCAGGCGCCCGGCGCAGTGGAAGCAATTTTTTGCATCAGGCGCTGGGTAGCGGACAGAGGTCTTTTGTTCATATTTTGTCTCGGTTGTAATTTCCGGTTGCGCATCAATTTATTAGTCAACGAGTCCTGATTGCCGAGTGTTTACCTGGCTTGACCTGCTTACTTCTGGCGACGAGCAGCGCTGCCGCCGGATTATAGGCCATAATCCGGCGCGGCGTGCCAGCGAGGATGTCAGGCTACGCGTCACCAGAACGGTGCTATGCTGTGCGCTTTAGCCTCCACACCCGCTGAGAAGCGATGCGTTGGCATGACGGTGCCGACGGTAATTAGCAATATGACGGGTCAACCCCTCCACCCCTTTGATACTTTGACGCCAGACTTCCTGATCGACGCAATCGAGAGCCAGGGTCTGCTCTGCGATGGTCGGCTGTTCCCCCTGAACAGCTACGAGAACCGGGTCTATCAGATCGGTATTGAAGATGGCGAGCCCATCATCGCTAAATTTTACCGACCACAGCGCTGGACCGATCAGCAGATAGAGGAGGAGCACCAGTTTTGTTTTGAACTGGTCGCTCACGAGTTACCGGTAGTGGCCCCCTGGCAAAATGAGCAGAATGAAAGTTTGCTTAAGTTTGGCAGTTTTCGCTTTGCTCTGTTTAAGCGTCGGGGTGGTCGTGCGCCAGAGCTGGGTGACCTCGATAGCCTGTTTATTATCGGCCGGTTAATGGGGCGAATTCACCTGGTCGGCGCCGCCAGACCCTTTGTACACCGACCGACGCTGGGTATCGACAGTTACGGTTACCAAAGTGTGGCAACGGTTAGCGAGGGGTTTATTCCCGCGTCATTGCGGGCTTCCTATCAGGCTATTACCACCGACCTGTTGCAGGCACTGGAGGAAAAACTGACGATACTGGCGGATATTTCCCTGTTGCGCACCCACGGTGATTGCCATGTCGGCAATATTTTATGGCGGGATGACACGCCACACTTTGTTGACTTTGACGATGCCCGAATGGCTCCCGCGATCCAGGATCTGTGGATGTTACTGTCGGGGTACCGCCCTGAGCAGATCGCACAAATATCCGAGATCATTGAAGGCTACAACGAGTTTTCCGAGTTCCATCCCCGGGAGCTCAACCTCATAGAGGCGCTGCGTACGCTGCGGCTGCTGCATCACACCGCATGGATTGCCAGTCGTTGGGACGATCCGGCATTTCCCAGGGCCTTTTCCTGGTTCAATACGGAAAGGTTCTGGGGTGAGCATATTCTGGAATTGCGCGAACAATACGCGGCGCTCGCTGCACCGCCGCTGCAGCTTAGCTAAGCCGCAGCGTTCCACCTTCGCGTATCGTTATAATTTCCAAACACGTCGTTCAATCATGCTATTGGCTGGTTAACCCAGGGCGGATGGAAGGTCAGATTTGTTCGGGCTAATCCATCGGCGGCAGGGTGACAACTAGCCCATCGAGATCATCGCTAACCTTGATCTGGCAGGCCAAACGGGAGGTCGCGGTGAGGTCGTGGGCAGTGTCGAGCAAGTCCTCTTCGTCTTCACTGAGCGCGCCGGTTTGTTCGTACCAGGCCTCGTCAACAATGACATGACAGGTGGCGCAGGCCAATGAACCACCACAGGCGGCGAGCATCGGTAGATCCAGCTCCCTGGCTACCTCCATGACGGTATTGCCCACCTTGGCTTCGGCGTCTACACGCGTTCCGTCGACCTGGATAAAAGTGATTGTTGGCATTTATGTCGCTCCTCTCAAAAGCGGTGAATGGGTGGTTAATATTATTTCGCTGCCTGCTGTGGGGCTACGCCGACAGGCCAGTATTGATTAGTCTCTACAAAGGCGGTATGCCCAATGTGGTGGAATGTACAAAATTCAGGGCTTCCCCGGGGTTGACGACCTTGAAGGCGGCGTGTGCGGCCTGCGCGCACTCGGCAAAGCCAGACAGGATGAGCTTGAGTTTATGCGGATAACTAACGATATCTCCAACAGCAAAAATGCCAGGCCGGTTGGTCGCGCAGGTGGTGGGCTCGACCCTGATCAGACCGTGATGGATATCCAGCCCCCATTCATTGATCGGCCCCAGTTTACTGGCCAGACCGAAGAAGGATAATAAATGATCCGCTGCGAGACATCGTTGATGACCGTCAAGGTCTTTGAGAAGCACGGCGCTCAGTTGGTCGCCTTCGCCCTCCAGGGCAGCCAGATGGTAGGGAATGACCAGTTCGATTTTGCCCTGTTTGGCGAGGTCTTTCATTTGCTGGACGTTGTCGGGGACAGCGCGAAACCGATCGCGGCGATGGACCACATAAATTTCAGCCGCGACGTCGGCCAGCGCGAGAGCCCAGTCGACGGCGGAATCTCCACCTCCGGCTATGACAATGCGGCGGTCGCGAAATATGTCCTGCTTTTGCACAAAATAATGGACTGACGTGCCCTCGTACCGCTCGATACCGGGCAGCGGTGGTTTGTTGGGGCCAAAAGCGCCAGCGCCTGCCGCGATAATCACGGCTTTGGCGATAATCGTATTACCCGCTGACGTGGTGAGTCGCCATTGCTCGCCCAGATTTTCCAGTGCGATGACCTGCTGGTTGAGATGAAATACCGGATGAAACGGCGCTATTTGTTGCTCGAGCCTTGTGACCAGATCCACCGCATTAATATTGGGGGCAGCCGGGATGTCATAGATCGGCTTTTCAGGGTACAGGGCGGTGCATTGACCGCCGGTTGCTGGCAGGGCATCAATAACGTGGGTCGACATTTTCAACATGCCGCACTGAAACACGGTGAACAGGCCGACCGGGCCGGCGCCGATAATGGCAATGTCAGTGGTGTGCGTTACTGGGTTGGTCAAAAAAAACTCCTGGATGTAATGCTAAATCCGCACGCGGCGAAAATTGATGTGGTGCGCGGTGCCGGTGATTTAGTAAATATTCAGTCACGAACACGCTGGATTTACTCGAAAACAATAGTCTTGTTGCCATGGACGAGCACACGGTCTTCGAGGTGAAAACGCAGGCCCCGTGCGAGCACCATTTTTTCCACATCCTTACCGATACGCACCATGTCATCGACACTGTTGTGATGGTTGATGCGGGCGACGTCCTGGTCAATTATCGGGCCAGCATCGAGCTCGTCAGTAACATAGTGACAGGTGGCACCGATCAATTTTACGCCGCGTTCAGCGGCCTGGTGATAGGGTTTTGCACCGGCAAATGCAGGTAGAAAGCTGTGGTGAATATTAATGATTTTGCCAGCATAGCGAGAACAGATGTCTGGCGGCAAAATCTGCATATAGCGGGCAAGCACAATTATGTCCGGTTTTATGTCATCAAGGATCTTGCTGAGAGCCGCGAAATGCGCTTCCTTTTCAGTGGCTGGAAGATGATGGTAGGGCAGTTGGTGCCACTCAACATAACTGCGCAGATCGTCGTGATTGGATACTACCGCTGAAATGTCGAACGTCATCTCGGCGCTGCGCCAGCGATACAGGATGTCGCTTAGGCAGTGCGCCTGTTTGCTGGCTAACAGCACGACCCGGCTGGGTGCCGCTGTGTCGGTGACGCGCCATGCCATATTAAAGGTGCTGGCCAGGGGCGCAAAGCGCTGACGAAACTCGTCGATATCGTAAGGCAGTGTGTCTGCAGCAATGACCTGGCGGGTAAAAAACCACTTTGAATCGGGGTCGAGGTAGTGGTTGGCTTCGGTTATGAGCCCACCCTGGTCGGCGAGGAATGAACTGACCGCGGCAACGATACCGACCCGGTCAGGGCAGCTGATGATCAAGCGGTAACTGTTGGCTGGCATTTTTTAGCGCCTAAAAATGAGCGTAATTGTAACCGTCCTAAGCCTTATAAATACAGTAAGTGCCTGAAATATGATGACGTGGCAGAGTGCAACAAATCAACTGGCGAAAGATCACTGGGCAGTATCAGCTGCCTGACATCGGGATATTGGAACATGCTGATTTGAAAAATGGCCAAATCGGCACTCGTTGTTCGTGAAGATGGCGTCACGTTTACTGATTTGCATCAATTGTTAAATACCCTTATCCGCCTGACAATTAGCAGGTCACTCGGCGCAGATCAGAAAATGGTGAGGGTAGGAAAATGATCAAAGAAGTCTACGGAAATATATTGTTGAGCCAGGCGGGTGCCATTGTTCAGGGTATTGCGAACAATGAAGATTTTTCACAGGGGCTGGCTTTGTCTGTCAAAGAAAAGTGGCCTGGTATTGAGGACGATTTTAAACAGTGTTGCTGCAACAGCAAATTACTACCGGGCGATCTATGGGCATGGAAAAATGCCGACGGGGTGGATGTGATTAACCTGATTACCCGAGGCGCACCCAACAATACGTCGAGCACGTCGTCCCTGGATAACCTTGATCACAGTCTCGCGCGGCTGGGAACGTTAGTTGAGGAGCGAGGGATCAAAAGTCTCGCGGTTCCGAAAATAGGCACCGACGTTGGCGGACTTGACTGGCGGGATGTTAAGCCCCTGATCGAAAAACATCTGGGTAAACTCAAGATACCGGTTTATCTGTACACCATCTACAGCAAAAATATGGCAGCGGTGGAGGACTGATTCGCGCTTTACTGCCTCTACGGCGGTCGTAGGCGAGCGCGTGGGTGCCCGGTCCGCTGGTGGGTAGTGTGTCTTGAACCGCAGCA
>JBFIEE010000006.1:0-85433 GCA_041603535.1 Porticoccaceae bacterium
AATTAATGAGGGGTTTGCGCGCAACTGTCATCCTGGTCAATGATTGAATTCATAGAGACCGAATAGATAAACGCAGTCAAGACCCGCTAGAAAGCCAGATTATCGTTGCAAACCGGAGAGAGTTCATAGATAACTGTTAGGCATTTCAAATAACAAGCACCGCCGGCCGCGGTGGAGGAAGCTATGAATTTCGAAAACCGAGTCGTAATCGTGACGGGTGGAGGCAGCGGCATAGGGAGAACAACGGCGGAGCTTCTCGCAACAAAAGGTGCTCAAGTTCTAATAACTGGGCGCCGGGAATCGCACCTCCAAGAAGCAGCGCGTGCGCATCCGAACAATATTATTGCCCTCCCTGCGGACGTATCTAACTCGAGCGACCGGCAGCGAATTATTGGCGAAACTATAGATCGCTTCGGAAAGTTAGATACGTTGATTAATTGCGCCGCGCTAGCAGCTGTCGGCTCGCTCATGGACACGACCGACGAAGATCTCGAAAACAGCTGTTCCACGAACTTGATCGGCCCCGCCTCCCTAATTAGGAGCGCGGTTCCACATTTAGAAGCTTCCGGCGGAAGCGTGATAAATGTCTCCTCAACTGGCGGACATATATCTGTGCCGGGATATTTTCCATACGTAGTTACGAAGGCCGCCCTAGAGCACCTTACGAGAGTACTAGCGGTGGAACTGGGCCCGTTAGGGATTCGAGTTAATGCCGTCGCTCCAGGATTCACAAAGACAGAAATGTCCGAACCTGTTTTGGACTCATTTGGCGAGGAAACTATCATCGCCATGACGCCCTTGGGTCGATTTGGAGAACCGCAGGATATTGCTAAGGCTATCTGTCTGTTAGCTAGCAGCGACGCAAATTGGATTACCGGACAAATAGTAGATGCGTCCGGCGGGTTTATGCTGTGAGAACAAAAAATGCCTAACAAAGGGATCAACCTGACCGTTGACAGCGTCCTCCTTACGCTGCCGCTCCAGTCCGGCGCTGTCAACGGCAGGTTATCCCAACGTTAAGTTAATAATTGAATCGGAAACACAGAATGACCGACGATACAAAAGATGAGGTTCCGGACTGGAAAGAGCTTGAATATCTGGTGGCAATGATTCAAACACAACTATCCCCTGATGCATCTGTTCAACACAATGTTATGCTCGATGGTCTCGACAGTGAGACAAAAAGACAAATTGACGTGTTGGTGGAGCAAAGTATTGGTCAATATACGATGCGGATAGTTATTGACTGTAAAGACTACTCCAAACCAGTAGATGTTAAAGGCATCGAAGAGTTTCAGGGTTTAGTTCAAGATGTAAGGGCACATAAAGGTGCTTTAGTGTGTCCTGCAGGCTTTACGAAATCAGCATTAAAAAGGGCTAAAAAGCTTCAAATTGATTTGTACCGACCAGTGTCAACTGGAAAACACAAGTGGCAAGCGAAGGTAACTGCACCTGTACTATGTGATTTTAGAAGTAGCTATATGAGCTTTGGTATCAGTTGTTCTGCACCAAAGCCACTCACACTTCCTCAAGAGTTTTACAATCTTTCTGTCCAAGATGAGGAAGGTAATGTTTTAGGAACATCCTTAACAGCGGCTCAAGCCAACTGGGATAATGGCATTTACCCAAGTGATCCTGGCGAACACGAGCGAGTCTCAATATTTGGAGACACGAAGGTTTTTATTGATAACGGACATGATGACACCGTAGAAGTAGATTTAACAGTTGGATTACTCGTGAAACAAAATTTGTATCTAGGACATTTGCCAGTAGAAGAAATAAATGGTCTAAAAGATGAACATACAGGCGGTGTGGTTACAAACGCATTTACAATGGGCGGCCTGAATCCAGAAGAAGTAGAAAAAACTTGGAAACAAGTTGAAGATGTTAATTCATTAGAGTTTCGGCCGCTTCTCAGGGTTGTTGGCCTTGACTGCTACGGTGTCGGAACTTAACAAAGCCTTCCAGCGGATGCAGTCGCTAGCGCGCCTGCTCCGCTGAAGGCAACGTTAAATAGCAGGTATCACCAAAGTGCCAACAGAACATGCAAAACTGCGTAGAGCCATTGAAAGAAACCTTCATGGATTGAGCAATTGCATATTGAAGCAAAGAGCGCACAATAAATTCTATGAGCTGGGAACCGCCCACGGGCTCGATTTCTTCAGAATAGCAATACACGCGCTTTACAATGATCTTTTCGCGGATTTACATCGGTCATTTGATACTCACCCAGACGCAGCATCTATATGGTATGTGCAAAATCTAGATCGCCAGTTGTTCGATGAAGCCGCAGCCAAAGCCGGGGTCACTATTAAGAGGCTCGAAGAGCTTTCAGAGAAGACCAAACACATTCGAGATAGAGTGCATTTCCATATAGACCGACGAAATCTCGTTGAGCCGGTAGCCGCATGGCGCACTGCTGGACTTACAGGGAATGACGTTATCGAGCTTTCAGAAAAAGTACACGAAATTCTCAGAGTTATGTACCTCAAGCTTACGGGCGAGGACAAACCTGTGCCAGAGTATTATGCAGAGGATGTCGAGCTGATCGTAAGATCATATAAAGAGGCGCATAGCGATGCGCCGCTTGCTATTTAGCAAGCAAAACCAGGCGGATGCTTCGCCCCGCTGTTTTGAGCGTTATGCCCCTTCCTAAACTGAGAAACCTTAGCCTATGACAAACCAACTTTTCTTCTCATGTCTCATGCTTGCAACTGGAGTTGGTATCCCAGTTATGGCGGCGTTAAGCGGAACATTGGGATCGAAGTACGGAAGTACAGCGTTCGCGGCCTCGGTGTTGTTTCTTGTAGCTCTGTCTATCTCGGTTGCTTTCCTATTTGCAGTGGAGGGTGGCCTGAAGCTATTCCCAAAAGCATCGCTGCCGTTCTACTACTACCTGGGCGGTGTGTTCGTGGCCTTTTACGTCCTCAGTGTCACCTGGGTTGTTCCGCAGTTCGGCGTCGGAAACGCCGTGGCTTTTGTACTTCTGGGACAACTCATATCCATGGCGATCATAGATCAGTTCGGCTTGTTGGGCGCACCAATGCATGCCGTCACTTTGCAAAGGTCAAGCGGACTCATTCTGATGGCGGTCGGTGTGTTTCTGGCGGTACGTCGAGTGTAACATCCGAGAGGCACAGAACACTTCGCTGCAGGCGCGACGGCCTGAGCTCAAACGTTGGCCTGGAACTGGAATCGAACCGGCGCGGGCGTGAAGCCGCAAAATTTTAAGATCTATTTAGCCAAGCCATACCACTCGTGGCAGCGTGGCCTGAACGAGAATACGAGTGGTCTGCTAAGGCGCTTCTTCACTAAGGGGGCGAAGATTGGAGAGTTGGCAAAGAACGCGATTGAAGGGATTCAGCTTGCGATTAACATGAGACCGCGAAAGACATTAAATTATCTAACTCTGCTTGAGTTTTTAGCGGGTAAATGTGTGTTGCTTATTGTAGTTCCCGTTATACAGCACCTGGGCATGGTGGTTTTTAATAGGTTGCGGATTGAGTGTTGATTTACTTCTGTGTTCTTCGGGTTGCACATGTGTTGCACAAGTAAAAGAAGCCAGGTTGATGTGTTCTTTAACTCATTGATTTATATGGTAGCTACGGGCGGACTTGAACCGCCGACACCAGCATTATGAATGCTGTGCTCTAACCAGCTGAGCTACGTAGCCATAAAGTCTGTCGATCCTGAAAGGCCGCGAATTCTGGCGATTTACGGCTTTGTTGTCAAGGTGCAGGGGTGTTTGCCAGTCGGGGCTGGCGCTACGGCGTGGTGCGGGCACTTTCTTTTGCTGCGGATGTTGCGGACTTGGCGGTGGGTTGATGTTTTTGCAGGGCGACGACGAGGGCACCGGCGACAACCAGTGTGGCGCCCGCCACGGTGGTCATGGTGAAAGGTTCCGCAGCGACGTTAAAGCTGGGGTAGAAACTCAGACACCACATAAAGAGCAGGGTGAACACAGGCAAGGTCGTCATCATGGCGCTGATTTTGGACGCCTCGAGGTGGGCGAGAGCTTCCGAGAAGCTGCCCGCACCGAGCAGCGTGCTGGCACCGCAAAAAACCAGGAGCAGCAGGTTCCCCGCGCTCAGCGCGCTAATATTGCCGGGGTGTGAAAAGGGCAGGAACGCCAACGCGCCCAATGCGTAAATCACCAGCATTATCTGAGAAGAGCTGAAATTCATTAGCAGTTGTTTTTGCAGCACCGCGTATGCGGTCCAGGTAACGGCGGCCAGGGTGATCAGCCCCATGCCGATGGCATAGCTATCGACGCCGCCAAGCATCACAATAATGCGAGGGTAGAAGAATACAGCGAGCCCACACATAAACACGGCGCAGCCGAGCCATTGCCGGCGGGTAAAGGTTTCCCCGAAAAAAAATACGCCGGAGATGAGCAGCAGCACGGTGGAGAACTGAATCAGTACCTGGGTGCCCCCTGGGGTAATACGTTGAACGCCGAGGGTGTAAAAAAAATAATTGGCGATGAGTAACGCTGCGCATATCAATAAGCGAAGGCGCAGCCGGGTGGTGCCGGTGCGATGCAGGCCAGCGAGCCTGCCGCGAGAATAGACAAAGGGTAAGAGCAGCGTTCCAGCGAGGCTAAAGCGGTAAAAGTTGACGGTGTAGGGGTCAAGCTCCAGGAGTACGCTTTTGACTGCGATGGGAAACAAGCCCCACAGCGTGCAGGCCAGCAGAGTTAAAGAAAAGCCGTAGGCGCGGCGGCCCGAGATAACGTGAAGGCTGGTTCCCGCTGCCGTCTCACTCATCCGGCGAACTCGTCCGGGTCATTCATACATTGAAACGAAAATGCACGACGTCGCCATCCTCAACCACATATTCCTTGCCTTCCAGCCGCCATTTGCCAGCTTCCTTGGCGCCGGCTTCACCTTTACAGCTAACAAAATCCTGGTAGCTGATGACTTCAGCACGGATGAAGCCCTTTTCAAAGTCGGTGTGAATTTTGCCCGCCGCCTGTGGCGCGGTAGCACCCACAGGAATTGTCCAGGCACGGACTTCCTGTACCCCGGCGGTAAAATAAGTTTGTAGATTGAGCAGTTGATAGCCCGCTCGAATTACTCGGTTCAGTCCCGGTTCTGCCATGCCCATTTCGGCAAGAAACTCGACTTTGTCGTTATCGTCGAGTTCCGCTATTTCAGCTTCCAGCTTGTTGCAGACGGGCACGACGAGGGCGCCCTCAGCGGTGGCCAGGGCGATGACGGCACTAAGGTGCGGGTTGTTTTCGAGCCCGTCTTCACTGACGTTGGCTATGTACAGTGTTGGTTTGATGGTCAGCAGGTTGAGGTCGCGCAGCAGGGCGAGGTCTTCGGCTGCTAACGCGAGGGAACGCAGGGGTTTGGCTTCGTTGAGGTGGGGCAGGATCTTATCCAGCAGGGCCTTGAGCGCGAAGGCCTCCTTGTCGTTGCCTTTGGCGGCGCGGGTCGCCTTTTGGTAAGCCCGGTCGACGGTTTCAAGATCGGCCAGCGCCAGCTCGGTGTTAATGATCTCAATATCGGACAGGGGGTTAATCTGGTTGGCGACATGGATCACGTTATCATCTTCAAAACAACGCACAACGTGGGCAATCGCTTCAGTTTCCCGGATATTGGCCAGAAATTTGTTGCCCAGGCCTTCTCCTTTTGAAGCGCCAGCCACCAGGCCAGCAATATCGACAAATTCCATCGTGGTGGGGATCACTTTCTGCGGCCGTACAATGGCCGCGAGCTCATTGAGCCGGGGGTCGGGCATTGGCACGACGCCGGTGTTGGGCTCAATGGTGCAGAACGGGAAATTTGCGGCTTCTATACCGGCTTTGGTCAAGGCATTGAACAACGTCGATTTGCCGACATTGGGGAGCCCGACGATACCACATTTGAATCCCATGAATACCAATCCTGTTGGGCGTTAGAGTTGTGAAATACAGCGATCAGGGTTTGCTTAACGATTCGGCACTTACTGAGTGTGCAGTGTTTTCATGGCGTCGTTCCAGGCACCCTGTGCCACCAGCGGCAGTACCTTTGCCGCCTGATCGATACTGGTTTGAATCAAGGCCTGCTCGTCTTGTGGCGCCTTGCGCAGGACATAATCAACGACATCGTCCGTGTGTCCTGGGTGGCCGATACCGATACGCAGCCTGGCGAAGTCGCGATTATTCCCTAATGCACTGATGACGTCCCGCAAGCCATTGTGGCCACCGTGACCGCCGCCCTTTTTGAGGCGCGCGGTACCCGGTGGTAAATCAAGTTCATCGTGGGCGATCAGTATTTCGGTGACGGCGACGTTATAAAAACCCGCCATCGGAGCGGCGGCCTGACCACTGCGGTTCATGTAAGTATCCGGCACCAGCAGCCGCACGTCGTAGCATTCGATAGACACTCGTGCAGTGGCACCGAAAAAACGCGCCTCGGCGCGCAATTCGACACCGTAGCGACGGGCCACTTCGCGGACAAAATCGGCACCCGCATTGTGTCGTGTATGCTCATACCTGGGGCCGGGATTCCCCAGCCCCACGATGAGTTTTATCGGAGTGTCCAACTCAAGGGACTCGGACCTGTGTGAAAAGGTTAATCCTCGTCCTGGCCATTATCGGCTGGAGTCTCATCGTCTGGTTCAGCGGCTTCGACCTCGTCGACTTCAGCAGACTTTTTCTTGTTGACCGTGGCAACCGGAAGATCGTGATCCTCGCCATGTTGCAGCGCCACACTTTCGACACCCTCAGGGAGAACGATATCTGAAATATGCACAATGTGGCCGATGGTGATCTCGGCCATATCTACTTCGATATACTCGGGCAGGTTGGCGGGCAAGCATTGTATTTCCAGATCCGACATACTGTGGGCGATCAAGCCGCCCTCAATTTTCACGCCTTTGCAGGTTTCTTCGTTGATAAAATGCAAAGGTACACGCGTGGTAAGTTTCTGCGTTTTACTCACCCGCATGAAGTCCGCGTGCAGGATGATGGGCTTCGCCGGATGCCGTTGCAGGTCTTTGAGAATAACATCCTGAGATTTGTCACCAATGTTAAGCGTGACAATATGCGAATAAAACGCCTCACTTTCCAGCGCGTGGCTCAATTCATGGTGGGTAAGCGCAATATTTTGTGGCGCTTCTTTGCCTCCATAAACAATAGCGGGCACTTCCTTGGCCAGACGACGCAGGCGGCGGCTCGCACCTTTCCCCATTTCGTCCCGGACCCTGGCATTGAGTACAAAATCGACCATTGCCTTAACTCCTCAGTTAGACCACTATAATTTTTGCGACCAAATTAATAGCGGTGTTTAGTGTGTGCCCCGGTTTTAGTGCCGTGGCGGGTGTATCCAGGCAATATTCTAGTCAAACATTGCGCTGACGGATTCTTCGTTGCTGACTCGACGGATGGCCTCCGCCAGCATTTGCCCCAGCGATAACTGGCGAATTCTGGAACAGCTTTTTGCCGCTTCACTGAGCGGGATACTGTCGGTTACTACCAGCGTATCAAGTTGGGATTTATTGAGATTCTCTATGGCCACGCCAGACAATACGGGGTGGGTACAATAGGCCACCACTTGCTGTGCGCCTTCCGCTTTAAGTGCGTCGGCTGCCTTGCACAGTGTGCCTGCCGTATCGACAATGTCGTCAACCAGCAGACAGGTGCGGCCTGCTACGTCACCAATAATATTCATCACCTGCGCCTGATTGGCCTCCGGCCGACGTTTGTCGACAATGGCCAGCTCCGAATTCAGTTGTTTTGCAATAGCGCGCGCACGCACCACGCCACCAATGTCAGGCGATACCACAATCAGGTCCTGATAGTTTTGCTTTTCAATATCGTTGAGCAGCACCGGCGAGCCATAAACGTTATCTACTGTGCAGTCAAAAAAGCCCTGAATTTGCTCGGCGTGAAGATCGACGGTGAGTACGCGGTTGACGCCGACCTTACTGATCATATCCGCGACCACTTTGGCGCTGATCGGGACGCGGGCCGAGCGCACCCGGCGATCTTGTCTGGCGTAACCGAAATAAGGCACCACGGCGGTGATTCTGCTCGCCGACGCACGCCGCATTGCATCGACCATAAAAACCAGCTCCATCAGGTTCTTGTTGGTCGGCGCGCAGGTAGACTGAACAATAAATACGTCACGGCCGCGAACGTTTTCCTGTACTTCGACTGATATTTCGCCGTCGGAGAACTGAGAAACGACTGATCTACCTACCGCTATTCCCAGGTAACGAGCAATCTCTTTCGCCAATGCCGGATTTGAATTGCCGGTAAATAGCATTAAGTTAGCCATGACGGTATCCTGAGTTTGATGATAGCGCGATCAGTGGTCATCAAGAATGGCTGGGGCGGGAGGACTCGAACCTCCGAATGACGGGATCAAAACCCGTTGCCTTAGCCACTTGGCGACGCCCCAACAGCGAGTACTGGCAGTTCAATATTTTCGTGGGTGGCAGAATCATTTGTCACCGGCTGTGAACCGGGGAAAGGTTGATGCCCCGGGCTATAAACCCTTGCCAGTGTTCGGGTTTCTCCGCAAGCACTACGCCTGCCTGCGTTTCTTCCTCGAAGCTTGCGAATACGCAAGCGCCTGTTCCGGTCATCTGTGCAGCAGCATAGCCTGCCAGCCAGAGCCGCGCCTTTTTTACCTCGGGATGGCGTTTTTCAACCACCGCCTGACAGGCATTTTCGGCACCCTGGCCACGAAAGGCGCGTATTGTGATCGGCGGTGAGTTCCTTGTCAATTCCTGGTCATTGAATATCGTTGCGGTAGAAACCTGACAGTTTGGCGCCAGCACCAGATACCACCGGTTTGGCATTTCTATCGCTTCAAGTTTGTCGCCGATACCTTCTGCCCAGGCAGTGCGACCGCGGACAAAAACGGGTATATCGGCGCCAAGCGCAACCCCCATATCCGCCAGCATGTCGATACTGATGCCAAGCCCCCATAATTGGTTAAGTCCGATAAGCGTGGTGGCGGCGTCACTGCTGCCGCCGCCGAGACCGCCACCGATGGGCAGACGTTTCGTTAACGTTATATCCGCGCCCAGGGCGCAGCCTGATGCCTGTTGCAGATGCCGTGCCGCGCGCGAAACGAGATTGGTTTGCGCATCAATCGGCGCCACCGCGCCATCTTGAGTGAGATTGTTGGCGCAGATCGTAGTTACGCGTATAGCGTTATCAGCGCGCAATTTGAATTCCAGCTCATCGCCATAATCGAGCAATTGAAAGAGGGTTTGTATGTTGTGATAGCCGTCGGCGCGTCGGCCGGTAATGCGGAGAAAAAGATTAAGTTTGGCCGGAGCCGGTAGCCGTAACATTACAGTGGGCGGTGATCGTTAGCGGTGAGGTCAAGATCCTTGATAATCAGCGTAAAGCGCAGCTTGTCGTGGGTCGCCAGCACTTTACCCGGTAGTTTGCCGGCGGCCGTGTCGCGGTAGCGGGACAGCTCCAGGTGCCAGCCAGTTTGTTCAAAATTATCCAGCAGACCCTCTGCATTGAAGGCGCGTTGTGTCACCGCCGCCCCGGGTGCCGGGATACCTCTTACCCAGTAGGATAATTCGTCGACTGGCAACTGCCAGCCAAACAGTTTGACCGTCAACGCCGCTGCAGAACGGGTCGATATGTCGTCGACCTCTGCCTGGCGGAGGGTTGCGAAATGGTTGTTGCCAAATATGCGCACTACGCCAGCGCCGAACGGACCGCTCAGGAACATCTCGAACTCATCGTTCCGTTGACGCCAGTCTACCCAGGCGCTACCGCCATCGGCAGGGCTCCGGTAGCCGATTTTGCCTTTCATATGCCACTGGGTGATGGCCTGCATCTGTTTTTTGTGGATCGCCCACGACGCGGGTGCTGGTTGGTTTTTATCTTCGTGGGGACGTATGGTTTGCTGCGCACAAGCGCTGAGCAGGAGAAGAACACCTGCACAGACTGCTATGTCGACAAGCCTCACCGACCGCACTCAGAGTTTTACCTTTAGTCTGCTCAGGGTATCGAGCAGGTACTTGCTGTCGGGGTCGCGCTCTAGCGCGCTACGCCATATGCGTGTGGCTTCCTCTGTCTCCCCGCTCATCCACAGTACTTCACCGAGGTGGGCGGCGACCTCCGGATCCGGCATGGTAGCCAGTGCCTGGCGCAGGTGGACCAGGGCTTCTTTCGTGTTGCCCTGCCTGTATAAAACCCAGCCCAGGCTGTCAATAATGGCCGCGTCATTGGGGCTAATGGCGAGCGCCTGACGTATAAATACCAGCGCTTCATCGAGTCGATTGGTGTGATTCGCCAGCGAATAACCCAGCGCGTTCAAGGCGGAAGCGTTGTTGGCATCCTGACGTAGAATGGCGCGTAAATCGCGTTCCATACCGACAATATCATTCAGTTTTTCGCTGACCAGCGAGCGCGTATAGAGCAGATCAAAATTATCGGGGTTTTGTTCGAGACTTTCACTCAGTAACCGATGGGCGCTCTCGTAGTGGTTCATGGTCATCAACAGCTCCGACTCCATACGATAGAGCGGCACCATCAATTTTGGCTGTTCGAGACGAAGTCGATGCAGGTAAAGACGGGCTTCGTTGAGCTGATTATTGGCGGCCATGATCTGTGTCATGCGGGCGGCGGCGGGCAACAGGTTGTTACCCTCCCCAACCATCAGGTAATGGGTCATGGCTTCGGCCAGATGGTTTTCCTCTTCAGCCATGACCGCTAGTTGATAGTGCGCATCCGCGACGCGTCTATTCTGGTTGATCATCTTGTGGAAAATGTCTCGCGCCTCATCGCGTAAACCCCGCTGCTTGTTAAGCAGGCCGAGGGAATACTGCAGATCAAAATCATCGTCATGGTCTGCCGCTAGCTGCGTCATCCTTTTTTGAGCTTCTGCTAGATCGGTGTCGGCGACGAAGCGAATCAGCTGCAGTTGTAATTTTTTGCTGTCGGGATTAAGGCGAATACCCTGGTTGAGAGTCTTGATCGCCTGTTCGCGCTGGTTCTGTTTGTACAATAGCTGGGCAATAGCCAACCGAGCGTACTCATTGTCCGGGTCCAGTCTGAGCAGTTTCTTGCCGGTTTTTAATGACGCGCTAATATCGCCCTGCTGGCCTTCCAGTTGTATTTTGCCGAGCAGGATGTCCCGATTAGCGGGGAAGCTGTGTTCGAGCGCCGTATATTCGCTTAACAACCGCGCCCGCAGCGGGGCAGCTGATTTCTCGGTGAAGATTGGCAGTGACATCAGCGCCTCGCCATGGCCCTGCTCAAACAGGTGCAGGGCGCTGGTGTAGGCTGCTTCCAATTCGCCGCTGCGCGATCGAAAATAAAATGCCAGTTTGTGGGCTTCGCTGCTGTCGGGATCGATTTCAACCCAGAGCTCGCTCAATGATTCGAGCGCAGCCTTGTCATTCAGGTACGATGCGGTCTGAGCCGCACGCTCAATCACATTTGGGTCGCGCGTGCTTAGCGCCTGATCGATGTAGATGTCCAGAGCCGTATTGAGGTCACCGCGTACCCCGGCAAATTCTGCGACAAGTAACTCGTAAAGCGTTTGTGTTGAAAAGGGTCGAACGGGATAATCCTGTTCTGTGTCGTCGTCGCCCTTCTCGGGTTGCGAACCAGCGGTGGCTGCCGCGGCATTTCCCCCGGTGCTTCCGGTGTGGCCTTTATCGCGCGTGGCTTGTTCAGTAGCGCAAGCAGTGAGCAACACCAGGCTAGCCAGTATTGGACTCAACAGTAAGACTCTCACGCGCATGTTAAAGTACTCTCCGGTCAGTGAACCTATTATAGCAAGTACGCCTATGACAGTGATGCGCTGTTTTGTTTCAGCGTCGGGCCATTAAACAGCAAATGACAGCAGATACTGGTCGGTTATGCCCTTGATAGCGTTAGGAATCAATCATCGCACAGCGAATTTGGACATTCGTGAACGGGTGGCCTTTGCGCCTGAGCTGATGATGACGAGTCTGGCTGACGGATTGGCCAGCCTCGGTATTGAGGATTTCGCAATTTTATCGACCTGCAATCGCACTGAACTTTACGCCAATGGCGTCACGACGGCTGATGCGTTGCTGGAATGGCTGGCGACTGAACGCCATCTGGCGGTGCAGATACTGAGGGAGAGTAGCTACGCATTCGAGGACGAAGCGGCGGTGCGTCATATGATGAAAGTTGCCAGTGGGCTTGATTCCATGGTCCTCGGCGAGCCGCAAATTCTCGGCCAGATGAAATCTTCCTTTGCGGTGGCGCAACAGGCCGGCACCTTGTCCGGACAACTCGGTCAGGTGTTCCAGCAGGTGTTTGCCACAGCCAAGCGTGTGCGTACGGAAACGGCTATTGGCGAAAACCCGGTGTCCGTTGCCTACGCGGCGGTTAGTCTGGCTCAGCAGATTTTTACCCGCATGCAAGATGTTCGCGCCTTGTTGATAGGTGGTGGCGAAACCGTTGAGTTGCTGGCCCGCCACTTACGAGAACACGGTGTAGGCGAGATCATCGTCGCCAACCGCACGTTGGCTCGGGCTCAGGAAATGGCAGAAATTTTTTCAGCACAGGCAATATTACTGTCCGAAATTCCCGATTACCTCCATCGGGCAGATATCGTTATATCAGCCACTGCCAGTCAGCTGCCCATACTTGGCAAAGGCGCGGTAGAGTCGGCGTTGAAGAAGCGAAAGCGTAAGCCCATATTCATGCTTGATATCGCCGTTCCCAGGGATATCGAGCCTGAGGTGGCTCGACTTGATGATGTGTATCTGTATACGGTGGACGACCTCCGGTCCGTTATAGAGGTCAACCTCCAGCAGCGCGAAGATGCTGCGAGTGAGGCTGAAGTAATTATCGACGCGGGTGTCCTAAGCTGGCAAAAGCAATTGCGTGGACAGCAGGCCGTGGGTACGATTCGCGCGTTTCGCGATACGCTCGGTGTGGTGCGCGATGCGGAACTGGCCAAGGCGCTGGTGGCGCTAAATCAGGGCCTGGCGCCGGAACAGGTGCTGCGTCAGCTTGCCCACGGCCTGACCAATAAATTACTGCACACGCCCACGACGCGGCTTAAGCAGGCCGGTGAACTGGGCCGGCACGAACATATTCGCTGGACCCACGAACTTTTTGGTTTACCGGATCCGCTGGATCAAACCAGCGCTATTGATCATCAGGATGACGAATGAAAGCATCGCTACTTGCCCGTCTGGATCACCTTACTGAGCGTTATGACGAGGTTGGCCACCTGCTCAGTGATGCCGACGTGATAGCCGAGCAGAGCAACTTCCGTAAGCTGTCGCAGGAATACGCAGAGCTCGAGCCAATCGCCAAAACCTACCAACGCTTTGTGCGCGCGTCCAATGATGTTGCGGCGGCGCGTTTAATGCTCCAGGACAGCGATGCCGAGATGCGTGAAATGGCGCGGGAAGAAGTCAAGCAGGGCGAGGTTAAGCTGGTCGATCTCGAAGAGGCGTTGCAGAAGCTGCTATTACCCAGGGACCCTAACGACAATTGCAATGTGTTTCTGGAAATTCGCGCTGGCACGGGTGGTGATGAGGCGGCAATCTTTTCTGGCGATCTGTTTCGTATGTATTCCCGTTACGCAGAATCCCGTGGCTGGAAAGTAGAGATCATCAACGAACGCTTTGGCGAGCACGGCGGCTATAAAGAAATCATCAGCCGCATTGTTGGCCAGGAGGTTTACTCCCAGCTTAAGTTTGAATCCGGTGCACACCGAGTGCAGCGGGTGCCGACGACGGAGTCCCAGGGGCGCGTGCACACATCCGCCTGCACAGTAGCTATCCTGCCAGAGGTGGATGAAATTGAAGGCATAGAAATCAACAAGGCAGATTTGCGGATTGATACCTATCGGGCCTCTGGGGCGGGTGGGCAGCACGTCAATAAAACTGACTCAGCGATTCGCCTGACCCACCTGCCGACGGGCATCGTGGTTGAATGTCAGGACGAACGTTCCCAACATAAAAACCGGGCCAGGGCCATGTCCCTGCTGCAGGCGCGTATTCTTAGCGGCATGCAGCAGCAGCAGTCGCAGGAGCAATCCGATTTGCGCCGCAGTCTGGTGGGCAGTGGCGACCGCTCGGAGCGCATTCGCACCTACAATTTCCCCCAGGGTCGGGTGACTGACCATCGCATTAACCTTACCCTGTATAAAATTGAAGAGGTCATGCAGGGCTATCTCGATCAAATTATTGAACCGTTAATTCGTGAGTATCAGGCAGAGCAGCTGACCGCGCTGGCTAGTTGAGGTTGAGTCGCTGTATCCGGAGCTTTTTCATGCCCAGTCATGAAACAACCATCGCTGCACTGTTGAGCAGGACAGCGAGCCTCGCGAGCGTCAGTGATACGCCACGACTGGATCTCGAGGTGCTGCTCTGCCACGTTATGCAGCAATCCCGCAGTTACCTTTATACCTGGCCGGAGCGGGTGGTTGAAACGCTCCTGGTGCGGAGATTTGAACACTTGCTGGAACGCCGGATGTTGGGTGAGCCGGTGGCTTACCTGGTCGGCACAAAAGATTTTTGGTCGCTGTCGCTACACGTTAATACCAGTACGCTTATCCCTCGCCCGGAAAGCGAATTGCTGGTTGAAACCGCCCTTGAGTTAATTGACCGACCTGAAGCCCGGGTCCTTGATCTCGGTACGGGCACCGGCGCGATTGCGCTGGCGTTGGCCAGCGAACGAACGCGCTGGTGGATCCTGGCCGTTGATATTGTTGCTGAGGCTGTCGAGTTGGCCAAAAAAAACTGCCATGACCTGGGCCTGGTGAATGTATCGATTGCACAGGGCGACTGGTTTGAACACCTTACTGATCAACGGTTTGACGCAATTGTTAGTAACCCGCCCTATATTGAAGCGAATGACCCGCATCTGCGTGAGGGGGACGTACGCTTCGAGCCGGTATCCGCATTGATTGCTGAGCGTAACGGCCTGGCCGAAATAGAGTTTATTGTTACCAATGCAGGCCAGTATCTGACCACGGGCGGTTGGTTGCTAGTGGAACACGGTTATCAACAGGGCCATCAGATAAGAGCTTTGTTGGTTTCGAGTGGTTTTGGTCATGTGGCAACTCGTAAAGACGGCGGGGCGCGGGAGCGCGTTTCCCTTGGCTGCTGGCAACAATGATTGGCCGCCCGACAGCTGCGCGCGTGTATTTACGAGGATGGAGGCGCTTGAATGAGGTTTCAGCAATATATCGGTATCGATTATTCGGGTGCCCAGACCCCCGAAAGCCGACTTAAGGCCTTACAGGTATTTGCAGCTCGGCCCGGCAGTGAACCACAAAAAATGGCAACACCGGCGGCGGGGGCAAAAAACTGGTCGCGCAAGGAGGTGGCACAATTTTGTCAGCAAGCCCTGGGGTCAGGTGAGCCGGTAATTATCGGCATTGACCATAATTTCTCGTTGCCGCTAAGTTATATGAAGCGTTACGACCTGCACAGCTGGGATACGTTTTTAAAGGATTTTATTCGCCACTGGCCCAGTCATCAGGACTATACCTATGTCGATTTCCTTCGGGAGGGTAATCTGCGCACGGGTAGCCCTGCTGAATTCAGATTATGCGAACAGTGGACCGCGACCGCAAAAAGCGCCTTTCAGTTCGACGTAAAGGGCTCTGTCGCCAAATCGACGCATGCGGGTTTGCCGTGGCTATTGTGGTTGCGGCAGGTGGCGCCATCGCGTGTGCATTTCTGGCCTTTTGATGGTTTTGATGTGCCGGAAGGATACTCGGCAATTGTCGAGGCCTACCCGGCGTTGTACAAAAGGCGTTATGCCAGGAACGAGCGCACCCCCGATGAACACGACGCCTGGTCAGTTGCGGCGTGGTTGCAGGAAGCAGACCGGCGGGGCACGCTGGGCCGATATTTTAGCCCGCCACTGACCCTGCCTGAGCAACAGCAGACCAGGCTGGAGGGGTGGATACTTGGTGTGGGTTGAGGTCGTCAGGGTGTGTGTAATGCATGAATGAGGGGAAACGCCGACCGATTGGTGCGCCGCGATATTTTGTACACTGGTCGATCTACCACAGCAGTCATTAAAGGGGGTTTGCAATGAAAATAGACAGTAGTTTTAGTTTTGGTGATCAGCTTGATGATATCGACGAGATTAAGGGTCGATATCAACTGTTTGAGGCGCAGGGTTTTGACGGTGTGGTGACCGCTGAAATCCAGAATGACCCCTTCCTGGTGGTCGGCATGGGCGCAGATGCTACCGATCGGGTTGAACTGCGCACCGGTATCGCGGTGGCGTTTGCGCGAAGCCCGATGACGACTGCCTATACGGCCCACGATTTAAATGCTTTTTCAAAGGGACGTTTTACCCTCGGCCTGGGTTCGCAAATTCAGGCCCATATCACCAGGCGTTTTGGTATGCCCTGGCATGGCCCGGCGAAACAGATGAGGGAGTTTATTCGTGCCATGCATGCGATATGGGACAGCTGGTACGAGGGGCAACCACTTAACTTTCGCGGTGATTGCTATAAGCACACGCTCATGACGCCCGATTTTAGTCCAAAGAACATTGAATACGGCCGCCCCAAGGTGGTGATGGCGGCGGTCGGGCCGCTGATGATCAGGACCGCGGCTGAAGTCGCCGATGGCATTATTATTCATACCTTTGGCACGCAAAAATACATTGAGGAAAAGATTCTGCCCGGCATAGACAAAACCCTGGCGGCTGAGGGTAGAAGCCGAAAGGACTTTGATGTCTCTTTCCCGCCCTTTGTGGTTACCGGCCAAACGGAAGAAGAATTTGAAGCCGCTAAAGCCCAGGTGCGTTATCGAATTTCGTTTTATGCGTCAACGCCCGCCTACAAGCCCGTTCTTGAATGTCACGACTGGCAGGATTTGCAGCCGAAACTGAATCATTTATCCAAAAACAACGGCTGGGACAAAATGCCGGAATTGATCAGTGACGAAATGCTGGAAACGTTCGCCGTGGTGGGCGAGCCCCTGCAGGTAGCGGCGCAGATAAAGCGCCGTTACGGCCAACTGGTGGATCGCATTACGCTGGAAAACCGCCTGCCCACAGATGTGTTAAAGCAGCAAATGGCCGTCATTAAGGGTTAGCGTACCGGCAATGTCTTGACCGGGAGAATAAAAAAAGCCGACCTGGAAAGTCGGCTTTTTTTATTGGCTAGATGTGCCGTATATCAGCCATCGCCGTGGCGCAGTAATTTTCCGGAATAGTTATGGGTTTCTTCATCGTGGTCGATGGTGACTTCACCGTTTACCAGGATGTAGTTATAACCCTTCGCCCGTTGTACGCGACGCCATTCGTTACCCGGCATATCGTGAACCACTTCGCCGTCGAGGATTTCGAGGTTCTCATAATCATAGACAACGACGTCGGCCGGTGCACCTTCACGTAAGGTGCCGCGATTGTTAAACCCGGCCAGGGCTGCAGGCAGGGCACTTAAGCGCCAGTGGACTTCTTCCAGCGTCAACATGTTGTGTTCGCGAACATATTTGGCGATGGCCTCGGTTGGGTAGCGACCGGCGGTGAGAAAGCGCGTGTGTGCGCCGCCATCGGAAACCCCGAAGGTGATAAAGGGATCATCAATAATCTCTTTCATGTATTCGAGGTTGCCGCCATTAGGTAGCATGGCAAAAAATTCCGCTTTAAGGTTGGTGCCCACCGCTATATCGAGCATGGCGTCTACCGGGTGTTTGCCCGTCTTCTCTGCAATAAGGCCTACTTTGTGATCCTTAAATTCTGCAAATTTATCTGAGTTAGGGCGGACCAGCACCACATCCTCAATGGCGCCGGTGGCAGACATTCCGGGCGGGTTATCCTTAAGCCCCTGGCGTCTGGCGGGATCCCCCATTTTCTGTAACCGCTCTTCGAAAGTGCCTGTGGTCGCCTCGCGCCACGCTTCCGAGTCATCCCAAAGGTTCCATTCGTCCAGGGCAAAGGTGAAACCACAATCTGTGGTGAGGCCCTGGCCATAAACCTTGTTGCCACGAGCATGACATTCGCTGAGCCACTTCAGCGTATCGCGATGCACGCTAGGGTCGTCGGCGACAGCCTGAACGACGTTGTATAGCAGCGGTCGACCACTCACTTCGGCCAGCTTTTCCATGTGTGCGCGGTCTTTCGCAGGATCATTGCCGCTGAGCATGGTGACCTGCATAAAACCTTCGTTACGTCTGGCCAGTACTTTTGCCAGGGCAATACAGGTTTCGTCGTGCATGACATCGGTGGCCATGGGAGTGCCATCGTAATCGCGCTGTAAATCTGCGCCACAGCCTGGGGCCAGGCGCTGCGCGGACCAGCCACAGCCGCCAGCATCCATGGATTCTTCAAGGAGGCGGATGATTTCGGCTTCCTCTTCCGGCGTTGGCATTGCGCCCGCCTTGGCGCGCTCCAGACCCATCACCCAGACCAGAAGTGGCGCCAGGGGTACATAGGGCAGGATGTTGATGGCCTTGGGGGTGCGGTCAATGCTGTCGAGGTAGTCGGGAAAAGTAATCCAGTCCCAGGGCATGCCTTCCTTCATGGAATCAAAGGGAATGGCTTCTACCCGCGTCATTGACATCATTGAGCGCTCACGCATCTCCGGCGCGACGGGGGCGAAACCAAACCCGCAATTACCGATTACCACGGACGTGATGCCGTGCCAGCTCGACAGCGAGCAATAGGGATCCCAGAATAATTGGGCGTCATAATGGGTGTGCAGGTCGATAAAGCCGGGGCACACGTGCTTACCCTCGGCATCAATCACTTTATCCGCGTCGGCACCATCGAGGCGACCAATTTTGGCAATTAAGCCGTCCCTGATGCCAATATCAGCCTTGTAGCGCGGAATTCGGGTACCGTCGAATATGGTGCCGTTTTTGATAATTGTGTCGTAGGTAGCCATCTGTCTTCCTCCTGTGTTCGGTGTTCCGGTGTCGCGGCGACCGGGTTGTATCACCCATTACTGGCCCTGTGGTTAGACGTAAGCGGGTGGGTCGCCGTAATACTGAGAAATCCCGTACCTGTATTTGAGTTTGAATAGTTTTAGGTCAATTAAAGGTACTGCTTTGCGTCTGGCGGTACAAGCACAAGTTGTTTATGCCGCTAAGGCATTTTAGAACAGATTGCTGAATTGAGTCGGTAATCTCACAGCCAGGGGTTCCGTGTTGGCCGTGCGGGGCGGTGTGACAGGATGATGCGGAAGATTTTTTGGAGGCTATCTAGATACCCTTTAGTATTCCGGAATCGATGCCCTGTAGCGGGCCGAGCGGATTCTTGCGAATTTTTTCACCACTGACAAAAGGCTGCCCACTCCAAACCTTGTAGACGACGATCCCGTCATTGATAAGAATCAGTGCATAGAAGGACCAGCCAGATTCCAGTGTCCGCCGTCTGAAAGTCATTATATCCAGGGCAACGTTGCCGACGCGTTTACTTTTTGTGCTTTGGGGTTGGGCTTCATAGGCGACGCACTGGGCACGTGATGATATGCAAAAGCTTACGGCGGGGTCGAGGTCATCCAGCGTGATAGATTGATTGGGCATAAAACGCTGGATGATATCCAGATACGAAAGGATATGGATGTTGGGTTGTGCATAGGGATCAAAACCGAGCTCTTTTAGTTCCTCGGTGGTTGTTTCATAGGGTTTGATTTTTTCATAGTCCTGCATAGCCTCTTCGAAACTGCCCCAGCGTGACCGGACATTGTTTTCCTCTCGGGGTAAGGCGTTGCCGCAGGCTGTGACTAGCGACGTTAAAGCAATTAGTGTCAGGAGGCTAGCGAGGGTAAACCGTTTGCCTGGGGAGCGTTTTGCTGATGAGCTCATATTGCCTTCGGGAGTTGTCGTCAATAACTGAACAGGGGTAAATGCAAGCGACGGCTAACGTCTCAGTTGCGGCCGTCCGGTTCCTGGCGAGATGATTTTTATTGCACCATCGTAATGCATATGGGCCTGGTCAGGCGGCCATACCGTAGGCCATGGCCGATTGCAGCAACGCCAGGCGATCCGCCGGTTCAACCGCCAGAATCTGGCATCCGGTACTTTGTTGGCGGGGTTTCTGTGCGTCTTTGGTTTGCCAGGCTATGCGTATGCCAGCCTGCACAGTTACCATGCCCCGGGTCGGATGGGGAAGACTCAGAGAAACGAGGCGACGCGAACGGTAGGGAAACTCCCTGTTCGCAAAAAGCATAAAACCGCCGGTAGAAATATTGCCGATATAGCCTATATCGGTGTTGCTTGCCAGGTCGCGAACCTTGGCAAGGGCCACAAACACTGTTCGCGGAGAGCGTTTAACGTTAGGCAAAATTATTGTTCTAGTCGCTGCAATTGAGTTGCACGGATGATAACGAACCTGACTATATCTGCCAAGTTTTTTGTCAGGCGGTCAGCCATTTGCCGTCGGCAGTCTAAGGCTGATTGTTTATCGCTAGCAGCGCCTTGCGAGATGTCTGATTGAGTCGTGTGCCAGCCAGGCAGGAGATCAGTATCAGGGTAATCACCATACCGACCCAGAAGCCTTCGACCCCCAGCGGCGTGCCCCAGAACTCGGTTAGCGCAAGAGAGTAGGACAACGGGAACCCGATAATCCAGTAGCCTGTGAAGGCGAGTATGACCGTAATGCGGGTGTCCTTATAGCCGCGCAACGCACCATTGGCACCGACATTTATGGCGTCGAATACCCGAAACGCGGCTGCGTAAATCAGTAAGTGAGAGGCCAGTTCCCGCACCGCCGGATCCGCTGAAAACAGCGCGGCTATCGGGTCGCGGAAAATAATAACGAAAGCGGCCTGAATCAGGGCGATACAGGCCGTTAACCCTAAACCGGTAAAGCATATACGTCGAGCAATGGCCGGATTTTGGCGACCCATTTCATGGGCACAGAGCACGGAAATTGCCTGAGATATACCCATCGGAATCATAAACATGGCCCAGTCAAAGGAAATGGCCACGGTATGGCCGCTGACCACCACTGCACCCATGTGGGCGATTAACAGGGGGATCAGCATAAAAAACCCACCCTCCGAGAGGATTGCGCCACCGACGGGCAGGCCGATGCGTAGGGTTTCCTTGATCATGTCCAGGTCGATGCGCCCGCCGGGTATCAGCAGGCGATAGTTGCGCAGGGCATTGGCGTAGCGAGCGTACCAGGCTTCACCAGCAACAATAAACAGGCAGACTATAAAAGAGGCCCAGCCGCAACCCGCACCGCCGAGCGCGGGTAAACCCCATTTCCCCAGGACCAGCGCATAATCCAGGGGGATATTGGCCAGGAAGCCAATCAGGTTGAAGGTCATGGCCGGGCGCGCCTGCCCCATGCCTTCAAAGGTCGTCCTGAGGGCCATCATAAAGGGCAGTAAGAGAGCCGTGCCGAGCATTGGTAAAAGGTAGCGAACCGTGACGTTCGCGACATGCTCGTTTATATCGAGTCGCGGCAGGGCTAGCATGCCAATACTAACAAGCGATGTGCACAGTAAACCGAGAGGCAGGCACAGCCACAGGCAGTTTTGCAATTGTCGCCGCAATGCCCCGAAGTTTCCGGCGCCGTAAAGTTGGCCGATGATGGGTCCGTTGCCCAGTACAATGC
Organism: Porticoccaceae bacterium; assembly: GCA_041603535.1. Lineage (GTDB taxonomy): Bacteria > Pseudomonadota > Gammaproteobacteria > Pseudomonadales > Porticoccaceae > HB2-32-21. The sequence goes on from JBFIEE010000006.1 coordinate 21,497, forward strand.
CCACTACCAGCATGATCGCGAGGTTGAAGATGGTGCCGCCCAGAGCTACACCGGCCAGGTCATCTGTGCTGGTTCGTCCGGCGATGATGATGTCGGTAATGGTCATCCCGACAATGGCCAGCTGGCCCACGGTAATGGGCAGCGCCAGGCGCACGAGACGCCTGATATCCTGACCGAGGACGTGCCGCTGCAGCAAAGGAGTTGGCACAGTGATATTTTCGCGGTTGATGGAAAGATGCTGTATTTTCAATTATTTTAATGACGGCCACTAGGCGAATCTGTAACTTTAGCGAGGCAATTTGATGGGAGAGACATGGGTGTCACTGTTAATACTGGTGCTGGAACTTTTCGCGGCACTGGTACTGGCGTTGTTTGTCGCCAGTTTAATCGCATTGGTGCGGATGTATATTGTTGATGTTCGGCAGAAGCAGCATGCCATTCGCCGGAATTACCCGGTGATCGGCAGGTTTCGATATATTTTTGAACGTCTGGGGCAATTTTTTCGGCAATATTTTTTCGCCCAGGATCAGGAGGAAATGCCGTTTAATCGCGCGCAACGCTCCTGGGTTTATCGTGCAGCCAAAAATGTTGACGGTACGCTGGCCTTTGGTTCCACGAAAAACACCTATCAGCCGGGCACCGTGTTGTTTGCCTCACACCCTTTCCCCACCCTGGAAGAAGATTGTGTCGAACCTGGCGAGTTCGTCGTTGGGCCCCATTGTCGGCAGCCGTACCGCAGCCGATCCTTTTTCAATATATCGGCGATGAGCTTCGGTGCAATTTCTCGCCCCGCAGTAATAGCTCTGTCGAAGGGTGCGGCCAGGGCGGGTTGCTGGTTGAATACCGGTGAAGGTGGGCTTTCCAGTTATCATCTGGAAGGTGGCTGTGACATCGTTTTTCAGATTGGCACCGCAAAATTTGGGGTGCGTAATGAAGCAGGTCTGCTGGACGACGCCAAATTGCTCGGTGTGGCGGCGCTGCCTCAGGTAAAAATGATTGAAATTAAAATCAGTCAGGGCGCTAAACCCGGCAAGGGTGGTATTTTGCCGGGGATCAAGGTTACCGAAGAAATAGCCCGTATACGCAGTATTCCGGTGGGAGAAGACGCGATCAGTCCCAACGGTCATCCAGAGATTCGCAATGTTGATCAGTTACTTGACAGTATCGTGCACATCCGCGAATTAACCGGCAAGCCTGTTGGTTTCAAAATGGTGGTTGGTGGTACCAGCTTCTTTGATGATCTGTGCAGCGCGATTAAGCGTCGGGGCATCAAGGAATCAGCGCCAGATTTCATCACCATCGATAGTGGTGACGGGGGCACTGGTGCGGCACCGCAGAGCTTGCTGGATCATGTTGGCCTAAATATCAGCGAAACGCTGCCGCTAGTGATTGATAAACTTCGTCAAGAAGGGCTGAAGGACAGGATTGCCGTGGTCGCCAGCGGCAAGTTAATCACGCCGGTTGATGTTTCATGGGCGCTGTGTGTGGGTGCGGATTTCGTCGTTTCAGCACGTGGCCATATGTTTGCCCTCGGATGTATCCAGGCCATGCAGTGCAATAAAAATACCTGCCCAACCGGGGTGACTACACATGACCCGGATCTACAAAAGGGTCTGGACCCTACCAATAAGGCTGAACGTGTCGCGCACTATGTGGCCAATATGCAAAAGGAAGTGGGTGTCATTGCCCACTCCTGTGGCGTGCGTGAGCCGAGAGAATTGAATCGCAAGCATGCGCGTATCGTCACCGAGTTTGGCCAATCAGTACCTATGGATGTGTTCTATACCAAAGCCGCGCAGCAGAACCCGCTTTTCCCGCGCACCTGAATCCCTTGATCTTCCGTTTGTACAATAGCTGGGAATTATTTGCCTGATCAGTTCTCTAATGCCTCGGTATCGATAAGCCTGCCTGTGCAGAAGGGTGAGTCCAGAAGGGTGCGTTCAGGTGGCAGTCCCCGGGCGGCTGAGGTGACCGGCTGGCGTGGCCGAGGCGCACAGCCGCAGTTCCGCTGACAGGACTTTTTTTAAGGGAAGCTTGCAATGAACACTTTAGTGGCGTGTTACACGACTTTTCATCGCGCGATCCGAAAGCGCTTCACGCATTTGGACGGTATAGCCCCGTTGCTGCTCCGACTGTATCTGGCCCCGGTGATGATCGCAGCTGGTTGGCATAAGTTTCAGAATTTTGATGACATGGTGTCCTGGTTTGGTAACGACGACTGGGGTTTGGGCTTGCCAGCACCGGCATTGATGGTTTTTCTTGCCGCATTTACTGAGTTTGTCGGGGGGTTGGCGTTGTTGATTGGGTTGGCCGTGCGGTGGTTCGCAGTGCCACTAATGATCTCCATGGTTGTTGCTGCACTTACTGTGCACTGGCAGCACGGTTGGTTTGCTATTGCACCTGGCAGTCCCGATACCAGCACCGCCAAAGTACTGGCCAGTATCGGCGTGCCGGCGGCGCGCAGGAGTCTTGAGAACAGCGTTGAGGTCGGCAAGCGTGTCAGCGCAGCCAAGGAGGTGCTTCGAGAGCATGCGAATTACAGCTGGCTGACTGAAAAAGGTAATTTTGTCGTGCTAAATAATGGGATTGAATTTGCGGCCACCTATTTTGTCATGTTGTTGAGTTTGCTGTTTATGGGGGGCGGGCGCTATGTCAGCGTTGACGATTGGCTGAAGCGTATTTTCTGGGAGGCTGGCGATTAGCGCCCGTCACCGTATCCATTCTGACAGCGTTCCCTGCAAAGAGGGTTATTTCACGACTGTGTTACAATCCGCCCCTTTTAAATTTTGTGGTGGCTCGCTAGCGTAGCCTGGTGGGTGCCCGACAAGCGGGTTCGGCATGAGTGAAGAGCAGCAGAAAAATATAGAGCAGGTTACAGAAAAGCCCCGAACGGCGCCCAGAAGGGGGCGGCGAGGTGGCCGCAGCCGTGGTGGCCGTGGCAAAACCGCGAATGGATGGACGCCGGCACAATTTGTTGTAGAGGCGGAACCTGGCAAGGTTCGTTTTCATGATCTTGATCTTCCGGATGAGCTGATGCATGGCATCGCCGATCTGGGTTTCAAATATTGTTCGCCGATCCAGGCCCGTTCGCTGCCCTTCACGCTGCGTGGTCATGATGTGGTTGGCAAGGCGCAGACCGGAACCGGTAAGACAGCCGCTTTTCTGTTAACCATTATTGATGATCAGCTAAAAAATCCGATCACGGCTGAGCGTTTTGCCGGTGAGGCCAGGTCACTGATTATCGCACCTACCCGCGAATTGGTGATGCAGATCGCCGAAGACGCGCGGGATTTGACTCGCCACACCGACTTGACCGTGCATACCCTGGTTGGCGGCATGGACTACGACAAACAGCGTCGTCATTTACACGAAAACCTGTGCGATATCCTGGTTGCGACCCCGGGTCGTTTGCTCGACTTCTGCGGCAGTAACGATGTCTACCTCGATCAGGTAGAGGTGCTGGTGATCGATGAGGCAGACCGTATGCTCGATATGGGATTTATCCCCCAGGTACGGCGCATTGTCCGCCAGGCACCGAAGAAGGACTGCCGTCAGACGCTGCTTTTTTCAGCGACGTTCACACCGGAGGTGATCAGTCTCGCCGAGCAATGGACTCACGAGGCGGTAACCCTGGAAATTAAGCCTGAGCGAGTTGCAACCGATTCGGTAACCCAGAAAGTCTACATCACTGAAACCCGCCAGAAGTTAGATTTACTGCTGAATATTCTGCGCAGTGATGAGGTTGAAAGCGTCATCGTTTTCGCCAATCGCCGCGATCAGTGCCGGCGCCTGCAGGAGCGTTTGGCGCGGCTCGGTTTTGACGTCGGCCTGCTGTCCGGTGAGGTGGCCCAGAACCGGCGGGTCAGAACCCTGGATGATTTTAAATCGGGAAAAATTAAGGTGTTGGTGGCCACTGACGTCGCCGGGCGCGGCATCCATATAGACGGCATCAGTCACGTCATCAACTTCACCTTGCCGGAAGAGCCGGAAGACTATGTGCATCGCATCGGGCGCACCGGTCGTGCTGGCAAAACCGGCACCTCTATCAGCTTTGCCTGTGAAGACGACGCCTTCCTGCTGGAGCCAATTGAGAAGCTGTTGGGTGAAAAGCTTGATTGCGGCCGTCCGCCTCAGGAGTTATTGGCTGCTCAGCCCGAACGTCAGGCGTCCAGCCAGAAGTGATTCCCTGAGGGGTGACTCGCGGGGTTAGTCAGTTGGTTTAATGGACGGGTTTTGTCGGCACCGGTGCCGGATGTTGCGTAGCGAACTCCCTCAACCAGAGAGAGGTGGCGCCGGTTACCGCTGCAGGTAGCACCAGCAGATTGATCAGTGGTATGGATGTCCCCAGTAACACGAATCCCCCAAAAGTGGTTGTCAGTTGCCGCTTTTTTTTGACCTCTTCACGAAGTTTATCGAAGGTGACCTGATTGTTGTCGGCCGGATAATCAAGATACTGCAGGGACAGCGACCACGCGCCCCATAAAAATGCGATAAATGGTGCGAGCAGATTCAGGGCGGGAAGCAAAGATAGCACCAGGCACAGCAACAAAACGGCGATGATTCGCGGCGTAAAATACAACAGTTTGCGGAGTTCCCGGACAAAGGCGCGACCCGCAATCAGTCTGGCGTCTTGCCATGTTAGTGGTTGTTCGTTGATCGTCCCTGTCAATACTTGCTGAGTGCGCTCCGCTAGCAGGCCATAAAATGGCGACGCGATGAGATTGGCAATGATGGCAAAGGTATAGCCGTAGACCAGTATCAGCAGCAGCGCGAACAGCGCCCACACCAGCCACACGATAAAGCCCAGCCAGTCCGGCAGCCAACCGGTGAGGCCGCTAAGCAGGCCGTTAAACTGCTCAATGGCGATAAAAGTAATCCCGACAAAGAGCAGGATGTTGATCAGTAAGGGAATAATGACCCACATTCTGATCCCCGGCCTGGTCAACAGGGTAAAACCTTTGAAAAAGTGATTGAGTCCTGTCATGGGTTGATTTTACTGCCTCTGCAACGATGCTTTTTCGACAATGACTTTGCTTAGTGGGATGACGGGTGACAGAATACGCTCCCATCAAATTTCTGGTAACCCATTACATCATGAATAAGGCATTGGCCGGACTGCGAATTCTCGATCTCACCCACATGTTATCGGGCCCGTTCGGCACCATGACGTTGGCAGACCTGGGCGCTGAAGTGATCAAGGTGGAGCCTCTGGAAGGTGAGCGTACCCGCCGCCTCCTCGCCGAGGATCCGAGGTATTCGATAGACGGTATGGGCGCCTATATGATCAATCTCAACCGTAATAAGAAGAGTGTGGTCATTGATCTAAAAAGTGAGCGGGGTCGGCAGCTTTTTTATGAGCTGGTCAAAAAGGCCGATATGGTTTTCGATAATTTCAGCGTTGGCGTTACGGTCAAACTCGGTATTGATTATGAGCGCCTAAGCGCCGTTAACCCGCGCATTATCACTTGTTCGGTTACCGGTTTTGGCTCCCAGGGCCCTGGCAAAAACCGCACCGCCTTCGATCAGGTGGTGCAGGCCTATGGCGGCAACATGTCCATTACCGGCGATGACGCAGATCACCCGATGCGCGCCGGTTTACCCATCGGCGATCTTGGTGGCGCGCTATTTGCCATGGTCGGTGTGTTAACAGCGTTGTATGAACGCGATCGTAGCGGGAGAGGCCAACATGTGGATATTTCCATGCTCGACGGTCAGATTGCCATGCTCAGTTATATGGCGACGATGTATTTTATGTCCGGGGAGGATCCAGAACCAATTGGCAATTCTCATTTTGTTCACGTGCCCTATAACAGCTTTAAAACCAGTGACGGTTTTATCGTGATTGCCGTTATTTTCGATCATTTCTGGCAGGGTTTGCTCAAGGTGCTGGATTGTCATGATCTGGTTAAACCGGCGTATGACCATCAGCCGGGCCGTCTTGCCGACAAAGCCTATATCGAACGACGGGTTGGCGATATATTCGCCACCAACACCTCTGCCCACTGGTTGGCGCTACTGGAAGCCGAGCGTATACCCTGTGCCCCGGTCAATACCTTTAGTCAGGCGCTGGCGGACAGCCAGGTGAAATACCGCAATATGGTGGTCGATGTTAGTCACCCAAACGGCAAAATCACCCAGGCCCCAGGTAACCCGGTAAAGTTATCCCGCAGTAATGAAGAGCATTTCGCACCCGCTCCGCTGCTGGGTCAACACACTGATGCGGTGCTTGGCGAACTGCTCGACCTGGACGGCGCCGAGCTGGCCCGCTTACGCGCTGAGAAGATCATTGCTTAGCTTCCAGTCTCAATAATCCAGCGGTTGGATCCCCGCAGCGCTGTTCACAACGCTGGACCGGACAATTTTCCAGGTATCGCTGGCACCTCGGCGCATTTGATTTTCGGCTCGTACTCCGTTGTGGGCAGGCCTGCATGGGAAAGCAGACCTCACGTCACGGCGATACCCTGTGCCGTCCGTGCTATAACTAAAACAAGTCCGTAGGGTATTGCTGCAGAAGCAGTAAGCTGCGGAATTGTTTTTAGCCTGATAAAGTTTGTCGGCGAACCAAATATCGGGCAGGATTACTTTAAAACTGGACAGTGGGGGATGGTGATGAGAGTACAGCAGAAGTTCTATATTAACGGCAAGTGGGTTGATCCGGTTGGCACTGAAACCCTTGAAGTAGTCAACGCCTCGACGGAAGAGGTGATGGGAACGGTGCCTGCCGGCGCTGTAGAAGATGCTAACCGTGCGGTTGAAGCGGCGGCGGCAGCCTTTGAAACCTGGGGTATGACCACGCCGCAGGAACGGCAGGGTTATTTGAAAAAGTTGCATGCAGCCATGTCAGCGCGACAGGATGAGCTGGGCGAGGTCATGGCCGGAGAAGTCGGTATGCCCCTTGGCATGGCCAGGGCCATCCAGGCGGGATTGCCTGTTCAGAGCGTCGCCAATTTCATAAAAATACTGGATACCTACCAGTTTGAAGACAGGATAGATAATTCCGATATCATCAAGGAGCCGGTCGGGGTGGTGGCCTGCATCACCCCCTGGAACTATCCCCTGCACCAGATTATGGCCAAGGTAAGCCCGGCATTGGCGGCGGGTTGTACGGTGATAGTTAAACCCAGTGAAGTCGCGCCGCTCACCGCTTTTATGCTGGCCGAGATGGTCGATGAAGCCGGTTTTCCACCGGGGGTGGTTAACATCCTTACCGGCGTTGGCGCAGTGGTCGGCGAGGCGCTGGCAAGCCACCCAAAGGTCGACATGGTGTCGTTTACCGGTTCCACTCGCGCCGGTAAGCGCGTTGCTCAGCTGGCCGCCGATACGGTAAAACGCGTAGTGGTCGAGCTTGGGGGCAAGTCTGCTTCGGTCATTCTTGATGATGCCGACCTGGACAATGCGGTGCGCGGGACTGTCAATGATTGCTACTTTAACAGTGGCCAGACCTGCGCCGCCCATACCCGCATGCTGGTGCCGGAAGCTCAGTACGAAAGGGCTGCCAAACGTGCAGTCGAAGTGGCGCAAAGCCTGGCCCTTGGCGCGTCCGATGACCCCGCTGCCAAACTGGGGCCGCTGATCTCTAAAGTTCAGCAGGAGCGAGTGCGTAGCTACATCAGCAAAGGCGTCGAAGAAGGTGCGGAGCTGTTGTGTGGTGGGCCAGAACAACCAGAAAACTTGCCGAAAGGGTTTTTCGTGAAACCAACCGTATTTGGCCGAGTCAGGGAAGATATGACCATCGCTCAGGAGGAAATCTTTGGGCCGGTGCTGAGCATTATTCCTTACAAAGACGAAGAAGACGCTATTCGTATCGCCAATGGTACGGTCTATGGCCTGTCCAGCGGTGTGTGGTCGAATGATAAGGATCACGCCAGAAAAGTTGCCCGACGCCTGCGTAGCGGTAATGTCATTATTAATGGTGGCGGTTTTAATATGATGGCCCCGTTCGGGGGTTACAAACAGTCCGGTAACGGCCGTGAACATGGGCCTTATGCCCTGGACGACTATCTGGAAGTTAAAGCGCTACAAATGTAACGCGGCTTCGGTGGGGTCACGCCGTGCATGCAGTCAAATCCTACGTGCAGTCAGACCCTGCATGAGGTCAAACCCTGTATGAGGTCAAACTCCATGTGAGGTCAAATTCTGCGTGCGGCCAGGCCCTGAACTATCGCACAGCGAGGTGTCGGGCAGAAGCGTGTGATTCAGGGGGCAGCCGAGTTGGCGGCGTAAAACTGTTTGCCAGTTCGCTCGGCGCTTGCGCCACGGCGTGTTACCGATATGAACGGGGCAGGGCGAGACGCCAACAATAACCAATAAAGCTTGTGAGAACTGTATGACTACAAAATCCCAGTTGTTTTGTGCCTGGTGCGGCGTTGGCTTTGTGGCCTTATTTACCCTGGGGTGGTGGCTTATCGCCAACTACGTGCCGCCGATGTCGCCGACCCTGACCGCCGCCGAAGTGGCGGCTTTCTACCAGAACAATACCAACACCATTCGCTTCGGGTTAATGTTAACCATGATCAGTGCGGCGCTCACTGCGCCCTGGGTGGCCGTTATCGCCGTGCAGTTGCAGCGTATCGAGGGCGAGTTCCCGGTGCTGACCTACGCCCAACTGGTCGCTGGTGCCGTTGGTATTGTCGTGCTGTTACTGCCCCCGTTAATCTGGACCACGGTGGCATTCCGTCCAGATCGGGACCCCGAGTTAATGTTACTGATGAACGATTTTGGCTGGCTACTGTTTATCATGACGTTCTCGCCAGCATTTATTCAAAACCTGGTGATTGCCCTGGCGATTTTTTCCGACCAGGGCGCGGTGCCCGTATTCCCCCGCTGGCTTGCTTACTTCAATATCTGGGTCGCCATTTTGTTCATTCCCGGCGGCTTGATTACTTTTTTTAAAGCGGGTCCCTTTGCCTGGAACGGTTTGCTGGCATTCTGGTTGCCGCTGATTATTTTTTTCGCCTGGTTTTTGGTGATGTTTCTGGCGCTACTCAAGACTATAAAGGCGCATTCCAATACGGCGCAGACGGCCTGATGCCAACCTGCCTGTCCAGGTAGGCGCCAGGCGCTCTATCGTGTCGTCCGTAAAACATCATGTGCCCGGAGAAGTGGGTGTCTGGGTATTGATCCTCGGCGATATGGTGGTGTTCGGCCTGTTTTTTCTAGTGTTTGTTTACTATCGCGGGCTCGATATAGAGCTTTATACGCAGTCGCAAAAGGCGCTTAACCAGAACTATGGGGCGCTTAACACACTGCTCTTGCTGGCCAGCTCGTGGTTTGTGGTCATGGCTGTAGAGCGCGCTCGAGCCGATCATGGTCGGCGGGCAACGACGTTTTTTGCGCTAGCCTTACTCTGTGGTGGCGGCTTTTCTGTCGTTAAATTTGTTGAGTACAGCGAAAAACTTACGGCGGGTTTAAGCATTACCAGCAACGAATTTTTCATGTATTACTATATTTTTACCGGGCTGCATTTTTTGCACGTGGTCATTGGTATGGGTGTGCTGGTTTTTCTGATAGCAAAAACCCGCGCAAGCACATTTAGTCGAAAAGATATGGTTGTGGTAGAGAGCGGCGCCAGTTTCTGGCACCTGGTCGATCTCCTGTGGATTGTGCTCTTCCCCCTTTTGTATCTAATGAAATAAAGCGTATGAATGACTCATTGATTCGTCACCCCGCGACGCTGGTGTGGACTTTGTTGATGCTAGCAACGGGTATATCTTGGTGGATGGGAGCGGGTGGCTCAGCATTTTTTGTGCCGGATATAAAAATCCTCACTGCCATATTGATAATTATTGCCTTTATAAAAGTACGCTTTGTTATGGGCTACTTTATGGAGGTTCGTCACGCCCCGCTAGCCTTGCGCCTGGCGTGTGATGTGTGGATCGTTGGTGTCGGCGGTGCAATGATAGCGTTGTACTGGTTTCCTGCTGGATCCTGAATATATGCTCCAGAATGCGCGTCAATTTTTTCGCCAACTGAAAAGGCCTGACGTTTTGGCTTAATAAAAATATTACTTCACAACGGTGACTATATGTCCGACCTTGAAAAATTACTCAGCGCCATCAAAATTGGTAGTAAAACCAGCCCACGCAAGGGTGAATACAAGGTGCGGGCGGTGATCTTCGATACCTACGGTACGGTGTGTGATTTCTATGGGCCGATGACGCGCCAGTTTGAACGCTTTGCGCGGGAGCGTGGCGTTAAATGTGACGTCAGAGCCATGACCATTGCCTGGCGCACGGCTTACGCCATGGCCTGTTTTAAGCAGGCGGCGACAGCGTCGGAATTTCGTCCGCTGCGCGCTATCCAGCGCGACAACCTGGAAGCAGTGATGAAGGAACATTTTCCCGGCGCGGTGACTGCCCGGGAGCTGGATGAGCTGACCACCGTGTGGGACCGGCTCGACCCCTGGCCAGATGCGGTCGAGGGTTTACATCGACTTAAGGGTCTGGCCATTATTGCGCCGGTATCCAACGGCAACTATGTCGATATGGTTAACCTGGCGCGCTTCGCGGGCTTGCCCTGGGATATTATTCTCGGCGCGTCCGTCGCCCAGTTATACAAGCCGCATCCCGATACTTACCTCAAATCCGTCGCGGCACTGGGTGTGCAACCTGAGGAGGTCTGTATGGTGGCCGCTCACCAGGCAGAGTTACCCTATGCCGCCGGGCATGGCATGCAAACCGCGTTCGTCAGGCGGCCCGATGAGTTTGGTGGTGTTGTTAAACCTAAAAACCCCGAACCGGGGGTGAGTTATCTCGACGCGGCAGAAATTTATCCGGAAGGGGACTGGACGTATATAACGGATAGTTTTATTGATCTCGCCGAGCAAATTCGGCTGACTTAATGTTCTGGCGTTTAATCAGGCCCGCTCAAAGCCTTGTGATGCTTTTGCGAAATATAGCCAGCGAAGCGCTAAACAAGATGCCGCCAATGGCAATAATGGCGACAAAGTCGGGCCATACCGTTTCAATGCCGGCACCGCGATACAGAATCGCCTGGGCAATGCTGACGAAGTGGGTGGTGGGTGCGGCGAGCATAATGGTTTGTACAATGTTCGGCATGCTCTCGTAGGGGGTGACTCCGCCCGAGAGTAGCTGCATGGGCAGTACCAGCAGTATCAGTAACAGACCCAGCTGGGGCATGGTGCGGGCGACGGTGCCGAGAAAAATCCCCAGTGATGTGGTCGAAAATAATAATATCGCCGTGGCGCATAAAAAAAGCGGTATTGAGCCTGCAATAGGCATCTGCAATATCCCTTCGATGACCAGGCGCAATGACAGGCCCGCAGCTACCAGCACCACTAGCCCCATGGCCCATATCTTCGAAATCATAATTTCTGCAGACGTGAGTGGCATCACCAGTAGATGCTCCAGGGTGCCGTGTTCCCGCTCTCTGATTAAGGCCGCGCCGGAAAGAATTACCGCTAGCATGGTGATCATATTGATCAGCTCCATGACGCCGCCAAACCACTCGGCTGTGCGAGTGGGGTTAAAACGCAGGCGAATATCCAGTTTTATGGGCACCTCGGGTTTTTCCCGATAGCCCTGCAGGTATACGTTGACTTCTTCCAGGACGATATTGTGGATGTAGTTTGCACCGATAAACGCCTGAGTCATTTGGGTGGCATCGACATTGACTTGCAGCTCTGGCCGCTTTCCGGCGAGTGCATCACGTTGAAAATGGGGCGGAATATTGATGGCAAAGGTATATTTTGCCTCATCCATGCCGGGGTCGATGTCCGCAAGCTTGATCAATTCGGGCATTTTGAAATAGGGTGGATAAAAAGCGCTAATGATCCGTGCCGATAAGGGGGACTGATCTTCATCGACAAAGGCAATGGGTGCGTTATGCAGCTCCTGGGATGCGGCTTTGCCAGCGACGTAGATCATGAATGTAAAGGCTATCAAGATAAAGATAAAAAGCACTTTGTCCCGATAGAGGCAGCGTAACTCCTTTAAACCCAGGTGCAACACATTGCCGAGATTTACCATCGTTAGGTTTCCTGCTTCTTTAACAGCATTAGGCTTAGCAGGGTGATGACGGGGATAAAAGCCAGTAGCGCCAGCAGGTGCATGTATAAATCGGAGAATTCCAGGGCCTTGGTGAAAGTACCTCGGCTGATAATAAGAAAGTAGGTGGTTGGGTAGAGCTTACCTATCAGGTAAGCGACGCCCTCCAGGGACGATACCGGGCTGGTTAGACCGGAAAATGTTACCGCAGGTAAGAGTGTCGCAATCATGGTGCCAAACATGGCCGCAATCTGGGTGCGGGTAAATGCCGACATCAGCAAGCCCAGCCCGGTGGTGGCGGTCAAGTACAGCAAGGCTCCGATACTCAGCGTCAACAGGCTGCCTTTTAGTGGCACAGCAAAAACGTAAATGGCCAACAGCACAAGACTGAAGAAATTAACCATGCCCAGGCCAACATAGGGTAACTGCTTGCCCAGTAAAAATTCCAGTCTGGTGACCGGGGTGGCGTAGAGGTTGGTGATGGAGCCCAGCTCCTTTTCCCTCACCACACCCAGGGCCATTAACATAGCCGGGATCATGATCAATAGCAGGGGGATGACGGCGGGGGCCATGGCGTAGAGACTTTTAAAGTCCTGGTTATAGCGGTAACGGGTCTGGATTTCGATGCCATTGCTCAACGGCGTGAGTCTCGGATTTTGGCTGAGCAGATGATCAAGGTAACGGTAATGCATGCCTTGAACATAGGCACTGATATTTTGCGCGCGAAAAGGCATGGTGCCGTCAACCCAGGCTGCCACCTCCGGCATGCGTCCGCGGCGCAGGTCTTTGCCAAAATTGGGCGGTATTTCCAGCGCCAGGCTAAGTTCGGCGGAACGCATGCGGGCATCCATTTCCTGGTCACTGTAAATGCTTTCGCGTTTCAGGAAATAACGAGAACCGGCGATATTCTGGATATAGTCCCGACTTTGCGGGGTACGATCCTGATCAAATACGGCAAAGGGAATATCTTCGACATCCATGTTGATACCGTAGCCGAGCACGAACATTAAAATCAGCGTGCCGAATAATGAGAAACCGAGGCGTATCGGGTCGCGGGTGATTTCCAGGGTTTCCCGTCGTGCATAAGCAAACAGGCGCAGCAGGCTAAAGGTGCTGCTTTGGGCTTTTTGTTTTTGTTGTTTGCTGGCGGGGGTGAAATGAGTTATCCGTGAGGGTGGTTTATTCTGCCGTGCCTTTTGTTCGTGTAGTGCTTTTTTTCCGGGCAGCTCCTCCTGATCAAGCTGATCCTGCTTATCTTGTTTGGACGTTTCCTGGGAGTACTGCTCCAGATAAGCGACAAAGGCATCGTCAAGGCTTTGTGCCTGACGAGAGTTGATAATCGCGTTTGGTGAATCGGTAATCAGCACCTTGCCTGCGTGCATTAAAGAAATACGATCACAGCGTTCAGCCTCATTCATGAAGTGGGTTGAAACAAAGATGGTTACGCCTTCTTCTCGTGATAGCTGGATCAATAGCTGCCAAAAGCCATCGCGGGCCACGGGGTCTACGCCTGAAGTGGGTTCATCCAGAATTAGTATTTCGGGTTGGTGAATAGTGGCCACGGCTAGAGACAGGCGTTGGCGTATACCCAGGGGCAGCTCGCTGGCGAGATTATTTGCGTAGTGGCTTAGGTCGAAGTGACCCATTAATTGATCAATGCGGGCCTTAGCTTTTGCGGTGGGCAGGTGAAACAGCCGCGCGTGAAGTTCAAGATTTTGCAGGACGCTTAGCTCGCTATAAAGGGAAAAGCCCTGAGACATAAAACCCACCCGTTTGCGGGTCGCCAAATCACTGGCATCCAGGGGGTACCCAAACAGTTCTGCCTGTCCAGAGCTGGCAGGTAATAGACCGGTCAGCATTTTCATTGTGGTGGTTTTGCCGCAGCCGTTGGAGCCGACAAAACCAAAAATTTCACCCCGGCTAATTTCGAAGCTGACATTATCGACGGCGGTAAAATCACCGAACTGTTTGCTCAGATTTCTGGTCCGGATAGCCGCTGGCCCGTCGCTATGGATGGTGCGTGGCGGTATCACCAGATTTTTATGGCTGCCGCGTTTTGCCTCAGGCAAAAGCTGAATGTAGGCTTCGTCGAGGTTGTCCACACTGGCGCCATTGCTTCTGCTTCTGGCTTCGTCAATGAGTTCTTCCGGGGTGCCCATAGCCAGCACCGTGCCGTTGTCCATGGCCGCCAGCCAGTCGAAGTGCTGGGCTTCCTCCATATAGGCGGTGGACACCAGTACGCTCATGGCTGGTTTTTCAATCTCGCCGTCCGAAAGGCTGTTATTGCGGAAATCCCGGCTGCGAATACGCGCTATTAAGGCCCAGAATTGTCGCCGGGACAGCGGGTCTACGCCGGTAGTGGGCTCATCCAGTATCAATAAATCGGGGTCGTGAATCAGGGCGCAGCACAGCCCCAGTTTTTGTTTCATGCCGCCAGAAAGATGGCCGGCAGGGCGATTTTTAAAAGGCGCTAGACCGGTACTATCGAGCAGTTCGTTGATGTGCCACTGGCGTTCTTCACGCTCTTGGCCAAATAGACGGCCAAAAAAATCGACGTTTTCCAGTACCGTTAAACTCATATACAGGTTTTTACCCAGACCCTGGGGCATATAGGCAATGCGCGGGCAGGTCTTTGCACGATCGCCAGCGTTGCCCATGTCAGCACCAAGTGTGGTGATCTGCCCGCTTTGAATTTTTCGCACACCGGCAATGAGGGCCAGCAGGGATGATTTGCCGACACCGTCCGGGCCGATTAGCCCTGCCATACAGCCAGCGGGAATAGCCAGATTGATCGACGATAGGGCTTCAACCCTGCCATAGCGGTGGCTCAGGTTGGCAATCCGTGCCGCAAGCGCGTCTTCTTTCATGGCGGCGATGGCGAATCGCTATTTTCCAGCGCGGGGTTTACCCTTGCTGAGGACACTGTTCCTGGCTCAGCACTTTGTGAGTGTTGTCTTGCTGCAGGCTTGCTGCCTGTTGAATTGTCTGTGGAATTGCCTGCCGAGTTGTCGCTTGAATTGTCCGAAGGAAAACGGGCCTCAAGAAAGGTCGGCCATTCCGTCTGCGGGTCAAGTTTGATATAGGCGATGCCCGGCACCCCGGTTTTGACCTTGTCGACGTGCGCCAGGAGAATGCTCGGATCGATCTTAACTTTAATGCGAAACATCAACTTTTCCCGCTCGGTACGGGTTTCCACTTCCCGAGGTGTGAACTGGGCGCGCGCAGCAACAAAGGAGACGTTTGCCGGGATGACCAGTCCGGATATGGCATCGAGGGTGATGCGCGCATCCGCGCCAATGTTGACGCGACCAGCCTCTGCGGTTGGCAGGAAAATAGTCATGTACACATCGGTCAAATCCAGCACCGTAAGAATCTTGCCCCCGGCTGGTAGAACCTCGCCGGGTTCTGCCAAACGATAAAGCACACGGCTACCCACCGGGGCCTTGAGCGTGCTGTCTGCAATGTCGGTATTGAGCCGGTCGATACGAGCTGTAGCAGCATCGATGGTAGCAACGGACCGGCCAATTAACACCTCGGCGGCTGTCAATGCGGCCTCTGCACTTAACTTGCTCATACGATGCTGGTCCAGACGTTCTTTGGAGACATGGCCCTTTTCTACCAGCCTGAGGGATCGATTTAACTCCGCCACGGCGTAGGCCAGTTCACTTTCCCGTTGTTTAGCGATGGCCTCGGCATACTTTTTCCCTTCTTTGGCCTCGCTCAATCCGGCTGCCGCCTCTCTGAGCTGAGCCTGAAGATCGGCGCAGTCCATCTGGGCGAGCACCTGCCCGGAATCAACCATATCGCCTTCGCTAACAAACACCTTAGCGATGCGGGCGGAATGCTTTGTCGCAATGTCGTATTCGGTAGCCTCTACACGGCCATTGCCAGCGGTGATGCCAGGGGGTAAAGCCGGCGCCTGAAATTGCCGCCACAGCAAAATCCCAGCAAGAGTTATCAGGAGCAGAATCGTCCCGCTAAATATCCGTTTTAAACCTGTTTTCATGAGTAAAGTAATTCTCCTGCCAGAGACTGCTTTTTTTCTGAAGGATAGTGCTCCAAGTAGTACTGCTTCTAAAAAGATGAGGTCTTTAAGTAGTAAAAGCCCTAAACAGCGGTGCTATGGAAAGCTTAATGCTTTTGAAGCGCCAATATTTATGAAATTTGAACCGCTTTGAACTTCCTTCATCAGGGGACGGTTATGTTCGGCGAATTGTCCTGTCAACCTTAGTTGATCAATGCCGGCAAAACTACAGATCGAAGTCTAGCAGGTGTTTGTAAAGTTAAGTTGAGAGTAATCAATCAGATGGTGGTTAGCTGCAGTCAGGATTGAGAATGTTGTTGGCGTCTGATGCCGGTTGCCAGTGTGGCTTGGAAAAATGTGCCGCTGAATAAATCGAGATTTGATCTATTTTTATACTAGCCTTGAACAGTTCGCAGTTAAATCCTTCTTCCGGCCAAGTTAATAACCCCCCCGCAATTGGCTATGCTTAAACCGGTCGAAGTTAGTGTTGGCAAGTCAGCGTATGCAAATTGGCGGGCAAATCGGAATGCCACGATATCGGTATAGTCCCTCCCCAGTCCCCAAAATTTTGTCCAGTATTCGACCGTCCGTTGCAAGATCGGCGCGGTGTCTTTGGTTGAGAACCGCCTCGGCAGGTTGTTCCTTTAAAGCGGCTCGTGATGTCGACCGCAACACTGGCGCTGTCAACGCGATTGTTGCGCACACAACGTACCCGAAGCGTCGGAAGCAGCGGGACGAAGGCCTTGTTGTTAGCTCGATCAGTGGGTCAGGAGTTTAAACTGGCAGATCAAATGGGGGTGCTCAATCTGCCAGTCTGTAAATTTGCTGCGTGTATTAGATTTCCGGGTCGTAAAACCCCTTGCCTGCTTTCGCCAGTTTTTCGAGCAAAGGTGCTGGCTGCCAGTAATGCTCGCCAAACTGCTCGGCATATTTCAGGTAGGCCTCATAAATGTTTTTCAGCCCGATCTGGTCGGCCCAGAACATGGGGCCGCCCTTGTAGGCGGGGAAGCCGTAGCCGTTGATCCAGATAATGTCGATATCCAGGGGTCGGGCGGCGATGCCTTCTTCCAGAATTTTCGCGCCTTCGTTAATCATCGGGTACATGCAGCGTTCCAGTATTTCCTGGTCCGAGATCTGCCGTTGTTCGATGCCGGCATCTTTGGCGCACTGGGCGATCAGGTTTTTAACGATGGGGTCGGGGATCGGTGTGCGACCATCCTCGTAAAGATATATGCCGGCTTTCGTCTTCTGCCCGTGACGGCCCAACTCGACAATTTTGTCTATCCACACCGAGTCGCGTTGTTCGACCTTGCCGGCTTTACGACGCTCTTCTCTGACCTTGTAGCCAACATCGAGGCCGGCCATATCCGCCATGGTGAAGGGCCCCATGGGAAAGCCAAAGTCGAACAGGACTTTGTCAATCTGTTCCGGCGTGGCGCCTTCTTCCACCAGAAAAGCCGATTCGCGGGTGCGGGCGTGGAGCATGCGGTTGCCGACGAAACCGTCGCAAACACCGACCAGAGCACCGATTTTGCCAATACGCTTTGACAGGTCCATGACCGTGGCTATGACGTCATCGGCAGTACGTTTGCCGCGGACATTTTCCAGCAGACGCATGACGTTAGCGGGGCTGAAAAAATGCATGCCGATAACATCCTGGGGCCTGCTGGTGACGCTGGCAATTTCATCGACATCAAGTGTCGAGGTGTTGGTGGCGAGAATGGCGCCTTGCTTGCAGGTTTTGTCGAGAGTTTTGAACACTTCTTTCTTAACATCCATATTTTCAAACACGGCTTCAATGACGATATCCACATCCTTGATGTCATCGTAGGAGGTGGTCGGCTCAATCAGGGCCATGCGCTGTGCTACATCAGCCTGGGTAATACGGCCTTTTTTAGCGGTGTTTTCGTAGTTGCCGCGAATAACTGCGAGACCTCTGTCGAGAAATTCCTGCTTTATTTCCAGCAGTTTGACGGGAATGCCGGCGTTGGCGAAGTTCATGGCGATACCGCCGCCCATGGTGCCGGCACCGATAATGGCTGCGGTTTTAATGGCGCGTTTAGCGGTATCACGAGGCAGGCCGGGTACTTTGGCGACCTCCCGTTCGGCAAAAAAGATATGGCGTTGAGCGGCAGATTCAGAGGAGTTCATCAACTCCATAAAGAGTTCCTGTTCGCGCGCCATGCCTGCATCGAAAGGCAGTTCAAAAGCGGCGCGAATGCATTTGATGATATGAAAGGGTGCTAAAAAGCCGCGCTGCTTGCGGGCTATACCTTTCTCGTAATTGTCGAAGATTTCCGGGTTGACAGTCTCAGGTGTGATATCTCGGATGGCGCGAGGCCCGGTACCGTTCGCGACCAGTTTTTCTGCATAGGCGATGGCAGCGGTCAGCAGGTCGCCATCAACGATGTCATCGATAATGCCCAGCTGCTTGGCCTGAGCTGCTGGTACATGTCCGCCACCGACAATGAGTTCTAATGCGGCTTCTGCCCCGACCAGTCGAGGTAGTCTCTGTGTGCCGCCAGCGCCGGGCAGCAGGCCGAGGTTCACTTCAGGCAGGCCGACAAGGGCGGTGGGAACCGCGATGCGGTAATGACATCCCAGCGCCACTTCGAGTCCGCCGCCGAGCGCCGTCCCGTGAATGGCGGCAACGATGGGTTTGTTTGCAGTTTCCATGGTGCCGATCACCGGGACCAGACCTGGTTCTCCCATGCCGGTGGCAAATTCCTTGATGTCTGCGCCCGCAATAAACGTGCGACCCTCACAAATGAGCACGATGGCCTGAACGCTGTCGTCAGCCAGCAAACTGTCGACGGATTCTTTGAGTCCGGCGCGCACCGATTGGCAGAGGGCGTTAACCGGCGGGTTGTTAACTTTGATGAGGCCAATGGCGCCCTGTTTGGAAAAGCTGACGGTGTCGGACATGGTGGTTCCTCTCTGTAATCTGACCTGGGAAGGTGATGTGGCGATTTAATTATAGACTTTGAGTGCATCGACGTAGTTTTGCGCTCGCTCATGGACAGTAATAATGTCGAGCAGCGTTTTTCCGTCGGGATTGGTTGCATGAATGTTGCGACCCCGATCCCTGAAGAATTTCAGAAAGGTCTCGAAATTTTCGGCTTTCATGCCACGGTAGGCTTTTTCGAGTACGTGAAAGTCGGGGTCGACGCCCGCCGGTGCTTCGAATTCGAGAAAGGTGAGGATGCGTTCGTCGTCAAATATTTCGCCGAGAACTTTCTGTTTGTCTTTACGTATTGCCATGAGCTGACCTTAAACACTTCGGTGAGTGTTGACCTAAACCTAAAGTAAGTTGTTGAGTTTTTGCAGAAGGATTTCGTTAACCTGCTGGGGGTTGGCCTGACCCTTTGACGCTTTCATGATCTGGCCGACAAAGTAGCCCAGCATTTTTGGTCGTTTAGTTTCATCCGCGTTGCGATAATTATTCACCTGCGCGGTGCTGCTAGCGATAACTTGTTCGACCAGGGCCTCGATCGCCCCTGCATCGGAAACCTGTTTGAGTCCCCGCGTCGCAATGATTGCATCGGGTTCACCCTCGCCGTTCCACATGGCTTCGAAGACTTCGCGCGCCATGTTGTTGGAAATGGTGTGGTCGCGAATGCGCTGAATCAGGGCGCCGAGCTGTTCGGCGCTCACCGCGCTGTGTTGAATTGGCTGGCCCGTGCTGTTGAGTTGGGCGGCTAGCTCGCCCATGACCCAGTTGGCGGCGAGCTTGGCATCGCCACAGATCGCCGCTGTGGTTTCGAAGTAGCGGGCGGTAGCGGCATCGTCACTGAGCACGCGGGCATCGTAATCGGAGAGCTGGTACTGCTCAGCAAACCGCGCGCGGCGAGGTTCGGGTAACTCTGGCATCGACCGGCGGATGGCATCAATATAGATTTGGTCAATGACAACCGGGAGTAGATCGGGACAGGGAAAATAGCGGTAGTCGTTGGCTTCTTCCTTGCTGCGCATTGAGCGGGCGGTATCGGTATCACCGTCGTAGAGCCGGGTTTCCTGGAGAACGGTGCCGCCGTCCTCGATAACTTCAATTTGTCGCGACACCTCTTTTGCGATGGCCTGCTCCATGAACCTGAATGAGTTGAGGTTCTTGGTTTCGGTTCGTGTGCCCAGGGCTTCGCCCGGACGACGTACCGAGACGTTGACGTCAAAGCGCATGGAGCCCTCTGACATTTCGCCATCACAAATTCCCAGCGAGGTAACAATGGCGTGGAGTTTTTTGGCAAATGCCACCGCTTCGTCGGCAGAGCGCAGATCCGGTTCGGAGACGATTTCAATCAGCGGTGTACCGGCCCGGTTAAGATCGATGCCCGACATGCCGTGGAAATCCTCGTGCAGGGATTTGCCCGCGTCCTCTTCCAGGTGGGCGTGATGGAGACGAATAGTTTTGTTGGTGCCATCGGCGAGCTGAATGTCGATGTGACCACCGACCACGATCGGCCGTGCGAGTTGGGTGGTCTGGTAACCTTTGGGGAGGTCGGGATAGAAATAATTTTTCCGTTCAAAAGCGGAAACCGCGCTGATCTGGCCGTTGATGGCCACGCCAAACAGCACCGCCATGCGCAGGGCTGCTTCGTTCAGCACGGGCAAAGTGCCGGGCATTGCGAGGTCAAGGGCGCAGGCCTGGACGTTGGGTTCCGCGCCAAACGTAGTGCTGGCGCCGGAAAAAATTTTGGTTTTGGTGGCCAGTTGCGTATGCACTTCCAGGCCGATAACAGTTTCCCATGTCATGGTGGTGTCAGTCCTCTCTTACTCAATACCTGGCGCACAGCGTTGATGCCAGTCGCTGACCTGTTGATAGCGGTGAGCCACATTAAGCATCCGGGCTTCGTCGAAGTAATTGCCGATTAACTGCAGGCCGACGGGTTTGTCATCGACCATACCACAGGGTATCGACATGCCGGGCAGGCCGGCCAGGTTGGTGGCAATGGTGTAAATGTCTTCCAGGTACATGGCGACCGGATTATCGCCCTTGGCGCCAAACTTGAAGGCGGGATTAGGGCAGGTGGGCCCGGCGATGAGGTCGACATCGGCAAAGGCAGTGACAAAATCCTCCTTGATTAACCGACGCACCTGCATGGCCTTGTTGTAGTAAGCGTCGTAGTATCCGGCGGACAGACAATAGGCACCGACCAGAATTCGCCGTTTGACCTCATTGCCAAAGCCCTCGGCGCGGCTGCGCATGTACATATCGCGCAGGTCGGCCGGGTTCTCGCAGCGGTAGCCGTAGCGGACACCGTCAAAGCGTGACAGATTGGCAGAGGCTTCGGCGGGTGCGATGACGTAATAGGCTGGCACTGACAGGTGTGAGTGGGGCAGGCTGATTTCTTTCAGGTTGGCACCCAGGTTTTCAAGTTCTTTTAGCGCCTCGCGAACGGCCTGCTCTGTTGCGGGGTTTAATCCCGCCTCGAAATACTCGGTGGGGATACCGATCGTCAGCCCGGCAATGTCCGCATTTAACGTTGCAGTGTAGTCCGGAATGGGGCGGTCTAAAGACGTCGAATCTTTGGGGTCGAAGCTGGCCATCACGTTTAGCAGCAAGGCAATATCTTCTGCGGTGCGTGCCATTGGACCGCCCTGGTCTAGGCTTGAGGCAAAGGCGATCATGCCCCAGCGTGACACCCGCCCGTAAGTGGGCTTAAGTCCGGTGATGCCGCACAGTGCAGCGGGCTGACGAATGGAGCCGCCGGTGTCGGTGGCAGTTGCGGCAGGCACCATACGGGCAGCGACAGCTGTTGCGGAGCCACCCGACGAACCGCCGGGTACGCAGGTGATGTCCCAGGGATTCCTGACGGGGCCGTAATAACTGGTTTCATTGGACGAACCCATGGCGAATTCGTCCATATTGGTTTTGCCTAATACCACGGCACCAGCGGCTGCGAAATTCGCCACGACGGTGGCATTGTATGGCGGTATGAAGTTGTCGAGCATCAAAGATCCGCAGCTGGTGCGTATGCCCTGAGTGCAGAAAATATCCTTGTGGGCAATCGGCAGCCCGCATAGCGAGGGGGCGTTTCCGGCTGCTATATGTTTATCCGCCTGCGCTGCCTGGCGGAGTGCGCTTTCCTTGCAAACACTAACAAAGCTGTTGAAACCCTTGTCCAGGGTGTCAATGCGCCCGATAAAATGCTGGGTTAATTCGGCACTGGAAAAATCGCCATTGGCCAGGCCAGTACGAAGTTCGGCCAGGGTTTTGTTGTGCATCCTGTCTCCTGATGTAAGCCGGGGGAGGTAGTCTGTGAGATGGCAGACTTTTACTCGTCCAGACTGCTTAGTCGATTACCTTGGGTACCAGATACAGGCCGTTTTCAGCGACTGGGGCCAGCGCCAGAAATTCGTCTCGGTGGTTGGTTTCAGTCACCTCATCCTTGCGCAGCCGTTGCGTGGCGTCCAGCGGATTTGCCAGCGGTGCTACATGGCTGGTGTCTACCGTTTGCAACTGGTCCACCAACGTCAATACGTCGTTGATGCTGCGGATGGTTGACTCGACATTTTCCTCGGTAATGGCGATGCGGGCCAGTTCGGCCAGTTTTTCGATATCAGCTCTGTCTACGGACATGGTATAGTGGGTCTTTCCTGAAAGTCTTCGAAGGCGGCGTAAGGTACCACATTTACACCTTGCCCTGAACACCCGCCATTGTTAGAGTCGAGGGTTAAATATTGAGTAGTGATAGTCCTGCGACGCGGGCGTTTTGGAAAGGAAAAGTTCACTAAATGTTGAAGCGGTTGCGCGGGTTTTTCTCTAATGACCTGTCCATTGATCTGGGCACGGCAAATACTCTGATATATGTGCATGGCAAGGGCATTGTTCTCAATGAACCCTCTGTCGTGGCCATACGGCACCATCACGGCCAGAAAACCGTCGAGGCGGTCGGCGTTGAAGCGAAACGCATGCTGGGGCGAACACCAGGCAATATCAGCGCGATTAGACCGTTAAAAGACGGCGTAATTGCCGATTTCCAGGTGACGGAAAAGATGTTGCAGCACTTCATTAAAAAAGTGCATTCACACCGGCTTGTTCCACCCAGTCCGCGAGTGCTGGTGTGCGTTCCCTGTCTGGCCACTGAGGTAGAGAAGCGGGCTATCCGTGAGTCAACTGAGGGTGCAGGTGCTCGTGTCGTCTATCTGATCGAAGAGCCTATGGCTGCGGCCATTGGCGCGGGGCTGCCCGTCGAGGAAGCCTGCGGTTCCATGGTGGTCGATATCGGTGGCGGCACTACAGAAATTGCGATCCTGTCGCTCAATGGTGTGGTTTATTCGGATTCGATTCGGATGGGCGGTGATCGCTTTGACGAGGCTATTTCAAACTATGTGCGGCGTCGCTATGGGTCGATAATAGGCGACACCACTGCTGAGCGGATCAAAATGGAGATCGGCAGTGCCTATCCGGGCAAGGAGCTGAGGGAAATAGATGTACGAGGACGTAATCTTGCGGAAGGCGTGCCCAAGCAGTTTACGCTCAACAGCGATGAGATACTGGAATCTCTGCAGGAACCCCTGGCAGCTATTGTTCAGGCGGTCAAGCGGGTGTTGGAGCAGTCGCCACCTGAGCTGGCCTCTGATATTGCCGAGACCGGTATCGTATTGACGGGTGGTGGTGCCCTGTTAAAAGGCCTCGACTTGCTGTTAACTCACGAAACCGGTTTGCCGGTGATCGTGGCTGACGAGCCACTGACCTGTGTGGCCCGCGGCGGTGGTAAGGCCTTGCAAATGATGGACAAGAAGCACCTCGACATATTGGCTTCATAGTAAAATAATAGCTTCGCGAAACCTTTTTCTGGCAACCCAATGGTTCCATTAAAGTTACTTTAGTAGTTAACAATTATTCTTTGACCCCGAGGCTGCGCGATCAAGAAAATTTTTTCGCAAAAATCTTCTCCCGGGCGCATGTTGGTGTTGGCATTTGTCGCCGTGGCGTTGATCGCACTCGATTCTTTTACCGACTGGCTTAAACCGGCTCATCGCTGGCTGGAGGACGCCGCTTTGCCGTTTTACTGGGTGACCGCACTACCGGCCAGAATCAAGGACTGGAGTGATGACTCACTGGCAAGCCGCGGCGCCATTGAGGCGGAAAACCAGAGGTTGAGCACGGAGTTGCTGGTTTATCAGGGTAGGCTGCTGCGGATGGCTGACCTCGCCGCGCAGAATTTGCGCTTGCGTAATCTGCTCAACGCCACCGAGCTACTCACTGATAACGTTCTGGTTACCGAATTGATTGGCGTCTCCCCCGATCCTCTCAATCACGAGATTCTTATTAATCGTGGTGCGATTCACGATGTGTTCATCGGTCAACCGGTGATTGATAGCGATGGCTTGATGGGGCAGGTAGTTGAAGTGATGGAGACCCACAGTCGGGTGCTGCTGATCACTGATAGTCGTCATGCACTGCCGGTTAAGGTGATCAGGAACGGTTTGCTCGCTATTGCTGAGGGTGTCGGTGATTATCAGCAGCTGAAACTGCGCCATGTATCGCCGACGCAGGATATTTTGGTGGGTGATACCCTGGTTAGCTCGGGATTGGGCGGTCGTTTTCCTGAAGGCTATCCGGTTGGTACGGTAACCGGGGTAGCGCAGAATGTCGGTCAGGATTTCGTTGACGTGAGCATCGTGCCGACGGCAAACGTTGCGTACAGTCGCTATCTACTGTTAGTTTTTTCCAGCGTGGTGGAGTTGACCCGAGGGGAGGAGGTCGCTAGTGAAGAGTGATCGCCTACCCACTCAGGTGCTGTTGATAGGTTTAGTGCTCGCCCTGGCGGCGAGCGTCGTGCCCCTCTACGGCGACCAGCGGTTCTGGCGTCCGCCTTTTGTGTTGTTGCTGGTGATCTACTGGTTGTTCCGCGAGCCGCAGCGGTTTGGGCTGGGCTTTGCCTGGCTGGTGGGCCTGTTGATTGATTTTCTCTTCGGTCAGATATTGGGGCAACATGCTCTGGCGATGTCATTGGCTGCCTATCTGGTAATTACTCAGCAGCAGCGTTTGCATCATTTTAAAGTGCTTCACCAATGTTTATTCGTCATTTTGGTGGTCTTTGTATACCAGTTAGTCCTGCTCGTAGTGCGACTTCTAATTGATGACATCACCACTTTCACGCCCTTGTTTTACTCTACCGTATCCAGCTCACTGCTATGGCCGCTGCTGTTTTTCGGCCTGGAAAAATTACACGGTGAACGTTGGTGAGCCTGTATCGGGGTCGTGAGCGCGGCCTGGGGAGTGATGTTCAGGTAGCCAGGCGCTCGTGCAAGTATTTGCGAAGCGCACAGAATGCGGCCGGGTTTTAAGTGACCACATTGTGCCCGTGACTGATCCTCTACCGGTGACCGACCTTGTGCTCGCCTCGGCATCGCCCCGCAGAGCGGACCTGCTCAGGCAGATCGGCGTAAGGTTTATCCGACGACCAGCGAATATTGATGAAACGCCTCAGGGCGGTGAACATGCGTATGATTATGTGCGGCGTATGGCGTGCACCAAGGCCAATGTCGTGTATAAACTCCTCGAGTCATTACCCGGAGAAACCGCGCTTCGCGCGCTGCCAGTGCTCGGTGCGGATACCATAGTGGTGTCTGCCGGCCAACTATATGCCAAGCCATCAAGCCGGGAGGATGCCATCGACACGCTGCTGGCGCTTTCCGGGCGTTGTCATCAGGTGTTGTCCGCAGTCGCGCTGCGCAATGACGCGGGCACCGAGTCGTTGGTGAGTGAAACGACTGTGTGTTTTAACGAGCTGGGCCGGGAGCAATGTGAGCGCTACTGGGCAACGGGTGAGCCAGCTGGTAAGGCGGGCGCTTACGCGATTCAGGGTTTGGGTGCGGCCTTTGTCAAATCTATTGCGGGTAGCTATTCTGGTGTCGTCGGTCTCCCGCTCGCCGAAACCGTTAGCTTGCTTGAGAAATATGGTGTCGCCTACTGGCACACCTCGTGACTAGAATTTGGAATAGCTTATGAAAGCAGAGGTACTGGTGAATGTTGCGCCGACGGAGACACGGGTTGCTCGTGTAGAAAACGGTGTGCTTCTGGAGGTGGCCATTGAAAGGGCCAATAAGCGCAGCCTGGTTGGTAATATTTATCAGGGCAAAGTGGTGCGGGTGATGCCTGGTATGCAGGCCGCATTTGTCGATATCGGCCTTGAAAAGGCAGGATTTATCCATGTTAATGATGTGGTTTCCGGGAAATCCAGTGAGGCTGGATCAGCCAATGGCGTAAGACCTGATATCCGTCAGCTATTGCGGGAGGGGCAAAAAGTCACCGTGCAGGTGGTCAAGGAGCCGATTGGCACCAAGGGTGCACGACTCTCTACGCAGTTGTCGGTCTCGTCACGCTACCTGGTCTACATGCCTGACGTTGATCATATTGGTATATCTCAGCGTATCGAGCAGGAGGAGGAGCGGGAGCGTTTGCGTAAGCAGCTAGAGCTGGCAATTGCATCGAGTGATATGAGTGACGAGGGCGGCGGTTATATTATTCGTACCGTAGCGGAGGGTGTCAGCGAAGATGAACTGCGCGTTGACGTCGGCTATCTGCACCGCTTATGGGGCCTGGTTAAGACACAAATTGCAAAGGTCTCGCCACCGGCCGTTATCTATCAGGATTTGCCCTTATCGCTGCGCACCTTGCGTGATGTGGCGATGGAGGACGTCGAGAAGGTGCGTGTTGACTCACGCGGTGTATTCAAGCAAATGAGCGAATTTGCAGAGATCTTCTGTCCCGACCTTGTTAAGGATATGGAATACTATGAAGGGCCACGGCCGCTGTTCTATCTGTACGGTGTTGAAGACGAAATCAATAAGGCGCTGGAGCGAAAAGTTTATCTAAAGTCGGGTGGTTATCTGGTGTTCGACCAGACCGAAGCCATGACGACGATTGATGTTAATACGGGTGGTTTTGTCGGCCACCATAATCTCGAAGAAACCATTTTCAAAACCAATCTTGAGGCCGCTGGCGCAATTGCCCGGCAACTCCGTTTGCGGAATCTGGGCGGTATTATTATTCTCGACTTTATCGATATGCAGAACCCGGAAAATCAGCGCCAGGTGCTGCGGCGTCTGGAAAAATCGCTCGAACAGGACAGGGTTAAAATGAAGATTTCCGGGGTTTCAGACCTCGGTCTGGTGGAAATGACCCGCAAAAGGACCAGTGAAAACCTTCAGCAGGTGCTGTGCGTGCCTTGTGAAGCGTGCCACAGCCGGGGTTACCTGAAATCTGCCGAAGCCATTTCCTATGACATCATGCGAGAAATTATGGGCACGGCGAAAACGTTTGAAAGCGCAAAAGTGCTGGTTATTGCCGCGCCACCGGTGATTGATCGTCTGGTGAACGAAGATGCGCCGCATGTGCAGTCGCTCGAGAAGCACATTGAGCGACCGGTTGAGTTCCGTGTTGAATCGAGTTACTCCCAGGAACAGTACGACATTATCCCGGTATAAGAGGAGTCAGCGGTATTGGACATCCGCAAGGGGTTAAGCCGCATTACTCGTTACGCTGTGGTAACAGTGGTTTGTATGCTGATCTCCTATGCCGCGCTGGTCGTCATTGGTCGACAGTTGTTGCCCCATCTTGATACCTATCAGTCAGATATCAATCGGTTTTTTTCTGAACAGTTCAATGTTCCGCTTAGCGCAGAGCAGGCAGGCGGCACCTGGACCCGGCTGACGCCCCGGTTGTGGGTAGAAGGTTTGCGCATCGGGGCTACTGACATAGATGAGGCATCTGTATTGCGAGTCGATCGCGCTACTGCGGAGCTCGATTTGCCGCGGAGCCTGCTTGCCGCCAGTCCGGTCTGGCGGAATCTGACGTTAGGCAACATACAGTTAGGTCTTAGCGAGGATGCGGACGGGCACTGGTCGGTTGATGGCTTGTCTCGTTCCGCCGACGGCAACGGTAAACCGGGGAATCTCGGTCACCTGATCAATAATCTACTGGTCAGCAGGTATGTCGGCATCCAGCAGGTCTCTGCCACCCTGCGCTTCTATTCGGGCATTCTCGTCACTATTAATCTGAACGATATTAAGTTTGAGTCTGACGGCGATTTTCGCCGACTCACAGCGGGTCTCGCCCTTGATGAAGATCCGGAGTCCGCTCACCTGGTGATTGAGGGCCGGGCTGATGCCACCGAGTTGAGTGCGTTTGATGGCCAGGGTTATCTCCGGCTGGAGCGCATTAACTTTAGCGGGTCGCTCAGAGCACTGGTGGCGGGATGGTTTCCCCAGTTGGTGGATCGTATGGGTGAAATCGAATCCGAGCTTGCGGCGGAGTTCTGGCTGACCGTCGCCGATGGTGGTGGTATCGAGCTGGAGGGTCGCCTGGGGGCGGATGAAATACCCTTCGGTTTGGGCGCGGATTTGCCGCCAATGAAGAACCTGAGCGCGGAATTAACTGGCTGGTTAACGCCGGGGCGTGACTGGGGCCTGCGTTGGCAGAATCTGGATTTCGACTGGGCCGATGTTGACATCAAACCAGTGAATTTATTGTTCAGCCAGAAGATGGGGGCAAACTGGGGCGAGATCTCACTGGCTGCCAGCCAGCTAAATCTGGCGACGATGAACAGCATGTTGCTTGACGCAGAATTGGTCGCCGGCAAACCCCGTGAGGTGTTGACTGCCCTGCAACCTGTCGGTCATTTACAAAACTTGCATATAGAGCTCGACCTCAACGAAGATTTTCCGGTAAAGGCGGTGCGCACCCGGATAGATCGGCTGGCGGTCAAGTCGTGGGCGCGGGCCCCTGCTGCCAGAGGTTTGAGTGGCCATCTTGAGTGGCAGGGCGGGGCCGGGTTCTTCGATCTGGATAGTCCCGACGGCTTCGCTATGCATTACCCCGGCGTATATAAGGATTATATGGTGCATGGCAGCAGCCGTGGCCGGGTAAATATTAAATGGCTGGAAGGGAGCGCCGGACTTCAGATCGCCGGTGGGCCGATAGACATAAACGGCGAAGAGGGCCAAATTCGCGCATATTTGTTACTTGATATTCCGACGCAGGACACCGGCGAAGTGCCCGAAATGTGGCTGACCGCAGGTATTCGTAACAGTCACTCCCGTTACAGCAGACAATACATCCCCGACACACTCAATCCCGCGTTACTCGGCTGGCTGGAGCGCGCGGTCGGCGCGATGGATATTGTCGAGGGTGGGTTTATCTGGCGCGGCCCGCTCGTCGGTAAAGACTTTCTGAAACGCAGCATTCAGGTGTACGCGCGGGTTGAGCAAGGGCAGGTTAATTTCGACCCAGGCTGGCCGAAATTGCGCGATATGTCCGCTTATATCACCGTGGATGGTGATGTGTTAAATGGCGTGATCAGCACCGCTCGACTGGGTGACGCGGAGGTGAAGGAAGCCGTTGTTAAGACAGTTCCGAGCAAAGCGGGCATGTTGCTCCAGGTCAACGCGGATGTGGCAACGCCGCTCGCCGGAGCTGCGGATATACTGCTGGGATCACCGATCAAGGAGCGTGTTTCGGTGCTGCACGACTGGCAATTAAACGGTCAGGCGCAGGTCGGGCTGGATCTGGCGATTCCGCTGAGTCAGGGGGCGAGCGGTGCGCATTACCGCGTCAACGCAAATGTTACTAACGGCCGTATGACTCACCGGACGGCGGGTCTCCAGTTTACCGATATGCGGGGTCAGATCGGTTATAGCGACGAAAAAGGGCTTTATTCTTCGGGGGTTCTCAGCAAGTTCTGGGGACAGGACATAAAGGCGACTATTGCCACTGCGGCTGGCGAAACGCGTATTACGTCCATCGGCGAGTTTAAGGTGTCGACATTACCGCAATGGCAGCCACAGCTTATGCAGAGGGTGACTGGGGCCAGCGATTACCAGGCGGCGTTTGTTATGCCGGCACTCGGTAGCGAGCCGCATCTTCTGTTCAGATCCTCAATGAATGGCGTTGGACTGGACTTTCCCGCGCCGCTGTCCAAGGGGCTCGAACGGGACTTACCTTTTGAGGCTCAAATCACCTTCGCGGACAGTTTGCGGATCACGGCCCGACTTGGGGACGAGCTCGCGGGCAGTTTTCTGCTAAAAGCGGGTGAACTTGTCCACGGGGAAATTGCGCTTGATGGTCAATTGCCTGACTTACCCGAGGTGCCGGGTCTGTCCATTGTGGGGTATACCCCGAGTTTTGATTTGAATGAATGGTTGGCGATATACGCCTCTTCTACGACTCAGGGTGATTTCAGGTTGGCGCAGCTGGTGCCTCGCTTTGCTGTACATATTGGCGAACTGAGGTACCGGGATCAGGTGCTGGGTAACGTCGGTGCAACGGGACTTTACGACAGCGAAGGGCTGGATTTCTACCTCGATAGCGACAGGTTGGCAGGGCAGGTAAAAATACCCGCAGAGAGTGGCCGTCCGGTTTTCGTACGACTAAATTACCTCGCGCTGCCAAAACCTGATCTGAAGAGTGGGCAAAGCTTGCTCGATCAGATCGACCCGTCCCGCTTACCTTATGTCGATTTCGCCACGGAAGGACTGCGTATCGGCAACAATGAGTTCGGTAATGTGGGCTTCCTGATGAGGCCGGTGCCCCAGGGCGTGGAGCTGACCAATATTGACGCTGAAATCACCGGTATTGAAATCAGCCAGCTCCCCGACGGCGAGCCAGCTGTGTTGCGTTGGATGAACATCGATGGTCAGCACCGTAGTGACTTCTCAGGCGTGTTGAAGACCCACGATCTCGGGGCGGTACTCAAGGCCTGGCGCTTGCCGGTGGTATTAAAAAGTGAACAGGCAGCGTCTATTGTTGAACTGTCGTCGCAGGATAAGCCCTGGGCGTCGACGATGACAAAATTGACCGGCCACGCGGCCTTAAATTTTAAGGACGGGAATTTTTATCAGGCCCCAGGTACAACCACCAACGCCTTTATCAAGCTGATAAGCCTGATAAACTTTGATTCCTGGTTGCGCCGCCTGCAGCTGGACTTTTCGGACCTGTTTACATCTGGGGTTAACTACAGCAGCCTCAAGGGAGGTTTACGTTTCGCTGAAGGCACGATGGATTTTGATGCACCGATTGTCGTTGAAATGCCTTCCGGGAAAATGCGCTTGTTGGGTCGCGCTGACCTGGTGACTGAAACCATTGATGCGCAGCTGGTGGCGACTTTGCCGGTGGGCACCAACCTGCCCTGGATGGCTGCGCTAGTGGGCGGCTTGCCGGCAGCGGCCGGGGTTTACCTGACGGGCAAGTTATTTGAAAAAGAAGTCAATCGAATATCCAGTCTGGGCTACAGGATAAGCGGCCCCTGGAGTGATCCAGAGGTAGAGGTGGACCGAATTTTTAGCGATAAAACCGAAACTAAAGTTAATGCCAAACCCAAAGCTAAGGGTAAAAAAAGCGATGACGGAAACAAATAACACCGTGTGTAAGGCCGCGGCGGTGCAATTGAAGGGTCGTGGTAGCGCCGAGGCCAATCTGGCCGCAGCCGCACGACAGATCGCTCTTGCGGTGGCGGACGGTGCTGATCTGGTGGTGCTGCCCGAACACTTTGTTTACTTCAATGAAAAAGATTTAAGGGCGGCGGCGGCCATTGAAGGGCAATCAGGTGGCGTTGCGCGATCATTTTTCGCTACTCAGGCTCAGCAGCACGGCATCTGGCTGGTGGCCGGCACCTTGCCTTTGTTCAGGGGTGCTGATGACAGCAAACCTTACGCTACGTCTCTGCTTTATGACCCGCAGGGCCGCGAATCGGCCCGCTACGAAAAGGTCCACCTGTTTGATGTCATGGTGCAGGCTACCGGTAAAACTTACCGTGAGTCAGACAGTTACCAACATGGCGACAGCGCAATAACATCGCCAACCGGTTGCGGTGTAGTGGGACTTAGCGTCTGTTACGATCTGCGCTTTCCCGAGTTTTATCGTCGCCTGGTCGATCAGGGCGCGGAGATTCTGGTGGCGCCGTCTGCCTTTACGGCCACGACCGGTGAGGCGCACTGGCGGCTATTGCTGCGGGCTCGGGCCGTTGAAAATCTCTGCTATGTGATTGGCGCCAATCTTTGCGATCGTGATCATCCGACAAAACCCACCTGGGGAGGTTCAGCAATTATAGACCCCTGGGGTCAGGTACTGGCTGAAATGGACGATGAAGAAGGTTACATCGTCGCACCGATCGATCGCCAGCATATCGTCACCTTGCGCCAAAATATGCCAGTGCTGGAGCATCGGCGCTTTTAGCGCACCGCTGTTCGCTGGCGAAGCTTCAGGGTGCGGATGGGGCGTACTTGCTAATACCCTGTCCCTGGCACAGAATGGGCTGGCGATAATAGCGTATCGTGGTTGATCGTCAAATTGACGGTTGATGTTGATTCGGGGTGATTGATTTTGAGTGGCTGAACTTATAGATGGGTCTTGAAGAGACCTTATAGGAACCCCAGTTAAGTAAGAGCAGTCACATCAGTACCTGGTTCTTATGTGCCTGGTTTTTGATGAGCTTTGTATTGCCCTTGCGTTGCGTCGGCAGGGCGTTTTATAGGCGACGTACGTGAAAGACAAAGTAAGTGATAGATTAAGTGATAGATAAAGTAATTATGAAAGGAGAGTTGCCATGACCACACCAACGACACCCACCAGTACATCGGGAATTACTAAACAGACTTCGATACTGGCCACCAACAAACTTATCCGTAATACCTATATTTTGCTGTCGTTGACACTTGCTTTCAGTGCCGCAACAGCCGGTATGGCCATGGTTTTTAACTTGCCGCATCCCGGCATCATAATTACGTTGGTGGGTTATTTTGGATTGTTGTTTTTAACCACCAAATTTCGCGACCGCGCCCTCGGTCTGGTTTTCGTTTTTGCGTTGACCGGGTTTATGGGCTTTACACTGGGCCCTATTATCACTATGTATCTCAAGCTGCCAAATGGCGCGGCGTTGGTGATGAACGCGCTCGGCGCAACAGCAGTAACTTTTGTTGGCCTGTCAGCCTACGCTTTGTCTTCTCGCAAGGATTTCAGCT
Source organism: Porticoccaceae bacterium (assembly GCA_041603535.1). Lineage (GTDB taxonomy): Bacteria > Pseudomonadota > Gammaproteobacteria > Pseudomonadales > Porticoccaceae > HB2-32-21. The sequence continues at coordinate 54,491 of JBFIEE010000006.1, forward strand.
TCATGGGCGGGTTTTTGATGGCAGGGATCATCGTCGCCTTTCTGGCTGGACTAGGCGCGATGTTTTTTGATATGCATGGTTTGTCATTAGTCGTCTCAGCAATGTTTGTCGTACTGATGGCCGGGCTGATTTTGTACCAAACCAGCGCCATGGTGAATGGTGGTGAAACGAACTACATTATGGCCACAATTACCCTGTATGTTTCCATATACAACCTCTTTACCAGCTTGCTGCACCTGATGGGTGCGCTCGGCGATGATTAACGAGGCGACTTGCTAGCTGACGGCGGGCGTTGTGTGGTGAGAAACCTGCGGTTAGGGATCGTTACTTTATTGTTGATACATGATTACCGATATATGGATAACGTTTATTAACAGGTAAGTTTCCGGGAGGGCGGCTGATGACTGCAGTTGGTGTGGCTCGGAGCTCGGCCAGCGATGCGCTCGTGCAGATTGCACTGCTCAGCGACATTCCGGAAACTGGTTTGCTTGGGACGAGTGTCCATGGGGTGGATCTGGTGCTGATACGGCACCGGGATCAGATACGGGCGTTTGAAGGACGTTGCCCGCATCAGGGCACCCTGCTCGCGGAGGGGGAGTTAGTCAGTGACGCCGATAGCAGTTCAACAAGCGCGGTTCCACAGTTAATTTGCCGCTCCCATCAATGGCGCTTTGACTGCCTGAGTGGACAGCGTCTTGATCAACAGGGAACCTGTCTGCGCAGCTATCCCGTGACCGTGGTTGATGGGCTCATTTATCTCTCCCCGGAAGCCCTTGATGACCCTGCGGGGGTGGTAGATCGTACCGGGGCCCGCAAGTTCCTGTCGTCGGTCACTATTCCCGGTCCAAAACCGGTGCCGTTTTTAGGTAATGTCCTGCAAATTGATCGCCGAGCCTTTCACCAGACCCTTGAGAAGTGGGCAGCGGAGTACGGGCCCTTATTCTGCTATCGCATTGGTAGTCGACAGATGTTTGCGACCGCTGATGCCGGGCTCGCTAATCAGGCGCTAAAAGCGCGGCCCGAGGATTTCCGGCGGCCGGAGCAGCTGCAAAAAATTTCCATCCGGGGCATGAATGCCCTCGGCGTGTTCGCCGCAGAGGGCGAGCACTGGCGGCGCCAGCGGCCGGTGGTTATGCAGTCTCTGGACAACAAGCATTTGCGGCAGTTTTTTCCTACGTTGTTGACCGTTACGGAGCGCCTTGGCCGTCGCTGGCAACGTGCAGCTGACAGTGCCGCTGGCGTTGACGTGCAGTCGGACCTGATGCGCTACACGGTGGATGTCACCACCACCCTGGCCTTTGCCCAGGACACCAATACCCTGGAAACCGAGGGTGACGTAATACAGAAGCATCTGGATCAGATCTTCCCCACCATGCAGCGCCGCCTGCTGTCGCCCTTTCCGTACTGGCGCTATGTGCGCCTGCCTGCGGATCGGCAAGTTGAAGAATCTGTTGAGTACGTTTACGCGGCGGTCAAAGAGTTTATTCGTCGCGGTCGCGAGCAGCTTGTCGCGGATCCCGGCAAACGAGAACACCCTGAAAACCTTCTGCAGAGCTTGCTGGTCGCGGCCGATGAGGGTGAGGAAGGTTTCAGCGAAGCCGATGTTGCAGACAATGTTCTTACCATGTTGCTTGCCGGTGAAGACACCACGGCGAACACCCTGGCCTGGGCGCTGTACTACCTGGCACAGTACCCGGAAGTTCAGCAAAAAATGCGCGATGAAGTGGCCGGTGTCACCGGCGGTGGTGATCTGGAAAGCTACGAGCAGACGCGGCAACTGCGTTTTATCGAAGCCGTGGTCCATGAAACCATGCGCCTGAAACCGGTCGCGCCAATTAACGGCCTGCAGGCGCTGCGCGATGTGCAGTTGGGTGAATGGACCATAAGGAAGGGCGATTCCCTGACTATTCTGGCCCGCGTTATGGCCATGAATAATACTGACTTTCCCGATGCTGAAGCGTTTAAACCGGAGCGTTGGATAACCGAACCCGGCGAGCAACGCCAGGTGAATCCCCGTTCATTTATGCCGTTTGGTTCAGGGCCGCGTTTGTGCCCGGGCCGGAGCCTCGCCTTGCTTGAAATCAAAAGTGTACTGGCGATGGTGGTAAGTAAATTCCAGGTGACGGCAGCCGCAGATCTCAATAGCGTGACGGAACAGATGCAGTTCACCATGTCGCCAGTTGGTCTGCGTATTTGTTTTAAGCCCTTGGGGCTTTAAGCGCCAGCGCTTTAAAACAACTTCATTCTTAATTCAATTCAGGTCGGCGCGCACCTCCGCAGCGGTAGCTGGTTCAGCGCCGGCTGCACGAATCGCTTTCACCGCCTCCTCTACCCACTGGACGTTGGTTTTGGTGTTGTGAAACGGCGCATCCTCCAGCCCCACGCGCACATGTCCGCCTAATTCGACGATTTTCGGAATCAACGGGATGGTGTTGATGTCGAGCCCGGCGACCATCCAGGGTGCACCGGGGGCCTCTTCTTCCATCAGTTTGGCGAGTGCCTCGATGGCCCATTCGCGGGGCGGAAAACAAAAGGTAAAGCCGTCCGACAGCATAAAGCGGAACACCGGTGTTTTGACGCCGGGAATGGAGCGGTACAATTTGGCACCCTCGCGCACAAAACCTGGCTCATAGCAGGCATAGGCGGGTCGCCAGCCGTACTGTGCTGCCAGCTCGGCACTGGCTTTGAGCACCGCCGGGCCATTTGCGTAGATGTTACCCCCATCGCCAAACAGATTTGCGGCACTTTCTCTGGTAGAAAAATTGCAGGAGCCGGGATCGAGGATGCCCCATTCCAGTACGCCACGTCGACATAACTCGTTGGTCGTGGCGTTGCGAATTTCCGCGTCATCCGACATGGGTATTTCGATGGATGAGGGATAAACAATGGCATCCACGCGGTGTTGAATACCCTTAATGAAGGTATGACATATATCGGCATCGCCATTTTGCCTGCCGGTATTCGGGTCGAGGCTGTGGGCGTGAATTATTGCGGCACCGGCATTAACGCAGTCGATACCGTCACGGGTGATTTCCTCCGCGGTAACCGGAATATTAGGTTGGAGGGCCCGCGTCCACGCGCCATTCATGGCGACTTCAATCCAGACTTTCTGAGTCATCAAGTGCTCCCAGGTCGTTATCGTTATTGCGGTTAATATAACGGGATACTATGGCGATCGGAAGAGGTTGTCCTGGGTAATAACGTTGCACGACAGCGGCAGCATCGTGTTCTATTGAACTTTTCGCCACGGCGGCGGCTCTTAAAACTACGTGTCAGTCAGGATTTGAAGTGAATATGAAAAAATTGCTCGGATTGTTCGTGTTCGTGTTGCTGCCCTTGTCATGGTCAGGCGCAACCACGGTTTTTGCTAGAGACCAACTGTCTGTAGCAGAGGCGCAGGCTCTCATTGGGCGAGGTGAGCGGCTCGAGGCCATTCCCAGATCGACGTGGAAGCAACTACTCACTGCCGACCAGTATCATATTTTGTGGGATAAAGGCACTGAGCGGGCTTTTACCGGTGAGTTGCTGAAAAACCAGGGCAGTGGCGTTTATGTGACAGCGGGTTGTCGCCTGCCCGTGTTTCATTCAGCGCAAAAATTCGATTCGGGGACAGGCTGGCCAAGCTTTTGGGAAGTGTTCAATAAAGACAATGTAGTGCTCAAAAAAGACTGGGCGTGGGGGATCAGTCGTATGGAAGTACTATCAAAGTGTGGTGAGCATCTGGGTCACGTGTTTGAAGATGGTCCAGAGCCAACCGGCCTGCGTTATTGCATAAATTCCGCAGCCCTGGCCTTTGTTCCGGATAAGAGCAATAAATTATCCCCAGGAAAGCAGGAGTAGTGACAGGCTGTTTTGGGGGAGCAGCGTTTTTACAGGCGAGGGTGAGAGAAGGCGCCGTTCTACCAGCGATGCCACGGCTTTCCCGCCGCCGGCGTGAACCGTTGACCCGCAGGAAATAAGCAAACATTTGGTTTATCATAGGCGGTCTTATTGTCCAGGTAGTACAGGCAACTTTTGACTATTATGATCATCACCAGACACGCTATATGTTGTTTGTCAGAACTCCCGCGGAGATTTGTGCGTCGCTTTCGCCCAGACCTCCTGTCAACAAAGGTGGGCCAATGACAGCAATAGTTCATGAGGTAACCGTGAGTAATATTGTCGCGTCCATGCAGGGTATGCCTGGCGCGTTGTTACCCATTCTTCACGAAATCCAGCACGCGATCGGCTATATTCCTGCTGAATCTGTGCCGGCCATCGCTAAAGGCCTCAATCTATCCCGCGCGGAAGTCCACGGGGTTATCAGCTTCTACCACCATTTCCGCAGTCAACCCGCCGGCAGACATGTGGTCCAAATTTGTCGTGCCGAAGCCTGTCAGGCTGTTGGTGCGAGGGCGCTTGAGGCGCATGTTCAGAAGACCCTGAATGTTCAGACCGGTGAAACCACAGCCGATGGCAATATCACTGTTGAGCCGGTTTATTGCCTGGGCAATTGCGCCTGCGGGCCTTCCGTGCAGATTGGTGACGACGTTTATGCTCGGGTCACCCCAGCGCGATTTGACGCATTGATGGTTGATCTGAACGCGGGCGCAGCGGAGGCGGCGAACTGATGACGACAATCTATGTGCCCCGCGATACCACTGCCTGTGCGCTGGGCGCTGACGCGGTGGCGGCGGCGATCAGAGCCGAGGCCGCGTTGCGTGACATCGACATTACGCTGGTTCGAAACGGCTCTCGCGGCATGTTCTGGCTGGAGACGCTGGTCGAGGTCGAGGGCGCTGACCAGCAGCAAACCAGTGGCAGAGTTGCCTACGGTCCGGTTACAGCAAGTGACGTGCCTGCCCTGTTTGATGCCCGTTTTTACGAAGGCAAGCCTGGCGCGAACGAGTCTGATCTGTGCCTGGGTTTAACGGAAGAAATTCCCTATTTGAAAAATCAGCAGCGGGTGAATTTTGCCCGTGCGGGCATTATTGATCCACTCTCCATCGAGGATTACCGGGCGCAGGGTGGTTATGTTGGCCTAGACCGAGCGTTGACAATGACGCCACAGGCTATCGTTGATCAGGTGAAGGCATCAGGTCTGCGGGGGCGGGGCGGAGCAGCATTCCCGACCGGTATCAAGTGGCAGACAGTGCTCGCTACCGAGGCGGAGCAAAAGTACATTGTTTGCAATGCTGACGAAGGTGATTCCGGTACTTTCGCAGACCGCTTGCTCATGGAAGCTGACCCCTTCCAGTTAATTGAGGGGATGACCATTGCTGGACTGGCGGTGGGCGCGACGCAGGGCTACATCTACTTACGTTCAGAATATCCGCAGGCGCACAAAGTTCTGAAAGCTGCTTTGGCCAGGGCCTACGAGACCAATTATCTCGGTGCAAACGTTGCCGGAAGCGGCAGGCAGTTTGACCTTGAAGTACGTCTTGGCGCAGGGGCCTATATTTGCGGAGAGGAAACCTCCCTGCTCGACAGTCTTGAAGGCAAGCGGGGCATGGTGCGAGCCAAGCCACCGCTGCCGGCCATTGTTGGCCTCTTCGGCAAGCCGACGGTGATTAATAATGTGCTGACCCTGGCGACGGTCTCGGCCATTTTTGAGAAGGGTGCAGAGTACTATAAAGATCTCGGCACCGGACGGTCATTGGGCACGCTGCCTATGCAGCTGGCGGGCAACATCAGGCGTGGCGGTATTGTCGAGTTGGCTTTCGGTACTACCTTACGCAGACTGATTGAGGAGTTTGGCGGTGGCACCGCGAGTGGTCGGCCAGTCAGGGCAATTCAGGTGGGCGGTCCGCTGGGGGCCTATCTGGCCGAGTCACAATGGGATATCGCGCTGGACTATGAAACTTTCGCCGCTGCCCGAGCGATGCTTGGGCACGGTGGTGTCGTGGTGTTTGATGATACGGTGGATATGTCGGAGCAAGCCCGTTTCGCCATGGAGTTTTGTGTGGTGGAATCCTGTGGCAAGTGTACACCCTGCCGTATTGGCTCCACGCGCGGCGTAGAGGTGATTGACAAAATCCGCGCTGGCGATGAGCCTGATAAAAACCTTATTTTGCTCCATGATCTGTGTGACACGATGGAATTTGGTTCGCTGTGTGCAATGGGTGGGTTGACGCCTTTTCCGGTGCGCAGCGCTTTAGCGCATTTCCCCGAAGATTTCGGGGCAAATAGAGGTGGGGATTAGGCCCTTACCGGAGTTAGATCGCATAACGATCAAGGTATCCAGGTAAGACCCCGCGAGGGAGGACGAAACATGTTGGAATATTACGTACCACAAAAAGACTACGGCACACTGCCGAGTGTTGCCACAACCACCGTTACGCTCAACATCGACGGTGTTGTGATTACTGTGCCTGAGGGCACATCGGTGATGCGTGCTGCGGCCGAAGCCGGAATCAAAGTTCCCAAGTTGTGTGCGACTGACACCCTGGAAGCCTTTGGCTCCTGCCGCATGTGTATGGTCGAAATCGATGGCCGCAAAGGTTATCCCGCCTCCTGCACCACGCCGGCAGAACAGGGCATGGTGGTGCGCACCCAGACCGATAAAGTCGCCGATTTGCGCCGTAATATGATGGAGTTGTACATCTCCGATCACCCGCTGGACTGCCTCACCTGTCCCACCAACGGTAATTGCGAGCTGCAGGATACCGCGGGCGAAGTGGGTCTTCGGGAAGTGCGTTATGGCTATGAGGGCAATAACCACCTGATCGCGGAAAAAGACCAGTCCAACCCGTACTTCACTTTTGATCCGTCTAAATGCATCGTCTGTTCGCGTTGTGTCCGCGCCTGTGAGGAGACTCAGGGTACGTTTGCGCTGACCATTGACGGTCGTGGTTTTGCGTCGAAGGTCAGCCCCAGTCAGAACGAAGCCTTCATGGGCTCGGAGTGTGTGTCCTGTGGCGCCTGTGTCGATGTCTGCCCAACTGCAACGCTGACTGAAAACACCATTATCAAGTTTGGTCAGCCTGAACACAGCGTTCTGACCACTTGCGCCTATTGTGGCGTGGGCTGTTCGTTCAAAGCCGAAATGCGCGGCAACACGGTGGTCAATATGACCCCGTGGAAAGATGGCAAGGCCAATGAAGGACACGCCTGCGTCAAGGGTCGCTTTGCCTTTGGTTACGCGACCCATCAGGATCGCGTCACCACGCCGATGATTCGCGATGCCATTGATCAACCCTGGCAGCCAGTGAGCTGGGACGAGGCTTTTGCCTTTGCTGCTAAACGCTTGCGCGCTATCCAGGATAAATACGGCCGCAACAGTATTGGTGGCATCACTTCGTCGCGTTGTACCAACGAGGAGGTGTGGCTGGTGCAAAAACTGGTGCGCGCCGGTTTTGGCAACAACAATGTCGACACCTGTGCGCGGGTTTGTCATTCGCCCACTGGCTACGGATTGAAAACTACCCTGGGCGAATCTGCTGGTACTCAGTCATTCGCGTCCGTGGCGAAATCCGATGTCGTGATGGTTATGGGCGCCAACCCGACAGATGCCCACCCGGTGTTTGCATCACGACTCAAAAAGCGGTTGCGGGAAGGCGCCAGGCTGATCATTGTCGATCCGCGCAAGATACAGCTGGTGGCGTCACCCCACATCAAGGCTGACTATCATCTGCCGGTGCGGCCCGGTACCAATGTAGCGTTTATCAACGCCATGGCCCATGTGATTATCACCGAAGGCCTGGAGGCGAAAGCTTTTATAGCAGAGCGCTGCGAAAAGCCGGCTTACGATCAATGGCGAGCCTTCGTCAGCGATCAAAAACATTCCCCGGAAGCGACCGAAAACATTACTGGTATCCCTGCAGCCGACCTGCGTGGCGCGGCGCGGCTGTTTGCTAACGGTGGCAACGGCGCCATTTATTATGGCCTGGGTGTTACCGAACACAGTCAGGGCTCGACCACGGTGATGGGTATCGCCAATCTGGCCATGGCCACAGGCAATATTGGCCGCGAAGGCGTCGGGGTGAATCCGCTGCGCGGTCAGAACAATGTGCAGGGTTCCTGTGACATGGGCTCCTTCCCTCACGAGCTACCCGGATACCGGCACATTGCCGATGATCAGGCCCGCGGATTATTTGAAAAGGACTGGAAGGTCACGCTGGACAATGAACCCGGTTTGCGTATCCCTAATATGTTTGATGCCGCTATCGACGGTGACTTCAAAGGTTTGTACTGCCAGGGCGAGGACATCGCCCAGTCAGATCCGAATACCCATCATGTGGAGTCTGCCTTGTCATCGCTGGAATGCCTGATTGTGCAGGATATCTTTCTCAACGAAACCGCTAAATACGCCCATGTATTTTTACCGGGTTCGTCGTTTCTCGAAAAGGACGGCACGTTTACCAATGCGGAACGTCGTATCTCGCCGGTGCGACGGGCCATGCCGCCGAAGGCCGGATTAGCGGACTGGGAGGCGACACTGGGGCTTGCCAAAGCATTGGGTATGGATATGCACTACGATCATCCCAGCCAGATCATGGAGGAAATCGCTCGGTTGACGCCAACTTTCCGTGGCGTCACTTATGAAAAACTCACCGAGCTTGGCAGTATCCAGTGGCCCTGTAACGACGAGGCCCCGACAGGTACGCCGACGATGCATATCGACGAATTTGTGCGCGGCAAAGGCTTTTTCGCCATCACCGACTTTGTGCCGACGGATGAACGCGCCAGCCGCAAATTCCCCCTCTTGTTGACTACGGGGCGGATTCTCAGCCAGTACAACGTCGGCGCGCAGACTAGGCGCACGGCCAACAATAACTGGCACAGTGAGGATATTCTGGAAATGCATCCCCACGATGCCGAGGAGCGTGGCATCAACGATGGCGACTGGACGGGTATTCAAAGCCGAGTGGGTGACACGGTGTTGCGGGCCAGAGTTACCGAGGACGTACAGCCCGGCGTGGTGTACACCACTTTTCATTTTCCGTTTTCCGGCGCCAATGTCATTACCACGGACAATTCCGACTGGGCCACCAATTGTCCCGAATACAAGGTGACAGCTGTGCAGGTCAGCAAGGTGACGGCACCTTCCGAATGGCAGGACCGACAGCATAAATTTAACGAACAACAGCTCAACTTTTTGCGAGCCGCACGGCGTCAGGATGAAGAAACCAGTCCAGCCCGCTGAGTCTGAGGCAAGCGACAGGCGTCCTGGCGGTTCGTGCGATGGTTTGTATGATGGTCGTTCCGACTCGGCCGATAGCGATCACCACGTCGCTAGCTGCCCCCAGGTAGTTGGTGAATGGCGAGAGGGGCGCTCGACACAGGTTGCTGACGAGGTTATTTGTGAAACCGCCGTTGCACTGGTGTACAACGGTATATCTCATGTCGTGATGATGGCGACTCCCGATTACCTTGAAGATTTGGCCCTCGGTTTTAGTCTTACGGAAGGCATTCTTCAGCACCCCGCTCAACTTTATGATATGTCGGTCGTACCGCGGCGTGTTGCGGTGGGCGGGCGCGGCGCAGATGACCGCCGTGGTGCAGGGAATGATACGGCTGGTGATCTGGACGTGGCTGGCGGCATGGAAATAGCAATGGATATAGCGGCGGAGCGTTTCGCACTCCTGAAACAGGCGCGGCGCAACCTGACGGGACGCACTGGCTGCGGTTTGTGTGGGGCCGAGTCACTGGAACAGGCAATCCGACGGCCAACGCCGGTGGTTGGTAACCAGCGTTTTCCGCACAGCGCCATTGAGCGGGCGGTCAACCAGCTGGAAGCGAATCAGCCGCTGCAAGCGATAACTGGTGCCGTTCACGGGGCTGCATTGTGCCATGCCGATGGCAATATTCTGCTGCTGCGTGAAGATGTCGGTCGCCACAATGCCCTGGATAAGCTTTATGGGGCGCTGTGTCGGCAAAGCCGTGGCGCGCACCAGCTGGCCGGTAGTTTTGTAATGATATCAAGCCGCGCCAGTTACGAAATGGTGGTCAAGGCCGCCGTGATGGGCGTCGAAATGTTGGTGGCGGTGTCCGCGCCTACGCGGCTTGCCATCGATCTGGCGCACCAGGCCAATATTACGCTGGTGGGCTTTGCTCGTCCCGGTCGCCACATGGTTTATACCCATCCGCAACGTATTATTAATTGATGTCAGCAGAGGAGCCGTTCCCCGTGTCACATAACAGTGTCGATCACCTCGTCAAAATGGCCAACCAGATAGCCGCCTGTATACCCGCAGCTGACGCCGAGGCGAAAGTTCAAAGCACTGCGACACACATCAAAAAGTTCTGGTCGCCGTCAATGATAAAAAATATCCGTGAATATACTGCCGAGGGTGGTGCAGGTTTGACGCCTGCGGCAGCCGAGGCGGTCGCGACACTGGCTAAATAACAAAGCTAACCAAATAGCGGTGTTAATAACTGTGACGCTGCTAATAGCAGTAACGCTAACCAAATAACGGGATAGGTCTGTGGTATCCCGCCGCCGCGTTAACCGATGGTGCCTTCATGACGGTGCCTTCATACAGGAGGCTGGTCACCCACCCACGGCTTTCTGCAGGAATGTGAGGTCAACTCCCGCACTGTTCTGCCCATCACTGACAAGAATATGATCATCCTGAATGGTGAATTCCATACGCATATGTTTTTGCGCGAAGCTGGCCAGGTTCTCGGTGGCTTCTTTGGGCAGGTCGATAATGCTCAGGTTTTTGTGCCGGCACAATGTGCTCTGGTTTTGCTCCCACCAGAGTTGCACACTGTGCCCGCCATAACAGTACAGGAACACCTGCCTGGCTCTGCCGCAGGCTTTGCGTAGCCTTTTGGTTTCTGGCAGCCCCAGGTCGATCCAGGTATCAATGTCATCGGTAAGGCTTTTTTGCCACAGATCCGGTTCATCCTGAGTGCTCAGACCCCGGGTGAATTGCAGGGTGTCGCTAGCGTGCAGCGCGAAAGCCAGTAACCGAATCATCATTCTCGCATCGGTTTCAGAGGGGTGTCTGGCCAGGGTGAGCGTATGCTCCCGATAGTAGCCGCGATTGATATCGGCGACCTGGATAATGGCTTTAAAAATAGTGGCTTTCAATGCCATCAGTTAGTTTCTCGCGGTGGGTAAAATAAAGTAAGTAAACAGGGTCGGTTAATGGGACGGGTTAATATCGGCCAAGGCCGGATGGTCGAGTATAAGATGGTCGAGTATAAATGGTTACCGATGTTGATTTCCGCCGCGGGCTCGCATTGCTATGGTGTGATTATAGACCGCGGCCAGTCACGGCCAAACGTGCAAAGGGGGTCGAGTAGGGGTCTCGTTATCGGTGGCCCAATGTCAATGGTTTCGCGTCCTCCGGTATAGTTTCGGTTGGGCAGACTATCATGAGCTAGAACCGGCGCCAGGAAGAAAAATAAAAGCAGCTGATCCAACTGAGAGGTAAACCACCATGACCACTGATAATAGCCCCGCGAGCGAACACGCGCGCTGGCTCGCGCAGATACAGGAAGATGCACTGGAACCTGAGTTGCCCATCTGCGACGCCCATCATCATTTGTGGCTCGATACCGGTCATACCGGCTGGCCTTACACATTGTCGGATCTGCATGCCGACTTACATCCTGATACTGGAACTGGCCACAACGTAGTGCGCACGGTTTTTCTGGAGTGCCATGCGCAATACCGCACGGACGGCCCGGAGCATCTGCGACCGATAGGTGAAACAGAATTTGTCGCCGAGCTGGCCGCGCAAAGCGCTGACTCCGGCCAGGCGGAAATTTCCGCCATCATGGCCCATGCCGACGTCACCATGGGCGCGGCAGTCGAAGAGGTGCTGGCGGCCCACGAGGCAGCTGGCCGAGGTCTGTTTCGCGGCGTGCGTTTCATTACCGCGCAGGACCGGCACCCACCCCTGGCTATGGCCAGGTCAACACGGATGGATGACCCAAATTACCTTGCCGGCGTGCGCCGCGTGGGCGCGCTGGGCTACACCTACGATGCCTTCGTTTATCACCCGCAATTACCGGAACTTGCCGCTGTCGCGCGCGCCTGTCCCGATACGCCAATCGTTGTTGACCACCTCGGCGGATTTCTCGGCACCGGCCCCTACAAGGGCCGGCGCGAAGAAATATTTGAGTTCTGGAAAACCACCATGAAAGCACTGGCTGCTGAGCCCAATACCTTTCTCAAGCTCGGCGGTATCGGTATGCCCATGTTTGGATTCCGTTGGGATAAACAGGCGCAACCACCCACCTCAGAAGAACTGGCGGAACCCTGGGCCGGGCCGATTCAATATGCTATTGATCAGTTTGGTCCAGCGCGCTGTATGTTTGAATCAAACTTCCCGGTGGATAAGCGCGGTGCGAGTTACGTGGTGCTGTGGAATGCCTATAAGCGTATAGCCCGCGCTTACTCAGCCGATGAAAAGCGGGATATGTTTCACAATACCGCGGCGCGCGCCTACCGCTTGACGAGCATCAGTTGAAGTTTTTGGATAGTCCGCAAGGTCGTTAGCAGCGAGGCACTGCGCCGCATTAAATTGGAGATAAAGTATGAAACGCGTGCTGGTTTTGTTGGTGTGTTTGTTCCTCGCCGCCTGTGGCGGCAATGGCAGTGATCCGAATGTTGTGGCGAAGGCGTACTGGGCGGCGCAGCAAAAGGGCGATCAGATAGCCATGAATGCACTAACTGTTAGTCAGCAAGCGCCGACCGTGGGACCCTTTAGTGGCGAAATGAAAATGGCGGGCGACAAGGTCCAGGAAATACGCCTCGAGCCAGCAATTGTCGATAATGACAGCGCACGTGTGCCGACAGTGGTGGTGCCTGAACCGCAGGAGGGTCAGGCAAACATCGGCGAGGTCAGTTTTGATACCCGTTTGGTCAGGGTTGATGGTGAGTGGAAGGTGGACAGAACGGCTACCGATCAGGCCATGATCGGCGCCATTTTTGGCTCGGCCATGGGTGCCATGGGGCAGGCCATGGCCGAGGGGATTCAGGGGGCCGTCAAGGATATCGGTAAGGTCATGACTGAAAGCATGCAGACCATGGCCGAGGGTATGGCGACCGGCCTGGACGAAACCAAAAAAGCGCTTGAGGAATCCGGTCGAGCAGCGGCAGCAGCGGACGGCAAAGCGCAGCAGATTTATATGCCACCGGTAGTGCTGCCCGCCAGAGTGAGCGGCTCCATCCGCGGCACCAATGTTGAGCTAACTCATGCCGAATACGCCAACGCACTGGCGATTTACGCCGGTGACGGTTGGGGGTTTAACCCCAGTTTGCTGGTTTTTCTGTTTCTCGATGAAGGCGAGACACCTGCCGGTAAAACCTTTGATATAAAGGCGGGCGACAAAACCGCTAATCGTCCCCATGTACATTATCGGTGGCGTGATCCGCAAAGTAGTGATATCGAAAGTGAAGTTGCCAGCAGTGCTTACGACATGGTGCTGAAGTTTGGCGACGCCATCGGTGGACAGGTGCTCGGTGAAATACGTTTCTCGGTACCCGGTGAAGCCACGCGAGTGGTCGGCACGTTTAAAGTTCAGATCGACTAATACCTTGCGTCTGCGAGGTTTTGTGCGTTCTCTGTCGCTGTGTCACTAATTGCCTCTTCCCTGACAATATACGCTGTCTCCTGGCGCGAAGGAATCCACATACTGGTATCCTTTCGTTTTCGGGCGCATCGTCAGGGGAAAGAGTGTGAGGGGAAGGGGTGTGAGAGCAAACAGGGTGAGGGGGAATAGTGTGCGGGGCAAGCGTATGGAAAGAAATATCGGCGTAAAAAGTATTGTCGCCCTGCTGCTGGTCGTTGTTGTCACGGCTGAGAAAGTATGGGCCGATCATCCGTCCGTTGGTGTTCAGGGCCTTGCCAGCGGGCCAATTATTACCAGTACCGCTGGTGCCCTGGGTGCGAATAAAGTCGCGGTATCAGTCGATTTTCAATATGTTTCTTTTGATGCCGTCAGCAATGCGGCGCTAACCCGGGGCGCAGAGCGCGGTGAAGATATTCACAGTACCAATGCGCTATCGCGAACGGCGCTAAACGCGACATATGGCGTGTCCGAAAAACTCACTGTCGGTCTGTCGCTCCCCTATATTGAGCGCCAGGGCTTGAGGCGATCGGCTCATGGGCACGGTGGGCACGATGCTGAAGAACACCATGATGGCGGCGACGAAGACATTGAATCCGCGGCAGCGTCGATCATCCGCCTTGGCAATGCCGAAGGTCTGGGCGACGCGCAGTTGTACGGTGCCTACCAGTTTTACGCGGAGCCGGGGGCTGATCGGGCTGCGTTGTTGTTTGGCGTAAAAATGCCGACGGGGAATACGCAACAGAAAAGTCGTGTCGGCGAACGACTGGAAACGGAGTTGCAACCCGGTTCAGGGTCCTGGGACTACTTTTTTGGGCTAGCCTACAGCACTAAATATGCCGAATGGGCCGTCGATGCGAATGTGATGTACACACTGGTTAGCGAGGGTGCGCAACGCACACGACAGGGGGATATTTTCAACTACAACATCGCTTTTTCCCGGCCTTTACTGGGCTTAAAGCACGATCATCGCGATCACATGCATGATCATGGTGCGTATGCCGGCGTGTCTGAATTGCTGTCCGCAATGTCCCTGGCGTTGGTTATGGAGATTAACGGTGTGCAGCGCGATCGAGTTGAAATTGCCGGTCACGTCGAGGCTAACAGTGGTGGCAACCTGCTGTATTTTTCTCCAGGTCTTCGGGCCAATGTCGGACAGTGGGCTTTTAATACTGCACTGAGCATCCCCATTGAGAATTTGTACGGTACGCAAAGCGAACCGGAGACGGGGGTTCATTTTCGCGCGAGCTACGTGTTCTAGTTAAAGCAGTATTCGTCTTCAATGTCTCTACTGTCGACGCGGCGCTGTACCGTCGGTGCGCGTCTCGGGCCAGCGATCAGCGGTGCCAGCGGCGAGCAGTTCGCCTGTAGACAAGTCTCGGAATTAGTTGCATTGGTGCTAAGCTCGCTTATCTAGTGAAAATTCCTGGGGGAATTTATGTCCGGTGCATTGCCGCTTGCAGGTATCCAGGTCGTCGAAATCGGCCAGAACGTCGCCGCGCCTTTTGGCGCGATGATCCTGGCTGATCTCGGTGCATCTGTTGTCAAGGTGGAATCGCTGAGTGGCGATGACGCCCGCCATTACGGTGCCAAAGTCGGCGACCATTCTTCAATCGTGTTCGAGGCATTCAATCGCAATAAAGAGGCGATCAGCCTGGATTTGTCTCAGGAATCTGAACGGCAATGGCTGCGGGATTTTATTGTGGAAAATGCCGATGTCTGTATCCAGAGCCTGCGCCCAGGTAAGGCGGCGGATATGGGGCTTGGTGCAGATGATATGTTGGCGCTGGCACCCGCGTTGATTTATTGCAACCTCGGGGCCTATGGCAGCGAGGGGCCGCTCAACGAATTACCCGGATATGATCCCATGATCCAGGCTTTTAGCGGCATCATGAGTGTCACCGGGGAGGAAGATCGAGCACCCTCCCGCGTTGGCGTGCCTTTTGTTGACCTGGGTACCGGCATGTGGCTGGTTATCGGCGTGCTCGCGGCGATTAATCGACGTCATCAAACTGGCGCAGGTGGTGTGGTGGATGTTTCCTTGCTCGAAACCGCGCTGGCATGGATGACCATGCAGTTTGGTGTTAACGCCGCGACCGGGGTGGTACCGAAGCGTGCGGGTTCCGGTATTCGCGGCGTCGCACCCAACAGGGCTTTTGATACGGCCGATGGTCAGATCATGATCACGGCGCTGAATAACAAGCTATTTTTTGCGCTTGCTGATGCGCTTGGACATCCCGAGTGGAAAGATGATCCAGAACTGGCGGACGCGCGTATTCGCGGTAAGAACCGTTCAAATGTGAATGATTTGGTCCAGGCGGCATTGCTGACGCGCAGCCGTGATGAGTGGGTCGAGTTACTGCGCCCGGCGGGTGTGCCCTGTTCCCCGATCCAGGATACGGCAGAAGTGCTGGCCCATGCCCAAACCCAGGCGACGGGTATGATCGACAACACGGGTGAATTGCCAGTGGTGCAATCGGCCCTGCGGATTAACGGCGAGCGGGCCGGCATGCGCAGCAAGGCGCCGACTCTTGGGGAGCACAATCACAAATATCTGATCCAGAACCAAAGTTAAAGTAACCGGTGCGGTAAAAAAAGCTCACTTACTGGGAGTAAAATGATGACCACCTTAAGCGCAGAGATCCAGGCCTTTAGAGAGCAGTTTGTCGCCAATGTACCCGAGGAGGTACTGCAAACCTTGCTGGATGAAACAGCAAAGCTGGTGGCTACTGGTATCGCCGAGCGAGCGTTAGGTGTAGGGGATCAATTCCCCGATGCTGACTTAACGGATGCCCACGGTAACAAGGTGGCACTCAGAGAATTGCTCAGTAATGGCCCGACTATTATTAATTTCTATCGGGGCGAGTGGTGCCCTTATTGCAATCTGGAAATCAATGCCTTTCAGCGCTTACTGCCCGAGATCAAATCAAAGGGTGCGCAGATGGTGGCGATTAGCCCCCAGACCCCGGACAAATCCCTCACGGTGGCAGAAAAGCACGCGCTGGAATTTCCGGTGTTGAGTGATGCTGGCAACACGCTGGCCCGGGATCTCGGGCTGGTATTTAATTTGCCGGATGCGTTAAAAACAGCTTATACCAATTTTGGTTTCCCTCTGCCCGATTACAACGGCGATGACAGTTGGACCTTGCCTGTTCCAGCTACCTATGTGGTCGATGCCAGTGGTCGTATCACCTACGCCTTTGTTGACGCGGACTATTCTCAGCGAGCTGAGCCTCGTGAGGTGCTGGACAGCATTTAGGATAATATTCGACACCCTTCATTCAAGTTAGTAGCGGGCAGTTATTGAGGGTTATTTGAACTGCTACTTTCACCAGTATTTCAGTCCGCTTACTTGTTGAAAATCATCTGCTTGGCTACTATGTGGACCCCTGTCTGGTAGCGACTCCGGAAGTTCTATGTCTTTATTTGATTTTGCCGCAGGCCGTGAAGGCTATTATGGCGATTATGGCGGTACCTTCCTGCCGGAAATTCTCACGGCGACCATCGAAGAGTTGCAGCATTGTTTCCGTGGCTGCAAAAATGATCCGGCATTCTGGGCGGAATTTGTTGAATTAATGCGTACCTATTCCGGCCGACCCACGCCGGTAACTTATCTGGAGAACCTGTCCAACAAACTGGGCGGCGCGCGCATCTACGTGAAGCGGGAAGACCTGGGGCATACCGGCTCGCACAAAATTAATAACGTCATGGGCCAGGGCCTGATCTGCAAACGGCTCGGCAAAAAAAGAGTGATTGCCGAAACCGGTGCCGGCCAACACGGCTTTGCCACCGCAACCATGGCGGCACGCTTTGGCTTCGAATGCAAAATTTATATGGGCGAGGTGGATGTCGCGCGGCAGCGACCCAACGTGTTCTGGATGGAAAACCTCGGAGCAGAAGTTGTTGCGGTCAAAGATGGCCAGCGCACCCTGAAAGATGCCATCAACGAGTGTCTGCGCGACTGGGTGACCAATATGGCCGACACTCATTATGTGCTGGGTACCGCCTGTGGCCCTCATCCTTTTCCCGAAATGGTCAGTTTTTTCCAGGCCATTATAGGCAGGGAAGCGCGCGAGCAAATTATTCAGGAAGCCGGGAAATTGCCCGACCGCGTCTTTGCCTGCGTCGGTGGTGGCTCCAATGCCATCGGCATTTTTCAGGGCTTTATGGACGACAACGTGGAGCTGGTTGGGGTCGAGGCTGGCGGGCACGGCGCGGGTTCGGGCCTGCATGCCTCGCGACTGGCGTATCACGATGCCTCGGTGGGCGTGGCGCAAGGGTTCAAAACGTATTTCCTGCAAAATGCTGACGGTAATATGCTGGAGACCCACTCCATTGCGGCAGGTCTCGACTACATCGGCGTTAACCCGATTCTGGTTGATTTATGGGAGAAACAGCGCGTGCGCTTTGAAGCCGCCACCGATGAGATGGTGCGCGACACTCTGAAGTTGGTGATGCGCACAGAAGGCCTGATCCCGGCGCTGGAAAGCACCCACGCCTTTGCCCAGGCTGTGGTGGAGGCGCCAACAATGAAGAAGGATCAGGTGATCCTTATCAACCAGTCCGGGCGGGGCGATAAGGACATTTTCACCGTCGCAGATGTTATCGACGATGAGCACTGGAAGCGGTTCATTAGAAACAAGGCAGTAGAATATGGCGCCTGATACGAAGGCTTCCGGGGTGGACTCCCTGGCGCCGGATCCGCTCAAACCAGACTCGTTGGAGCGATACCTGCGCGCGCGCTTGCAGTACAAAGATCTGCTGTTGATGACTCACGTTGTATGCGGTTATCCATCGTTTGAGGATAACTGGCGCGAGCTCGAAATTATGGCCGAGTTTGGTGTTGATGTGGTCGAGCTGCAATTTCCGTTTTCCGAGCCATCGGCCGATGGCCCGCTCTTTGTGAAAGCCAATCAGCAGGCAATTGCCAACGGAGTACGTCCCGCCGACTGCTTTGCATTCATGAAAAAAGTCAGTAGTCACTTCCCGTTTAAGGTGCTGATGATGGGTTACTACAACACGGCTTTCAAAATGGGTGCAGAGACCTTCGTCAGCAAGTTGGCTGATGCCGGCGGCTGTGGTTATATTTTGCCCGATCTGCCGGTGCAGGAAGCGGGTGAGCTGCATGCGTTATCCAGAGTCAGAGAACTAGCCCCCATTATTCTGATGACGCCCACCAACACAGCATCCCGCTTGCAGGCACTGGGTGATGCAGCGCAGGGTTTCATTTATGCCGTCGCACGTAAGGGAGTGACCGGCGGGGCGACAGAAATGGGTGACGACCTTGAAAGCTTTATCTCCCGTTGCCGCGCATATACCCAACTACCGATTGGTGTAGGTTTTGGTGTGAGCCAGAAATCAGATCTGGATTTTTTACGCGGCAAGGCGGAGATCGCGATTATCGGTACCGCCGCGTTGCTAGCCTGGGAGGACGGCGGGGAAGACAGACTGCGCAGTTTTTTTGCTGAGTTGACAGCTTGACTGATCACTGCGGGGGATCAGCGTTAACGACAGCCCTGGTGGACGACACGTGTAGACAGCGCTACCCGTAGATAGCAGATAGACCGCGACAATCCCGGATCGCAAACAGGGTCAATACTTCCGGTAGTGGTCTGGCATCGCCAGGCTATCAGCCACCGCCAGATTAGCGATGTGGCCGTGGTAAGTGTTCACTCCTTTGGCAAAACCAGGGTCCGTTTTTAACGCCTGCTCGCCGTCATTGGCCAGCCTCAGCGCGTAGGGCAGCGTTGCGTTGGTGAGGGCAATGGTAGATAGACGGGGATAAGCGCCGGGCATATTGGCGACGCAATAATGGATCACGCCGTGTTTTGTATACACCGGATCCGCATGGGTAGTGGGTTTTGCGGTTGCTACGCACCCCCCCTGATCGATACTGACATCGACTATCACCGAACCTGGCTGCATTGTTTTCACCATGGCTTCACTGATCACGTGGGGAGCCCGGCCGCCGCGAACGAGTACGGCGCCGACAACCAGATCCGCATCCGCCACTGCTGCAGAAATATTTGCCGTGTTTGACTCTATAAAGTGGATATCGGTCGCCAGGGCTATGGCCAACTGCTGAGTTTTGTCAGGCGTATGGCCGGCGATGTATACCTCGGCGCCCATACTGACAGCGACTTTGGCGCTGTGCTGGCCGACCACGCCATCGCCGATAATGACGACCTTTCCGTAGCGCTGATCAAATAATTGCGACAGCAGCATGCCCTTGCCACCGTTAAATTTGGCCAGATAATAATTACCCATGGTGACCGCCATGCTGCCGGCGACGGCGCTCATTGGCGCCAGCAACGGCAGACGACCAACGGAATCTTCGATCGTTTCATAGGCGAGCGCCATGGTTCGCCGGGTAAGCAAAGTCTGGGTTAACTCGATATCCACTCCGGCAAGGTGAAAGTAAGTGAACACTATTTGCCCCTGGAGGTAAGGGTATTCCAGTTGTGTTGGCTCTTTCACCTTCAGTACAAGATCGACGTCCCAGGCTGCACTCGCGGCAACGATTCTGGCGTTTGCCTGTTTGTAATCGCCATCGTCGAAGCCTGAGCCTGCGCCAGCATTTGTTTCAACCACAACACTGTGCCCAGCATCCGTCAGCGCCCGAGCACCCGCCGGTGTTAGTGCAACGCGGTATTCATCGGCTTTAATTTCTTTTGGCACACCAATTTTCATGATGGTTTGATCCCCGCATTGTGCGTTTAGGTGGCATGCTCAATTAATGGACGAGTATTCACCTTGTTGCAAGTCAAGAGCAGCTTTTTCTTATGGCTGCGGGACGTTGCCGGGTGGTGCGGTGTTAGTCCGACCCTGGCTTGCTGCTGTCAACGGACGCCCTCCTGATACGTTGCAGGGGGAAGGGTGAGCAGGCTGTGGGCATAAATGATAATGCTATGAATATAACGGCAGAACCCGATAGCATGGGGAAGATCGAGAGCGCTTAACTAAACAACAAACACAATGGTGGCTGCAATGAAACGAGGCCTGGGCCTGACACTATTAACGATTGTGACATTATCGGGTTGTGCTGGGCATCGCCAGCACCATACGGGTGGTGATGTGATTATCGATACCAAAAATGTCGATATGCAGGCCTATTATCAGGATCTGCACGAGTGCCGCAGCTATGCCGCGGAAGTGAATACCGGTAAGAAAGTTGTCGGCGGCACGGTGGTCGGGGCAGTGGTTGGTGGTGCGGTCGGCGCCATTGTTGGCGATAGCGGTACCGCTAAACGTGCTGCCGGTGCCGGTGGGGTGCTCGGCGCGGTCAAGGGAACCGGGCAATCCTTCGATGAGAAACAGCGTGTGGTTAGAAACTGTCTGCGCGGTCGAGGTTATAACATCCTGAATTAATTCAGCGCCAATCTACGGCTGGCTCAGGGGTTCGGGTTTTGACGTCGAGACCTTCCCTGAGCGCTTAACCCCTGATTTGCTTCTACGTGGCTCGTGCAACCTAAAGCCCTGGTGCGAAGCCGCGCCTGACGTGATTTTTGTCAGCGACATGCTAGACTGCCCGTTCATTTCTGAGAGTAACCAAGAGCATACAATCATGTCTGACAAATATGACACTGCAGAATTGCGGGTAAGTTACGGTATTGGCCGGCAAATGGGCGATCAATTGGCTAAAAGTCCCTTTGATGACATCAAGCTAGGTGCCTTGATGGATGGCATTACCGATGCCGTTAGCGGCCAGCCCAGCCAGGTAGATACCGAAATTCTGAGAGAAGCCTTTGAAGAAATAAATAAACGCATTGAAGCGAATGGCGCCGGTGATAAGGCAGCGTCTACTGCCGACGGCGAGAAATTCCTCACTGAGAACGCGCAGCGTGATGAAGTTACTGTCACCGAATCTGGGCTACAGTACGAGATTCTTACTGCCGGGCAGGGCGCAAAGCCAACGCACTCATCAAAAGTTCGTACTCACTACGAAGGTACGTTGCTTGACGGGCAGGTGTTTGACAGTTCCTACAAGCGCGGCCAACCCGCTGAGTTTCCGGTCAGCGGCGTTATAGCGGGCTGGACTGAAGCGCTGCAAATGATGGAAGAAGGCGCCAAATGGCGTTTGTATGTCCCCTATCATCTCGCTTATGGCGAACGTGGCGCGGGCGGCCTGATTGGGCCCTACGCGACCTTGATTTTTGACGTTGAGTTGATTTCGGTATTGGATTAAGAACCCGGCAACGGAGGTTTTTTTTAGAAGCGTTGTGATAATTGTCGCCAGCAGCGCGAGCTCTGTTTAGTGACTGAATTCAACTGACAGTTTTAATTCAGTGATTAAAATGAACCAGGCTTTGCTGCCCCCGCTTTATGATTATCACGTAATTAAGCGGATAATAAAAAGACCAGCAAGCAGACAATAACAGGAGGGCACAAGTTGGTGACGACCGATGAGAGCGATGTCTTGTTGCACGAGCGACGCGGGCACATAGGCCTTATTACCTTCAACCGCCCCAGGCATCGCAACGCCCTGTCACCACAACTGTTGAGGGAGTTGTGCCAGGTGCTGGCCGACTGGGCGGCGAGCGGTGATATTCGCGTACTTATTTTGACCGGCGCTGGCGACAAGGCGTTCTCGGCGGGTTATGACATCAGCGCCATCGAAACTGTTGGCCCTGGCCATAAAGAAACGCGGCCCGGTGGTGCCACTGGCACACCGTTTGAACAGGCGCTGGATGCGGTCAAAAACTTTCCCTTTCCAACGATTGCCATGATTAACGGTCATTGCTTTGGCGGAGCCCTGCATCTGGCTTTGTGTTGTGACCTGCGCATTGCTGCGGACCATATCTCCATAGGTATGCCGCCCGCCAAACTTGGCGTCGTATATGGCCCCGAGGGTTTGCTGCAATTTATTCAGGTGCTGGGCAGTGCGAAGGCGCGGGAACTACTCTTTACCGGCCGCCCTTACCGAGGCGATCAAATTACTGACATGGGTTTGGTCAGGCAACTGGTACCCGCTGATCAATTGGTCGATACCGTATTTGCTCTTGCAGAAGAAATAGCCAATAACGCGCCATTGGCGTTAAAAGGCATAAAACGCATTATGAATATGGTGGAGGAACCCCTTTTCGGCGAGGCCTTACGGGCCGAAGCCAAAAAGTTAGTCGCCGAATCTTTTCGCAGTGCCGATCTGAAAGAGGGGCAGGCCGCTTTTCTCGAAAAAAGAAAACCGGTCTTTACCGGGAAATAGGTGGCCGCGATAAAGTGGGTGGCCAGTTAGTTATCTGACGATATATAACAGGGATAATATAACCGCGATACAAAACAACCACTACGAAAATAGCCGGGTAAATATCATGCAGGACTTCAGTAAAAAACTAGATCTTTTCGCCCGTGCTGTTGAGCAGCAGGACGGCGCGGCCTTCGGCGCGCTATTTACCGAAGATGCGGTTTATCACGATGCCATTTATGGCGCTATCCGTGGCCGCGACGCCATCGCGAAAATGATGGAAGTGGACTGGTTCAAAGACGGCGATCAGTGGCTCTGGGATATGTTCGATCCGGTGTGTGATGAACAGCGCGGTTACGTGCGCTATGTGGCGAGCTTTCGGTCCGTCAACCGCTTCAGCGAGGGTAATCGCATTGTCGCACCCAGTGTCGGTATGTTCGAGTTTAAAGACGGCCTGTTCTGCACCTATCACGAAATCGCCAACGGCACCCCGGCGCTCTGGGATCTCAATGTTCGGGGCGAACACCTCGATAAAGTCGTACGGCGTATTGCCGATGCCCAGCGTGCCAGCCCTTCACTGGCCGAGCATTATCGAGGGGTGCGTTCTTAGCGGTCTCCTGACCCGCCGGCGTACACCGAGGGTGCCTCACAGGTTCGCTGGAAACAACTCTCTACGGTAGTAAGTTCATCAACAGGGGAAGGCCTGTAGAGGCGCCCTTTCCTGCGGTCGGGTCAGGGAGTGCTCAGTAATTGCGCTGACGTTATTCTGCTGACATGGCGAACGTAAATTCAGGCGTCGTGATGTTTAATGCCGTTGCGAGTGGGTTTGAGGAGTCACTAGCGCGTGAAAAATGACCCCTTTTGCCGTCTTATCGACGAAATTGTCAGGACAATGCCGGACAGTATGGTGGTGACGCCCAGCAGGGCAAATCCCCTCAGCAACCAGGAATTGAAATTATCTCTGCCGTAGTAATCCATGATGTGAAGGCCCCACAGAAAATCGTAAACACGCCATGTGGTTGTCCGAACGGCCCTGACCTGACCGCTGTTGGCGCCGATCCACAGGTTGGCGTGATCAGTGCCTTCCAGTTCGACTCTCCAGGCCGGTAATTCTCCTTCTCGATACTCGCTACCGGGGTTTACCGTCGCAACCCAGGCCACGGCTTTAACCGCCAGCGAGGTGTTGTTAGATGCAATCGCCCTTGCTTCCGTCTCGGTCAGCGGCGCTAATTTTTCGGCCGTTTCAGCATTAAAAACCAGCCAGTCCTTGTCTGTTTTGACGATATAGATGGGCGTATTTAGTCGTTGCGTGATCTGAACCTGGCTCAGGCTGACCATCGAGAGCTCCCTGTGGTGCCTGACCAGGGAGCTAGGGGACACCAGAGAAACATGGCCCAAACGAAAAATGGCGGGACTTTCAAGTAAATGGGACCCACGGATAGTCTCTATGGGCATTACTGCGAAAAACAGGCCGGATCCGGTCCAGATAAGTAGCTGGACGGCAGCGACAATGCCGAGCCAGCGATGAAATCTTCTGATGACTAATTGTTTCAAAATTCCGTCACTGTGTATGAAATGTACTGCAGCATAGCGCATTAGAAATACTGATAGAACAGACCCGAACGTAGCGGAATCGGTCGCGCCTCTGGCCGATAACAAAGCAGTTACGCCAGACACCAAATAGTGTGAGGACGAGCCGAAAGTTCGCGATGCACCATACGCGGTGCACTACCTTGAGATTGACCAAACTGCTGCTATTCTTAAAACCAGTTAACTATTTGCTTACACGAGGTAGTAAGATATGGTGGAATACGCAGGGCGTAAAAAAGGTAAGTTCTCGCTAGGTTCCCAGGCGCTGCCGCCAGAGTCGGAGCGTCCCCAGGAATTCTATGACGCGGTCAAGAAAAAATTTGCCGAGGAGCGGGATCTTCGACTCAAGTACCGTCCCCATGGCTTATCCAATTACACCTCGGAGCTGAGCGGCGAGCTGGCCCGCTATGGTGAGGACTCCTACAACCGAGAAATAACGCCGCGTGAATCCATACACGACGAGGTTGAAATACTGTTTATCGGGGGTGGGTTTTCTGCCTTGCTGACCTCGGTCAGACTCCATGAAAAGGGGTTTAGAAATATCCGTATCGTCGAGCGGGCCGGTGATGTGGGCGGCACCTGGTACTGGAATCGCTATCCCGGCATTGCCTGCGATGTGGTCGCCTATGATTATCTGCCTTTACTGGATGAG
Source organism: Porticoccaceae bacterium (assembly GCA_041603535.1). GTDB lineage: Bacteria > Pseudomonadota > Gammaproteobacteria > Pseudomonadales > Porticoccaceae > HB2-32-21. Next base: position 79,420 of record JBFIEE010000006.1, read on the forward strand.
ACCGGTTATATACCCACCCGGCACTACGCGACAGGTTTTGAGATTTACGATTACTGCAAATCCATTGCCAGGGACTACGAATTATATGATCACGCGGTCTTTCAGACCACGGTCACCGCTACCGTCTGGAACGAAGAGGAAAAGCTTTGGCACGTAGAGACCGACCGTGGCGATCACATGAAGGCTCGCTTCGTTATTTGTGCTAACGGACCATTGACCAAGCCCAAACTGGCCGCCATAACGGGCATAGAAACTTTCAGGGGGCATTCCTTTCACACCGGTCGCTGGGACTACGACTACACCGGGCAGGATCTTGAAAACCTGTCTGACAAGGTGGTTGGCATTATTGGCACTGGCGCTTCGGCGGTGCAGATTATTCCCAACCTGGGCGAAAAGGCCAAGGAGCTTTATGTCTTTCAGCGTACGCCCTCGACCATTGAAAGGCGTAAAGACTGGCCGACTGACCCGGAATGGGCAGCCAAACTTGAACCCGGCTGGCAGGCGAAGCGGCGGCGGAAAACCCTCGATGCTCAAATGCTAACGGAAGAGCAGCGGGCCGCAAAAGCCAAAATCCCTCAGGAGGAAAAAGTCCGCCGACAGGAGAATGCCAATATCGATCACATGATGCGCATCCATGAATGGATAGATGACATGGTAGAGGACAGGGCCACCGCCGAGTCACTCAAGCCCTGGTACATGTATATGTGCAAGCGACCCACCTTCCACAATGATTACCTGCCCACCTACAACCGGCCCAATGTTCATCTGGTCGATACCCACGGCAAAGGCGTTGACGAGATCAGTGAGGATGGACCGGTATTTGACGGCAAAACCTACAAGGTCGATGTGCTGATTTACGCCACCGGGTTTGAGGTTCAAAAAACCGGGGTGTTCAACACCATTGTTGGCAGGGACGGCGTCAATCTGGCGGGAAAATACGAGGATGGCATTCGTACACTACTGGGCGTGCACAGCCACGACTTCCCCAATCTTTTTATCATGGCCGGTTACCAGTCATCGTTTCAGTTTAACCTCACCGATATGCTGGAATGGCAGGGTAAGCATATTGCTGCCTGCATGGATTACGCCCGCGAAAATAACATCCAGTGCATTGATCCCACTGCTGAAGCCGAGGAATGGTGGGTGCAGGAAGTTATCAAATTTCGTGGCACCACCAGCCGTAACGAAGAATGTACGCCGGGTTATTATAATTTTGAGGGCGAGTTCAATCGCCGTCAGGATGGTAATTACAACGGCGGTATTAATGAATATATCGCCCATATGGACGACGTCAGAGCACATATGGAGGAGAACTTTATTCTTACTAAAGCTTCCGGGTAACTGTTTAGTATGCGCGCTGCCGGCTAACTTTTCAGTCTTGCCCGTGCTCAGATCTCGCGAAGGCTTCTACCCCGGGTCTCGGTCAACATGACCACGGATATCAACGTTAATAGCGAGGCAGTCGCGATATAGATCGCTACATATATGGTGCCGAACTGACTCCACAAAGCTGTGGCGATAATCGGTGCGAAGGCCCCGCCGACAATCGCACCTAGCTGATAACCGAGGGACGCGCCGGAATAACGCACATGGGTGCTAAACAGCTCCGCCAGCAAAGCCGCCTGGGGGCCATACATCATGCCCATAAATATCTGCGCCACGCAGATGGCGAAGGTGATCCACAGGAAGCTACCGGTATCGATCAATGGAAACAGGGCAAAGGCCCAGATGCCACCGAGGATCGCGCCGGCCATGTAGATACCACGCCGGCCCATGCGATCGGAGTAGATGGCGGCGCCGAAATTAGCCGGAATCTGCACGATCGATGAGATCAGCACTGCCGCTAACAGGAACTCGCGGGGCAGATTAAGTCCGGTGGGCTGGGTGCCGTAGGCTACTACGAACACGACTAATATATAAAAGGTCACCTGCACCGCAATAAATGCGCCGGCGGCCAGTAGTATCTGCCGGGGGTGGGAGCGTATTACTTCGAACACCGGCGAGTGTTTCAGGTTCTGGTTATCTGGTCTGGGCCTGGCTTGTTGGTCGACATCTGTATCGGCTTGAACAAGCGCGCCGCTTTGCGCCGCCTGATAGTTTTGCAGCTCCTTAAAGGCTGGTGTTTCTTCCAGATGTAATTGCACATACATACTCAAACCGATTAACACAACGCTGGCCAGAAAAGGGATGCGCCAGCCCCAGTCCTGGAATTGCTGGTCACTGACCAGCGCATTGACGCCCAGAAAAGCCAGATTGGCGAGAATCATGCCGACCGGCGCACCCGCCTGGGCAAAGGCGCCGTAGTAACCCCGTCTATGGGGCGGGGCGTTTTCGGTCACCAGTAACATGGCGCCACCCCATTGCCCGCCCACGGCCAGGCCCTGGGTGAAGCGCAGCAGGGTCAGTAACAGCGGCGCGGCGATGCCGATACTGGCGTAGGTGGGTAGACAACCGATTAAGGTGGTGGCCACGCCCATTAACATCAGAGCGCTGACCAGGGTCGCCTTGCGACCGATACGATCACCAAAATGGCCGAACACCATGCCGCCGATGGGCCGGGCGATAAAACCCACCGCAAACGTACCAAAGGCGGCGATCAGGCTGACCAGCTCGGGCATATCCGCCGGGAAAAATGCCGCGGGAAATACCAGTGCGGCCGCCATGCCGTAGATGAAAAAATCAAACCACTCGATGCTGGTACCAGCGAGAGCGGTGAAGGCAACCTTACGCATGCTGCGTTCCGGTACATCCGTGTGGGCTTCTGTCATGGGTTATCCGTTTATTTTTCTAGTATGGTGAGGTTAACAGAGTCAGTGGCGGCTGTTGGGGTTCGGCGCCCGTCTGGCCCTTGCGCACCTGATAAATTGCCGAGCAGTTCTACTCACGAATCGTCGCGCTGAGCAAGGCCAGCGCTTGTTTTGCGAACGCCCACATATTTGCTTCGCGGTCGTTGTCACCGGTTGTTATACGCAGGGTTTTTTCCACCGGGCCGACAATGGCGATCCAGGCGGTGCCCGGCGGGTCCATGTAAGGATTGGCGCTGGGGCCACTGGCGCCGGTCTCCGCCAACGCCCAGGTGCTGTTCATCTTCTGGTGGATGGTGCGCGCGCAGAGCAGGGCATAGGCCTCCGTCGCCGGGCGAATGCCCTGTAACGCGGCCTTGTCCAAACCCAGCAGTTGTTTTCGCGATTCGTGGGTGTAAATGGTGACGCCGCCCAGAAAATAATCTGAGGCGCCGGGCACGGCGACCAGTGCCGCCGATAGCAGGCCACCCATGGACGATTCCGACACGGCAATGGTGCTACCAGTGTTTTTTAAGGCACTGGCGGCGGCCTTCGCTAGTTCGTTCAGGCTATGCTGGCTCATCGCAAACCGCCTTAAGGCGTGGCGGAGTTATCCGGAGCGTCGATAACTGTAGCGCTTAGAATGCTGATCGAGCGCAGCGGCACATCCGAGCTGAAGGGGCCGCGTGCGCCAGTCTCGGAGTCGCCCATCTTGTTTACCACATCCATGCCTTCAACCACTTTGCCGAACACGGTATAGCCCCAGCCCCGCAAGGATTTATCTTTGTGATCGAGGAAGCTGTTGTCTTCCAGGTTGATAAAAAACTGCGCGGTAGCGGAATGAGGGTCATTGGTGCGCGCCATGGCGATGGTGCCGCGCAGGTTTTTAAGGCCATTGTCGGCTTCGTTCTGGATGGGGGGCAGGGTCGGTTTCATATTAAGGTTTTTATAAAACCCGCCACCCTGAACCATAAAGCCCTTGATCACCCGGTGAAAAACCGTGCCCTCGTAGTGCTTGCTGTTCACGTAATTGACGAAGTTGGCCACCGTTAAGGGGGCTTTTTCAGCGTATAGCTCGACCACGATATCGCCCAGATCGGTGGTCAGCTTGACCTGACTGGCCGCTGGCACAGGTGGCGGTCCGCCGTTTATGGCGGGGGATGACCAGGCGAGGGGGGTTAACAGGAGGGTGAAATATAAGCTGGCGGTAATCATCAATCTCATCATGGTATTTCTCGGGTTTGCGTCGGTGTGGCGTTAGTGTTGCGCCAGTGAACGGCGATTTAAGTTTGTAACTCGGGTAAATTAGCAAAATATTGCAAAGCCTGTGGATTGGCCAGCGCGTCGGTATTTTTAACCGTTTGGCCGTGCACCACGTTGCGCACCGCCAGTTCGACGATTTTGCCGCTAATGGTGCGCGGTATATCCGCCACCTGAATAACTCTGGCGGGGACGTGGCGCGGCGTTGTGTTGGCGCGAATGGTCGTGCGGATGGTCTGGATCAGTTCATCGTTCAGGGTAAGGCCTTCGCGCAGCACCACAAACAGCACCACGCGCACATCTTCCTCCCAGTCCTGACCGATGCAGAGGGCATCGACCACGGCTTCGATCTTTTCCACCTGGCGATATATCTCCGCCGTACCGATGCGCACGCCCCCGGGGTTTAGTACCGCATCGCTGCGCCCGTGAATCACCACGCCGCCGTTACCGGTAATCTCGCCGTAGTCGCCGTGAGCCCAGATGCCGGGCCAGGTGGCGAAGTAGGCCTTGAGAAATTTTTCGTTGTCGGGGTCATTCCAGAAATAAATCGGGCAGGATGGAAAGGGCCGGGTACAAACCAGCTCGCCTTTTTCCTGACTGACCGCCTGCCCCTGCTCGTTCCAGATCGCCACGGCCATGCCCAGGCCCAGACACTGCAGCTCGCCCTCGTATACCGGTAGGCAGGGGTTGCCCAGCACGAAGCAGGAAACAATGTCGGTACCGCCGGAAATGGACGACAGACAGACATCGGTTTTGACTTCGCGATAAACATAGCGAAAGCTTTCGTGGGATAACGGTGAGCCGGTGGACAGAATGGTTTTGAGGGTCGCCAGTTGATGGCTGTGTCGTGGCTTCAGCCCCTCTTTCTCGATGGCCGCAATGTATTTGGCGCTGGTGCCGAAAATCGAGATATTTTCCTCATCGATCATATCGAGCATGGCGCTGGGGCCGGGTGCGAAGGGCGAGCCATCGTACAGTACCAGAGTCGCGCCGGTGGCCAGCCCGCTGACCAGCCAGTTCCACATCATCCAGCCGCAGGTGGTGAAGTAAAACAGCGTGTCTTCGGGTTTGAGGTCAACGTGCAGGACATGCTCCTTCAGGTGCTGAACCAGTGTGCCGCCCGCCGAGTGCACAATGCACTTGGGCACCCCCGTGGTGCCCGAGGAATACATGATATACAGCGGATGATCGAACGGCAGTTGTGCAAAATTTAAGGGCGGTGTGGCGCTGGTGACCTGCACATCCTGCAGCAGGCAGGCCTGGGGTATATCGCTGAGGGTAATCGCCCCGGGCGCGTCGCGATGAATGACGGGCACGACCACCAGTTTTTCTATGGTGGTGATCTGCGCGGCGATTTCCCGCACCCGCGGCAAGGCGTCAATCACCTTGCCGTTGTAGTAGTAGCCGTCGCAGGCAAACAGTACCTTCGGCTCGATTTGCCCAAAGCGGTCCATCACGCCGTTGATGCCAAAATCTGGCGAGCAGGAAGACCAGATAGCGCCGAGGCTGGTGCTGGCGAGCATGGCAATGACTGTCTCCGCCACATTGGGCATAAATGCGGCGACCCGATCGCCGACGCCCACACCGGCGGCGCTGAGGCCGGCGGCGAGTTGCTCGACGGCGGTGTACAGTTGCCTGTGGGTCAGGGTATGGCGTGCGCCGTTTTCCAGGCGCGAGATCAGGGCGATGTTATTGCACAGCGCGTCATCCTGCGCACAGCGCAACAGGTTTTCGGCAAAATTAAGGCGCGCGCCGGTAAACCAGTGGGCGCCGGGGAATTTATTCGCGTCATCCAGTACCACCTGCCAGGGCGTACTCGCAACAATATTAGTGTAGCGCCAGATACTTGCCCAGAAGTCCTCGCCATGCTCGACGGACCAATGGTGCAATTGCTGGTAATTTTCAAAGGCAACACCGTATTCGCCTTCGATAAAGCGAATGTAGTCGATCATATTGGTCTGGTTGATATGT